>NZ_JAUALB010000001.1:2720000-3384220 GCF_030345795.1 Micromonospora sp. WMMA1363
TGATGTCCGTCGGTCAACTGGCCCGACGCGGCCCGTCCCGCATGACCACGGCCCTCCTCGTCACGGCGGTCGCCATAGCCGGGCTCGCGACGATAGGCGTGCTACTTCAGGGTTAACCACCGACCCACCGACCCACCGACCCACCGCCCGGCGGCGTCATAGCCGGAACGGCGCACCGGACCCAGTCGGCCGAGCCGCCATGGAGCAGGACCTCCCGCCGACGTACGACGCAACACACGCCCCCAGGTGTCCGATGCGTCCCCGGCCGCTAGAGACGGCGGTTGGCAAGGCTCGGCAACTCGCTACGGACCGTGTGCAGGCGCTTCAGGTCGAGATCCGCGAATGCGACGCTCGCGCCGTCGGGCGCCTGGGTCAGGACGAGGCCCCACGGGTCAACCACCATGCTGCGCCCGAAACACGTCCGGCCAGGCTCATGGTCTCCGGTCTGACCGGCCGCCGCCACGAAGCACTGGTTCTCGATGGCCCGCGCGCGCAGCAGCACCTCCCAGTGGTCCCGTCCGGTGTGCAGCATGAAGGCCGCTGGCACGACGAGCAGCTGGGCGCCGCCCTCGGTGGCCAGCTTCCGGTACAGCTCCGGAAAGCGCAGGTCGTAGCAGATCGACAGGCCGACCCGCAGGCCCTCCACGTCAACCACCACCGGCTGCGCACCGGGCGCGACCGTGGCCGACTCGAGGTACGACACCCGTCCGGGGATCTCCACGTCGTACAAATGGATCTTGCGATAGGTGGCGGCCAGCGTGCCGGACCGGTCGAATACCAACGACGTGTTGTACGTGCGTACCGGGTCCGGACCGCGCTCGTGAACCGAGCCGGCGATGACCCACATACCGAGGCGTCGTGCGACAGCGGCGAAAAACTCTCCCACCTCACCGTCGACCGGCTCTGGATCGGGAGAGTTCGCGACGGGCCCGAGGTAGTCCACGTACTCCGGAAGGAGCGCGAGGTCGGCGCCACCGGCGGCGGCGCGCTCCAGCAGCGACTCCGCAATTGTGAGGTTTTCCTTGCGGTCGTGCCGGGAGTTGAGCTGGCAGACAGCGATGCGCATGGCATCAGCGTACGGATCGGGCCGTGCTGGCGACAGGACCTGAGGCCCGGGATGGGTGGTATCGAACCTCGGTCGCGGAACCGCTCAGGCAGACTTCTCCTCGCGCTCCCTGCGGGCTCGCCGCCCGGTGAACTCCCGCGGGACGATCGTCGGGTTGACGTTCTCCAGGACGACCTCACGGGTGATCAGGACGCGGGCGGCATCCGGGTTACTGGGCACCTCGTACATCACGGAGAGTAGAACCTCTTCCATGATCGCTCGAAGACCGCGGGCACCGGTGCCGCGGAGCATCGCCTGATCCGCGATTGCTTCCAGAGCCGACTGCTCGAACTCCAGCTCGACGCCGTCCAGCTCGAACAGGCGCTGATACTGCCGGACGAGGGCGTTCCGCGGCTCGGTGAGGATCCGGACCAGCGCGGTGCGATCCAGACTACGCACGTTGGTGATCACCGGGAGCCGGCCGATGAACTCGGGGATCAGGCCGAACTTCAGCATATCCTCCGGCATCACCTGGCTGAAGATGTCATCCGTGGACCGCTCCGAGACTGACCGGAGCCGGGCCCCAAAGCCGGTGCCGCCGTGGCCGGTGCGCGCCTCGATGATCTGGTCGAGGCCGGCGAAGGCTCCGCCGCAGATGAACAACACGTTGGTGGTGTCGATCTGGATGAACTCCTGATGCGGGTGCTTACGGCCGCCCTGCGGCGGCACGTTCGCGACCGTGCCCTCCAGCATCTTGAGCAAGGCCTGCTGCACGCCCTCGCCAGACACGTCGCGCGTTATCGACGGATTCTCCGACTTCCGCGCAATCTTGTCGACCTCGTCGATGTAGATGATGCCGGTCTCGGCACGTTTGATGTCGTAGTCGGCGGCCTGGATCAGCTTGAGGAGGATGTTCTCCACGTCCTCGCCGACGTAGCCAGCCTCGGTGAGGGCGGTGGCGTCCGCGATGGCGAACGGGACGTTCAGCATCCGCGCCAGGGTCTGCGCGAGGTGGGTCTTGCCGCACCCGGTCGGGCCGAGGAGCAGGATGTTCGACTTGGCCAGCTCGACGCTGTCACTACCAGGGGCACCGGCCGCCTCGGCCTGGATCCGCTTGTAGTGGTTGTAGACCGCGACGGCGAGCGCCTTCTTGGCCTGGTCCTGACCGACGACGTAGTTGTCGAGGAACTGGCAGATCTCCATCGGCTTGGGAAGCTCTTCCCACTTCACCTCACCGGACTCGGCCAACTCCTCCTCGATGATCTCGTTGCAGAGATCGATGCACTCGTCGCAGATATAGACCCCGGGACCCGCGATGAGCTTCTTGACCTGCTTCTGCGATTTGCCGCAGAAGGAGCACTTCAGTAGGTCGCCGCCGTCACCGATCCGTGCCACCTACATTCTCCCTGCACTCATCGGCCGGTCAACCGGCCACGACCTGCGGACGCCGCGCGCCGCCCGTCTCTGCTACCCCGCCGGTCGGACCAGCGAAGCGGTACAGACCCGACGTTACCCGCTGGCGCGGTTTTCTCCGACCCCCAAAACGGGTGTGTCAGAGGTCGGCCGGGAGCGGATTCCCGACCGACCTCCAACCCGTACCGCTCAGCTGGCGGCGTTGGCGGCCAGCAGACCCTTCTTACGGCTGGTGAGGATCGTGTCCACCAGCCCGTACTCCCTGGACTCCTCGGCCGTCATGATCTTATCCCGATCGATGTCCTTGCGAACCTTCTCGATCGGCTGGTTGCAGTGCCGGGACAGCATCTCCTCCAGCTGCGTCCGCATCCGCAGAATCTCCCGGGCCTGGATCTCGATGTCCGAGCCCTGCCCGTAGCCGCCCTCGGTGGCCGGCTGGTGGATGATGATCCGGGAGTTCGGCAACGCCATCCGCTTACCCGGAGTGCCGGCGGACAGCAGCACCGCCGCGGCGCTGGCCGCCTGACCCAAACAGACCGTCTGTATGTCCGGCCGGACATACTGCATCGTGTCGTAGATCGCCGTCATGGCCGTGAACGAGCCACCGGGCGAGTTGATGTACATGATGATGTCGCGGTCCGGGTCGGTGCCCTCAAGCGTCAACAGCTGGGCCATCACGTCGTTGGCCGACGCGTCGTCGACCTGGACCCCGAGAAAGATAATCCGATCCTCGAAGAGTTTGTTGTACGGGTTGGACTCCTTGACCCCGTACGACGTGCGCTCGACGAACGACGGTAGGACGTAGCGGTTGTGCACGGCCGCGAACTGGGGCGGCAGGCTCAGGTCGGTCATCGTCAGCTCCTCGCTCAGCTCAGGGTCCCGGCGCCTTCCGGAACCTGGGCGGCTCCGGTGATCACCTTGTCGATGAAGCCGTAGTCCATGGCCTCCTGGGCGGTGAACCAGCGGTCACGGTCCGAATCCGCCTCGATCTGCGCCTGGCCCTGGCCGGTGTGGAAGGCGACCCGCTCCTGGAACATCCGCTTCGTGTAGAGCATCTGCTCCGCCTGGATGGCGATGTCGGAGGCGGTGCCGCCCATGCCGCCCGACGGCTGGTGCATCATGATCCGGGCGTGGGGCAGGGCGTACCGCTTACCCTTGGTGCCCGCGCAGAGCAGCAGCTGGCCCATGGAGGCCGCCATGCCCATCGCCACGGTCGACACGTCATTGTCGATGAACTGCATCGTGTCGTAGATCGCCATGCCCGAGTAGACCGAGCCGCCCGGCGAGTTGATCCAGAGGTTGATGTCGCGGTCCGGGTCCTCCGCGGCGAGCAGCAGCAGCTGCGCGCAGATGCGGTTGGCGACCTGGTCGGTCACCTCGCTGCCCAGGAAGATGATCCGCTCCTTGAGCAACCGGTTGTAGACCGAGTCGTCGAGGTTGCCAATGTTGTCGCCACCTCGGGCGTCAATCGCCCGGAGCGGCGTCGCTGGGATGTGCATGTCGGTCATGGCAGCCCTTCGCTCTCCGTACCGTCCTACCCGACACTAACCGCTCACCCGGTCCGCAGCGTCCCGGTCGGGGCGCTGTTCGCTCTCAGCGCAGCCCCCTCGGGCGTACCCCGGAACGGGTTTCGGCCGCCGCCCAACCACGTCGGGGGACGGCGGCCGCTGCCCAGGCGATCAGTGCTCGTGGTCGTGCTCCGCCTCGTTCTCGGCGCGCAGGGCCTCGAGGGTCACCTCGTTGCCGGCGGTGTCCCTGATCACGATCCGCTCCATGATCGAGGCCAGTGCCTTGCCACGTCGGACGTCACCGTAGACAGCGCCGGCCGCGCCGGAGCGGACAAGCTGGTCGTAGTACTGCTGCGGGGCCATCCCGGCCCGCTGCGCCCGGTGCACGATCTCGTGCCCGAACTCGTCGTCGGAGACCTGGGTGTCCTCGGCGTCGGCAATCGTGTCCAGCATGAGCTGAATCTTGACGCCCTGAGTGGCCGCCTCGGTCAGCTCGGTGTCGATCTGCTCCTCGGTCTTCTCCTCAGCCGCGAGGTACTCCTCCAGCGAGGCACCGATGCGCTCGAGCTGGTCGACCATCGCCGCCCGGCGGCTCTCGACCTCCTCGCGAACGACACCCTCCGGCGCCGGCACGTCGGCAGCCTCGACGAGCTGCTCCAGCGCCTTGTCCCGGGCGGCGTAGATCTGCTCCACGCGCTTGCCCCGGGTCACCCGCTCGCGGAGGTCGTCGCGCAGTTCCTGGATGGTGTCGAACTCGCTTGCCAGCTGGGCGAACTCGTCGTTCAGCTCGGGGAGCTCCTTCTCCTTGACCGTGCGGACGGTCACCGACACCTCGGCCTCCCGGCCGGCGTAGTCACCGCCGACCAGCTCGGTGGTGAAGGTCGCACTCTCGCCGGCGGCGACGCCGACGAGGGCCTCATCCAGCCCCGGCAGGAGCTGCTTGCTGCCGACCTCGTGCGAGATGTTGCTCGCCGAGCCGCCGGGCACCTCCTCGCCGTCGACGGTCGCGTTCAGATCGATCTGCACGTAGTCGCCCTCGGCGGCGGCCCGCTCGACGGTCTTGAGGGTGGCGAACCGCTCGCGGAGGCTCTGCACCTGATTGTCGACCTCGCTGCCGTCGATCTGCAGCTCGTCGACGGTCACCTCGATGGTGGCCGGGTCGGGCAGGGTGATCTCCGGACGGACGTCCACCTCGGCGGTGAAGTTCAGCGCGTCACCGTCGGCGAACTCGGTGATCTCGACCTCCGGACGGCCCAGCGTCTTCAGGTCGTGCTCGCGGACCGCGGCGAGGATGTTCTGCGGGATGGCCTCCTGGACCGCCTCGTTGAGGACGGTGCCCCGGCCGACCCGCTGGTCGATCACCACGGCGGGGACCTTTCCCCGGCGGAAGCCGGGAACCTGGACCTGCTGGCCGATCTCCCGGTACGCCTTCTTGAGGCTCGGCTCGAGCTCGACGAACGGCACCTCGATGGCGAGCCGCACGCGCGTCGGGCTCAGAGTCTCGACGGTGCTCTTCACAGGCGTACTCCTTGACGGATCTCAGTTGGTCTGGGCGCTCTACAGCCCATCGAGTGTAGGCGAGCCGGCACAGCCGACCGCCACCGCCCGGGTGGCCGCGCGGGAAACCGGCGACACCCGGGGCGGCCCGGCCGCGGACGACAGTCGGGGTGGCGGGATTTGAACCCACGGCCCCTCGCTCCCAAAGCGAGTGCGCTACCAAGCTGCGCCACACCCCGTGGCGGGAAACAGTCTATGCGGTCGACGCTCGCCGGGCGCCCCCCGGGGCGGGTACACGCCCTCTCGGGGACGACGAGAGAGGTCCGGCGGCCACAGATCCATGAGAAGGTGAGCCACCTTCAACCCGGATCGAAGGTGGCGGCGACCCGACGATCCGTGACAGCAACGGGCACACGGGATGGTTGAAGAAGTTCAGCGTGACCGCCGCCGGCCAGGCCAGCCGTTTGGACGGCGCGCGGATCGTGGGCGGCGGGCGACACGCCGGGCGTGGCTGCGCGGACCGCGAACCGATTGGGTACGCTGTCGGCGCGTCCCCACGACCCGGGGATGCGCGCGGGCGTAGCTCAATGGCAGAGCTTCAGTCTTCCAAACTGACGGTGCGGGTTCGATTCCCGTCGCCCGCTCCACAGACCGCCGGCCCAGGTCAGAGGCTGCATCCCCCGATCCTGGGCCGATCGGCCAATTCCCCGCTTCGATCTTGCGGGCCATCCGTGGGCCATTAGCGGCTTTGGCCGCCCTTTCGCCGGGCCTGCTTGGCGATCCGCCGGTCCATGGCCGAGGCGATTTCTCGATCACGCTCGTTGGTGGCGTGCTGGTAGATCAATGCGGCTCGCATACTCGCGTGGCCCATCCGGTGCATCAGTTCCCGCGTGCTCGCCCCAGAGGCTGCGGCAAGGGTGTTGCCGGTGTGCCGCAGGTCGTGGAAGTGAAAGCCCGCCAGCCCAAGCGCCGCGACCGTCCGCGTCCACTTGACCGCCCGCCCGAAGTTGCCGGACCGCAGCAGAGCGCCCTTGTCCCCGGTGAAGACCAGGGCGTCAGCATCGGCGGCGGTGAACTCGTCCAGATGCGCCCGCAGGGCCTCCACGGCGGCGGCAGGCAGGGCGACGACGCGGACCCCGGCGGCCGACTTGGGCGGCCCGAACTCCAGGTGACTCCGTAGCGCGGCGAGCTTGCGGGCGACGCGGACCGTGCCGGCGTCGAGGTCGAGATCCCGGCGACGAAGCGCGACCAACTCGCCCCACCGCAGGCCAGAGAGCGCCGCGACCAAGACGAGCGCCGAATACCGAGCGGGCACGGCGTTGGCTAGGGCGTAGACCTGGGCGATGGTGGCCGTGGGCCGCTCCGGGGTGTGGTACTGGTCGTAGCCCTTGATCCGACACGGGTTCTGCCGAATAATCTCGTCCTCACGTACCGCCGTGTTCAGGACGGCCCGCAGCAGCGCGTACGCCTTGACCGCCTGGGGCTCAGGAACGCCCGCATCCAGGAGCTTCTTTCGCCAAGCCCGGACGGTCGCCGGCCTGATCCCGCCCAGCATCAGGTGCCCGAGGTACGGAGCGACCTGCCGCGCGAACAGGAACTCATAGCCCTGTCGCGTCCTCGGAGCGAGCTTGCGCTCAGCGATCCACCGTTGCCCGTACTCCAAGAGTTCAATCTCGCCAGCTTCCGGCGCGACCCACTCCCCCTGGGCCTGACCCGGTTTGACGGACATCCCAGCTCAGAGGGGCTGTGTGCTCCTCGGGAGGATGTTCATCATGGAAGGCATGGGCAAGAAACCACGCCGGCCGCGCAGAGCGTTCACGCCGGAGTTCAAGGCGGAGATCGTCGAGGTGTGCCGGCGGGGTGACCGATCGGTGGCGCAGGTCGTGAGGGACTTCGACCTGACCGAGACCGCGGTCCGTGAGTGGGTCAGGCAGGCCGACATCGACGCCGGCACCCGCAGCGACGGGTTGACCAGCGACGAGCGCGACGAGCTGGCGCGGCTGCGGCGGGAGAACCGCCGGCTCCGCGAGGACGTCGACATCCTGAAACGGGCCACGGCTTTCTTCGTGAGGGAGACCCGGTGAACGTGTACCCGTTCATCGAGGCGGAGAAGGCGCGGCCCGACGGGAACGTGAAGCGTTCCTGTGAGCTGCTGGAGGTCTCCCGGTCCGCCTACTACCAGCACCGTGCCGGGCCGTCGCGGCGGGAACGCGACGACGCAGACCTCGCCGCCCGCATCGCGCAGATCCACGCCGACTCGGCCGGCACCTACGGCGCACCCCGGGTCCGCGCCGAACTCGCCGCCCAGGGGCGGCGGCACTCCGGCAAGCGGGTCGCCCGGCTGATGCGGGGCGCCGGGTTGTGCGGCCGCACGCCGAAGCGGTGGCGCACCACGACCGTGCCCGACCCGGGGGCGGCGTTGTCGGCGGACCTGATCCGCCGGGACTTCGACGTCGCCGCCGGCCGGGTCGACACCCGCTGGTGCGGCGACATCACCTACATCCACACGTGGGAGGGCTGGCTGTACCTCGCCACCGTCATCGACATCGCCTCACGCCGGGTTGTGGGCTGGGCGACCGCCGACCACCTACGGACCGATCTGCCCGCTCAGGCGTTGTCCAACGCGATCGCCGTCCGACGCCCGACCGGGCCGGTGATCTTCCACAGCGACCGGGGTTGCCAGTACACGAGTGCGCAGTACGCCCGGCTGGCCGACCGCAACGGGGTGCGGTTGTCGGTTGGTGGGCGGGGTCAGTGCTGGGACAACGCCGTCGCGGAGTCGTTCTTCGCCACGATCAAGACCGAACTGCTCGACCGGAGGGCGTGGCCGACCCGGGCCGCCGCCCGTGCGGCGATCTTCGAGTGGATCGAGGGGTGGTACAACACCCGCCGCCGCCATTCCACCCTGGACTACATGAGCCCGGCCGAGTATGAGGCGACGGCCTATTCCCGCAGGCCAACGAGCAAGGTAGCGTGAGATCAACTTACCGACCCTGTCCGTCAAACCGGGTCAACCCCACCCCGGATGATCTCCGACTCAACCAGGGTCAACCACTTCTCCGCCTGCTTCTCAGTGGCGAAGGTGCGCGGAGCCGTCCGGGTCAATCCGTCCGGGCCAACGTAGCGAGCCTGCCAACGACCAGACGAACGCTGGCCCCTCTGTGTCATCCTTGGGGAAGGCAGGTTGACCTGCTGAAACTCTGACCCGTGAGGGCGTGCAAGGAGATCCACCCCCGTGACATCGCATCACCCGGTGCCCGACCCCGAGGTACCAGCAAAGCCCCGAACAAGGACATACACCGCCGCGTACAAGGCGCGGATCCTGGCCGAGTACGAGACCCTCGATAAGGCCGGCAAGGGCGCCCTGCTTCGTCGGGAAGGCCTGTACACGTCGCTGCTCGCGGCGTGGAAGCATCAGCGTGACGCCGGCGCCCGCGAGGCCCTGGCCAAGCCGGCCGGGCGGCCGAAGACCGATCCGGCGGTGCTGGAGGCAGCCCGGTTGCGGGCAGACAACGAGCGGCTGCGCGCCGAGTTGGACAAGGCCCGCAAGGTGATCGAGGTGCAGGGAAAACTCTCCGCGCTGTTGGGGCAACTCGCGACCGACAGCCAGCACAGCGGGAGCGAGCCGACACCATGATCGACGCTGCGATCACCGAACTGACGCCGCTGATCGGCATCCGGACGGCGTGCCGAGCCACCGGCCGGCCGCAGGCCAACCATTACCGCCGGCACCGCCAGACGCCTGCGCCACCGCGGCCGGGGCGTGAACCCAGGCCGCAGCCACGTGCCCTGAGCGCAGCCGAGCGTGACAGCGTCCGGGCGTTGCTCAACAGCCCGGACTTCGCCGACATGGCCCCCGCGGCCGTCTACCACACCCTCCTCGACGAGGGCGTGTACGTGGCGTCGGTGTCGAGCATGTACCGGATCCTGCGTGCCCACGGCGAAGTCAGGGAGCGCCGCCGTCACGCGGTGCACCCGCCGAAGGTCAAGCCCGAACTGATCGCCGACGCCCCCAATCGCGTGTGGTCGTGGGACATCACCAAGCTGCGCGGCCCGGCCAAGCGGGACTTCTACCACCTCTACAGCGTGATCGACATCTACAGCCGTTACACCGTCGCGTGGCTGCTCGCCGAGCGCGAGGACGCCGCCCTGGCCGAACGGCTGCTGTCCGACGCGATCACCAAGCAGGGCGTCGCGCGTGAGCAGTTGACCATCCACGCCGACCGCGGCACCTCAATGGCGTCCAAGACGGTCGCGCAGATGATGGCCGACCTCGGCGTGACCAAGTCCCACTCCCGGCCCAGGTGCAGCAACGACAACCCGTTCTCCGAGGCCCAGTTCAAGACCCTGAAGTACCGGCCCGACTTCCCCGACCGCTTCGGCAGCGTCCAGGACGCCCGAGCTCACTGCCGCGCCTTCTTCACCTGGTACAACACCATCCACCGGCACTCCGGCATCGGCTGGCACACCCCACACGACGTCCACCACGGCCACGCCCGGCAGGTCCGCGATGTCCGCGCCGACGTCCTGACCGCCGCCTACACCCGCAACCCCGAACGATTCGTCCGCGGCATCCCGCAACCACCCGCCCTGCCCACCACCGCGTGGATCAACAAGCCCGAGGACACCACGACTCAGTCAACGAACCCCTGAACCGACCGCCCCAAAAAGGTTGACACCTTCCGGGCGGGCGTTGCCGAAACGTCGACGATTACCCCGTGTCGGCATCAGGCCACCTCCGCGAGCTGCCGCCGCAACTGCGCCCGGCTCATCGGAACAACCCTGTTGGCCTCGATGTAGGCGGCCACAGCGGCAGGCTCGAACCGGACGAGGCGGCCGACCTTGACGTACGCGATGCGGCGCTCTGCCACCAGCCGGCGAACGAAGCGAGGTGTCGCGCGGAGGCGAGCGGCCACCTCGCCGGCAGTCAGCAGGTTATCGGCCACGGTCACGGCTCCTCTCGATTCATCGGGGTCAGGCCAGTTGCCGGAACGTCGGGCGGGTCGGCGGCCCGTCTCGCGGCATCGAGCTGGACGCGCCATTGGATGCGTTCGGAGATGGCGCGGAGGACTCGGTGGGCGAGGGGTGGCACGTCCGGATCCGTGGGCCGGGCGAGTTCCCAGGCGTGCCGGGCGGTGTCGGTGCCGGCGGGGGCGGTGGCGTGGTCGGTGGTGACGCCGAGGAGGGCTTTGACCCATTCGCGGCGGTCGGCGCGGTGGTCGGTGAGGGTTTTGCCGGACCATTGGCGGGAGATGAGGACGCGTCGGCCGCCGATGCCGAGGGTGTCGCGTTTGTGGACTTTGTTCTTGCAGTTGCCGGGCCGCAGCCCTTGGCGGGGCTTCTTGGGTTGGATGCCGTGGAGCAGCCAGTTGGCGCACCGCTCCGAACACGGCGTGTGCCGCAGTTCTTGCCAGAGCCGTTCCAGGTGTGCCCGCTGTCGGCCGGTGGTGACCTGGTGGCAGTCGGCGGCCTGCTTGGTCAGGTACTTGGTGATGTAGCCGACGCACCGGTCCGCGTCCTTGGTGCCGGCGAGCACACCCTTGGCGTCGACCTGGCTGCCGAAACGGACGACGTGCACGGGTTGGGCGTCGGGGTCGGCGTCGAGCAGGTTCAGGGCGTCATCCCACGTCGGCAGGAGCTGCCCGGTGTCGGGGTCGGTGTAGCCGCCGGCGTCCGGGTTCCATTGCGGCGCTCTCCCGGGTTCGTAGACCAGCTTGTCCACTGGGGGCCACCAGACTTGGTGGTAGGTGGCGGCGGCGACCTGCCGGACGAGGGTGCGGGGGATGGTGCCTCGAATGGCGAAGTGTGCGTGAGGGGCCAGCCGGCGCTGCGGTTCGACGGCCCCGGCGTATTGGACGTTCCAGCCAACCGCCCGGCGCAGGTTCTGCCAGAACCGGTCGAGGAGGCGGGGGAAGTGCACGGCGTCCCAGGCGGCGCGCCGGTAGTCGTAGGTGTCGGGGTCGACGGGGGTGCCGTCGGAGTTGACGCGGCCGTAGGTGTCGAGGGTGAGGGTGAGGAACATCGACGGCCGGAACACCGTCCCGGCCCGGCCCTCGAAGGTCCGCCCGATGGTCCGGTTCTCCACCGGGAGGCGGGGCAGGTCCGGGGCGTCCTGCCGCCGTTTGGTGGAGCGGACCCGCCGCTTGCCGTCGCCGTCGTCGGAGTGGTCGCTGCCGTGCGCTGGGGCGGGTCGGCCCCGCATGCCCTCGGTGGTGATCTCGGCTTCCAGCTCTGCGATGGCGTCGTCGAGGTCCGTGACCTGATCCCACTGGGAGGTGCGGGCGGCTTCGTCGCGGGCGAACTCCAGGTGAGCGCGGGCGACGATCAGGCCGCGTTGAGCTTCGGTGGCTGGCAACGGGCCGGGGTCGGGTTCGTCGTCGCGGTGCCAGCCTTCGCGGATCTGCTGCTGCCGCAGCTTCCGTGCCCGGGTGGCGCAGGCCGGGCACTTCGCCTCCTGCGTCGCCCCGCACGGCATGTCGATGACCTCGGTGTGGCCGGAGTCGAGGTCGGTGCGGCGCAGGCTCACGGGGCGGGTGCAGACGCCGTAGTCGGCGGCCAGATCTTTGACGACGTCGACGGATCGGGGCATGAGCATGCGGGCGGCCCGGGAACCCGGCCGAGGGGTGATGTCCTCGGCCGGGGCGGGGATGGGCAGGGTGGGGGCGGTCATCGTGCACCGGCCTCGGTTTCGGCGGTGGTGACCTCCGCGTCGATGTAGAGGCGGAGGCGGGTGTCGCGGCGGTTGAGGTACGGGCCGTCCACGCCGGTGACGCGGACGAGTCGGGAGAAGCGCAGGGCGGTGAGGGCGGCGGCGCATTCGGCGTCGGTGCCCATGAGGCGGATCTTCACGGGGTCGCCTCCATGGGCCGGGTGGTCATGTTGCGGGTCCGCAGGATCGGTCGGGGGTCGACAGCCGGGGCGGTGTGGTCATCGCGTAGCGGGTCGAACGCGACCACGCCGGCCCGGGTGGTCTTGGCCCGGTACATCGCGGCGTCGGCGTCAGCGAGGGCGGCGGCGAGCCCGGCCGGGCTGGCGGGGGCGAGGCCGATGCTGGCGGTCACCGACACCGCGACCCCGGAGGGCAGCAGGATCGGGGCGGCGATCGCATGGGCGAGCCGGCGGGAAGCCGCGGCCGGGTCCGTGTCGAGCAGGAGAGCGGCGAACTCGTCCCCGCCGAGGCGGGCGGCCACACCATGGATCCGGCGCAGACGCTCCGCAACGGCGGTGAGGACCAGGTCCCCGGCGGCGTGGCCGTGGGTGTCGTTGACCGGCTTGAAGCCGTCCAGATCGACCACCAGAACCCACGGCCGCAGCGACGCGAGCTGTTCCCACGCCTGGGTGAGTCCGGCGCGGTTGGCCAGGCCGGTCAGCGGATCGCGCAGCGTGGAGCGGTGCAGCGCGGCCAGCTGGTAGCGGACGGCGTGGAGCCGGTACTGGTCCCAGCAGAACAGGGCGAGGCCGGCGACCAGGAACAGGCCGGACAGCAGGTGGTCGGTCATCGGGTCACCTCCCGAGTCAGCGGGGTGCCGTTACGGCGAGCGAAGGCATCCGCCGGCACCGGAGTGGCCGGGACCGGAGTGGCCGGAACCGCCGAGGTGGGCTCGACCGGGATCGGGGCGACCGGGATCGGGTCAGCCGGAACGGTGACGGCCGGTTCGGTGCTGGCCGGGGTCAGCTCGGCGGGCGGGACCGGGGCAGGAGCCGGCGCGGGTGCGGTCGGGGCGGACGCGGTGGTGAGGACGAGTTTGGACAGGCCCATGAAGGCCAGCGCGGGGACGGCGGACAGGAGCCAGCCGGACAGGCCGGGTTTGGCGACGGCGAGTTGCGCCGCCAGGGAGAGGGCGACGGACGCGACGAGGAGGAACATCGGGTAGCCGATCGGCCCGCCCGCGCGGCGTCGGCGGCGGATGGTGAGCAGGGCGGCGACGGGGACCAGTTCGGAGATGACGGCGTTCGCCCAGCCGAACCACGCCCCGGTCCCCTGCGGGGAGTTGTCGAGGGTCCAGTCCTTGACGTGGGTGAACGACGCGGCCCCGGCGAACCCGGCCACGGTCAGCAGGATGAGGACCAGGACCAGGCCCTCGACCTGTTCCGCGCGGCTGTGAGTGGGGTGGGGTTTCATGCGGCACCGCCGGAGATCTCGCCGTCGATGACGCGTAGCCGGCCGTAGGTGTGGGCCATGTCGCGGATCTCGTCATCGGTTAGGTAGGAGAACCGGACCCGCATCGGAGTCGGGTCCCCGTCGATGACCACGAAGCCGACACCGGGCAGGGACTGCGGGATGCGGTCGCACAACGCGCCCCGATCGCGCATGCCCTCCCCGAGCACGAGGTCCACCTGGGCGGCTTCCGCGAGGCGGAGGCCGATGCGGGTGGGGAACAGGTCCCGGAACGGCAGTACCTCCTTGCGGGGGTCCTGGATCGCGGCCACCACGTGCACGCCGACCGCGCGGCCCTGGCTGAGCAGGATCGAGAGGGCGGCTTTGATTCGGTCTTTGAGCTGCCGGTCGGTCAGGTACGCGGTCAGGTTCGCCAGCTCGTCAATGACGACGACGATCAGCGGCTCGTCCGGGGTCGGCGTGTGCTGGCGGGTCCGGCCGTACAGCTTCCCGGCCCGGTCCTTGGCGACGGTGGCGGCTTCCTCGATCAGCTCCGCCATGGCCGTGTAGTCCTTGCGGGCGAACCGGGCGAACATCGGCGCGCCCATCCCCAACTCCATGCCGCCTTTGGGGTCGAGGCCCCACAGTTGGACGAGGCCGGAGGTGACGCCGGCGGCGAGGGAGCGGACCACGGACCAGATCACCGAGCCCTTCCCCGCACCCGTGGCGCCCACGACGAGGACCTGGGTGCCGAAAAGGCGCAGGTCGTATCCGTCGCCGTCCTCCCGCCGGCCCACCGGTAGGGCGGTGAACTCGGGCACGGCCGGCACCGGCAGCGGGCGCAGCGTCTTGGCGAGGGGGTCACCCCGGAACAGGTGCAGCAGCACCACATCCGGCCGAGCCCCGGGGGTGGCCTTGACCTGCCGGACACCGAACGTGTGCGCCAGGCGTTCCGCGACGCGGGCGAAGTCGTCGGGGATCTGCCCGGTGACCATCCGCACCGTCACCACGTCCACCCCGGAGGCGCAGCCGACCCGGCGCAGGACCGGCAGGACCGTGTGGGCGTCGAACGAGACGGCCAGCTTCGCGGTGACCATCGCGGCGTGCCAGTTCCGCCGGTAGCACCACCTGCGGAACCGGGCCAGAACCGGGTACCCGGCGAAGCGCAGGAACGACGGTCGATGCCCGAACCACCAGCCGGCGGAGACGACGGCGACCAAGCCGACGACGCCGACCGGACCGGCCCAGCCGAACCGGAGGTAGAGCCAGCCGAAGAACACTGCCGGAACGGTGACGAACCAGAAGCGCACAAGGACCACGGCCAGGCGACCGAACGCCTTCACGGTCCACCAGGACAGGGCCAGCCACATCGGGATACGCACGAACGGCGTGCGCACGTTGATCGGAGCGCCCTCGATCCGGTCGCCCCGGATCACGTTGACCAGCGGCATCGGTCAGCCCTCCCCGACCGTCGCGGCGGTGGTGAACAGGGAGCCTTGGCCCGGCGTACCGGGACGACGACGGATCACCCGACGACGCGCCGGCATCCGGGGCGGGACGAGGGCGGCCAGGTCGACCGGGCCGGTCTGCGGAGCCGGGACGTGGCGGGTCATGGTCGGCAGCCACCGGCCCCGACCCAGCACCGCCCGCAGGTCGACCCGGTCCGAGACGTGCGGGGCGATCAGGTCCGGGTCCAGGCGCCGCAGCTTCACCACCGTCCTGGCGAGGGCAGCGGCAGCGGCGGAGATCTCCACCAGAGCGGCGACGCGGACGGCGTCGGACGGGACGGTGGTGTAGACCTCGCGGGCGGCCCGGATACCGGGACCAGCGAGGCGCATCACGGTACGGCGGTGAGTCTTGCGGTTCGGGGCGGGGCGCGGGTTCCCGGCGATGCGGGCAGCGTCAGCTAGCGTGGGCACAGCCCAACTCCTTCCAAGAGGTAGCGGGTGAGGCGCGGGGCGGGATTCGACTTGGCGGAAGAGGCCCGCCCCGCGCGTCGAGTTCTGGTCAGGCCGCCTGCTTCACGGCGGCGGGTTCGGTCATGGCACCGGCGCGGATCGACCACGCCTGACGCGCCCGGCACTTCCCCGAGCCCTTGCACCGCTGCGAGTCCACGTACGGGGTAAGCGTCACGTCGGAGAACATCACCGCCGGCGGATAGCCCGGGATCTTCGACGCCGGCGGCACCGGCTGCACCGGAGCGGCGATCTTCACCTTCACCTCCTTCGACCCGCCGAACTTCCCCGCCTCCGGGTCCAAGTCCAAGACCTTCACCACCCACAGCCGCTCGCCCGTGTCCTTGTCACGCGCCTGGTCATCACCCTGACCGCGCTTGTCGAAATCCGTCACCGGCTCCACCCCCAGACACAGCGCACCCTGCGGGAACACGTAGTCGAACGGAACCGGAACCTTGATCGAGTTCGGGACCATGCCCTCTGCCTCCTAGGCTGCGACGTATCAGTCCGCTTGGGACTAACTCTGCCTCTATGGTGTGCCTTAGAGGTCCTACTGTCAAGGACTAATCAGTCCGCAGGAGGACGGGAGGGTCCCGTTGGCAGGGACCAAGACGTCCCGCAAGATGGAAGGTGTGGAAATGTCCGAGGTACTGCGACGCCGCCGCACTGAGCTCGGCATGTCGCAAGCTGACCTAGCGGCGGCAGCCGGGGTCGACAGGCGGCAGATTCGCCGCTACGAAGCGGGCGAGCAGCAGCCCGTCCTCTCGGTGGCCGTCGCCATCGCAAACGCGCTCGATCTCGCCGTCGGCGAGTTGGCCGGCATCCCGAGCCACAAGGTGAACCTGTCCGGTGAGTGGTGGGCGTCCTGGCAGACGTCCAAGGACGGCGAGGAAGTCATCACCCTGCAACAGGTCCGCTTCCGGCAGCAGGGAGACCTGATCAACGTAGAGACGGCCACCCGAGGCATCGCCGTAGAAGATGGCGGCTACCACTGGCGAGGCGAGCTGCGGCTCTGGGACAACGAGATCCTGATGGGTTGGTACGCCGCAGACGATGGCTCGGTCCGCTCGAAGGGAACGATGTACTTCGTCCTGCACCCCCACGGCCAACACATGGCAGGCCGTTGGGTCGGAGTCAGCTATGACGGCAAGATCGTCACCGGCTGGGGTGCGATGGCGCGCGGCGAGCAAGAGGCAACAGACGTGATTGCCGAACTCAAGCAGCAGGAGGCCCAGCGATGACAACCGACATCTGCGAAGTCGTCATCACCGCGCCCGACGCTGACTGGCTTGCCAACTTCACCCACCGCCTGGTCGACGACCGGATTGCCGCCTGCGGCCACAACATCGCCGCCATCCGGTCCATCTACCGCTGGAAGGGCAACACCTACGACGAGGGAGAAGCCCGCGTCGCCCTACACACCCGCGTGGCTCTCGTGCCGACGATCGTGGAACGCGCGGACCAGGAACACCCGTACGAGGTGCCCTGCGTCATCGCCACGCCAGTCATCGCCGGCAACCCGGCATACCTGCAATGGGTCCTAGACGAGACCGACGAGCCAGCCCAGCCCCCAGCCGGCACGTCCGCCGACACTGCCGAATTGACCTCTTAAGAATCAAGGCGGCCCGCAAGCGGGCCGCGCCGGCCCGGCCCCGGCCTGCTGGCGACCTCCGGCCGGCATCGGCCGGGCCGGCCGGCCACGCTGGCGGACTGCAAGAGCTGTTTGCCCTCCGGGCGGGGGATCTTCGACAGAGATGGGGGGAAGCCCGTCCGAACGGTGCGGTAGTCGGTGGTTGCGCGGGTCGCCATCTCCACCACGAGTCCCAGGCAGAGCCGAGCAGACCAGGGGCCAGGGCGCCAAGGTCGTTCGTCCGGTAGGGCGCTCCACCTTGTCACCCTGGCCCCTGGCCCGCTCCACGATGTGTGGGACTCACGGCGGAGATGGCTCTGAGGCCCGCCGTGTGGCAGCAGGAGCGAGGGTTGCTCATGGTGAGACGGAACCGAACCGGGCCATCCACGGGCCAGAAGCCGATACCGCCAGCGGTCATCATTGGGCACGAGCGGGCAGCGCGACACCGCGACCGGCCAGGCGTTCCGGGCGATCAGGACAGCCGGGAACGATCTTCCAAACTGACGGTGCGGGTTCGATTCCCGTCGCCCGCTCCCGATGGTGGCCCAGGTCAGACGCCATTTCCGACCTGGGCCGCATCTGCGACTATCGCTTGCCCTTTCGGGCGTGCCCGCTCTGTGCCCGATCGCGTTCCTTGGCGATCCCGGCGCTGAGCGCTCCGGCGATGGACTTGTCGCGCTCGGCTGTCGCGTGCTGGTAGATCATCGCGGCGCGGGTCGATCCATGTCCCATACGCGCCATCAGGTCCGCCAGGCTGGCACCGGTCCCGGCGGCGAGGGTGTTCCCGGTGTGTCGCAGGTCGTGGAAGTGGAAGCCGGGCAGGCCGGCGGCGGTGACCGAGGCGGACCAGCCGGCCGCCTTCTGGAAGTTGGAGCGACGCAGGGCAGCGCCCTTCGCGCCGGTGAAGACCAGGGCGTCAGAGTCGTCGGCGACGAAGTCGCGCAGGTGACGCCGGAGATCCGGACGGATAGCCGCCGGGATGGTGACGGAGCGACGGCCGGCAGCCGATTTGGGCGGGCCGAAGATCATGCGTCCGTCAGACATCTCGACCAGGGTCGCGCGGACCGTGACGGTCGTGCAGCGCGGGTCGAGGTCACTGCGGCGCAGCGCCGCGAGTTCGCCGTAGCGGAGGCTCGTGAAGGCAGCCAGCAGCACCAGGGCACGGAAGCGTGCGGGTACTCGGCCGGCGATGTCGAGGACCTGGGCGATGGTCGCCACAGGCCGCTCGGGGGTGTGGTGCTCTCCCGCTCCCTTGATCCGGCAGGGGTTGCGGCGGATAAGTTCGTCGTCGACGGCGGTGACCAGCACCGCGTGTAGGAGCCGGTACGCCTTGGCGGTCATGGTGGCAGTGGCACCGGCCGCGACGAGTTCGGCGTACCAGGCCCGGACACGGCCGGGCGTGAGATCACTGAGCAGGACAGCGCTCAGAGTGGGCTCGATGTACTTGCGGTACAGCCACCGATAGAGCGCGACCGTCCGGGGCCGCAGGTTCGGCCGATGGTTGATCCATGTGGTCGCGTACTCCCCCAGCGCGATCCGTCCCCGGTTCGGATCCTGCCAGGTGCCCTTGATGATCTCGGCTTCAACGGCAGCAAGCCACCGTTCCGCCTCGGTCTTTCGGGCAAAGGTATGCGGTGCCGGTCGGTCGACGCCGTCCGGGCCGAGGTAGCGGGCTTGGAAGCGGCCCGAGGGCAGCTTTCGGACGCGACCGAAGCGGCGCTTGTCAGCCATAGACGTGTTCTCCCTCCCGGTAGCGCAGGGCAGGCCGGATAGCGTCCCTCCGGCCTTGGCGGATGTAGTCGGCGATGTCGTCGGGGTGGAACCGGACGTACTTGCCGACCTTGTAGAAGCGGATGCGTCGCTCGGACACCAGGCGGCGCACGAAGCGCACTTTGGTGCCGAGACGTTGCGCGGCCTGCTCGACGGTGAGCATGTCGACGTCACGAGGTTCGTTCAGAACCGTCTCCTTTCTGATTGGTTAGGCGGCGGCCGGTGCAGTGCCGGCCGGGGTGGTGGCGAGTTCGTGGGCGAGTTCTTCGCGGCCGGCGGCGTGTCGCTCGCGGGCGAGGGCGGCGGCGGTGTTGGCGAGCAGTGCGTCTCCGGTGGTGTGCCAGCCGACGCCGGCGAAGGTGAGGGTGCCGACGATGAGCGTGGTGGTGTCGTCGTCGGGCGGGTCGGCGGGTGGTCCGCCGGGGGCCGGGTGGTCGTGGTCCTGGTGCTCGTGCCGCCGGAACGCGATGCGAGTGTCACGCAGGAGTTGGAAGGTCACGGAGTAGCGGCGGGCTTTCGTAAGAAAGTGGCCGCCGTAGCCGAGCATGTGCGCCCATCGGCGGAGCCGTGCGTACGGGTTGGCGTTGGCTGGTTTCGCCGGTTCGGTGTCAAGGGCGGCTTGACGGTGGGCGACGCAGGTGGGGCAGGCGGGGTAGCGGGTGTGGGTGCCGCAGTCGGGGCACTGCCAGCGGTCGACGAAACCGGGCCGGGGTCGGGGGTCGCGGGGCCGCTGGGAGAGGGGGATCGGGGTTCCGGTGGGTCGGCCGATGCGCCAGCAGGCGTCGATGAGGCGGGCGGTGTGGTCGCCGTCGGGGTCGGCGTAGTCGCCGATCGAATCGGCGGTGAGGCGGGTGGAGGTGTGCCCGGTGGCCTCGGTGCTTTTGGTGGCGTACTTGGCAAGGTAGCCCGCGACGAGGCTGTCCGTGACCTCACTCGTCCCGTCGGTGGCGATCGGTTCCAGGTCGATCTGCTCGCCCCAGGCGATCGGCCACCCGTCGGGCCGGTCCGGGTGCTGCGGGGTCTGGAACGCGATCTGCTCGGCGGCGTGGCGCAGCGCGTTGGCGAGGTCGTCGACGGTGAACGCGGCTGGAGGCGGGATGATGGCGTCGGGGTCCTGGCCGTCGACGCCGTCGAGGCGGGCGATGGCGTGGAAGTGGACCGCTCCCCGCGCTTGCAGCTCGGCGACCTTCCCGGGCGAGAGTCGGACGGGTGGCACCTTCCGTGTCTTGCCGGAGGTGGTGACGACCTCGATGCGGGGGATGCCGCGGCGGCGGGCGAGCTTGGCCAGCCAGCGTTCTGCGGCTTGTTTGGTGCGGTGCCACAGTTCGCCGGAGAAGATGTTCCAGACGGCTTGGTGGTCGTGGTCGTAGCAGTCCAGGCACAACGGCTGCCCGAGTACTGCGTCGCCGGCTTCGTGCCGGGCCCAGCACACGGCGGGGCGGCCGTGGGCGCAGAGTCCGACGTTGCGGCGGGCGTGGCAGGGTTCGGCGCGGCAGTCGCAGCGCTTGCGGTTGGCGCAGGTGTGCCGCTTGACGACCCGGGCGTGGACGGTCCCGAACGAGGGTGCGGTGAAGGTGGCGAACACCGCCGGGTGCTGCGCCACGGTGTCGGGGATGCCTTTGCCGCCGATGAGGCCGGCGCGTAGGAGTTGGAACGCGTCGCGTTGGTAGGTCTGGGCGCAGGCCGGGCAGACGGTGGCGCGGCGGTTGCCGCAGGCGGTGTAGATCGCGGCGTCGGGCATCCCGTCGGTGTGCCGGACGTCCAGGACCCGGCCGGTGGCCTGCTCGATGGTGTAGATGCTGCCGGCGAGGCGGATGGGGCGGGTGCAGCCGGCGGCGGCGCGGACGTGTTCGATCCACCCGAAGTAGTCGGGTTGCTGGGCGCGTTGGAAGGCGGAGCCGGCGGCGGTGTAGCCGTAGATGGTGGCGGTGGTGTCGGCGTTCGAGCCCACCCCCGGGCCGAAGCGCGGGGGGTGAGGTCCAGCGTCGACGCCATTAGGCGGCGTCCGTGTGGGGACGGGTGTGGTCGGGGCCGTGGTGGCCCATGAAGACCTCGGTGATGCGTCGGGTGGTGACGATGAGCCGGCAGGCGCCGCACTGGCGGTTGGCCGGTTCGTGTCGGTGGCACGCGATGGTGGTGGTCACCTGGCCGCAGTGGATGGTGACCGGGGTGCGGCAGGGTCCGCCGGGGGTGACGTCGATGATGGTGCGTCGGGTGTCGTAGGGATGCGGCTCGTCCGGCCAGGCCGGGCAGGTGTGCGTGAAGTGCTGGATGTCGACGACGTGGATGGTCATCGGGCACCACCGGCGACGGGGGTGCCGTTCACGGCGGTCGGGGTGTGGCCGTTGATGGTGTGTAGGAGTTCCCGGGCGGTGGTCGGGGTGACGGTGAGCAGGGCGGCGAGTTCGTCGGCGGTGATGGGCCGGCCGTGGGTCTGCTCGTGCTGGCGGGTGGCGAAGCGGGCGGTCGGGACCAGGTGCGCGGGGACCTCCGGCCGGGCGGCCGGGATCGGGGTGAGCGCGGGTGCGGCGATGACTGCCGGCGCGGGAGCCGGCGGGGTGTCGACCACCGGTGTGGTCGCCGGGGTGTCGGTGGGTTCGTTGGCCTGGGTGGTGTCCTCGGTGTCGCTGGTATCGGTGTCGGTCTTGACGGGGGCGAGGACGAGTTTGACCAGAGCCATGAAGGCCAGGGCCGGGACGGCGGACAGGAGCCAGCCGGACGGGCCGACCTTGCCGACGGCGACGCCGAGTTGCGCGGCGAGGGAGAAGCCGGCGAAGGCGATCAGCAGGACCACCGGGTAGCCGATCGAACTGCCGTGGCGCTTGCGGCGTCGGATGACGAGCAGGCAGGCGACGGGGACGAGTTCGGAGATGACGGCGTTGGCCCACCCGAACCAGTCGCTGGTTCCGTCTGGGCTGTTGGCCATGGTCCAGTCGTGAACGTGGGTGAAGGAGGCAGCCCCGGCAGCGAGGCCGACGAAGATGACGATGAGGACCAGGAAGCCACCTTCCAGGCGGGCGGGCCACGGAGTGGGTTCGTTAGTGGTGAGCATGGGGGAGCACCTCCGGAGCCGGGATGGTGTCGAGGGGGATGAGGTCGACGACGCCCGCGCAGCCGGCGCACATGATGGCGGCGAGTCCTTGGGTGGCGAGTTGCTGCCGGAAGCAGGGCAGGCACGCGAAGTCGGCCGGGAACAGCCCGTCGCCTTCGCAGAGCAGGCACCGGCCGAGGCATACCGGGCAGGGGGTGTAGACGGGGCCGAGGATGTTGTGGATGCCGGCAGGGGTGTTGCCCTCGATGCACCACAGGCACGGGTCGGTGAGGTGCAAGCTCATCGGGCACCTCGCGTGTGTAGGTACTCGCTTGCGGCGCCGTCGGTGTAGTTGATGTCGGTACGGCATCGGTCGGTGTCGAGGCGTCCGGTGTGGAGGTCACGACGGCCGTCGGTGTAGGCCTTCACGGCGGCTGATTCGCAGAGTGCCCATACGAGGGCGAACACCGTGATGACGGCGATGGGGCACAGGATCAGGAGAAGGTTCATCGGGTGCCTCCGTGGCAGTCGAGACATTCGCCGTGGCGGCGGGGGATGTAGTAGGGCCGTTCGACGCCGCAGACGCGGCAGGTGCGGCGGGCGCGTAGGGCTTTGCCGATGGCTTCCCGTTGGGCGGGGGTGGCGGTGCGCTTCGGTTGCGCGAGGTCGAGGCGGTAGAGGTAGGCGACTCGCTTGCCACGCCACCAGAGGATCTGCGCGACCGGGTCATGTCCGCCTGGTCGGAGGCCGGCGGCGCGCAACTGGCGACGGGTGGCCAGGCCCGTGGGGGCCATGAAGTAGGGGTAGGTGGGGAACCCGTGGCGGATGCCGAGCGGGTCGTAGAACCGGACGCGTAGGCCGATGTGCTCGGCGAAGTCGGTCACGGCTTCTCACCGCCCCACCGCTGTTGCGCGGCTTGGCGGGTGATGCCGAGCCGCTGGCCGATTTCGGCCCAGGAGTAGCCGAACCGGCGTAGGCCGATGACGGCGTCGCCGATGGCCTCGTCGATGACAGCGGAGAGGGCGACGAGGTCGCGGAGGGCTTCGACGTCGCCGGTGGCGACGCGGCGGCCGTGGGCGCGGATGATGCGGCGGGCGAACGCGGCGAATTCGTCGTTCTCGACGACGTCCCGACGCCGGCTCTGCCGGGGGATCTGTGTCAAGGTGTGCTTGACGGTGTTCATCGGTTCTCGCCTCCCGTGGTGTGGAGGCGGTCCCACTCGTGGGCAGCCGCCTGAAGGGCGGTGATGACCTGCTCGGTGGTACGGGTCGGGTCGTCGTTCCACGAGTAGGGGGAGGTGTGCTCGTCGATGACGGAGCCGTCGTCATCGACGAGGAACATGGGGTGGGAGGCGTCGAGGTAGTCGACGAACGCGGCGAGGGCGGCGAGGTAGTCGGCGAGGGCGTCGGGGTCGAGTTGGGTGAAGTGCTCGACGCGGTGACCGGCGCTGGCGATGCCGATGGCCCCGGCGGCGCAGGCCGGCGGAGTCGGGGTGTCGGTGGTGGCGTAGTAGCGGCCCTGGGTCCAGCCGTGCCGGAGCAGGTAGAGGGCAGCCATCCGCAGCAGGTCAGCAGGAGTGACCTGGACTCCGGTGGGTGGGTGTTGGGTAGCCTTCATGGCAGCCACGTCCTTTCGGGGCTGTTGGTGGATGGTCGGCGGAACCGGTCTGCTTTCCAGGGCGATGAGCCGGTTCCGTCGGCCGATTACGAAGAGCGCAGCCGCAGGTAGCGGCGGTGTCGGGTGTCGTCACCGCCCATCAGGTGTGGGGCGGAGACGAAGACGAGTCGACCGGTGGCGCTGGCGGCGTGGATCATCGCGGCGATGTCCTCAGGACGGCCGACGATCCACAGTTCGGTGTACTGGGCAGCGCGCTGGTTGTTCGCGCGGACTCGGGCGCGTTCGCGGGTGGTCATGCCGCCAACCCCAGGTCCAGGGCAGCGCCGGCCAGGGTGGTGGTGGTGTGGCGGGTCCAGGCGGCGTAGTCGGCAATGTTGTAGATGTCGGTGTCGGTGAGGTAAGCGGCTTTGATGCGGCGAGGTGTGCCGCCCTCGGCCAGGAGGTAGGCCGCGCCTTGGTTGGTGGGGGCGATGTCGGAGGCGGTGTAGCCCTGCTCCGCCCAGCCCTGACCGAGAATGATGTTCGAGCTGTTCAGCGAGGTGCAGCGGAACGCGGCGCGGTAGCCGAACAGGTCCCGCAGGCTGGCGGGGATGATGTCCCACGAGGGGCGTTGAGTGGCGGCGACGACGGGCATGCCGCAGGCCCGGCCAAGCGACACGAGGCCGCGTAGGAGGGTGGAGAACTCTTTCTGCTGGGCTTCGGTGCCCAGGACGGTGGAGTACATGGCGAGTTCGTCGATGACGGTGAGGATCACCGACATGCCGTCACCAGGGCCAAGCTTGCGGCGACGGTTCGCCAGCAGCCAGGTGTAGCGGTTGGTGGCCACGGTCAGCAGGCGACGTAACACCGAGATGCCGTGGTCGATGTCGGGGCCGATGAACGCGTCGGCCAGGTCACGCCAGGGGCCGAGTTCGACGAGTTTGGCGTCGAACAGCACGAGGCGGGTGTTGTCGCACAGGACGCCGTGGCCGCAGATGTTGTTGACCAGGCCGGACTTCCCGCCGCCCGGTTCACCGGCGGCGAGGAGGTTGTGGTAGACGACGTCGAGGTAGACGGGCTGGCCGAACTCGTCGATCCCGATGAACACCGGGTCGAACATCGACAGGCCAGCACCCACCGGCACCGCACCAGCGGTCGTGGGAATCGTGGTGGTCATGAGATGCGCTCCTTAAGGTGGGCGCGGAACCCAACGGGTGAGGACTCCGCGCCCGTCGCAGTGGTCAGTCAGAAGAGGTGCAGGTGTGCTCGCGCTGCGAGCCGTGGCAGCCGCAGACGAGGTAGCCGCCCACATCGAGCAGGGGAAGCTCGGGGCCGATGTCACAGCGGCCGTTGACGAGGCCGGACGAGTTGTGCTCGCGCACGTCCACGCCGCACTCACGCGGGCAGGACATGTAGTCGGATCGGTTCATCACCGGGTGCTCCCGTCAGATCCAGTCGGAGGTGTCGTCGTCCGGCGCGGACGACCCGGAGGCCGCGGGCTTGCCGCCGTTGGCGGTCGTGGCCGGCGGCTTCTTGCCGGCGGGCTTCCCCTGGGAGGGAAGGGTGACCGTCGGGGCGTCGACATCCGGCAGGTCCAGGGCGGTGGGCACCGACATGGGTGATGCCGACACGGGGGCGGTCGGGTCGATCACGTCGACCAGCGGGGAACCCACACGGGCGGTCAGCACCTCACGGCGCTTGATGTCGAACCGCAGGTAGGCGGCGTTGCGCTCCGACGCGCGTTCGATGAGCACGGTGGAGGCGTGACACGTCACGGCGATCTTGTCGAGGCGACCTTCCAGGTCCTTGGCCGACAAACCCGGACGCAGGTACACCCACACCCGTTCACCGACCGGGGTGGGACGTGCCCACAGGATCAGTGGGAGGCTGCCGGAGGAGTTGGCGATGATGAACTGCGCGAAACACACGCGCAGCCGATGCCGCACCACGAGGCACCAGGCCCAGGCAATGACCTGGCGGCGTACCGCCGGGATGGCGGCGGGAACACCGACGACGAGGGCGACCACGAGCAGGGTCACCACCATCGGGGTGTGGTTGGCCAGCTGCACCCAACAGGTGAGTAGCAGCACCGCGAGAGCGGTTTCGAGGCTCCACCACCACAACAGCCGGATCACCGGCCACACCCGAACCAGCAGCCAGACCAGAGCACCGGTCGGAACGCCGATCAGGGCACCGACGAGCAGAGCCACGATCGGATGCCAGTACGAAGCGGTCACGACAGCGGCCAGAACACCGACGACGACCGCCGTGAGAATGAACGCCAGCCGTGCGCGGCGGGCGGAGGAACGGTGAACCCTGGCCTCGATGACCGTCACCGTTCCGGTGCTTCTGCCGCCGAAGCGGCGGGGGCTAGACTTGGACATGACACGTCCCTCCCAAGGGGGGTGGATGGGTTGCAGGGCGTGGGGTCGGCAGGTGTAGGAGCCAGTACCGACCCCACGCTTTTCGTGCAGGTTGATCAGCGACGGTTGCTGTTGTTGCGAGCCTTCGGCTCGCTGTAGAGGGAGAACGCCAGCACGGTGGGCTTGGCGTAGCCCTTACGGGCGAGATCCTCACGGATCAGTGCGATCTCGGAAGCGCCTTCGATGCGCTTGGTGATAGTGAAGTCGATGGCAGCGATGCCCATCCCCTGCGGGGATTGGAAGCTGAACGACACGTAGTAACGGAACGACATGTGTTCCTCCTGTGAACAGCGGCCAACGGCCGCGCAGATGGGGAAGAACCGGCAACGAGGCCGGCAGGCAGGGAGCCAGTACCGGCCCCGCGCCATGAGAGGTGGCAACCCCGATGGGTTGCCGGGCCGGGAACGTAGGAGCCAGAAACACTCCCGGACCGCAGGGTGATCAGATCAGCGAACCGTCAGTCGCTGAAGACACCAGGAGCACACACAGCACGCCGTGCGAAGGACTACTTGGCCGCAGAACCGTTCTTCGGCTTCAGAGACACCGCCCGGAACGCGACGCCGTTACGCCCGTTGGTCGCCCACGGAATAGCCTCCAACTGCTCGACCGCCAGGAAGTCCCCCACCTTCACACTCGGCTTCTCACCCGCCGTCGTGATGGTGATGACCTCCCCACCGTTCTCGTCAAGCACGAAGACCTGGGTAGACCACATGAGCCGGCCCGTGTTCTTCTCGGACTTCTGATTGCCGTTCTGATCGTTCTTCGGCTCCGGGTCCCTCGACACCGTCACCTGCTTGCTCGTGGTGTCCACGTACAGCTTCACAACAAACCTCCTGTGTCTGAGCGCGTCCCCAGTGGACGACTGCTCGGTGCTGAACCCAAGGTACGGCCAGGTTGCGGGTCGAACCCGGAATACTTTTCCGGGGTTCAGAGGCCCTCGACATGAGACACTGGACCCATGCGAGGCATTGGTCAGGATCTAACGGTCGGGGAGCGGATCGCGTGGTACCGCCGCCGTCGGGGCATGTCGCAAGAAGTCCTGGCGGGCATCGTCGGCCGTACGGTCGACTGGCTGAGCAAGGTCGAGAACAACCGAATTGACCTCGATCGGCTGTCCGTTATCCGCTCGGTAGCTGGTGCGTTGGACGTCAGCATCGGTGATCTCGTTGGTGAGCCCACTCTTCTCGACTGGACCGCCGACAGCGGCACGAAGACGGTCCCCGCCCTGCGAGAAGCCTTGCTCAACTACCGGCAGCTCTCACCATTCATTCCGGGGCCGGTCGCAGAGCCACCTGAAGTAGCCCAACTACGCAGCGAAGTCACTAACGTATGGGATGCGTACCAAGCCTCTCGGTACGGATACGTCGTTGCGCGATTGCCGCAGGCACTCGCCGCCGGGCAGGCTGCGACCCAAACTCATCAGGGTGAAGACCAGGAGCAGTCGTTTGCGCTGCTGGCGCTCACCTACCAGGCCGCCGCCGTCCTGCTTACGAAGCTCGGGGAGGCGGACCTTGCATGGATTGCCGCCGAAAGAGGCTTCACAGCGGCCCAACGATGCGGCGATGCCGTTGTGATTGGCTCGCTCTTCCGCTCAGTCGCTCACACCCTGCTCTCGACAGGCCGATACCGCGAAGCGAAGCAGCTCACCACCGACGCGGCGGCATACATGCAGCCGGGCTTGGCCGAGGCGACCCCCGAGTACCTGTCTGTCTATGGCACCTTGTTCCTGGCTGGCTCCGTGGCCGCAGCACGAGATGAAGATCGGGCCTCCGTCCGATCGTTTCTCAACGAGGCGGACCAAGCCGCGCGGCGGCTTGGTCACGACGCTAACCACCTTTGGACGGCATTCGGGCCGACCAACGTGGCCATCCACCGTGTGACGACGGCGATGGACCTGGATGACGTACAGGTTGCGATCGACCTCGGTCCCCGCATCGACACGACCGGCCTTCCTGTCGAGCGGCAGGCACGCCACGCACTCGAAACAGCGCGAGCGCTCAGCGCGTGGAACAGAACCGATGAGGCCATGGCGGTGGTGCTCGCCGCTGAACAGAAGGCGCCCGAGCAGATTCGTCACCACGCGATCAGCAGGCAACTCGTCCAAAACTGGATGCGCCGCGGTCGAAGCCGGCCCAGCTACCAACTTGCCGGCCTGGCGCAGCGCGTGCACGTCACGGCCTAGAACCGTAGAGTCCGAGGATGTGACCAGCCAAGCCAGCAACGCGCGTCCGCAAGCTACTCCCAAGGTGGCGGCGGGCGCGCTGTTCGTTGATGAGCAAGAGCGGATGATGCTCGTCCGGCCGACCTACAAGTCACACTGGGACATCCCGGGCGGCTACGTCGAGGAGGGCGAGAGCCCGCTGTCGGCCTGCGGCAGAGAGATTTACGAGGAGCTGGGCCTGCGAGTCGCGATCGGCGCTCTCTTGACGGTCGACTGGGCTCCGAGGCCAGACGAGGGCGACAAGATGCTATTCGTCTTCGACGGCGGCACGCTCACGGATGACCAACTCGCCGCCGTCGCCTTCCGGGATGGCGAGATCGCAGAGTGGTCGTTCGTGGAAGACCACCAGCTTGACGACCTGACCATCCCCAGACTCGCTCGACGGCTACGAGCAAGCATGCAGGCCCGGAAGCAGGCCCGTACCGCCTACCTCGAAGAGGGTGTCTTGCCCGTCACCGACTGAGAGGCCCTCAGTCGTCGCCTGTCAGCCGCGACGTAGCCCATCGAACGCACGTTCGATCCAGCCGGCTGCCGGCGAAGCGGTTCAGAGTTTCTGTACGTCTTCAAGGCGGCCCGCAACGGGCCGCACGCGCCGCCGCCTAGGCGCGCGCCGGCCGCGCCGCTTGGTCGCTCTGCGGCCGTCACGCCAACGCCCGGCGGCTGGCGCGGAGAGCGGTAAGCCCGGGGCCGCCGCAGACGGTGGGGGGCCGAGGGTGGTTGGTGTTCGTGGCCGGCAGCCGGCCGGGCCGCGCCCCGAGCGGCGCGGCGCAGCGAAGGGCACGCCGGGTCCGCGCGGCGGGTCGCGGCGGCGAGCTGGTCGCGGTTACCGCGCCTCCGGCGGGGGCGCAACGACTCCGGGATGGCCGGGGGTCCGTCGGCGGGTCGCGGTCCGTGGGTGGTTGCGCAGGGCCATCCCGCCAGCCACCGACCCGGGCGAGCCGAGCAGACCACCGCCCGGCCCGCCAGCGTCCGTACGTGCGTCAAGGTCCGCTTGACGTGGCGGACCGGGCGGCGGCCCGCTCCCCGGAGGGCGGGTCGGCGGCAGACGGGATGGCAAACACCGCGTGGCTCGTGGGCGTGCCCGATGCGTGCCCGAAGACCGGGTCTACAGGGGTCAACACCACCGAGAGCAGCGCCGCAAGATTGACGCTCTGTAGTTGGTATCTCGCGTGGGATTGGTCGTTTGTCGACCGACAGTGACGATCAACCCGATTCCCAAGCTGACCGTCCCCACCAAGGGGAGCGGGTACCGGCCCACGCCACTACGGTCTATGGCATGGAGGCGGACACCACAGGCGCAGCCTGGCGGGCTCGCATACGAGGGTCCGGCTCGGTCGAGCGCGACCGTGAAGCGCTCGCGCGACTGGTTGACGAGGACCAGGACCCGGCCGAGGTCTACTACTACGAGGCGGTCAGCGATCCAGACGTGCGGGCGATGAATCGGGCGCAGCGTTCCTACGCCGGCCAGTACGAGCGCCGACTTCGGCGGCTCGCCTACCGACGTAGGCACTCAGTAGGCCCGAAGCTGGGTGACTAACCGAGTGACGACCGGCAAGCACACCGCCGGACAACTATGGACGCCAGCGGACCACTTCCGCAGCTCATCGCCCATGCTGGCGCTGGTTCAGCCAATCCGGAAGTTCCTTCGGGACGAAAAGGTCAACTTGCCGCCGACGAAGGTCAACCAGGGGGTGTGCGGACAGCCGCTCGGTCAGATCGGGATGATCGGACCGCCACCAGCAAGGCCTGCGTAGAGGCCCGGCTGAGCCGTGAGCACGTCGCAGCCTAGATCTATGGCAATGAGCACGGCACTCGCGGCGTCGAGCCGGCCCACGGTGTCGCACGTGACCGCCAACGGCCGCCAATCCTCAGGATCGGGAGAGAGGATCAACGCAGCCGGGCGGTTGACCAGTAGATCTAGGCGGTCGCTGCCAGCAGATACGCGATACGCCTCAGCGAGGCACAGCACCGGCAGTCCGATCTGAGCGCCTTCCTCGTCGGCAACCTCAGCAATCACCTCGCCAACGTCGATGCTGCCCCTCGTGAACGCGACGATGGCGGAGGCGTCCAGGACGATGCGAACAGGTGAGCGGGTCACGCGGCGCGGGCGGGAAGGCCGAGCTGCTTGCGCACCTGCGCGTCCAGTTCCGGCGTCCACCGCTCTCGGGCAGCCTTAAGCTTGGCGCGAGCGCGGGCCTTGCCTTCCTCGGTGACAGTAATGCCGGCGGCGGCGAGCGTGGCCGCAGTGTCGGCGCTGGTCGACTGCTCCATAGCCCGAGGATACGCCGTCGACGCGCTTGCGGGACATCTCAACCTCGCTCCCACCACGTGCCCGATCCGTGCCCGATGCAGCGGTCAATACCGGTAAGCACCTCCAGCCACCAAAGCTGGAAGACCACCGAGCGTGACTGCCATGCTGGCCTGCCAACCGCAGGTGCCTACAGTCCGTAAAGATCAAGGCACCTTCCAAACTGACGGTGCGGGTTCGATTCCCGTCGCCCGCTCCCGATGGTGGCCCAGGTCAGAAGCACGCCCCGACCTTGGCCGCATTCATTCCTATCGCTTGTTCCTGGCCCCACGGACGGACCTCGAAGCGAACCTTGCGAATCAGCGGCCGAGTTGGCACAAGGCCAGTCTGCCGCGGGCCACGGTACGGCCGTACAGTCCGCATCCAGTCCGGCCAGATGGTGAGCTGTTCGTGCCAGCCGGCCTGGTCGGCGAGGTAGCCACGACGACCGACGCCTTCCCCGAAGTTGCTGATCGCGTTCGCCGTCGCCGCAGTGCTGGCCACGATCTACGTTGCCGTTCTGGCAGTAGCAACCGACGTACCGATTGTCGGCACGATGTTGGCGTGCCTGGGCGGCGCGGTCGCTGTGTTCGCCCCTACCGCGGTCTACGTCAGCGTCGCCCACGGCGCGTGGAGAACCAGTTCGATCTGGCATCGTTTCCAAGCGCAGGCATCCGCGGTCCGCATCTAGTCCGCAAGAGGCGCCCGCGTCGAGGAAGCCGGGGACCAACGGCCGCGCCGTCACCCCCTGTCTGTCAACCTCGCCGGTCACCGCGGTGGGGTGCCGGCCGCTCGGTAGTGGTCGAAAGTCAGACGGCGGAGTGGGGTTGCCCCGGTGACGAGGAAGTCGCCTCGCCGCTCGATGCGCCACGGCGGGTGCGCTTGCTCACTGGCGCCGCGACGCGGTGGTGTGGTGCTGGAGGTATTGACGTTGGTCGGTGAGGTATCCGTCGGCGAACAGGGTCCGCGGAGCGACGAGGGCGGTCAGGGTGGCCCGTAGGGCGGAGCGGGCTATGCGGTGCCGGACCATTCGGTGGTCGGCGTCGGGAAAGTGTTTGACGTGCAGGGTCGCGGCCGGCAGCAACTGCCGGTAGACGGTTTCGGTTTCGGTGACGTCGACGTGGTTGTCGTGGCCGGCGAGCAGCAGCAGGACCGGTGTCCCGCGCATGGCTCGCAGGTCGTCGGTGGCGTCTGCGGTGTGGTTGCGGGTGATGAAGGTCCACCGGTCGGCGGTCATGGTGTCGTCGGGATGGTCGATGGTGGTCCGGTACTCCTCGACGGTGGCACCGCGGCGCAGCAGGGTGAGGGTCCGTTCCCGGCGGCGCAACGCCCGGTCGACCTCGGCCGCGGCGGCGCCCTCGGCCCGGAGTTGGGCGAGTAGGTGGTAGCGCCCCTGTCGGAGCCAGTTGATCGCCGGAGAGACGGCGATGACGAATTGGAGGTCGGGAGTCTCGGCGGCGACCCGTGGCAGCACCCATCCGGCCTGACTGGCGCCCCACAGCCCGATCCGGTGCCGGTCGATGGACGGGTGCTGGCGCCCCCAGGCCAGCGCGGCGGCGACCTCCTGAGCCCGGTCGGCCATGGTCTGGTCCAGCCAGTTGCCCGCTGATCCGGCGACGCCTGGCTTGTTCCAGGACAGCGACGCGTAGCCGGCGTGGGCGAAGGACTCCCACAGGGGGCGGTAGAACGTGTCCGCGGTCGCGTCGACCGGCCCGTCGCCGTGAACGAACACGACAAGTCCGAAGGGGCCGTCGCCGGTTGATGGCGTGGCGAGCACGCCGTCCAGGCTGAGACCGTCGTGCTGGATCTCGACGCGTTGTTCGCGGATGTCGTAGCGGTGCGCGAGCACGACGACACCGCCCAGCAAGACCAGTGCGAGCAGCGCGGGCGTCAGAACCCAGAGCAGCCGGCGGCGGCGTTGCCGCCGTGGCGTGATGGCCGGCGTTTCCACCGCGAACCTCAATCTCTCGGCTACAGTACGATCGTTCCAAGTGCGAACGTACAACATGGGTGCGATACGCACGTACACCAGGTGGAGAAGTGTGTGAACGCGACGGATGAGCGAACCGGTGGCGGACCGGATATTCGCAGAGGCGTGCCGGCTGGGGCGGAGGCGCGGGTGGCGCAGCTGTACTGGGAGGCGTTCGGCCGCAAGCTGGGACCGGCGCTGGGCCCGCCCGAACGGGGGCGGGACTTCCTCGCCGCGCACCTGCACCGCGACCGCGCCGTGGTGGCGCTCGACGCCGGTCGGGTGGTCGGAGTCGCCGGATACCACCTGGCCGGGCGCGCCTTGACCGCCGGCGATGCCAGCGATGTGCTCACCGCCTACGGCATACTGCGGGGCCTGCCCCGGTTGGTCCTGCTCGCCCTGCTCGACCGCCGGCCCGCCGACGGTCAACTGCTGATGGACGGCATCGCCGTCGACCCCGACTGGCGCGGACGGGGCCTTGGCAGTCGCCTCCTGCACGAGGTGGCCGCCGTAGCGGTAGCCCACAGCTGTCGGGAGGTCCGGCTCGACGTCGTTGACACCAACCCCGGCGCCCGTCGGCTCTACGAGCGGCACGGCTTCGTGCCGGTCCGCACCGCCGGCACGCCGTACCTGCGGCAGCTGATGGGCTTCGGCGCGGTCGTCACCATGCATCGCAGCGTGGCCGTGCCCACGCAGCCGCGGTGACCCGGCCAGGGCGGCCTTGGGCCGAGGCGTCGCACGTCAGCACCCGTTTGCTGGTGCACGCCATGGTCCGCGAGGACGCGACGGTCGACACCGGCGACCTGTACGCCGTAGCCAACTGCCTGGGTATGACCGACCAGCAGGTGCGGTTGTGCATCAAGCGGCTCGTCGCCGAGGGGCGCTTCACCCACCAGGGCCGGGGACGCAAGGCGCTGCTGTGGGCCACCCCTGAGGCGATCGATGACGCCGCGCGCGACCTTGGATACGTCTGGTACGCCTACGAACAGGACCAGGGACGCGCACCGTGGGACGGGCGCTGGCAGCTGATCGCGTTCGCCGTTCCCGAAGCAGCCCGGGACGCCCGGGACGCGCTGCGTGAGGAGATCGTCCGGCTGGGCGGCGCCGCCGTCCAGAACGGACTGTACGTCGCCGCCAACCCGATCGCGGCCCCGGTCGAGCAGCAGGCCCGACGCCTCGGCGTTCTTGCCTGCGTCACGTTCCTCACAAGCACCGACCTGAGCGTAGGAGGCCGAGCGGAACCCGCGGACCTCGCCGCCGCACTCTGGCCGGTGCCGCAGATCGCCGCCCGCTACACCCGGCTCGCCGACCTCGCTGAGCGCCACCTGATCCGGCTCGACCAGAACGGTCGCCTCGACGCCACCGACCGCGCCGCGATGGCGATCCAACTGGCGGCCGCCTTCACCGACGCCATGGACCCAGACCCCCTGCTCCCACCCGAGCTACTTCCCCGGCCGTGGGATGGCGCCCGCGCCCGTGCCCTGTTCGCCCGCTGCTGGATCCGGCTGCAAGACGCGGGCCAGGACGGAACGCCGCCACCTCGACTGTTCCGCCGCTACTCCGAGATCCTGCGCGAATCGGCCACCTCATCCGCTCCGCCGGCAAGACCGCCCGCCCCGTCCGAGCCTCGGTAGGGACGCCGCGACGCGGGCAACACCCGCCGCCACACCCAGCGCCACACCGGCCCTGGAAGGACGCGGCTGCGCTCCTCCCGGTCCACCCGCCCGCGCGGGTGCTCCCTCCAGCCCGCCGACCCTTCGGCGTACCGGACGTGGAACTCCACGACCGCAAGGTGTTTCACGCTCTTGTACCCGTACTGACCGGGTGCCACCACCCGCACCGGCGCGCCGTGATCCCCGGTCAGCGCCCGCCCGTCGAGTCGATCGGCCAGCAGCACATCCTCGGCGCGGGCATCCTCGACGGCCAGGCAAGCCTGAAAGCCGTCCAACCCCGTCAACAGAAGCCAATCGGCCTGCGGACTCGCCCCACAAGCGGCCTGCAGGCGGTCAAGGACCAGCGAGAAGGGCACCCCCTCCCAGCACAGGCCGACCGCGCTCCACGTCGTCACACAATGCAGGTCAGCCCGACGAAGCGTACGCGGCAGACCCGTCGTCAACTCGGCCAACGCGACCTGCCGGGGCTGTGCCACTTCCCCGGTGACCATCAGCACCGGCTCGCGCGGCGCCACCACCCGCCGACGCGCGAACGCCGGCAACCCGAAACGCTCCAGGGCGGCCGGCCGCTGACCAGGAGCTGCCGCATCGTCGGTCATCCAGAGAATCTATCGGTCGGTCGAGCCGCCGGAACGCGCCGGGCCGGTCATGGCGGCGTACGTCAAAGGGACTCCTCGGGGCACGGCGTTCCGTCCTACGGCGGTCCATTCTGGTGAGCCCGATCAACGCTGACTCAAGCCGCACCGGACGCCCGTCGGCGCCGAGGGCGCTGGAAACAGCGACGGCACCAGCTGGTCCATGAAGTCCGGTACCGCCATGCCAACCGGCGCCGCGCCCACCACCGGCCGAAGTGGGCAGTTGTCGACCCGCCCCGTCGGACGGGGATGACCCGCGCCCGGTCAGGTACCTACCCGATGACAAGGTGGGGGCCGACGGGTCGCTACAGCCACGCCTGGGCGGACGGGTGGATCACCGGCCGCCCGACGTTCAGGGAGTGTTGCGGACGTTCCCGCCGGCGGCGCCGGAGACGTCCCGGGAGTGGGTTTCCGAGGGCCGGCCGGCCTGCGGGGACACCTAGTTGAAGACCCAGTTCCAGACCGAGACGACCCACTCCGTCTGCTGGAGCCACGCGACCCCGAGGCCGGCCAGGAAGACCGCCGTCACCAGGTGCGCACCGCGCGCGCTGCGCCGCACCCGGCCCAAGCGCTGCTCCAGCACCACCCGGCCGACGAGCCGGGCGAGGGCGAAGAGTCCCGCCGCGACGAGCAGGCTCAGTACGAAGATCACCAGTGGCGCGGCGAGATGACCACCACCGGAGATCGCCCAGATCCCCCAGCAGATGAACGCGAAGAGTGCGCCGGCTGCGCTCCACTCCCCGCCGCGACGCAGCTGGGCGACATGCCAGCTCATCGGACGGCGTGGCGTCATCTCGCCGGGCCAGCTCGCTCCGATCGGCTCCTCGAGCGTCGGAAACGGCTCGGTACGCGGCATTCCGGGCCGTCCGACCGAGGCCACCCCGCGCCGGTAGGCGTCTCGCTGCTGCGGCACACCGGCCCCCGGCTGCGGCGACACCTCGACGGTCCGCTCCGCCCACGGTTGCGTCTGGTCGGCCATATCGTCCCTCCCCTGGACCCGACGGGCCCAGCCGGCCCCGTCTGACTATCGAGGGTATCCAGCGCGCAAATCGGTCGCCCGGAGCACACCGTTCGGTTAGACAGAGCCATGACACATCCCCCACTGCACTTCACCGCCGCTCGCGTCGAGGACTTCGACGAGCTGGGCGTGCTGCTCAGCGGGCTCTTCCACGACGGCTTCGACGCCGACTCGTGGGCGGTCGAGAAGAATCTCCTGGAACCGGAGCGCACCCTGCTCGTCCGGGCCGGCACCGAGCTCGTAGCGAGCGCCACCGCGTACACGCGCGAGCTGACCGTGCCGGGTGCCCGCCTGCCCGCCGCGCACGTCAGCATGGTGGGGGTCGCGCCGACCCACCGCCGTCGGGGGCTGCTCACCGACATGATGCGACGGCAGCTGCGCGAGGTGCGCGACGCCGGCCGGGAGCCGGTCGCGGTGCTCTGGGCCAGCGAGGCGCGGATCTATCCGCGCTTCGGCTACGGCATGGCAGCCCAGCGGCTCTTCGCCGAGAGCGAGACCACCGAGCTACGCCTGCCGCCCCCGACGCCCGCCGAGGGCCGGCTCCGCCTGGCCCGCCCGGCCGACTGCCGCACCGAGCTGGCCCAGGTGTACGAAGGGGTGCGGCAGGACCGGCCTGGCTGGTCCAGCCGGAGCGAGGTGTGGTGGGGGTACGTTTTGGCCGACCCACCCGCGCAGCGCGGCGGCGCCACCGAGCGCCGGGTGGTCCTGCACGAAGGACCCGACGGGGTGGACGGGTACGCGCTCTTCCGGACCAGGAGCGACTGGGACGCCGCCGGTCCGAAGGCGGTAACCACCGTCGACGAGGTGGTGACCGACAACCCGGCCGCCTACCTCGCGATGTGGCGGATGCTACTTTCCCTCGATCTGACCCGGCGGCTCACGTTCCGGACGGCGGCGCCGGACGAGCCGCTGCTGCTGCTGGTCAACGAACCGCGCCGGCTCGGCGCGAGGCTGGTCGACGGGCTCTGGCTGCGGGTGGTCGACCTGCCCGCCGCGCTCGCGGCCCGACGGTACGCGACCCCGCTCGACGTGGTGCTGGAGGTCACTGACGACCTGTTGCCGGAGAACACCGGCCGGTGGCGCCTCACCGGCGGCCCCGACGGGGCCACGTGCGTCCCCAGCGACGAACCGGCCGGGCTTGGCTGCGACGTCCGCTGCCTCGGGGAACTCTACCTGGGTGGGGTCACGGTGGGTGCGCTCGCCGCGGCGGGTAGGGTCCGCGAGCTGCGGCCCGGCGTGCTGGCGAGCACCGGGCCAGCCTTCGGCTGGCACCGTGCCCCCACCGGCATGGAGGTGTTCTGAGGCGTGGCGAGCGGTATGGTCGGCTGATGGGCGAGGCGGAACGACGGCGACGCCGGTACCGGCACCACACCGACGGTGCCGCCGATGGGCCGGGCGCGACGACGGCCGGGGCGCACGACGGCGACGGCCCGCCGCGCAGTCGCCGGGGCGGCCCGGAGGAGGGTGAACGCGGCCTACGGGGGCTGGTCGGCTCGGGCTCCTCGCAGGTGAGCGTGACCGCTGCGATGCGTGCGCGGGACGCGGCCCGCCCGACGGAGCAGGACCTGGCGGAGGCGGAGAGCCAGGTGGTGCTGGTCCGCCGCAACTGGACCCCACGCGAGGACCTCCCCCACCGCTAGCGTGACGCCCAGGACCGTTGCCGGCGTCGCGGCGGGCGTTCCGGTCAGCGCACCGGCTCTTCCACCAGTCATGGCGGTTGTGGTGCCCCGCCTGGCAGGTCCGGTTCACCCCGCCGGGCGGGGCACCACAACCGCAGGACCATCCCGCGTGTCAGGCCAGGGGCGGAAGGATGCGGGTCTTCTCGTAGTCCGCGATCTGGTTGATCCGGCGGGTGTGGCGGTCGTTGTCGCTGAACGGCGTCGACAGGAACGCCTCAACGATCGCGGTGGCATCGTCCAGCGTGTGCTGCCGGGCACCGACCGCGACCACGTTGGCGTCGTTGTGTTGGCGGGCGAGCTGGGCGGTGTCGATGTTCCAGGCCAGCGCCGCCCGTACCCCGGCGATCTTGTTGGCGGCGATCTGCTCGCCGTTGCCGGAACCGCCGATGACGACGCCGAGACTGCCCGCGTCGGCCACCACCCGGTCACCCGCGCGGAGGCAGAACGCGGGATAGTCGTCGTCCGGGTCGTAGGCGTGCGGGCCGACGTCGACCACGTCGTACCCCTGCTTGGCCAGGTGGTTGGCCAGGTGCGCCTTCAGCTCGAAGCCGGCGTGGTCGGATCCCAGGTAGACACGCATACCGCGCAGTCTGACAGGCCCGCCTCCGTGCCGGCGCGCGGGCGGCGGCACGGAGGCGGATTCGTCACAGCTCAGTGCTCCAACTCGGCGACGACCAGACCGGCACGCGCCTTCGGGGTGAACCAGGTGCTCTTGCGCGGCATCTTCTCCCGGGCGAGGTTCACCGCGACGAAGTCGTCGACGGTCACCGGGGCGATGAGGATCGCCAGCTCGGCACGGCCGGCGTCGACCTCGCCGGTCAACCAGCTCGCCGGGTAGTCCCCGCCGACGTAGGTGATCCGCTTGTCGCCCGGGTCCAGCCCCAGCGCATCCCGCAGCACCAGCCGCTCGACCAGGGCGTGGTCGAGGTTGTCCAAACGGTCGGTGCCGACGTGCGGCAGGCGAACGGCGTACCCCTGGGCGGGAAGCTTGACGTGGACGGCGCCGCCGGCCGCCGGGACCTCGACCGGGCCATCGATCGGCGCCACCTCCGCTCCGGCGGCACGCAGCCGGTCGAGCAGCTCGTCCGGGCTGGTGGTGAGTTCGCTGACCAGCCTGTTGTACGGCTGGATGGCCACCGACGCGGGGGTGGTGACCACGGCCAGGAAACGCGGCAGCCCGCCGGTCTGGGCGGCGAGGCTGCGGTGGTTGCCGTCGGCGACGACGAGTTCGCCACCGCCGGCCAGGGCGGTCAGCTCGTCCTGCCGCGGGCCGGGGCCGACCAGCCAGACGGCGTGGGTCCGGCCGGTCTGGTCGATGTCGGTCGCGGCGGGTGCCCCGGCCGAGTCGGTGGCTGCCGCGAGCGCGGCGTGCAGCTCATCGCCCCGCCCGGTCTGCAGCAGCAGCACGGGCGAGAGCAGGTGGCCCAGTGCGTCGGCCAGGGCCACCCGCTCGCGCACCTTGGCGATGAACACGTCCTCGTTGCGGATGACCAGCCCCGGCTCGTCGGCGCTCGTCGAGATCTGGTCGGTGTCGACCATGACGAAGAGCCCGTACCCGGTCTCTTCGCCCGGCGCGCTGATCCGGTAAAGGATCACCACCTGCTCGGCCGGGGTGTAGCTGCCGTCCTCCTTGGCCTCGGCGAGCCGGGCCACCGCGTCGGGCAGCGCGTCGGGGAACGACTTCCCCAGGCTCTCGGGGGCCCGGTGCGGCATCTCGATGCCGAGGGCACTGTGCGGGTTCGCTTCGACGATCGCGGTGATCTCCGCGTCGTCGGCGAACTCGTCGTAGTTCTGCGCGCCGGTGCCGCCGGTGGTGATCCAGGCCCGGGCGATCGGATGGACGACCGTCATGTGGCAGACGCTACCGGTGTCGGTCGCCGCCGGGTGAGCGACCCACTCCCCGCCCACCAGGTGAAGGACATTCGGGAAGCGGGCCGTCGAAGCGCCGCCTTGTTGAGGTGGTGGGACCAGGCGGTCGCCGCCCTGGCCCGCCCAAAAGGTGAACAAGGGCGACGAGCCTGGCGACCGAAGGGCGCTGGGCGACGTGCGGCCGCGGCGTCGCGGGTGGCGGCGTCGATGGGACGGCTCCGGCACCCACATGATGAACAAATCGTCCGTCATGGATTCGTAAGATCTGAATGCTTAGATTTGACCTACCGTTACCCATGAACCCCAGCCACGGGCCCTTGCCGACAGAGGAGGCAGGATGCGTAGATACGTCGCAGAGTTTATCGGCACGTTCTTTCTCGTGCTCACCATCGGCATAACCGTGAGCACCATGAATGCGTTGGCGCCATTGGCCATCGGCGGGATCCTCATGGTCATGATCTACGCCGGCGGCCACGTATCCGGTGCGCACTTCAATCCCGCCGTGACCCTGGCAGCGCTGATCCGCGGCCGGATCGATAGGACCACGGCAGCCGGGTACGTGGTCGTTCACATCATCGGCGGGCTGCTGGCCGCCGTGACCACCCGCCTGATCCTCACCGCGCCGAAGCCTGCAGCCCTGTCGTTCTCGGGCCGAGAGATCGGCACAGCATTCGCGGTCGAGGCGCTCTTCACCTTCGCGCTGGCGTACGTGGTGCTCAACGTTACCACCAGCCGGAGCCACCCCGACAACTCTTTCTATGGCCTGGCCATTGGGGGAACCGTCATGGTGGGCGCGTTCACGGTGGGTGGGATCTCCGGTGGAGCGTTCAACCCGGCGGTCGCCGTCGGTGCGGCGGCCATGGGCCTGTTCTCGTGGTCGGCCATCTGGGTTCACCTGACCGCCGAGATAATCGGCGGAACGCTGGCGGCGATTGTCTTTCTATCGCTCAACAGGGACGACCGTGCCCCGGTCGAGCCGCCCCGGGACCTGGTTTCCGACTCCGTGCCGCGGCGCGCCGACTCCGCGACCACGGTCGCGCCGTCATAACCACCCGACGCCGACCGTCTGCTGGTCTCGCCCTCGTTGTTCCCTGCTGTTGTTGCTTCCTGACCCCCATTGGCCTGCCGTAGCACCGAAAGGATTCCCGTGGCTGAGAACCATGATGGCGTTGTTCATGATGTGGAGGCGGGTAGTGAGGCTCGCTGTCCGGTTGGTGGGCGTGCTCCGCATCCGACTGAGGGTGGGGGGAGTCGGGGGTGGTGGCCGAGTCGGTTGAATTTGAAGGTTTTGGCTAAGAATCCGGTGGTGGCTGATCCGTTCGGTGGGGAGTTCGACTACCGTGAGGCGTTCCGGGCGCTTGATCTGGCGGTTGTCAAGCGGGATATCGCGGAGGTCCTGACGACGTCGCAGGATTGGTGGCCGGCGGATTTCGGTCATTATGGTCCGTTGGTTGTTCGGATGGCGTGGCACAGTGCGGGTACGTACCGGATCAGTGACGGTCGTGGTGGTGCGGGTGCCGGGCAGCAGCGGTTCGCTCCGCTCAACAGTTGGCCGGACAACGCGAACCTGGACAAGGCGCGTCGGCTGTTGTGGCCGGTGAAGAAGAAGTACGGCCGGAGCCTGTCGTGGGCTGATCTGATGATCCTTGCCGGGAACGTCGCTCTGGAGTCGATGGGTTTTGCGACGTTCGGGTTCGCTGGTGGTCGGGAGGATGTGTGGGAGCCCGACGAGGATGTGTACTGGGGTCCTGAGTCCACCTGGCTCGGTGACGAGCGTTACACCGGTGACCGGGAGTTGGAGGATCCACTCGCGGCGGTGCAGATGGGTTTGATCTACGTGAACCCGGAGGGCCCGAACGGTAGTCCGGACCCGGTGGCGGCGGCTCGGGACATCCGGGAGACGTTCCGCCGGATGGCGATGAACGACGAGGAGACCGTCGCGTTGATCGCTGGTGGTCACACGTTCGGTAAGACCCACGGCGCGGGTCCGGCCGAGCACGTGGGTCCCGAGCCGGAGGCCGCTTCCATGCAGGAGCAGGGCCTGGGCTGGAAGAGTGGTTTCGGTACCGGTAAGGGACCGGACACGATCACCAGTGGTCTGGAGGTCACCTGGACCACGACGCCGACCCGGTGGAGCAACAGCTTCTTCGAGATCCTGTTCGGCTACGAGTGGGAGCTGACGCAGAGCCCGGCCGGCGCGCACCAGTGGGTCGCCAAGGATGCCGAGGAGATCATCCCGGACGCGTTCGACGCGGCGAAGCGGCGTAAACCCACGATGCTGACCACGGACCTCGCGCTGCGGGTGGACCCGGTCTACGAGCGGATCTCCCGGCGGTTCCTGACGAACCCGGACGAGTTCGCCGACGCGTTCGCCCGGGCGTGGTTCAAACTGACCCACCGCGACATGGGCCCGGTCACCCGTTACCTCGGCCCGGAGGTCCCGACCGAGACACTGCTGTGGCAGGACCCGGTCCCGCCGGTGACCCACGACCTCGTCAACGCCGAGGACGTCGCCGCCCTGCGTGACCGGATCCTCGCCTCGGGACTGTCGGTGGCCCAACTGGTCTCCACCGCGTGGGCGTCGGCGTCGTCGTTCCGCGGCAGCGACAAACGCGGCGGCGCGAACGGGGCCCGCATCCGCCTGGCGCCGCAGCGCGGCTGGGAGGTCAACAGCCCCGACGAACTCGCCACGGTGCTGCACACCCTGGAAAAGATCCAGGAAGAGTTCAACACCGCCCAGACCAGCGGGAAACAGGTCTCACTCGCCGACCTGATCGTGCTCGCCGGCGGCGTGGGCGTCGAACAGGCCGCCCGGAACGCCGGCTACGCCGTCGAGGTTCCCTTCACCCCGGGACGCACCGACGCCTCGCAGGAACACACCGACGTGGAGTCCTTCGCCGCGCTCGAGCCCACCGCGGACGGCTTCCGTAACTACCTCGGCAAAGACCACCGCCTACCAGCCGAGTTCCTCCTCGTCGACCGGGCGAACCTGCTGACCCTCAGCGCACCCGAGACGACCGTCCTCGTCGGTGGCCTACGCGTGCTCGGCGCGAACCACCGACAGTCACCACTGGGCGTGTTCACCACGAAACCCGGCACCCTCACCAACGACTTCTTCGCGAACCTGCTCGACCTTGACACCACCTGGACACCAACCACCCAGGACCCGAACACCTACCACGGCCACGACACCACCACCGGTAAGATCAAATGGACCGGCAGCCGCGTCGACCTCGTCTTCGGCGCGAACTCCGAACTCCGCGCGCTCGCCGAGGTCTACGCAAGCGACGACGCCCAAGAGAAATTCGTCCACGACTTCATCACCGCATGGGTCAAAGTCATGAACCTCGACCGATACGACCTCACCTAACCAACCCCCGATGTTGACACCGCCCGTGCAGGACCACGGGGTCAACGCTCGCGGTCAAGGGCACGGCGGTGCCGCCCCGCCGATGTGGCGACGGTGGCGGGCCGGCGGGGTACCACGGCGAAGCCAGGTCGGACGGGCCCCTTGACGTCCGGTGGGGTCAGCCTCGACGCGGCCGGTACCCGGGCCACACCGACCACGATGGGTGGGGCGAGCAGGTCCACCATGTAGGTGGGGAGATCGGGGCGGAGCGCCGACCACCGAGAGTCGTCGACCGACCAGTACCCGGTGGTGTCCTCGGCCCCCTCACTGGTCAGTGCATCGTCACCGGGCACACGGTGCTTGGCCATGAGGAATGCCTCCACAAGCTGCGGGGGGCGGCCCCTGCGGGGTCGATGCGGCGGACATGGAGGCCAACGAATCCGCCCCGAGCCCGGTGACGGGCGGACGCGACGGATGCCGCGGGTCAAGCAGGGCCCCTTGTACGACGCTTCGGATCTCTTGGGATCCGGCGAGCCGCGTCGACAAGGGGCCCTACCACGCACCTCAGTCGAAAATGGGGTCGAGCTCGCGGGAACGCTTCAGCTCGTAGAAGCCGGGAATGCCAGCGACCAGCAGGATGCCGTCCCAGAGCCGGCCCGCGGCCTCGCCCCTGGGGGCCGGGGTGACGACCGGGCCGAAGAACGCCATCGGGGAGCCGTCCGGGCCCGGGGCGTGGATGACCGGGGTACCGACGTCGGTGCCGACCGGCCGCATCCCGGACTCGTGGCTGGCACGCAGCGCCTCGTCGTAGCCGGTGCTGTCGGCGGCGCCGGCCAGTTCCGGGTCCAGGCCGGCGTCGGTCAGCGCGGCAACGAACAGTTCCCTCGACCGCTTTTCCTGCCCGAGGTGGATGCGGGTGCCGAGCGCGGTGTAGAGGTTACGCAGCACGTCGGTGCCGTAGCGCTGCTCGGCGGCGATACAGACCCGCACCGGACCCCAGCCGGTCCGCATCAGCTCCTGGTAGTCCTCGGGCAGGTCCCGGCCCTCGTTGAGCACCGACAGGCTCATCACGTGGAAGCGGATATCCACTTCCCGGACCTGCTCGACCTCCAGCAGCCAACGGGACGTGATCCACGCCCATGGGCAGATCGGGTCGAACCACATGTCGACGGTGACACGCTCGCTCACGGTGAGGTCCCTTCACGACGGGGACGCGTTCTCGGCGTCTGCACCGATCTTCACCCCGCAGTCGGGCGGCCGACACCGGAATGAGAGCGTGACCTCGCCCACCGTTGCGCCCGGCCGCATGCAAGACTCGATCCGCGCGCCGTCATGAGCGGTCGTCGGTCGACGCTGCGGTCGGCGTACGACGAGACCAGAGATGGAGACGAACAGTGCCGGGAGTGCGCAACCTGACGCAGGTGGAGGCCACCGAGCGTGGCCGCCTGCTCGACGTGGCCGGATACGACATCAGGCTGGACCTGTCGAGCGCCGTACGGGCCGAGGGTCGCACCTTCCGGTCGACCACGGAGATTCGGTTCCGGTGCAGCGAGCCGGGGGCCAGCACGTTCATCGAGGTGGCGGCCGACTCGGTCCGGTCCGCGACGCTCAACGGCAGGCCGCTTGACCTGGCCGGCTGGTCGGCGGAGAAGGGGCTGACCCTGCCCGGGCTGGCCGCGGAGAACACGCTCGTGGTCGACGCGGACTTCGCGTACTCGACCAGCGGGCAGGGGCTGCACCGCACGGTGGACCCGGTCGACGGCGAGACCTACCTGTACAGCCAGTTCGAGACGGCGGACGCCCAACGCGTGTTCGCCGCCTTCGACCAGCCCGACCTGAAGAGCGTCTACACCTGGCACGCCACCGTGCCGGCGCACTGGACGGTCGTCTCCACCATGCCGGCCGAGCGTGCGGAGCCTGCGGGCGACGGCCTGAAGACGGTCCGCTTCGTCACCTCGCCCCGGATGAGCACCTACATCACCGCGCTGTGCGCCGGGCCGTACCACGAGGTGCGCGACAGCCACGACGGCGTCGACCTCGGCGTGTTCTGCCGGGCGTCGATGGCGCCGTACCTCGACTCCGACGACCTGTTCCTGATCACCAAGCAGGGTTTCGACTTCTTCCACACCCAGTTCGGGGTGCGCTACCCGCTGCCGAAGTACGACCAGCTCTGGGTGCCTGACTTCAACGCCGGCGCGATGGAGAACTTCGGCTGTGTCACACACGCCGAGTCGCACTACATCTTCCGCTCACAGGTCACCGACTACGAGTACGAGCAGCGCGCCAACACGATCCTGCACGAGCTGGCGCACATGTGGTTCGGCGACCTGGTCACCATGCGCTGGTGGAACGACCTGTGGCTGAACGAGTCGTTCGCCGAGTGGGCCAGTCACTGGTGCAACACCAACGCCACCCGCTTCGCCGAGGCGTGGACCACCTTCCTGTCCATCCGAAAAAACTGGGGCTACCGGCAGGACCAGCTCTCTTCCACCCACCCGGTCTACACCGAGATGCCGGACCTGGAGGCGGTCGAGGTCAACTTCGACGGCATCACCTACGCCAAGGGCGCGAGCGTGGTCAAGCAGCTCGTCGCGTACGTGGGTGAGAAGCCGTTCCTGGCCGGTCTGCGGTCGTACTTCGACAAGCACGCCTGGGGCAACGCCACCTTCGACGACCTGCTGTCGGAGCTGGAGGCGGCCTCCGGGCGGGAACTGCGCAAGTTCGCCGCGCAGTGGCTGGAGACAGCGCAGGTCAACACGCTGCGCCCGGAGGTGACGGTCGGCGCCGACGGCAGCTACGAGCGGGTCGTGGTCCGCCAGGAGGCGCCGGTCGGCTACCCGACGCTGCGCACCCACCGGATCGGCGTGGGCCTGTACGACCTCACCGACGGTCGTCTGGTCCGACGCGAACGCGTCGAGGTGGACGTCGCCGGCGAGGCGACCGAGCTCACCCAGCTGGTCGGGGCCCGCGCCGCGGACGTGCTGCTGCTCAACGACGACGACCTCACATACGCGAAGCTGCGGCTGGACGAGCGTTCGATGGCGACCGTGGTACAGCACATCGCCGGGTTCGAGTCGTCGCTCGCCCGCGCGCTCTGCTGGACCGCGGCGTGGGACATGATCCGCGACGCCGAGCTGGCGGCCCGTGACTATCTGGCGCTGGTCCTCGCCGGCCTGCCCGCCGAGACGGACATCAACCTGGTCACCGCCACCCTGCGGCAGGCCACCTCCGCGCTCACCTTCTACGCCGACCCGGCGTGGGCGCCGAGCGGCTGGGCCGACCTGGCCCGGACCGCGAGGACCGCCCTCGCCGCCGCCGAGCCGGGCAGCGGCTTCCAGCTCGCCTGGGCCCGCGCGTACGCCTCCGCCGCCCGCTCATCGGAGGACCTGGCGACACTGCGGGGCTGGCTGAACGGCGGTGCCGTCCCGGCCGGCCTGACCGTCGACACCGAGCTGCGTTGGACGGTACTCGACGCGCTGGTGGCCAACGGCGCGGCCGGCCCCGCCGACGTGGAGGCAGAGCTGGCGGCGGACCGCACGGCCAGCGGTGAACGGGAGGCCGCGTACGCCCACGCGCTCGTGCCGACGCCGGAGAACAAGGCCGCGGTCTGGGCTCAGCTGACCGGCCCGGACCCGCTGCCGAACTGGCGGAACCGGGCACTGCTCATGGGCTTCGCCCACCCGACGCAGGTCGAGCTGGTCCGGCCCTACCGGGACCGGTTCTTCGCCACCGTGGCGCAGGTCTGGGCCAGCCGGGACAGCGAGCCGGCGCAGGAGTTCGCGCAGCTGGGCTACCCGGCGTACCTGGTCGAGGACGACACCGTGGCGGCGACCGACGCGTGGCTGGCCGGCGAGGGCCACCCCGCGCCGCTGCGGCGGCTGGTCACCGAGGGCCGCGACGGCGTGGTCCGGGCCCTCCGGGCCCGCGCCAAGGACACGCGGAGCGCATGAGCGGGAGCACGGGCGGCACCTCCGACCGGCCCCGCTGACAGCGGCGGCACCACGCCCGGCCCGCGTTGAAGCGCGGGCCGGGCGTGGTGGGCCGGGGCGTACGGGCGGTCGCTCAGCCCTTGCCGGCGTGGCTGGCGAGCTGGTCGAGGCCGGTGATGATGCCGCCGGTCAGGTCACCGCCGCCGAAGGCGGCGACCATGGAGAGCGCGGCGAGTTTCGTGTACGTGTCGGGGATGCGCTTGCGGGCGTACCTGCCGGTGACTATCTCCAGCTGCCGCTGGTTCGGCGAGATCGCGATCAGCACGGACCGGTCGGGCTCGGCGAGCTGGCGGTGCAGCCGCTCGGCATGCTCCCGGATCGGCTCGTCGAGACCACCGACGAAGACCGAGAAGATCAGCCCGGTGCCCAGGTCGGCCAGGCGCAACGCCTCGTCGACGCGCAGCAGCTGGCGGGTCGAGAACGGCCCGTCCAGCACGTCGGGCGGACTCCCCGTCCCGGACTGGGGCTGCATCTCACCAACGGTCACTTGCGCCTCCGGTTCCACCGACCGGCGCCTCGATGCCGGCCTGCTCCTGCTTGCCGCTGGTCAGCGCGGGTGCCTGCGCCCCGGCGGTCAACGCGGTGCCGGCCGAGTCGGCCAGCTCCTCCGGACTGCTCAGGAACCAGACCGGAGTGAAGTCGTAGGGCCGGCCCGGCCGGTAGCGCTTACCACCACCACCGCCGCCACGGCTGCCGACATACGCCACACCGGCGATCACCAGCACCGCGGCCGCCGGGATGCCGACGAAGACCAGCAACGTCTCGGTTACAGACAATCCCAACGCCCCCAGGCGAAAGAGAGACCAGGAATTCCGGGTCGGGTGGACGATCAAGCAGACGATTCCCCGACTCCGCTTGTGGTATTCACGTTAGCGGAGCCGACCGCCCGCCAGATTGCGGGGTGGCGATCCCATCCGCCACTGCAGCGCTCGAGTTGCGCAGCCGTGGCGATCAACCTCGCGTCATCGCCGTACCGGCCGCTGAGCAGCACCCCGACCGGCAGCCCCTCGGCGGTCACCCCGACCGGCAGCGACACCGACGGATCGCCCGTGACGTTGAAGATGGCGCAGTACGGCGAGAACCGCCGTTGCCGGTCGAAGTCCTCCGCCGGGTCGCGCCCCTGGGTGAACCACCCGACCGGTGCCTGCGGCGCCGCGAGCGTGGGGCAGAGCAGCAGGTCGCAGCCGGCGGTGCGGCGAATGCCGAGGCGCACCTGCGCCTGGAGTTCGCCGAGCGTGGCGGTGAGGGTGGCGGCGGAGACGGCCGCGCCGCGCTCCCGCAGCAGCCGGGTCAGCGGCAACAGCCGTCCCTCCCGTTCCGGCGGGACCGGGACGAGTGCCAGCACGTACCAGATGATCTCGAACAGCGGCCACGCCGCCGGCGTGAGCGGCGACGACACCTCGACCACCTCGTGCCCGACGGCGGTGAGCAGCGCGGCGGCGCGGTCCACGGCGGCCACGCAGTCAGGGTGCACCGGCTCGTCGGCGAGCATCGGGGCGGTGAAGCGCCCGATCCGCAGCCGCCCCGGCTCGGCGGCCCGCGCGGCGGCCAGCCATCCACCGGCGGGCGGAAGCGGCGCCAGGTACGGCTCCCCCGGGACCGGCTGGGACAGCACGTCGAGCAGCGCCGCGACATCGGCGACGGTACGGCCGATCGGGCCGTTGCTCGGCAGGCCGTACGCCCCGAACCCGACCGGCCCACCGGAGACCAGCCCCCGGCTGGGCTTGTACCCGACCAGTCCACACATCGCCGCCGGGATGCGCAGCGACCCGCCGCCGTCGGAGCCCTGGGCGATCGGCACGAGCCCGGCCGCCACCGCGGCCGCCGCCCCACCGCTGGAGCCGCCGGCCGTGCACGTGAGATCCCACGGGTTGCGGGCCGGCGGCGCGACAAGGCCTTCCGAGTAGAGCGAACAGCCCAGCTCGGAGGTGCTGCTCTTGCCGAGGCTGACCAGGCCGGCACCCCGCATGAACCGGACCACGTCCGCGTCGAGCGGGGGAACGAAGTCGACGAAGGCGGCCGAGCCGAAGGTGGTGCGCACGCCCGCGGTGAGCGTCAGATCCTTGATCGCGGTCGGCACCCCGTGCAGCGCTCCACGTGCCCCGACGGGCACGGCGTCCGCCGCGTCGGCGGCGGTCAGCGCCGCCTCCGGGGTGACCGTGACGAACGCGCCGACGGTGGCGCCGAGCGCGGCCACCCGGGTGAGCTGGTGCTCGACCAACTGACGGCTGGTCAGCTCGCCGCGCGCGATCGCCGCGGCCTGCTCCAGTGCGGTGAGGTCGTGCGGCTCGGCCATGCCCTCATCCTGCCCGGCAGCGCACCTGAACGCACTCGTCACGCGCCGGCGCAGCGCGCCGACCGGCGCCGGGCGACTGGTCGCGGCCCGGCCCCTGACCCCGCGGCCGGGGTTGCCACCGGCGGCCGGACAGGTGCCGGCGGCACGGGCGCGGCAGCGTCGGCCGGGCGACCTCAGCCGTACAGGAAACGCAGGGCGTTGCGGGAGAGCAGCCGGTCGCGCTGGTCGGCGGTGAGGAAGTCGGACCGGTGCACCACCGCGCCGACCGGCCGTTCCCCCAGCGGGTACGGGTAGTCGCTGCCCACCAGCACCCGGTCGACCCCCATCGTGTCGACGAGCAGGCGCAGCGCGGCCGGCTCGAACACCACCGAGTCGACGTGGAACCGGTCGACGTACGAGCTGGGCGGGGCGGCCGAGGCGCCGCGGACCAGGTCACCACGCCGGTGCCAGGCGTTGTCCGCGCGGCCGAGCCAGAACGGAAAGCTGCCGCCGCCGTGCGCGAAACAGATCCGCAGCGTCTCCGGCACCCGGTCGAAGACCCCGCCGAGGATCATCGCCAGCATCGAGAGGTGGGTTTCGGCGGGCATCCCGGTGAGCCAGCGGGCCATCCACCGGTCCAGCCGGGGCCCGCCGGACATGTCCCACGGGTGGACGAGGACCGGCGCGCCCACCTCGGCGCAGTGGGTGAGGAACTCGACGGTCCCCCCGTCGTCGAGGTCACGGTCGCCGACGTGGTTCCCGATCTCCACGCCGACGTGCCCGGCCGCGAGGCAGCGGTCCAGCTCGACGCAGGCGGCCTCCGGATCCTGCAACGGCACCTGGCAGAACGGCACCAGTCGGTCGCCGCCACCGGCGGTGACCTCCAGCGTCAGGTCGTTGAAGATTCGGGCCACCTTGACCGCCTGGTCGGCGGGCCGGTCGTAGCAGAAGAAGACCGGCGTCGGCGAGACCACCTGCAGGTCGACGCCGTCGGCGGCCATGTCGGCGAGCCGGGTGTCCGCGTCCCAGCACTCCGCGCCGACCGGCCGGAACTCCGTCTCGCCGACCATGATCATGGCCGCGTGTTCGGAGTCGACCCGCAGCCAGGGCCAACCGGACCCCCCGCACGCCGCACCGAGGTCCGGCCAGCCCCTCGGTACGACGTGCGTGTGCACGTCCACGATCCGAGCGCGCATCAGCCCTTGCCCGGGTGCAGCGCACCGCAGTTGTCACAGGTACGCGCCTTCTCGTCGGCGTAGAACGCCGAGAAGACCGGGGGCAGGTCGGCGGCGATGTCACGGACCTGGAGCTCCACCTCGTGCACCTTGTGGTTGCACCTGGGGCAGTACCACTGGAACTTCTCCAGCGTGCCCTCCTCGCGGACCCGCTCGACGACCATCCCGATCGAGCCGGCCTCGGGCCGCTGGGGTGAATGCGGGGTGTTGCGCGGCAACATCCACATCTGGCCCTCGCGGATGTGCACCGTCCGCGGCCCCTCCGGGAGCATCAGGTCGACATGCATGTTGCCCTTGACCTGGTAGAAGAATTCCTCGTACGGGTCGACGTGGAAATCGGTGCGCTGGTTCGGGCCGCCCACCACCATGACGATGAAGTCATCGCTGCCGGGCAGCATCTCCTTGTTGCCCACCGGCGGCTTCAGCAGGTGCTGGTGCTCCGCGATCCACCCGGGGAAGCTGAACGGCTCGACGATCTCACTCACGACTGGCCTCCTTGACGGAGCAGGGCGACGGCTTGCATCTCGATCAGCAGGTGCGGGTGCGGCAGCTGGTGGACGGCCACCGTGGTCCTGGTCGGTCCGGTCGCGTCGAAGAACTCGGCCCACACCTCGTTGTAGCCACCGAAGTCGTTCATGTTGACCAGGTACGACGTCACCTGGACCAGGTCGACGAGGTCCGCACCGACCGACCGCAGCAGGTCGCGGACGTTCTCGATGACCGCCCGCGTCTGCGCCCGGATGTCCAGGTTGGTCGTCCCGAACCCGTCCACCTCGACCCCGGCGAACGTGTTGTCCGGCCGGCGGGCGGACGTACCGGAGACGAAGACGAACCCGCCGGCGACCTTGACGTGCGGGAACGCCCCACGCGGCACCGCCTTGCCGGCCACCACCCGCGCCTCACCCCCACTCACGACAGGTCACCTCCCGACACCGCGGCGGGCCGGCCAACGCCCCGTCCCGGCGCTCACGACGACGCTCGCAGCGACGCCGTGCCGAGCTTCTCCACGACGGCCCGGACGTACGCACCCGGACGCAGCGGCACGGCGGCCGTGGCCGCACCGGCCAGGAAGACCCAGCCCTCGCGGAGTCGAACCCCGTGCCGGCCGGCGAGCCGGATGCCCTCGTCCAACGCCCGGCGCGGATCGCCGAGGACCGCCGCGGTCGAGCCGACCTGGGCGACCCGGCCATCGATCTCCAGCAGCACACCGAGGTTGTCCAGGCCCTCCGGGACCGGGCACCAGGGCCCGACCACGAACGCGCCGGCGGAGGTGTTGTCGGCGATGACATCGGGCAGGGAGAAGGTGAAGTTGGCGTACCGGGAGTCGATCAGCTCGATCGCGGGGGCGACCGCGCGGACCGCGTCGGTGAAGTCGGCGACCGGCTCACCGGGCTCGGGGAGCCGATCCAGCAGGAAGGCCACCTCCGGCTCGACCCGGGGGTGGATGAAGTCGTCGACGGCAACGGTGCCGCCGTCGGGGACCCGCATCACGTCGGTGAGCCGGCCCCAGATCACCTCGTCCACGCCGACCTGCGCCATCTTCGCCTTGCTGGTCAACCCCAGCTTGAGGCCCACCAGCCGCTCACCGCGGTCGAGCCGGCGCTCCAGCAGCGCGGTCTGCACCGCGTACGCGGCGTCCACGTCCAGGCCCGTCTCGGCGGCCAGTTGCGGGATCGCGGTGCCGGTGTCGGCCGCCGCGCCCAGCTTCCCGGCGATCCCGGCGATGTCCGGACCGATCATTGACCCTCCTCCCGGTGGCCGGTCAGGTCCAGCGCCACATCGACGATCATGTCTTCCTGGCCGCCGACCATCCGGCGCCGGCCCAGCTCGACGAGGATCGAACGGACGTCCACGCCGTACTTCTGCGACGCCCGCTCGGCGTGCCGCAGGAAGCTGGAGTAGACGCCGGCGTACCCCAGGGAGAGCGTCTCCCGGTCGACCCGCACCGGACGGTCCTGCACCGGACGGACCAGCTCCTCGGCGGCGTCCATCAGTGCGAACACGTCGCAGTCGTGCTTCCAGCCGTGCAGCTCGGCGACCGCGACGAACACCTCCAACGGCGCGTTGCCGGCCCCGGCCCCCATGCCGGCGAGCGAGGCGTCCACCCGGACGGTCCGGCCGGACGGGGAGCCGGGCGGCCCGGCCCCGCGGATCCGCCCATGCTCGACGGCGACCACGCTGTTCGCCACCCCGAGGGAGAGGTTGTGGTGGGCGTGGATGCCGATCTGCGTCTCCGGTTCGAGGACCTGCCGGTACGCGTCGATCCGGTTGGCCACGTCGGACATCAGCAGCCGGCCGCCGGAATCGGTGACGTAGACGCAGTGCGCCCCGTACGACTCCATCAGCCTGGCCTGTGCGGCCAGCCCGGCCGGGTCGTTCATGTGGGACATCATGAGAAAACCGGAGACGTCCATCCCGTTCTCCCGCGCCCAGGAGATGTGCTGGGCCGAGATGTCCGCCTCGGTGCAGTGGGTGGCGATCCGGACGCTGGTCACCCCGAGTGCCTTCGCCGCCTTCAGGTCGGCGATGGTGCCGATGCCGGGCACCAGCAGGGTGGTCAGCTTCGCGGTGGTCAACACCGCGGCGGCCGCCGCGATCCAGTCGGCGTCGCTGGCCGCGCCGTGGCCGTAGTTGACGCTGGCCCCGGCGAGCCCGTCGCCGTGCGCCACCTCGATCGCGGCCACCCCGGCGGCGTCCAGCGCGGCGGCGATCGTCCGCACCTGGTCGACGGTGTACCGGTGCGCGATGGCGTGCATGCCGTCCCGCAACGTCACGTCCTGGATGTACAGGTCGGTCATCCGGCCCTCCTGTTGTCCGCGGCCGCGGGACCCCGCCTCGCCGCGCTTCGCACCCTCACGTGGGCACCCCATTCGCAAGGGCGACCAGCCGCTCCGCGGTGCGCAGCGCGGCCGAGGTCATGATGTCCAGGTTCCCGGCGTACGCCGGCAGGTAGTGCCCGGCGCCGGAAACCTCCAGGAAGACCGAGACCTGCAACCCGGTGAGGTGCCGGCCGAGCGACGGCAGGTACGTGTCGATCTCGTCGAACTGCACGTCCTGCTTGAGCTGATAGCCGGGGACGTACTGCTGGACCGCCGCCACCATGTCGGCCACGGAGGCGCCGATCGCGGCCCGGTCGGCGTCGGCGTCCGGGCACAGGCAGTAGACCGTGTCCCGCATGAGCAGCGGCGGGTCGGCCGGGTTGAGCACGATGATCGCCTTGCCGCGCTCGGCGCCACCGACCACCTCGATGGCGCGCGCGGTGGTCTCGGTGAACTCGTCGATGTTGGCCCGGGTGCCCGGCCCGGCCGACTTCGACGCGATCGACGCGACGATCTCCCCGTACACGACCGGAGTCACCCGGCCGACCGCGGCGACGATCGGCACGGTCGCCTGCCCACCGCACGTGACCATGTTGACGTTGGTCTCGCTCAAGTGCTCGTCGAGGTTGACCGGCGGCACCACGTACGGGCCGACGGCCGCCGGCGTCAGGTCCACCACGGTCCGGCCGTGCGCGCGCAGTACAGCGTCGTTGTGCCGGTGCGCGCCGGCTGAGGTGGCGTCGAAGACCAGCTCGACGTCGGCGAACTCGGGCATGGCCACGAGGCCGTCCACCCCCTCGGCGGTGGTGGCGACGCCGAGTCGGCGGGCGCGGGCCAGCCCGTCGGAGTCGGGGTCGATGCCGGCCATCGCGACCATCCGCAGCGACTCCGACAGCCGCAGCACCTTGATCATCAGATCGGTCCCGATGTTGCCGGAGCCGAGCACCGCCACACCGACGCTCACGGGTGGGTCCTCTTGGTTCGCGACTGCGGGGCTCGCAAGCTCACTCCTCACGCTCACCGTGCCTGCCCTCCGTTCGCGACTGCGGGGCTCGCAAGCTCACTCCTCACGCTCACCGTGCCTGCCCTCCGTTCGCGACTGCGGGGCTCGCAAGCTCACTCCTCACGCTCACTGGTCACCGTCCTTGGCGAAGCGCGTCCGTACCGAACCGAGGCCGGAGATCCGCGCCTCGTACGCCGCCCCCGGGCTCACCGGCACCATCGGGCCGAGCGCGCCGGAGAGCACCACATCGCCGGCGCGTAACGGGTCGCCGGACCGGGCCAGTGTCTGCGCCAGCCAGGCCAGCGCGTGCAGCGGGTTGCCGAGGCAGGCCGCCCCGGCGCCGACCGACACCGGCTCGCCGGCGTGTTCGAGGACCATTCCGCACAACCGCAGGTCCACATCGGCCAGCCGGCGCGGCGCGGTGCCCAGCACGAACAACCCACTGGAGGCGTTGTCCGCGACCGTGTCCACGATGGAAATGTCCCAGCCGGCGACCCGGGAGTCGACGATCTCGATCGCGGGCAGCAGGTGATCCACCGACCGGGTCAGGTCGGCGGTGGTGACCCGCTCGTCGGCCAGATCCGCGCCGAGCACGAACGCGATCTCGGCCTCCACCCGGGGCTGGAGCAGCCGACCGAGGAGCACCTCGACGCCGTCCGGTACCGCCATCTCCTCGGTCAACACACCGAAGTCGGGCTGGTAGACGCCGAGGCTCTCCTGAACTGCCCGGGAGGTCAGCCCGATCTTCGCGCCGACCCGCCGGTGCCCGCGCCGCTGCCACTCCCGTACCTGCATCTGCTGCACCAGGTACGCGGAGGTGATGTCACCCTCCGGGAGCAGCCGGCCGCGCAGCGGTGGGCAGGGCTTGCCGGTCTCCCGGGCCTCGGTCAGTTCCCGGGCCGCGGCGGCGTGGTCGACACTCATGTGGGCTCCTCACTGCGCTCGGACCCGCCACGCGGCTTCCGGCGGGTCGCGCTGATGATTCGCTTGCCGCGCTCACTCATGAGAGGTCCACGCAGACGTTGGTGAGTTCGGAGTAGAAGGTGAGCGAGTGCACCCCACCCTCGCGGCCGATGCCGGAGGCCTTCACCCCGCCGAACGGGGTACGCAGGTCGCGTAGGAACCAGGTGTTGACCCAGACGACGCCGGCGTCCAGCCGGGCGCCCGCCCGGTGCGCCCGGCCCACGTCCCGGGTCCAAACCGCCGCCGCCAGGCCGTACTCGGTGCCGTTGGCCAGCGCGTACGCCTCGTCCTCGTCGTCGAACGGCGCGACGTGCACGACCGGACCGAAGATCTCCTCGGTGTTGGTCCGGGCGTCCGGGCCGAGCCCGGTGAGCACGGTCGGCTGCACGTAGGCTCCGCCGTCGCGGGCGTCGCCGAAGCGCGGCGTGCCGCCCCCGGCCAGCACCTCGGCGCCCTCGGCGCGGGCCAGCCCGTAGTGGCCGAGCACCTTCTCTCGGTGGGTGTGCGAGATCAGCGGCATGTTCACTGTGGCCTCGTCGGCCGGCCACCCGTACGGCAGCTCGACCGCCCGCTTCGCCAACCGCGCGGTGAACTCCTCGAATACCGGGCGCTGCACGTAGATGCGCTCGGTGCAGAGGCAGACCTGACCGCCGTTGGTGAAACTGGACCGAACCGAGCCGGCGACCGCCGCGTCCAGGTCGGCGTCGGCGAAGACCAGCCCGGCGTTCTTGCCACCCAGCTCGAAGCTGACCGCCTTCACCCCGTCGGCGGCGGCCCGCATGATGGCGCCGCCGGTGGCCGACTCCCCGGTGAAGGTGATCGCGTCGACGCCCGCGTGGCAGGTGAGGAACTCCCCCGCGGAGCCGGGCCCGAAGCCGTGCACCACGTTGAAAACGCCCGGCGGTACGCCGGCCGCGGCCATCACCTCGGCGAGCAACGTCGCCGAGGCGGGCGTCTCCTCGCTGGGCTTGACCACGACCGCGTTGCCGCAGGCCAGCGCCGGGGCGACCTTCCAGGTGAGCAGCAGCAACGGTAGGTTCCACGGCACGATCACCGCGACCACGCCGACCGGCTTGCGGACCGCGTAGTTCAGCGCCTGGCCGCCGGTTGGGGTGACCGTGGTGAACGACTCGGTCGGCGTGGTGGCGACGATCTCGGCGAACGCACGGAAGTTGGCCGCGCCGCGCGGGATGTCCAGCGTCCGGGCCTGCGATATGGCCTTGCCGGTGTCGGCAACCTCGGCGGTGACCAGGTCGTCGAAGCGACGCTCCAGCTCGTCGGCGACCCGGCGCAACACCTCGGCCCGCTCCCGCTCGCCCATCCGGCCCCACGGGCCGCGCAGCGCCGCCCGGGCGGCGGCCACCGCATCATCCACGGTGGACTGCGTTGCCTCGACCACCTCGAAGACCGGCTCGCCGGTCACCGGGCTCCGCTTCGCGAACCGACGGCCGGCGTCGACGAACTCACCGGCGACGAAGTTGCGCAGCAGACCCGGCCCGGCCGGCGCGTTGCCCGCCATGAGCCGCGGATCCCAGCCGGTCATCGGCGCCTCCCTCGGCGGAGCACGGACCCGACTGCCCCGGCCAGCAGCAGCGCCGCACCGGCGGTGGCGGCGCCGAGCACCTGGTGTTGCCGGCGGACCCGGCGGCGCACCTGCGCGTACGGGGTGGTCGAGAAGGACACCAGCTCGTACCGGGAAACGTACCTGCCGGGCAGCGCCCGTTCCAGGGTGTGTTCCACCCGGCGGCCGAGCTTGAACAGCGGCGAGGAGACCTTGTCGCGCATCTCCACGAAGTTGGCCAGGGCCATTCGGGCGATCGCCTCGGCGTTGTCCTGCCGGCGCCGCTGGAACAGCGGCAGCGCGCCGGACCAGTCGTCGGCGCACTCGTCGAGGCAGCGGTCCAGCTCCACCACGTCCTCGAACGCGCAGTTCGCACCCTGGCCGTAGAACGGCACGATGGCGTGCGCCGCGTCGCCGAGCAGACCCACCCGGCCGTTGACCTGCCACGGGTCGCACCGCACCGTGCCGAGCACGCCGACCGGGTTGTGCTGGTAGTCGTCGACCAGATTCGGCGCCAGCGGCAGCACGTCCGGGTAGTGCTCGGCGAAGTGCCGCTCGACAGCGGCCGGGCTGCCCAGTGAGGCGAAACTCGCGGTGCCGTGGGTGGGCCAGAAGAGGGTGCAGGTGAAGGAGCGGTCCGGGTTGGGCAACGCGATCATCATCGAGGTGCCGCGCGGCCAGATGTGCAACGCCGCCGGATCGAGCGCGAAGTCCCCGCCCAGCGGCGGGATGGTCAGCTCCTTGTAGCCGTAGTCGAGGAAGTCCACGCTCTCGGTGAGCAGCCCGTGCCCGAGGAGTTGGCCGCGTACGGCGGACCCGGCGCCGTCGGTACCCAGGACGACCGGCGCGGCGGCGGCGACCTTGCCCCGCGGGGTCTCGAAGGTCATCTCGCCGCTGGCCGGGTCGAGGTCGACCAGCCGGTGGTCGAACATGATCCGCACGCCGGGCAGCGTGGTGGCGGCGTCCAGCAGGGCGTTGTTCAACGCGCCCCGACTGATCGAGTTGATCGCCCGGTCACCGGTAGCGCTGTACGACTGGAACTGCGGCTCCCCCGCAACCGGGTGGATCATCCGGCCACGCATCGGCAGCGCATCGACCATCACCTCGGTGTCCAGCCCGATCCGGCGCAGCGCGTCCAAGCCGCGCTCGGAGAGCGCCAGGTTGATCGAACGGCCCCGCTCGACCTGCCCGGACCGGGGATCGGGCCGGCGCTCGTAGAGCGCGACCCGGTACCCCCGCCGGGCCAGGTAGCAGGCGAGCAGGCAGCCGGCGAGCCCGGCGCCGACGACGGCGATCTCGTCGCGTGCACGACTCACGCGGACACCTCCACCGTCGCGGCCAGCGCGTCGGCCACCCGCCAGCAGTCGTGGTACGTGCAGTAGAGCGGCACCGGAGCGAACCGGACGATGTCCGGCTCCCGGGCGTCGGCGATCACCCCGTGCTCGTACCGCAGACGCTTGGCCAGCCCGGCGGCGCTGCCGGCGCCGATCCGCACCGAGAGCTGGGCGCCGCGTCGGGCCGGGTCGCGCGGGGTGACGACGGTCAGTGGGCGGGCGGCGCTCACCTCGTCGAGCAGTTTCTCCAGGTAGCCGGTGAGCCGGACACTGCGCCCCCGCAGCGCCGGCATGCCGACCGCGTCGAACAGCTCCAGCGAGGTGCGCACCGGCCCCATGGCGAAGATCGGCGGGTTGGAGACCTGCCAGGCCTCCGCCGTCGCCGGCGGCCGGGAGACCGGCGTCATCTCGAATCGCGTCGCCGCCTCGGTGCTCCACCAGCCCTCGAAGCGGGGCAGGGCCGGATCGCCGAGGTGGCGCTCGTGCACGAAGACGCCGGACAGGGCTCCCGGCCCGGAGTTCAGATACTTGTACGAGCACCAGGCCGCGAAGTCGACGTCCCAGTCGTGGAGCGCGAGCGGCACGTTGCCGGCGGCATGCGCCAGATCCCACCCGACCACGGCGCCGGCGGCCCGGCCGGCCGCCGTGATCGCCGGGATGTCCATCAACTCGCCGGTCAGGTAGTTGACGCCGCCGAGCAGCACCAGCGCGACGGTCTCGCCCTCGGCGGCGAGCAGGTCGAGGACGTCGGTGGTACGCAGGACGTCCTCACCGGGGCGCGGCCTCAGCCGCACCACCGTCGTGTCGGGATCGAGGCCGTGGAAGCGGGCCTGGCTGCGGACGGCGTAGCTGTCCGACGGGAATGCCGCGTCCTCGATGAGGATGCGGGTACGGGCACCGGCCGGTCGGTAGAAACTGACCATCAGCAGGTGCAGGTTGACGGTGAGCGAGTTCATCACCACGACCTCTGCCGGCCGGGCGCCGACCAGCCGCGCGGCGGGCGCCGTCAACAGCTCGTGGTACGGCAGCCACGGCCGCTCGGCCTCCAGATGCCCCTCCACCCCGAGGCGTCGCCACGCGTCGAGGTCGGCGAAGAGTTCGTCCCGGGTGGCGCGAGGTTGCAGGCCGAGTGAGTTGCCGGCCAGATAGGCGGCCTCCGGGTAACGACCACCGTCGGCCGGCGGGAGGTGGAACAGGTGTCGGTGCCCGGGTTCGTCGGCGTCGCGGCGGCGGGCCTCGTCTTCGTTGTTCATCACGGGGTTTTCGTCCTCCCGTCACATCGCCGTCCGGGCAGACCACAGCTCCGGGAAGACCACCCGAGCCATGCTGCGCTGCAGCCACGCCAGTCCGGCGGAACCACCGCTGCCGACCTTGGCACCCATTGTCCGCTGGACCGCCTTGAGGTGGTGGTGCCGCCAGTCGCCGAACTGCTCGGCCACCTCGGTCAGCGCCTCGCCGAGCAGGCGCAGGTGGTTCTCCGGGGCGGCGTCGGCGTAGACGCACACCCACGCGGCCTCCACCGCCGGGTGCGGCTCGTGCTCCGCCACGACATCGCGCTCGAGCAGGTCGGCGGGAAGGTCGTGGCCGTGCCGGGCGAGCAGGGCGACCACGTCGTCCCAGACGCTCGGGGCGGCCAGGGTGGCACGCAGGTCCGCGTACACCTCGGTCTGCCGGTGGAACGGCCGCAGTAGCGTCTCGTCCCGGAGCCCGAGCAGGAACTCCAGCTGGCGGTACATCGCAGACTGGAAACCGGAGCCCTCGCCGAGCAGGTTACGGAACCGGTTGAAGTCGGCCGGCGTCATCCAGCGCAGCCCCTTCCAGGCCGCGTTCAGGCCCTCCAGGTGCAGGGCGGCGCGGCGTAGCGGGGCCAGCGCGTCCCAGACCCGGTCGGCGCGCAGCAGGCGCTGGGTCTCGCGCAGCTCGTGGCAGGTCAACCCGAAGTACAGCTCCATGATCTGGCTGACCACCAGGAAGGACATCTCACCCGGGTCGTCGCTGAGCGGCGCCTGCAACCGGTGCAGAGTGCTGGCCTGCACGTACGAGTCGTACGGGACCCGACCGGCGAACTCCAGGGTCGGTTCGCCGCCGTTACGGGCGGCACGGGCGACCCGCTGTCGCGGGGTGACCGGCCGTACCGCCGCCCGGGTGGCCGCCCGCAGGTCCGTCCGTTCCACCGATCCACTCCCTCCACCTCGCGCCGACTGACCGGCGGCGCTGCCGGGGTGAACGACATGATCCCCCGGCGGGATCCCCGAATGGAATGCCGGATCAACGGCTCTGTTCCGCTATCACCTGTTGATCGCAAGGCGATAGCGCAAATCAGCGTGGAGAGCGTAAGGTCACCGGCGTGGACGAGATGGACTGGGCTCTGCTGCGGGAGTTGCAGGCTGACGCTCGGCTGTCGTACAGCGAACTGTCCCGGCGGGTGCACCTGTCCCCGCCGGCCGTCGCCGACCGCGTACGGCGGCTGGAGGAGTCGGGCGTCATCACCGGGTACCACGCGCACGTCGACCTGGGCCGGGCCGGGCGGAGCGTGGTCGCGTTGATCCGGATGTCCTGCTACGGGTCCCGATGCATTCTGCATGACCCGGAGGTGGCTGACTGGCCGGAGATCCTGGAGATCCACCGGATCACCGGGGACGCGTGCAGCGTGCTGAGGGTCGCGGTCGGGTCGATCGGCGACTTCGAGGCGGTCATCGACCGGCTCGCCCCGTACGGCCAGCCGTCCAGCACGATGGTCCTCTCCACCCCGCTCGACTGGCATCCGGTCACCCCGCTGCCCCCGTCCACGCACGGGTGATCCGGCAACCGCCGCCGACACCTGCCGACACGAAACAGGACGTCCGGGTCGACCGCCCCGGGGTGGTCCGCCGCGGGCGGGATCGACCGGTCCGTTTCCGTCCGCATCGACGCGTGAGTCGGTCGCGCCGGGGCGTGTGCGGTGGCCCCGCGAGGGAAAGCACGACCCGTCGACAGCAGGACACGACCCGTCGACCCAGCAGGACCGGTGCCCGGTGCCGGGAGGGAGGAACATGCGGGGTCTACGACCAGCCGGCGGCGTCGAGCGCGCCCCATCGAGATTCGTCCGCCTACTCGGGGCGTTCGCCCTGATTGCCGTGTTCGTCTTGCTCGGTGCCGCGCCCGCGCGGGCCGGCGAGAACACGTTCGTCGAGGTGACCCCGAACCCGGCGCAGGCGGGCACCCGGGTCAGCATCCGGGCCGGCTGCGACAACGCCAACAACCGTCAGGCCACCGCACATTCGGACGCGTTCGGGCGGGTGGTCCTGCGGCCGGACAACGGCTTCCTGAGCGGCCAGGTCACCATCCCGGGCAGCAAGAATCCCGGGGACTACGCGGTGGACCTGCGCTGCGACAACGGGAAGACCGCCACCACCACGCTAACCGTGCTGAACATGCAGCAGCCCACGAAGGGCCCGGCGACCGGGGGCGGTGGCACCGCCAGCGGGGCCGGCTCCGTGCTGCTGATCGGGGGCGTCGCCGCGGTGGCGCTCGCCGTCGCGTTCGGGTTCTTCGGCAACCGCCGCTCCGGGGCCGGAGCCTGACCTCGGCGTATCCGCCATGACCAAAGCGCACAGGCACAGCCGATCGGGACCGGGGCGGGCGGCCACCCGGTGGGCGGTACGGTCCTCCGCCCGGCTGGCCCGTGCGACCGCCCGGCGGCTGCGGCGGGTCGCCGGGCAGACCGTCGCCGCCAGCCTCGCCACCACCGATCCGACGGACGGGCCGCTGCCCGCGCGCCCCCCGCGCCGGCGGTGGACGGCCACCGGCCGGCGGCCGGCACCGTCCCGGAATCCGGGGGTCCCGGTCCTGGTGATCGGGACGCTGATGGTGCTCATCATCGCCATGCTGGCGGTGGAGCGGGTGACCGGGACGAGTGTTCTGCCGGACCGGTTCACCGCCGGGCTGCGGCCACCACCGAAGGAGTTCCCGGTGCTGCCGGCGAGCCGGCCGGTTGCCATCCAGATCGACACCATCGACGTGGCTGCACCGGTGCACACCGTGGGACTCGCGTCCGACGGCACGATCGCGGCCCCGGACGCCGCCCGCGCCGAGGAGGCCGGCTGGTACGACCAGGGTCCGACCCCCGGGCAGTACGGTCCCGCCGTCATCGTCGGCCACGTCGACACCAGCACCGGGCCGGCCATCTTCCACGGGCTGCGCAGCCTCCGGGCCGGCGACCGGGTCGAGGTGGCCCGTTCCGACGGCACGGTGGCCGTCTTCGAGGTCAACTCGGTGGAACGGTTCGACAAGCAGCGGTTCCCGGCCGACCAGGTCTTCGGTGACTTCAGCCGCCCCAACCTGCGGCTGGTCACCTGCGGAGGCCGCTGGGTCGGTGGCGAGACCGGTTACGCCGACAACGTGGTGGTGTTCGCGTCCCTGGTGCGGGCGCACGGCGGGTGAGCGAGTTGCGATCCGCGGGCACGGCCTCGCGGCCGACCTTCTGGGTTGTCTCAGGCGGCCTCGGGCTCGCGGAGGTCGAGCCAGTCGGCCCACCGGGGGTCGGGTGCGCGGTGGCCGAGCACGCGCCACGCGGTGCCCCGCGGGGCGGTCGGTATGGCGTGCAGCCGCCAGCCCAGCTCGGCCGGGGTCTTGTCGCCTTTGGTGTGGTTGCACCGGGCGCACGCCGCCACGACGTTCTCCCAGGCGTGCCGGCCGCCTCGACTGCGGGGGAACACGTGGTCGATGGTCTCGGCCGGGCCCCGGCAGTAAGCGCACCGCCAGCCGTCCCGCGCGAAGATCGCCCGCCGGGAGAGGCCGACGTGAGTACGAAACGGCACACGGACGAAGCGGGTGAGCCGGACAACCGACGGCACCGGCAACGAGTCGCGCGCGCTGTGCAGGATCCCGTCGCCGTCGGCGACGCAGATCGCCTTGGCGGAGAGCACAAGGATGGCGGCACGACGGACGGATACGACACACAGTGGCTCGTACGTGGCGTTGAGGACAAGCGCGCCAGAGCCCACCGTGGGTCGTATGTCAGGCATCGCGCTCACCCTCCCGGTTCAGCGGCCCTACTCGCCACCGCCGGCCGGAAACGGGCGCAGCTCGGCACCCCGGCCGACGTCGGCCCGGATAACCGACGTCCGTGCGCCAATCGTCCCTGATAAGACCCCGGATTGCACGTACTAATCCCTCTCGTGCTACCGGGATCGCCGGCATTCGGGCAGATCAGCGCTGCGGCGTGGGCCGCCTCTCGCATCACCTGACACCGGTTGACGGCACGTGTCGTCTTCGGTTCGGGCCGGATCCGCGCCCGATGATCACGCACCACACCGCCCGCGTCCGGGGTAACCCGACCGTCGAGGCCGTCGACACCACCGTCCGCGTCCACGACCGCGACCAACTCCTCGCCGAGGTGCCCCGCACCACCGTCAGACCATCGCCCGGTTCGAGTCCCGCAGCCCGAGTCACCGGGACAACCCGTGCGACCACCACCGCGATGACGGCCAGGTGGACGGCTTCAGGGCGAAGACACCTCCTCGACGATGCTCGTGTCGCAGCTGCGAGATCATCAGCATGTGCGATGGCGCGGTCAACGACCAGGATGCCGCTCCACTCCTCATTGCGCTTCCGGATACGCGGGCCGGATCGTGAGTCGGCGCACCTGTTGAACGAATCCGGCGTCCCTGCCGAAGCCATCCGCGTCCCTGCCGAAGCTATCCGCGTCCCTGCCGCCGGTGGCTCGGTTCAACCTCCGTTGCTGCCGCCACGGCCGGGACGCGCACGCATCGGAGAGTCGGCGGCGCGGCATCGACCAGCGTGCGGTACGAAGACACCGTGAACGCTGTCAGCCTGACGTCACTCCTCCTGCCCGCCGCCGAGCCGGATCCAGGCCCGTCGGCGAACTGCCTCGACGATCCGTTCTGCGAGACCGTGTACGAGCTGACCCGCTCGGCGTGGTTCGCGGAGGGGAGCTACTGGATCCTGCTCAAGCCCCTGCGGATCGCCCTGATCGTGTTGCTGGCCGTGCTGGCGCGGTGGCTGGTGCACCGGACGATCAGGCGGCTGGTCCGGACGACCACCGACGCCGGCGTTCCCACCATGCTGCGGCCACTGCGCGAGCGGATCCCCACCGCGGCCGCCCAGCCGGGTGAGTTCGTGCCGGAGCGGCGGCGGCAACGGGCCGAGGCGATCGGGTCGGTGCTCCGCAGCCTCAGCACCGCGTTCATCTTCGGTATCGCGCTGCTGATGGTGCTCAAGGAGTTCAGCTTCGACCTGGCTCCGCTGCTCGCCAGCGCCGGCATCGTGGGCGTGGCGCTCGGCTTCGGCGCGCAGAGCCTGGTAAAGGATTTGATCACCGGCATGTTCATGCTGGTCGAAGACCAGTACGGCGTCGGTGACAACGTCGACCTTGGTGAGGCGACCGGCGTGGTCGAGTCGGTCGGGTTGCGGGTGACGACGGTCCGCGATCTACGGGGGGTGCTCTGGTACATCCGCAACGGCGAGATCATCCGGGTCGGCAACAAGAGTCAGGGCTGGGCGCTGGTGGTGGTCGACCTGCCGATCGGCTTCGCCAGCACCGAGGAGGCGATGGCCGTGCTGCGGACCGCGGCCGCCTCGCTCGCGCTCGACCCGGAGCTGACGAAGGAAATCGTCGAGGCGCCCCGGGTGCTCGGCGTCGAGCAGATCACCGTCGAGGGCGCGGTGGTCCGGACCGTGGTCAAGACGACCTCGGACGCGCAGTGGTCGATCGCCCGGGAGCTACGCCGCCGGCTGGCCGAGGCGCTGGAGAACTCGGGGATCACCGCCCAGATCGTCGCCGCCCGCTTCCACCCGGTCCTGGCACACCGGGCTTCTGGTGAGACCGAGGTCGGTGGCACCACCTGACGGAACGGCGGGGGTTCCGGCCGACCAACCCCTCGGGTATCGTCCGTTCGTTCAGTCGGCGATGCGACCGTCAACCCGTTCGCCCTAGCTAGTTGTCGGACGATCGGGCAGAATCCGGAGCACGCGCTCCCGCCGGAGCGTGACCACGTCCCCGCTGATCGGTAGGTCTGACGACGGTTCCCAGGGCCCGACCACCACGAGTGGCCAGTTCGGCGGAACGATGGAGGCGACGGTGCCCGACGAGCAACCTTCTCCGGAAGGGCCGGCCAGTTTCCAGGAGGTGTTCGCCCAGCGCGAGTACCGGGCCGTCTTCACGGCGAGCACGCTGGCCTGGATCGGCGACTACGTCGCGAAGGCCGCGGTCACCCTGCTGATCTACCGGGAGACCGAGTCGGTGGCGCTCTCCGCCGCCGCGTTCGCCGTCAGTTACCTGCCCTGGCTCGTCGGCGGCCCGCTGCTCGCCACGCTCGCCGAGCGGCATCCATACCGCCGGGTGATGGTGGCCTGCGACCTGGTCCGGATGACGCTGATGCTGGTCATCGCCATTCCCGACCTGGCGAGCCCGGCGATCCTGGTCCTGCTCTTCCTCGCCACCCTCGCCAATCCACCGAGCCAGGCCGCACGGTCGGCACTCATGCCGCTGATTCTCACCGGTGACCGCCTCGTGGTCGGGCTGTCGATCAACGCCAGTGTCGGTCAGGCCGCGCAGGTCGTCGGCTACGTGGCGGGTACGGCGATCGCCGTCGTCAACCCCGCCGCCGCCCTGCTGGTGAACGCCGCGACGTTCGCCGCCTCCGCGACACTGGTGCGCCTCGGCGTGGCCGACCGCCCGCCGGCGATGCGCGCCGAGCACCGCAGTCATCTGTTGCGGGAGACCGGCGAGGGCTTCCGCACCGTCTTCGGCAGCCCGATGCTGCGCGCCATCGCGATCCTGGTGTTCAGCGCGATGCTGTTCTCCATCGTCCCGGAGGGTCTCGCCGCGGCCTGGGCCGCCGAGCACGCCGGCGACATGGACGCCGGCAGCGCCCAGGCGGCCATCATGGCCGCCAGCCCTGTCGGGTTCATCCTCGGTGGCCTGATCATCGGTCGAACGGTAGCCCCGACTCGACGGCTTGCCCTGATGCGGCCGCTGGCCGTGCTCGCCCCGCTGGTGCTGGTGCCCTCGCTGCTCAATCCGCCACCGCTGGTGGTGGCGGCGCTCGCCGCGGCGTGCGGGTTCGCCGTCGCCGGCCTGCTGCCCGTGGCGAACGGTCTGTTCGTCCGGAACCTACCCGACGGCTTCCGGGCCCGCGCGTTCGGCGTGATGGCGACCGGCATGCAGGTGATCCAGGGACTCGCCGTGCTCGTAACCGGGCTGCTGGCCGACCGGTTCTCGATCCCCCTGGTGGTGGGCGTCTGGAGCGCGGCAGGGGTGGTGCTGATGACGGTCACCGCTCTGCGCTGGCCACGGGAGTCGCCGGCCCCCACGACCGCACCGGAGCCGGCGGACCCCGGACGGCGCCGGCACGCGGTCACCTAGTCCGGGGCGGGTCGAAATCTGGTGATCCGGCCCACAGCGGTCGGCGCCGGACCGGCTGCGGGGCACCTGGCAGGATGGAACGGTGAATCCCGCAGGTGAGTCAGGCCGTCCCGGCGAGTCGATCAGCTTCTTCGAGGCGGTCGGCGGGGAGCCGACGTTCCGCAGGCTGGTGGACGAGTTCTACGCGGGCGTGGCGACCGACCCGCTGCTGCGCCCGATGTACCCGGAGGAGGACCTGGGGCCGGCGGCGGACCGGCTGACCCTCTTCCTGATGCAGTACTGGGGTGGCCCGAACACGTACTCCGCGCAGCGGGGCCATCCCCGCCTACGGATGCGGCACGCACCGTTTCGGATCGGTGCCGACGAGCGGGACGCATGGCTGCGACACATGCGGCACGCCGTGGACCGACTGGACCTGCCGCCTGGCCTGGCCACCGCGCTCTGGGACTACCTGGAACGGGCCGCCCTGTTCATGGTGAACACGATGGAGGACCCGGCACCGCCGGCGTGACCCGAGCCGCGTCGGCGGTCAGAGCAGGGCGCCTTCGTCGTGCAGCCAGTCGACGAAGCTGGTGGCCACCGCGGCCCCGCAGTCGATCATCTCGACCAGGAGCGCGTCGTGCGCCCCGGCGCCGAACGGCACCTGTAGCTCCGCGTAGATCGGGAGCTGGCCACGCTCCGTCGGGTCGCCGATGTACGCCTTGCAGAACCGGCGGGTGTGGTTCCACTCGTTGACGACGCGATACGCCCGGTCCTCCCAGTCCGGCGGGACGGTCGCGTGCGGACGTGCCCGCATCACCAGGATCTCGTCCTCCGGGCCCTCGAGCGTCACCAGGACGGCGTGCCGCTCCCACATAGCCAGCAGGTTCCCGTCGCCGTCGGCCAGATAGCGCACATCGAGCAGGTCGAGCGCGTCGCAGACCCGGCCCAGCGTGACCGGCTCGACGGTGGCCGGCATGTCCACGACGGGGGGACGATCGGAACCCGGGCAGTCCTCGCCCGGCTGACGGGGGGTCGGCAGTCCGACCCGGACGGTGCCCTCCACTGTGATCCCGCTACGACTGTCCGGCTCACCGCCGCCGTTGGCGGGACCGGGGCGCCATGACCACCACGGCATCGCTCGCGCACCTCACTCCCCAGCGGATCCAGCCGCATACGGTGTGTTGGATCCGAGGATGGACGGTACCCGGACAGCCGGGCGGAAGCATCCCCCCAACGGCAGCCCCAGTCCAGAAGAACGATCGGACATCATCCGATCGGGTGACTAGTCATGCCTCGGACGACAAGATCTGTTGCCGTCTGCAACCAGGTGGCTCCGTACGGACCCACCAAGCCGACCCAGCGGCCGACGGCGCGCACCTGTACCCCGCTCGGCGCCTCCCCCGCGCCCAGGAAGCCCATCCGTACCAGCCCCTGCACCAACCGCTGGGAGACCTCGACCGGCTCGCCGGGCGGATCGTCCGGGGTGACAACCACTGGAACGTGGTCGAGCAGGGCGTCACGCAGCGCCCGTTCGCCGACCGGCCGTCCCGCCACCCCGCGCGTCGAGGCGTCCCGCAGGGCCACAGCGGCGGCCTCGGCGACCCGGCGCACCTCGGCGGCCGGCAGCGTCTCCACCCGGCGGCTGGCCGCCGGCGGCAGCGGCCAGCGCCACTGGGCGTCGCGCCGGGCGGGCAGCGCGCGCCCATCGGTCGTCAGCTCCGCCAACAGCTCGCCGGCCGCCACGGTGACGTCACCCGGGTCGGCTCCGGCCACCGTACGCACCACCAGCGCCCCCCACGGCAGGCGCGCCCAGAGAGCGGTACGGCCCGGCACGCCGGCCGGCCGGAGCCGAACCAGCGCCGCCCGGTCCAGCCGGACCAGTCTGGCCAGGAAGGCGCCTGCGTCAGCGACACCGGCCAGCCCGTGGCCGGGCCCTGCGGCGGCCCGGCCGGCGACGGGCGAACCGGTCACACCGAACCGCCCGGCGGCGCGTAGGTGCGGAGAAACGTGTGCTCCTCCGGGGACAGCCGCCGGGGCAGTTGCCGGTTCAGGTCGAACGGCACCAACACCGAACGGGCCTGGCTCACCAGCCGGTCGCCGTCGTACATCTCGTAGGCGATGGTGAAGGACGCGGCCCGGATCTCCGCCACCCACATCTCGATCCGTACCGTCGGGGCCGCCTCGGCGGTGGCCCGGCCGAGCGCGTAGTCGACCGGCCGCAGGTAGTCGATCTCATGCCGGCGGATTACCACGCCGTCGGCGAACGAGCCCACCCCCCACGCCCGGCCGCCGGCGAACATCAACGCCACCCGCGCCTCCTCATACAGCGTGAGGAAACGCGAGTTGTTGACGTGACCGTACGCGTCCAGGTCGGACCAGCGCAGGGTGCAGTGGTAGACGAACCGGTCAGCCACGGCCCCGGCCCGTCAGTCGCGGGTCAGCTTGCGGTAGGTCACCCGGTGCGGCCGGGCTGCCTCCGCGCCGAGCCGGTCGACCTTGTTCTTCTCGTACGCCTCGAAGTTCCCCTCGAACCAGAACCACTTCGCCGGGTTCTGGTCGTCGCCCTCCCAGGCCAGGATGTGCGTGGCGACCCGGTCGAGGAACATCCGGTCGTGCGAGATGACCACGGCACAGCCGGGAAACTCCAACAGCGCGTTCTCCAGGCTGGAGAGGGTCTCCACGTCCAGGTCGTTGGTCGGTTCGTCGAGCAGGATCACGTTGCCGCCGATCTTGAGCGTCAACGCGAGGTTGAGCCGGTTACGCTCGCCGCCGGAGAGAACCTTGGTCGGCTTCTGCTGATCCGGCCCCTTGAAGCCGAACGCGGCGATGTACGCCCGCGACGGCATCTCGACCTTGCCCACCATGAGGTGGTCCAGCCCGTCGGAGACGACCTCCCAGACAGTCTTGTCGCTGGCCAGGCCCGCACGGGTCTGGTCGACGTAGGACAGCGAGACGGTCTCACCGACCTTGACCGCGCCGGTGGTCGGCTCCTCCAGCCCGACGATGGTCTTGAACAGGGTGGTCTTACCGACGCCGTTGGGGCCGATCACGCCGACGATGCCGTTACGCGGCAGCGAGAAGCTCAGCTCGTCGATCAGCACCCGGGCACCGAACGCCTTGGTGAGGTTCTGCACCTCGATGACGGTGCTGCCCAGGCGCGGGCCCGGCGGGATCTGGATCTCCTCGAAGTCCAGCTTCCGGGTCTTCTCCGCCTCGGCGGCCATCTCGTCGTACCGGTCGAGCCGGGCCTTGGACTTGGTCTGGCGGGCCTTGGCGTTGGAGCGGACCCAGTCCAGCTCCTCGGCGAGCCGCTTCTTCATCTTGGCGTCACGGCGCCCCTCGACGGAGAGCCGGGCGGCCTTCTTCTCCAGGTACGTGGAGTAGTTGCCCTCGTAACCGATGGCCCGACCGCGGTCCAGCTCCAGGATCCAGCCGGCCACATTGTCGAGGAAGTACCGGTCGTGGGTGATCGCCAGGACGGTGCCGGCGTACTTGGCCAGGTGCTGCTCCAGCCACTGCACGCTCTCCGCGTCCAGGTGGTTGGTGGGCTCGTCGAGCAGCAGCAGATCGGGCGCCTCCAGCAACAACTTGCACAGCGCCACCCGGCGGCGCTCACCGCCGGACAGCTTGGTGACGTCGACGTCGGGCGACGGGCAGCGCAGCGCGTCCATGGCCAGCTCGAGCTTGGAGTCGATGTCCCACGCGTCGGCGTTGTCCAGCTCCTCCTGGAGCCGGCCCATCTCCTCCATCAACTCGTCGGAGTAGTCCGTCGCCATCTGCTCGGCGATCTTGTTGAACCGCTCCAGCTTCGCCTTGGTCTCGGCGACCGCCTCCTCGATGTTGCCGAGGACGGTCTTGGCGTCGTTGAGCGGCGGCTCCTGGGCCAGCATGCCGACGGTGTAACCGGGCATCAGCCGAGCCTCGCCGTTGCTCGGCTGGTCCCAGCCCGCCATGATCTTGAGTAGGCTGGACTTACCGGCCCCGTTCGGGCCGACCACACCGATCTTGGCGCCCGGCAGGAAGTTCAGGGTCACGTTGTCGAGCACGACCTTGTCGCCGTGCGCCTTGCGCGCCTTGTCCAGGACGTAGATGAACTGGGCCACGGTGCGGGCTACCTCCGTCGGTTGCGGTCGCGAGCTGGTGGCGTGGGCGCAGGCCACAACTGTCGCCCGCCGCCGGCCGGGCACCGGCCGCACGCACGCCGCCGTCAATCCTGACAGGTACGCCACGCTTCGCCCACATCGCCCCGCCCCGGCGGGTAACCACCGCCCCACTGTTGACAAGATCACGACTGCGGTTCGGCGAGCACGAGACGGGTAGGGAACTCCGGCACGGGGTACAAGACGCCGCAGCTACGCTCAGTACGCTCATCGCGGTTGACCCGTCAGCACCCGGAGGTGGCCGAACGTGACCGTCCGTAGCTCCTTTGTCGTAGTGGCCAACCGACTGCCCGTCGACGAGGTGAGCACACCCGAGGGACGCCAGTGGCGACGCAGCCCGGGCGGGCTGGTCACCGCGCTGCATCCCGTCCTCGCCGAACATCAGGGCACCTGGGTGGGCTGGGCCGGCGGCACCGGCGCCGCTCCCGAGCCGTTCGACCTGGAGGGCATCCGGCTGCACCCGGTGCCGCTGAGCGCGGCGGAGCTGGAACGCTACTACGAGGGGCAGTCGAACGCGACGATCTGGCCGCTCTACCACGATGCGGTCGAGACGCCGGCCTACAAGCGCCGGTGGCGCGAGGTGTACCGCCTGGTCAACGCCCGGTTCGCGGAGGCCGCGGCGGACGTCGCGGCGGAGGGCGCGACCGTCTGGGTTCAGGACTACCAGCTCCAACTGGTCCCGGCGATGCTCCGCGAACTGCGACCCGACCTGCGTATCGGCTTCTTTCTGCACATCCCGTTCCCGCCGATCGAGCTGTTCATGCAGATGCCGTTCCGCACCGAGGTGCTGCGCGGGCTGCTCGGCGCGGATCTGGTGGGCTTCCAGCAGCGGCTGGCGGCGCAGAACTTCGTCCGGCTGGCCCGGCACCTGCTCGGGCTCCGGTACGAGGGGCAGATGATCCAGGTCGACGGCCGCCAGGTGAAGGCGGGCGCCTTTCCCATCTCGATCGACACGAAGGAGATGGAACGGCTCGCCGCCGACCCGGCGATTCAGGCGCGGGCGAAGGAGATCCGCGCGGAGCTGGGGAACCCGAAGACGATCATCCTGGGCGTGGACCGACTCGACTACACCAAGGGCATCGAGTTGCGACTCAAGGCGTTCCGCGAGCTACTGGCTGACGGAAAGCTGACAGTACCGGACGCGGTTATGGTGCAGGTGGCGACGCCGAGCCGCGAGCGCGTGGAGCACTACCAGGCACTTCGCGTCAAGGTCGAGCGCGAGGTTGGTCGGATTAATGGCGAATTTGGCAGGGTCGGCGTCCCGGCGGTGCATTATCTGCATCAGTCGTACAGTCGCACTGAGCTGGCCGCGATGTACGCCGCCGCCGACGTGATGATGGTGACCCCGCTGCGAGACGGAATGAATCTGGTGGCCAAGGAGTACGTCGCATCGCGTGCCGACCAGGGCGGCGCGCTCGTGCTCAGTGAGTTCGCCGGCGCCGCCACCGAGCTGCGCCAGGCGTTCCTGTGCAACCCGCACGACCCGGACGCGGTCAAGGATGCCCTGCTGCGGGCCGTGCACGTGGAGAAGCCGGAGGCCCGTCGACGCATGCGGACAATGCAACGCCATCTGCGCGCCCACGACGTGGGGCAGTGGGCGAAGTCGTTCCTCACCGAGCTCGGCGTGCCCGATGCGGACGCCTCGTGAACGCCACCCCCCAGAGCACCCCGACCGGCGCCGGCACGGACCGGGAGCTGCACACCGCGATCGGCCGGATCGCCCGCGTCCCGCAGCTCCTCATCGCCTGTGACTACGACGGCACGCTCGCACCGATCGTGGCGGACCCGAGCAGGGCCGTGCCGTTGCCGGAATCGGTGGCCGCGGTGCGCGCGCTCGCCTCGCTGCCGCAGACCACCGTGGCGGTGGTCTCCGGCCGGGCGCTACGCGACCTGGCCGCGTTGTCCCGGCTGCCGAGCGAGGTCCACCTGGTCGGCAGCCACGGCTCCGAGTTCGACATCGGTTTCGTCGAGCGGCTCTCCCCCGAACTGATCGCCGTCCGCACCCGGCTGCGCGACGCGCTGCGCGAAGTCGCCGCCGCGCACCCGGGCATCCGACTGGAACGCAAACCGGCCAGCGTTGCCGTGCACACCCGCGGCGTCGACCCGCCGGTCGCCGCCGCCGCCATCGAGGCGGTCCGCAGCGGCCCCGCGACCTGGGACGGCGTCACCGTCACCCAGGGCAAGGAGGTCATCGAGCTGTCGGTGGTGGCCACCCACAAGGGAACCGCCGTCGATCAGTTGCGGACCCAGCTCTCCGCCAGCGCGGTGTTGTTCATCGGTGACGACATCACCGACGAGAACGCTTTCGGTAACCTGCACGGACCGGACGTCGGCATCAAGATCGGGCCGGGCGAGACGAGGGCGCAGTACCGGGTGGCCGAGCCGATCGAGGCGGCCCGGGCCCTCGGGCTGCTGCTGGAGACCCGGCGGCACTGGCTGTTCGGGGAGCGGGCGGTGCCCATCGAGCGGCACTCGATGCTGGCCAACGGGCGTACCGTCGCCCTACTCACCCCCGAAGCCAAGATCACCTGGCTCTGTAACCCCAAACCCGACTCCGCCGCGATCTTCGCTGACCTGGTCGGCGGCAGTCCTGCCGGATACTTCAGCGTCGCGCCGGAGCGCGGCGGCATCCCGCTCGGGCAGCGGTACCGCTCGGGCACCATGACCGTCGAGACCCGCTGGTCCGGCCTGACCGTCACCGACTGGCTCGACTTCCCGACCACCGAGACCACACCGGACGGCCCGGCGATCGTCAGCGCCGACTCGACCCTGATCCGGGTCCTCAGCGGCAGCGGCCGCGCCCGCCTGGAGTTCGCCCCGCGGCCCGAGTTCGGCCAGGTCGCCGTCCAGCTGCAACCGCTCGACGACGGCCTGCTGGTGCTCGGCTCCAACGAACCGGTCGCGCTCTACTCCCCCGGGGTCGAGTGGCAGGTCACCGGTGACAGCGTGTACGAGACGGCCAAGGCCGTCGTCGACCTGTCCGCCGTCGGCGGACAGGTCGTGCTGGAGATGCGGTTCGGCACGCACAGCCTCGAGCACCACCGGCTGGCGATCAACGACCGGCAGGCCGCGGCGGAGCAGCCGTGGAAGGACTGGGTGGCCTCGCTGCGGTTGCCGAACACCGCCCGGGACCTGGTCGCCCGCAGCGCGCTCACGCTGCGCGCGCTCTGCCACGAGCCGAGCGGCTCGATCCTGGCCGCCGCGACCACCTCGCTGCCGGAGGAGCTGGGCGGCGTCCGGAACTGGGACTACCGCTACTGCTGGCTGCGGGACGCCGCGATGACCGCCCGCGCCCTGGTCGACCTCGGCTCGACCGCGGAGGCCGAGGCCCTGCTACGGTGGATCGACGGCGTCGTGGAACGCACCGGCGGACACCCGGAACGGCTGCACCCGCTCTACACCGTCGACGGCTACGAGTTGGGCGCCGAGGCCGTCATCGACACCCTGCCCGGGTACGCCGGCTCGCGGCCGGTCCGGGTCGGCAACCTCGCCAACCACCAACTCCAGCTGGACGTGTTCGGCCCGATCGCCGACCTGATCGCGGCCGTGGCGGATGCGCGCGGCTCGGTCCGCGAGGACGAGTGGCGGGTCCTGGAGAACATGGTCGAGGCGGTCCGCCGTCGCTGGCACGAGCCGGACCACGGCATCTGGGAGGCCCGTCTCCCGCCCCGGCACCACATCTTCTCCAAGGTCATGTGCTGGATGACGGTCGACCGGGCGCTGCACGTGGTGCGCCGGCACGGCGGCGAGGACCGGCCGGAGTGGGTGGAGCTGCGGGACCGGATCGGTGCCAACGTGCTGGAGTTCGGCTGGCACGAGCACGCGGAGGCGTACAGCGTCGCGTACGGGCACGAGGACAGCGACGCGTCCTCCCTCTGGATCGGCCTCTCCGGCCTGCTCCCCGGCGACGACCCGCGCTTCCTGTCAACCGTGCTCAAGATCGAGGCCGACCTCCGCAGCGGCCCGGTCGTCTACCGCTACCACTGGGACGACGGCCTGCCGGGGCGCGAGGGCGGCTTCCACATCTGCACCGCGTGGCTGGTCGAGGCGTACCTGCGTACCGGCCGCCGCACCGATGCGGAAGAGCTGTTCGTCCAGATGACCGACACCGCCGGACCGACCGGGCTGCTGCCCGAGCAGTACGACCCGCTGGCCGAACGCGGGCTGGGTAACCACCCGCAGGCCTACAGCCATCTCGGCGTGATCCGCTGCGCGCTGCTGCTGGACAACATGCTCAAGCAGTGACCGACCAGCATCGACGGCGGCCGGACCCGGTTCCGGCCGCCACCGCGGATCCGGCCGAACGAGAGGATCAGGGTCGGCGCCCGGCGGGCAGAACCCGCTCACCCGTCCGGCGTGAGGGCCGACACCACGTCGCCGATGACGACGATCGCCGGGGGGCGTAGACCGGTTGCGGCCACGTCGTGCGCCACCTCGCCCAGCGTCGAGCGCAGGGCCCGCTGGGCGCCGGTCGTGCCCTCCTGCACCACCACGGCCGGGGTCGCCGCCGGCCGGCCGTGCGCGACCAGGGTGGCGGCGATCGCGGGTAGGTTTTTCAGCCCCATCAGGATCACCAGGGTGCCGCGCAACCCCGCCAGGTGCTCCCAGCGCACCAGCGAGTCGGGCGAGTCGGGCGCGACATGCCCGGACACCACGGTGAATTCGTGCGCCACCGCCCGGTGGGTCACCGGAACACCGGCCGCCGCCGGCACGGCGATCGCGCTCGTCACCCCGGGGACCACCGTGACCGGTACGCACGCCTCGGCGCAGGCCAGCAACTCCTCGCCGCCACGGCCGAAGACGTACGGGTCGCCGCCCTTCAGCCGGACGACGACCTTCCCGGCCAGCGCCCGGTCGACCAGGATGCGGTTGATCTCCTCCTGTGCCCGGGACGGGCCGTAGGGAATCTTGGAGGCGTCGACCAGTTCGACGTCCGGACGCAGTTCGTCCAGGAGCAGCCCGGGCACGAGCCGGTCGGCGACCACCACGTCCGCCTCGGTGAGCAGTCGCCACCCCTTCACGGTGATCAGCTCCGGGTCGCCCGGCCCAGCCCCGACGAGCGCCACGCGTCCGGCCCCAGGGGCGACAGCAGCGGCCCCCTCGTCGACCGTGGTCGTCCGGGTGGGGCTCGGCCGGGCGCCCAGGAGTTCACGGATGGCGTCGCGGACGGTCATCGCGCGGTGCGGGTCGCCGCCGCCGAGGACGGCCACCGTCACCGGGCCGCTCCGGGTGACCGCCGGCGTCCAGGCCGTCGCGGCCGCCCGGTCATCGGCCCGGACGCAGAAGACCCGCCGCTCGGCGGCGGCCGCGCTGACCGACGCGGCGGCCACCGGGTCATCGACCGCCACCTGGACCAGCCACGCGCCGTCGAGATCGTCCGCGGCGAACCGGCGCCGGGCCCAGTGCAGCCGGCCGGCGTCGACGTGGGACCGCAGCGCCGGGGTCAACTCCGGTGCGACCAGGAAGACGTCCGCGCCCGCGTCGAGCAGCGCCGGCACCCGGCGGGTCGCGACCGCTCCCCCGCCCACCACGACAACGCGTCGGCCGGCGAGGCGCAGACCGAGCGGGTACGGGCTGGTCCGCTCGGTCACTTCTCGGCCACTCCCGCCGAGTCGAAGGTGGCCACCTCGTGCAACACCCGTACCGCACCGGTGACCACCGGCAACGCCAGCAGCGCCCCGGTGCCCTCGCCGAGGCGCAACCCGAGGTCGATCAGCGGGGTCAGCCCGAGGTGGCGCAGTGCCACCGTGGCGCCCGGTTCCGCCGAACGGTGCCCGGCGACCATGGCGCCGGTGGCGTGCGGTGCGAAGGCCGCGGCGGCCAGGGCGGCGGAGACCGCGATCACGCCGTCCAGCAGCACCGGGACGCGCCGCGCCGCGGCGCCCAGGATCAGCCCGGCCAGGGCCGCGTGCTCCAGACCTCCGACGGCGGCCAGTACGCCCAGCGGATCGGCCGGGTCGGGGCCGTGCCGGCGCAGCGCGGTCGCGACCATCTCGATCTTGTGCCGGTAGGTGGGGTCGTCGACCCCGGTGCCCCGGCCGGTCGCCTCGGTGGCGTCCACTCCCACGAAGGCCGCGATCAGGGCAGCGGCCGGTGTGGTGTTGCCGATGCCCATGTCCCCGGTGAGCAGGATGGCGGCCCCGGCGTCGACCAGTTCCCCGGCGACCCGGATCCCGGTCTCGACCGCGGCCCGGGTCTCGTCCCGGGTCAGCGCGGCGCCGAGCGTCATGTCCCGGGTGCCGCGTCGTACGTTCGCCTCGACCAGTCGCGGCGCCGGTCCGGTGCCCGCACCGGCCACCGGCGCCGTGGCGACCCCGACGTCCACCACGGTGACCGAGGCGCCGGCCTGCCGGGCGAACGCGTTGACCACCGCCCCGCCGGCCAGGAAGTTGCCGATCATCTGGGCGGTGACCTCCTGCGGCCATGGAGTCACGCCCTGGGCGTGCACGCCGTGGTCACCGGCGAAGATGGCCACGGCGGCCGGTTCGGGCAGCGGCGGCGGGCAGGTCCCGGCCAGACCGGCGAGGCGTACGGAGAGCTCCTCCAGGGCACCGAGCGAGCCGGCGGGCTTGGTGAGCCGGGCCTGCCGGTCCCGGGCGTCGGCCATCGCCCGCTCGTCGAGCCGTCCGATCGCCGCGATCGTCGTGTCCAGCATCATGCCTCCAGGATCTCCGCAAGTACCTCGGTGAAAGCGTCGGTGGTCGCCGGGTCGCGGACGGCGACCCGTAGCCAGTCCGGGCCGAGCCCGGGAAACGTGTCGCCGCGGCGTACCGCCCAGCCGCGCTCGCGCAGTGTGGCTCGCACGGCGGCGGCGCCGGGCAGGTGAAGCAGCACGAAGGCGCTGGCTGGCCGGCCGGCGACGCGTACCCCCGGCAGCGCCGTCAGGCGTGCGACCAGGTGGTCGCGGTCGGCGGCGAGGCGCGCGGCGATCTCGCGCTCAGCCTCGATCGCCTCGGGCGCGGCGCAGGCCGCGGCGGCGGCCAGCGCCGGGCTCGAGACCGCCCACAGCGGCTGCACGGCGGCGAGCCGGTCCAGCAGGGCGGCCTCGCCGAGCAGGTAGCCGACCCGCAGCCCGGCCAGCCCCCAGGTCTTGGTGAGGCTCCGGACGACCAGCAAACCCGGCAGGTCGCGTCGGCCGGCGAACGATTCCGGCTCGCCGGGCGCCCCCGGCGCGGTGGTGGTGTCGGCGAACGCCTCGTCGATGACGAGAACCCGCCCCGGCCGAGCCAGCGTGGCCAGGTCGACGGCGGGGTGCAGCACCGAGGTCGGGTTGGTCGGGTTGCCGACCATGACCAGGTCGGCGTCCGCGGGGATCCGGCCGGGGTCGAGCCGGAACCCCGCGCCTGGGTCGAGCAGCACATGCTCGACCTGGTGCCCCGCCGCCCGCAGGGCGACCTCCGGCTCGGTGAACTGGGGATGCACGACCACCGGGCGGCGGGCCCCGCGCAGCGCCTGCGCGATCAGCACGAAGCCCTCGGCGGCGCCGGAGGTCAGCAGCACCTCGGCCGGGGGGCGCCCGTGCCGGGCGGCGACGGCGGCCCGCGCCGGCCTCGGGTCCGGGTACGCGGCCAGGTCGTCGAGCGCCGCGGTGATCGGGGCCGCCAGCCAGTCGGGCATCGGGGCTCGGCGCACGTTGACGGCGAGGTCGACCAGGCCCGGGGTGGCCTCGGCGTCGCCGTGGTGCCGGAGGTCGGGCTCGGCAGTGGCGTGCCCGCCGGTGGCGGGGGCGCGACCGGGCGGGCCGGCGGGGGCACCGGGTCGGGTGCGGATCGCGCCGGGGCATGCCTCGATCGGCTGAGCACACATGAGCGCGATCCTGCCGGGAAGGAGGCGTGCGGGACAGCGAAACACGGCGTGGGCCACATCACGAGCCATCGCGTTTATGAATATTTCTCGGATATTAACGGGAATTATCATAACTTGATGAGGTGAGCAACCGACCCCTTGCCGCCGCTGCTCGTCTCGTCCCTCTCCTCCGTGCCGGACTGATCGCCGGCATCGTGGTCGCCGCCGTGGCCTATCCCGTCGCCGCCGCCACCGGCATCGGCGCCAAGGTCACCGCGCACGCGCTGGAGCACAAGACGAAGATCCTCACCACCGCTCTGCCCGCCGAGACGTCGTACTTGTACGCACCGGACGGAAAGACCGTGCTGACGATGTTCTACGAGGAGTACCGGCAGTACACGAAGCTCGCCGACATGTCACCGAACATCCAGCAGGCGATCGTGGCAGCCGAGGACGCCCGCTTCTGGCAGCACCACGGGGTCGACCCCAAGGGCGTCGCCCGCGCCTTCGTGGCCAACGCCCGGTCCAGCGGCGTCTCCCAAGGCGCGTCGACGCTGACCATGCAGTACGTCCGGATGGCCCTGCGGGACAGCGCGACGACACCGAAGGAGGTGCAGGAGGCGACCCAGCAGACCAGCCTCCGCAAGATCCGGGAGATGCGGATGGCCCTGGACCTCGAGGAGGAGCTGAGCAAGGAGCAGATCCTGGAGCGCTACCTCAACTCCGCGTACTTCGGACACCGCGCCTACGGCATCTACGCCGCCAGCGAGATCTTCTTCTCCAAGACCCCGAAGGACCTCACACCGGTCGAGGCCGCCACGCTCGCCGGGCTGGTGAAGTCACCGTCGCAGTACGACCCGGCCAGCTCCGACCAGCAGGACGCCACCGCGCGCCGCAACTACGTGCTGGACCGGATGACCCAGCTCGGCTACCTCTCGGCGGACGCCGCCACCGCCGCCAGGTCCGAGCCGATCCGCCTGCGGCTGAGCTACCCGTCCAACGACTGCGCCTCGGTGCCGGAGAAGTGGAACAGCTGGGGCTTCGCCTGCGACTACCTGAAGAACTGGTGGAGCGCCCAGCCCGCCTTCGGCAGCAACCGGCTGGAGCGGATGGACAAATTACGCCGGGGCGGATACCGGATCGTGCTCAGCCTCGACCCGAAGATCCAGGACGCGGCCGAGAAGAACGTCGGCGCCAAGGCGAACACCGGCAGCCCGTTCGCCAACGGCATCGTGGTCACGGAGCCCGGCACCGGGCGGGTCAAGGCCATGGCGGTGAACCGGACGTACTCGCTGAACGTGGACGACAACCCGCTCAGCTCCAACCCGGAGGCGGGGCCGAAGGTCAAGGCCAACTACCCGAACACGGTGGCACCCCTGCTCGGCGGCGGCGACCTGCCGGGCTACCAGGCCGGGTCGACGTTCAAGATGTTCCCGCTGCTCGCCGCACTCGACGCCGGAATGCCCCTCAACACCACCTTCAACGCGCCACACCGGTACCGGTCGGAGGTCTACAACGGCTGGGCGCCGTCGAACGCCAGCGGTGCGATGTCCGGCACCCAGACGATGTGGTCCGGCTTCGGCAAGTCGGTGAACACGTACTTCGTCTGGCTGGAGGAGCAGGTCGGGGCGGACAAGGCGGTGCGCCTGGCCGAGCAGCTGGGCCTGCGCTGGCGGACCGACGTGGACCGGGAACACGCGGCCCCGGCGAAGGCGAAGACGTGGGGCGCGTTCACCCTGGGCGTCTCCGACGCCACCCCACTGGAGATGGCCAACGCGTACGGCGCCGTGGCGGCGGAGGGCCGGTACTGCGAGGCGATCCCGGTGCAGGGCATCTACAACCGGGACGGCACCCCGGCGATGTACCGGACCACCGCCGGGATCGAACGGGAGATCGCCAAACCGCGTTGCCGCCAGGTGGTCAGCGCCGACGCCGCCCGGGCGGCCACCGACGCCGCCCGGTGCCCCACCGGCGACACCCCGGCGAAAGGCAGCTGTGGGGGCTGGTCGACGGCGGACAGCGTCCGGGGCACGGTCGGCCGCCCCGTCGCCGGCAAGACCGGTACCACGGACAGCACCCGATCGGCCTGGTTCGTCGCATTCACCCCGGAGTTGGCGGCGGCCAGCTTCATCTCGGACCCGGACAACCCGTTCAACGCGGTCGGTGACGGCCAGTCCCAGATCCCGATCCAGGCGGTCGGGAACACCCTGAAGGAAGCCCTCAAGGGCAAGCCCAACCGCGATTTCACCCCACCGTCGGACGCGATCGTCGGCTGACCCACCTCCTCCCGCCGATCACGCGGGAACCCCACCGGCCCGGGCATCCGCCGGCGCCACCCGCACGGCCGCCGCGACCAGCCGGGAGGCCAGCCCCGGGTACCCGGCCCAGTGCAGCGTGAGCTGCGAGGCGTGCACCCCTCGCCAGACGAAACCCTCGGGCGCACCGCCCGCCCAACTCCACGCCGGCCGCTGCCCAGCCCGGGGCGTGAGCACCGCCCGGTGCTCCTTGTGCCCGGTCACCGTCGCGCCGGTCGCCGCGACGACACTGTCGGCGCCGGCGGTCGCGGTGCGGTACCCCACCACCAGGCCGTCCCGTCCCCGGCCGACCGCGTCCAGCACCCCGCACATCGGCATGCCGTCCAACTCCCGGGCCAGCCACAGCAGGCCGGCGCCCTCGGCGACGACCGGACGGTCGGTGCGGGCCAGCTCGGCCACGGCGATGCAGAGTCGACGGTTGGCCGACAGCCGCTCGGCGTACGACTCGGGCAGGCCACCCCCGATGACCAGTGCCCGGGTGCCGACCGGCAACGTCTCGTCGTGCAGCGGATCCACCGTCACCACCTCGGCACCGGCCGCCCGCAACAGCTCCGCCGTCTCGGGGTGGCTGTAGCTGGCGCCGGCACCACCGGCGACCACGATCAGCGGTCGCTCGCCGGGCGACGGGGACGGCGGCTCCGGGACGGCCGCCGGCTCGGTCTCCGGCGACCAGGGTGGCGCCGTCAACGGCGGGGCGGAGCGGGCGAGCGCCAGCAGCCGGTCCAGGTCGACGGTCGCGGCCACCGCCTCACCGAGCCGACGAACCGCCCGGTCGGCCTCGGCGGAGGCGGTGACCACCGGCACCGTCCCGTACCGCCGGGCCGGCAGGATCGGCGGCAGGTCCTGCCGCCGCAACGCGCCGTAGACCGGTACGCCGACGTCGTCCAACGCGTCGCGCAGCAGCTCCTCGTGCCGCTCGGAGCCGACCCGGTTGAGGATCACGCCAGCCAGCCAGAGCTGCTCGTCGTACGCCCGGAAACCGTGCACCAGGGCAGCCACCGACTGCCCCATCGCGGCCACGTCGACCACCAGCACGACCGGGCTGCGCAGCGCGGTGGCGACCGCCGCGGTCGACTCGCTCTCCGGCCGGCCGGTCAGCGAGTCGTACAGCCCCATGCTGCCCTGGACCACGGCGAGCCCAGCGCCGGCGGCCCCGTGGGCGAACAGCGGGGCGATCCGGTCCGCGCCGACCAGCCGCGGGTCCAGCGTGCGCCCTGGCCGCCCGGCGGCGAGCCCGAGGTACGCGCTGTCGACCCGATCCGGCCCGACCTTGAAGCCGGCGACCGGCAGATCCCGGTCGGCGAGCGCGGCGAGCACCCCGATCGCCAGCAGGTTCGTCCCATGCCCGGAAGACGGCGCGCTGAGCACCAGACGCGGCAGGACGGTCATCATCGGCTCCCTCGCGGGCGGCGGGTACGCGGGGTGGACCGACGGCGCGGTCCTGCGTGACGATAGCGGACCGGGCCGGCCGGGGAACGGCACCGGACCCGCCGGCCGCGCCGAGCCGGGGTCGCCCGGACCGGCGGCCCGGGTCATCCGGGTAACCTCGTGGTCGTGTACCGGTTCCTCCTGACGCCGCGCTGGCTGGGCGCGCTCGCGCTGACCCTGGTCGTGGCTGCGGCGATGGTGCTGCTGGGCAACTGGCAGCTGGACCGGTACCACGACCGCACGGAGATCAACGAACGCATCGACGCCGGCCTGCGGATGACGCCGGTGCCGCTGCGCGACGCGGTGGCGGCCCCAGCCGGGGGCGCGGGCCGCGTGGGGCCACCGCCCGCCGACGAGGAGACCTGGACAAAGGTCACCGTGACCGGCCGGTACGACCAGTCGAACGTGGTCCTGGTCCGGGGCCGCTCGGTGGACCGGACGGTCGGCTTCGAGATACTGACCCCGCTGGTCCTCACCGACGGCACGGCCGTACTGGTCGACCGGGGCTGGATCCCGCCGGCCCCCGGCGGTGACGCGACCGCCCAACCGGTCGTGCCCCCGGCACCCGCCGGTGAGGTGACCGTGACGGGCCGGGTCCGCACCGGCGAGGGAGGCTCGGTTCCGGTCAACCGGCGCCACGGCAAGCTGGAGACCCGCCGGATCGACCTGCCGCGGCTGGCCCGCGAGCTGCCCTATCCGGTGCACGGCGGGTACGTGCTGCTCGACGAGCAGACGCCGGCGGCCGACCCGGCCTTCACCGCGATCCCGGTCGGGTACACCAACAACTGGCAGAGCTTCGGATACGTCGTCCAGTGGTGGATCTTCGCGGGGATGACCCTGTTCGGCTACGGCTTCTTCGCCCGCCGGGAGGCCCGCCGGCGGGTTGGCGGGTTGGCCGAGCGCCCCACCGACCGCGCGGCCGAGAGCGCTCCGGCCTGACCCGCCCTCAGCCGGCGACGTGGCCGGCGTGGATCGCCCGGACGGCGTCGATCGTGTCCGCGTCGGCCGCCGTCTTGTCGTCCCGGTACCGCAAGACCCGGGCGAAGCGCAGCGCCATCCCACCCGGGTAGCGGGAGCTGGCTTGCACGCCGTCGAAGGCGACCTCGACCACCTGCTCGGGACGGACCCGCACCACCCAGTCACCCTTCTCCACGGCCAGGCCGAGGAAACGTTCCGTCTGCCAGCGCAGCAGCTCGTCGGTGAGCCCCTTGAACGTCTTACCGAGCATGACGAACTCCTCGGTGCGCGGGTCGCGCGCGCCCAGGTGCAGGTTCGACAGCCAGCCCTGCCGCCGGCCGCTGCCCCACTCGACCGCGAGCACCACCAGGTCCAGGGTGTGCCGTGGCTTGACCTTGACCCAGGCGGCGCCTCGACGACCGGCGTCGTACGGCGCGTCGGGGTCCTTCACCACGACACCCTCCTGCCCGGCGTCGAGCGCGGCGGCGAACGCCGCACCCGCCTGCTCCGGGCCGTCGACCTCCAGCCGACCGACCAGCAACTGCTGGTCGACCGCGGCGGCCAGCGCGGACCACCGCTCCCGGCCCGGGCGGTCGATCAGATCCGCACCGTCGAGGTGCAGCAGGTCGAAGAAGTACGGCGTGAGCACCGCCTCGCCGGTCGTCTCGGCGGCGGCGCGCACGGCCGGGGCGACCGGTGCGCCCCCGGTGGTGCTGGGTGTGGTGCGGCGGGCCGCGCGGCTTGAGGTCTGCTGGAACGGCAGCGGACGGCCGGTGGCGTCCAGGCCGATGGCCTCGCCGTCGAGCACCAGCTCGCGAGCGGGCAACGCGCGCACCGCGGCCACCACCTCCGGCACCCGGGCGGTGATGTCGTCGAGGCTGCGGGTGAAGACGGCGATGTCCTGCCCCGACCGGTGCACCTGGACACGGATACCGTCGAGCTTGACGTCGACCACCGCCGGCACGCCGGTGGCGGTGAGCGCCTCGTCGACCGACGACGCGCTCTGTGCCAGCATCGGCGCCAACGGACGCCCGACCCGCAGGCCGAACGCGGCCAGCGCCGTCGCTCCGCCGTCGAGCGCGGCCACCGCGACCACGCGCAGATCGCCGGCGAGCAGCAGCGCCCGGCGGACCGTCGGGCCTGGCACCTCCGCCGCCCGGGCCACCGCGTCGGCGAGCAGACCCGCCTGGGCGCCCTGGCGCAGCTCTCCGCCGAACAACGCGGTCAACAGGCGCTGCTCCTCGGTCGTGGCCGAGCCGTAGAGCGTGTGCAACAGTGCTCGGCGGCGCGCCTGGGCGCCCACTCCACGCACCGAGGAAATGCCGTCGACTGCCGCGTCCACCGCGGCCACCGTCAACGTCGGTGTCGCCGCCGGCGGCGGCAGGTCACGCAGACTTGCCCAGCCGACACCGGTCTGCCGCTGCCGCAGCTCACCGGCGAGATAGCCGGCACCGGCCGCCACCTCGTCCGGGTGCAGACGCCGCAGCGCGTCGGCGAGCAGCTCCACCTTGGCCCGCCGGCTGCTGACCGCGGCGACGGCCGCGGAGGTGGCTGCCAGGTCCAGGAACCGCACGGACTCCATCCTGCCAGCCGCCCCCGACGCCACCCGGCAAAACCGTGCCCGGGCTGGTCGGGCCCGCTCCGGGCCGCCGGACGCGAGGGCGCGACGGGCGGGCCGCCCCAGGGCCGGCGGGTGTCCGGCGCCGCGCGCCGCGCCGGTCAGGCCGAGACGGGCTCCTCGATGCGCAGGCCGCGGGCGCGCACCTCGTCGGCGACCCGGGACAGCACCGAGTCGAGCGCGACCAGAGCGGCGGAGAGCTCGCCGAGCTGCTCCCTGAGCGTGTCCTCGGGCCACGCGGAGACGTCGACGTCCCCCAGCGCGCTGACGGCGGCTTCCAGGCGGGTCATCACCTCGTTCGTACTCATGTACGAAAGGCTATAACAGCCCCGCGCCCGACACACCGCAAACTCCCAGATGAACCGGGAAGTTACGGTTCCGACACCAAGCCGGACGCCGCGTCGCCGGGCCGACCGGGAGGCCAGCACGTCCCCTCGTCCGGGACCGGACAACGGCGAGACCGACCGAGGCACACCACCGCCTAGCCCAACCCGCGCCCCGTCCGGGCCACGTTGCGCAGCAGCAGCGCCTCGGCGAGGCACACCCGCGCGAACTCGCCGAGGTGCAGGCTCTCGTTCGGGCCGTGCGCCCGGGCGTGCGGATCCTCCACACCGGTCACCAAGATCGCGGCCTGCGGGAACATCTCCTGAAAGGTGGCGATGAACGGAATGGATCCGCCGATGCCGATGTCCACCGGGTCGGTGCCGTCCCACGCGGTACGGAACGCGGAGCGGGCCGCGTCGAACATCGGTCCGGTCGCGTCGATCACGCACGGTTCACCGTCGTGCTCGAAGGTCAGCGTCACCCCGGCGCCCCACGGGGCGTGCTTCTCCAGATGGGTGCGCAGCGCCACGTACGCCCGCTTGGCGTCGTCGCCCGGCGCGAGCCGCACGCTCAGTTTGGCCTTCGCAGTCGGGACCAGAGCGTTCGGTGCCTCGCCGGTGGCCGGCGCGTCAACGCCGAGCACCGACAGGGCGGGCTTGGTCCACAGTCGGTCGGTGATCCGGCCGGTGCCGATGAACTGCACGCTCTCGGCCAGACCCGCCTCGGCGCGGAACCGATCCTCCGGGTAGTCCACGGTGGCGCCCTCCCGGCCCACCAACCCGTCGACGGTCACGTTCCCGGCGTCGTCGTGCAGCGTGGCGAGCAGCCGGACCAAAGCGGTGAGCGCGTCCGGCACCGCGCCGCCGAACATGCCGCTGTGCACGGCGTGGTCGAGCGTACGGACCTCGACGAAGCAGTTCACGATGCCGCGCAGCGACGTGGTCAGCGCCGGTACGCCGATGTCCCAGTTGCCGGAGTCGGCGATCACGATGACGTCCGAGGCGATCTCGTCCCGATGCGCCGCCAGCAACGCCTCCAGGGAGTCGGACCCGTACTCCTCCTCGCCCTCGACGAACAGCACGACACCGACCGGCAGCGCGTCGCCGAACGCGCGCAGCGCCGCCACGTGCGCCATGATGCCGGCCTTGTCGTCGGCGGCGCCGCGCCCGTAGAGGCGGCCGTCCCGCTCCACCGGCTCGAACGGGTCCGACTCCCACAGCGACAGATCACCGACCGGCTGCACGTCGTGGTGGGCGTAGAGCAGCACCGTCGGTGCGCCGGGCGGAGCGGCCTTCGTCCCGATCACCGCCGGCTGGCCGCCGGAACGCACCAGCTTCACATCGAGGCCGCAGCCGCGCAGCAGTTCGGCGACCGCCTCAGCGGAGCGCTCCACGTGCGAGTGGTCGAAGCCCTCGAACGCGACGCCCGGGATACGGACGAGGCGTTCCAGGTCGGCGCGGACACCGGGCAGTTCCCGCTCGACGGCGGCCCGCAGGTCGGACTCGGACATGATCGTTGTGGTCATGCCCGGCATCGTATTCCCGCGTTGCCGACCGGCGACCGGCGCAGGTAGTAGCGGGACCGGTCGTGGGGCAGCCCAGGCGCCCCGTCGACCACCAGGTCCGCCCGCGTCTGTGTGCCGTCGGCGGCGAAGTGGGCCCGCTCGCCAGCGTGCCAGCGGCGCAGGTCGGGGAGGATCCCCGGACCGTCCCGGGCGACCGCCCGGGTGAGCCGAAGGTGCGGCGGGGCGGTGACGAACGCGGCGAGGCTGAGGTCGGGGGCGGCGGCGGCACGGGCCACGCTGACCCCCTCCACCAGGAGGACCGGCGCCACCGGCACCGGGACCGGACGGGACAGGAACGCGCGTCGCACCCAGCTGTACCGTCGGTACTCCCCCGCCCGCCCCTCCCGCAACGGCGCCAGCACACACTCCTCCAGCCGCGGCCAGAACGTGAACTGGTCGTCCCAGCCGTCGAGCAGATCGTCGGTGTGCACCACCGGTGGCCGGGAGCCACCCGGCAGCGCGGCGAGGGCGTCCGCGAGGCACGCCGCGAACCAGCTCTTACCCGCGCCGCTGGGCCCGTCGACGGCCACCAGCCGGGTCCACCCCAACCGCGCGGGGGCCGCCCACACCTGGCGCGCCAGCTGGGCGTACGCCTCCATCACCGCCACCACCACGCGCCGACCGTAGCGGTCGGCGCCGGCGCGTCGCCCGTTCGGGCGGTCATGGCGGGCAGCCGCACTGTTCGGCCGGCACGGCGCCGGGCCGGGCGGCATGATCGGCTCGTGTCCCACAGCGTGATGAGTCCGGGCGTCGACGCCCTGCTGGAACAGGCCCGCGCCGGAGTGCGCCGGCTGAACCCACACCAGGCCGTCGAGGCGGTCCGGGCCGGGGCGCTGCTGATCGACACACGCACCGACGTGCAACGCCGGGAGCAGGGGGACCTGCCGGGCGCGATCGTGATCGACCGCACCGTCCTGGAGTGGCGACTCGACCCGGCGAGCGCCTGGCGGATCGCCGAGGCCACCGGGTACGACCTGGAGGTCGTGGTGATGTGCCGGCAGGGCTACAGCTCCAGCCTGGCGGTGGCCAGCCTGCGCGCGCTCGGCCTGCACCGGGCCACCGACGTCATCGGTGGGGTGGACGGATGGCGGGAGGCGGGGCTACCGATGTCCGACCGCCCCGCCGACGTCCGCTCCTGACCGTCGCTCACCAACGCCGACATCCTCCTCCCACCCGCCGCGGGGTCGGGGACAGGAACCTCACCGCGCCGCCGGCACGGCCGGATCACCCTGGCCGGGCGCCCCCGCTGCCGCGGGAACGGGATCGAGCACCGCCTCCGACGGCCAGCCGGTGGGCGCGCCGGGCGGGAGGAACGGGAGGTCGGCCGGCGGGCCGCACTCGACCAGGCGCCACAGGGCGTCGGTGTCCAGGTGCTCCTCGACCAGGTCGCCCAGCAGGTCCAGCGAACGTTCCCGGGCGGCGGCGAACGAGGTGTCCGGGGCGACCCGGAAGCCGTCGCGTCCGGCCTGCCGGGCCGCCTCGGTCAGGAACCGGCGCCGGAAGTCGTCGGACTCGAAGGCACCGTGCCAGTGCGTCCCGTACACCGCACCGGCCACCGCGCCCTCCCCGACGCCGTCCGCGTACGCCAGCAGCGGAGCGAGGCCGGAGTCGGCGAACGAGACGTGCCCGTGGTGGATCTCGTAGCCGTGGACCGGGACGTCCCCCCACGCCGTTCCGGCCACCTGCCGGACGGTCTTGCGCGGGTCGAAGGTGACCTCGATCGGCAGCAGGCCGAGGCCGGGTACGCTGCCCCGCCGACTCTCCACCGCGTCGTTGATCGTCCGCGCCAGCATCTGAAACCCGCCGCAGACGCCGAGTAGCGGCCTACCGGCGGCAGCGTGGGTCAGCACAGCGTCGGCGAGCCCGGTCTCCCGCAGCCAGGCGAGATCCGCCACGGTCGACTTCGAGCCGGGCAGGACGACCAGGTCGGCCGCGGCCAGCTCAGCCGGTTCCACGGTCAGCCGGACCCGCACGCCCGGCTCGGTCGCGAGCGCCTCGACGTCGGTGGCGTTGCTGATCCGGGGCAACCGGACCACCGCGACGTCCAGCCACTGGGTGCCGCGCGGAGCGGCCGGGCGGCCCAGCACCCGCCCATACGCGAGTGAGTCCTCCGCGTCCAGCCAGAGGTCGAGTGACCAGGGCAGCACCCCGTAGGTGGGCCGCCCGGTGACCTGGCGCAGCATGTCCAGACCGGGCCGGAGCAGGCCGCGGTCACCCCGGAACTTGTTGATGACGAAGCCGGCGACCAAAGCCTGGTCAGCCGGTTCCAGCAGGGCGACCGTGCCGAACATCGAGGCGAACACCCCACCCCGGTCGATGTCGCCGACAACGACCGTGGGCAGGTTGGCGTGCCGGGCCAGCCCCATGTTGACGTAGTCGCCAGCCCGCAGGTTGATCTCCGCGGGGCTGCCCGCGCCCTCGCAGACCACCACGTCGTAAGCCGCCCGCAGCTCGGCTAGCGCCGTGTACGCGGTCTCGGCGAGCCGGGGCCGCAGCTGCCGGAAGGAGCCTGCGGTGATGGTGTCGACCGCCTCCCCGAGCAGCACCACCTGGCTTGCCAGGTCACTGCCCGGCTTGAGCAGCACGGGATTGAACCGCAGGTCCGGCGCGAGCCCGCAGGCCGCCGCCTGCATCGCCTGCGCCCGCCCGATCTCCCCACCCCGCCCGTCCGCGCCGACCACAACGGCCGAGTTGTTGGACATGTTCTGCGCCTTGAACGGCGCCACCCGCACGCCCCGCCGGTGCAGCCAGCGGCAGATGCCGGCGGTGACGACACTCTTGCCGGCGTCGGAGGTGGTGCCGGCCACCAGCAGCCCGCCGCTCACCGCCCACTCCCCCCGCCGGTCGCGCGGACGGCGGCAGGCCGCCGCCGACTCCGGACGCCGAGCCCCGCCGTGATCCGGCGGACGGCGGCACCGACCAGGCGGCCGACCGTCAGCGGGTAGGCCGCCGCGACCCCGAGCGCGGCGAGCCCGACGGCACCGGAGACCCGGGCCGCCCGGGGAAGGTGCCGGGCATCCGGACGCGGCCCGTCCCCGAGGAAGGGGCGCACCTCGGAGCGGCCGAAGTAGACGTTGTGCCCCCCGAGGCGGACACCCAGTGTCCCGGCCATGGCTGCCTCGCACTGCCCGGCGTTGGGACTGGGATGGTCGTTTCGGTCACGGTGCCAGATCCGCCAGGCCCGCTCCGGGTCGCCGTGCACGACGGGTGCGACGGCGACCGTCAGCAGCCCGGTCAACCGGGATGGTACGAGGTTGAGCAGGTCGTCGAGGCGGGCGGCGGGTGTGCCGAACCGGGCGTACCGGGGCGCGCGGTGGCCGACCATGGCGTCGAGGGTGTTCGTCGCGCGGTACCCGAGCAGACCGGGCAGCCCGGCGACCGCACCCCAGAGCAGCGGGGCGACGACCGCGTCAGAGGTGTTCTCGGCAACCGACTCGACGGTGGCGCGGGCCAGTTCGGGTTCGTCCAGCGCTGACGGGTCCCGCCCGCAGAGGTGACCGAGGCGCTGCCGGGCCGCCGGCAGGTCACCGCGGCGCAGCGCCCGGCCCATCACCGCGGACTCCTGCCGGAGCGTACGCCCGCCCAGCACCGTCCACGTGCCGGCGGCCACCAGGACGGCTCGGGTCCATGGCCGTCCCCGGGTGGCGACCGTGGCCGCCGCACCCAGCAGCACCGGCGCGCCCACCGCCACCGCCGTGTAGGCCGCACCGGCGGCCCGGTCGGGCCGGTACATCCGCCGCTCCAGGGCACCGGCCGCGCGTCCGAACCCGGCCACCGGGTGCCACCGGCGCGGGTCGCCCACCAGCGCGTCCAGCGCGTATCCCGCGACGAGACCCGCCGCCGTCGCCACCGCCGTCGCCTGCCGCACCGGCATCACCTCCGGCGCGCCAGCCTAACCGAGCCCCACCCCCTCACCTCCCGCCCGCCGCCCACTCCGAACGCCCCGGCACCGCCGACCACTGTCCCTCCTGGCACACGCCGACCGCTGCCCGTCTTGCCTTGCGAGGATGAGATATGGATCGCCGACCCGGCACGCCGCTACGGCGGCCAACGCACCGTATCCGATCTTGGTGGTGAACACGCCCGTCCTGGTGGTGACCACACCCCGGCGGCCGACGCGTGGGGTGACGGCGCCACACCACCACCCCACCCCCGTCGCACCACCGCCGGGCCCCTCCACCGCCTGGCCACGCCGACCAGCCCCGGACCGGGCCCGCCGAGACCGGTGTCGGGGCCCAGCCGGAGCCGGGCCCGCCCGGAGCAAGGACCTGATCAGACCGGCGTCGGCATCAGACCGGCGTGGGCACCCTGCGGCGGGTCTGCCGGCCCCGTCCGCCGCGTCTCGGCCCGGCCTCAGCTTCCCCGACCGGCTCCGGATCGCCGATCTGCTCCAGATCGTGGGCCCGCTCCGGATCACCGACCTGGTCGGTCTGCCCGCCCGGTTCCGCGTCCGAGGCCGCGCTCGACGGCGGTTCGTCGTCGCGACCGGGTCCATCGATCGGGCCGAGACCGTCGGCCTCCGGGTCGATGTCACCGTCCCCGGGCGCAGGGTGGCGCAGCGGACCACTCAGCGGTCCCGCCGAGTCGCCGGTCACCGCACCCGCTCCGATCCGCGCGAACCCGGGCAGCTCGAAGTCCTCGTCGAGCGGTCGGTCGTCTGGCGGCGCCGGGGCAGCGACGGTCGGCACCTGCTCGGTCGGTTCGTCATGCACCCGCTGCCCCGCCTCGACGCCCCCCACGGCGCCGGTCGCGGTCGTCGGGCGGTTGCGTAGGAACCGACCCCGCCCCCGGGACAGGTCATGCCCGACCGCGACCGCCTCCAACTCGTAGAGGGTGCGATGGTTGCCGGCGTCGTCGGTCCAGTCACGGGTGTAGAGTCGCCCGCACACGATCACCGGGTCGCCGACCATCACCGAGGCGGACACGCCCTCGGCGAGCTTGCGCCAACAGTTCACCCGGAGCCGCAGGCTGTTGCCGTCGACCCAACGGCCGCTGTCGCGATCCAGCCGACGGGCGGTCGAGGCGACCTTGAAGTTGGCCACCAGGGTCTGGCTCTGGGTGGTGCGCCGCCATTCGGGCCTGGTGAGCACGTTGCCCACGATCGTCACGTAGGTGTCGAACATCGTCCCTCCAAGGGATCGGGCTTGCCTTCCGCGAGTCGACTCGGCACCGAGCCTGTCCCGCCGGGACCGCCTGCCGCGACCCCGCGCGCCGCCCTGTGGACGGCGATGCGCCCGGTGGACAACAACCTGATCAAGGTCCCGGTGTGCTAGGACGTCCGACCCTGGAATGAGGCCGCAGGTCAGCGGCAACATCGAACACGTTCCGGACCGGAAGCCGTTGGGTATGGCTTTGACCAACGGCAGAGCAACCCGAACGAAAGGCTGAGCGATCATGACGACGACCACCACCGGCATCGGGCAGGTGCGGCGATGAGCGCCGTGACCAACCCGGCCACCGTCGCCGAGTGCCTACGCGTCGGGGCGGGCTTCTCGCAGGGCGACCGGGCCTGGATCGCCGAACAGTTCGCCACGCTCGATGCCCGGCTGGCCGGTTTCCACGCCGACGCCACCGAATTGGAGGTGTCGGTGAAGGACCGCGCCGCCAAGGGCCAGAAGGTGACCCTGGAATGCTGGGTCGCCGGGCGGCAGAAGATCGTCACCACCTCCGCCGAGGAGGACCTGCACGCCGCGCTCAACGACGTCCGGGACGACCTGCGGCGCCGCCTGAACGACGCGAAGACCCGGCAGGAACCCCGGCACAACAAGCACCTGCGCGACACCGGGTCGCAGCAGGAGGGCCAGCAGGTCGCGGGGGACGACACCGCCGGCACCGAGACGATCTGAACGCTCGGCCCTCCTCCGGCCGCCCCGGGACGGAGGAGGGCTACCGCCGGGTAGCTTACGGGCGTACCGTCGCTGTCGTGGAACCAGACGTGCTGGGGCCGCCCTACGAGCGGCAGACGATCGACCTGGGCACCGACGACGAGGGCCCGGTGGTGGCGACCCTGGTCCGTCGCCGCGCCGACCGGCCCACCGGCCGTGCCGTGCTCTACGTGCACGGCTACGTCGACTACTTCTTCCAGACTCACCTGGCCGACTTCTTCGCCAACCGGGGCTGGGACTTCTACGCGCTGGACCTACGCAAATACGGGCGCAGCCTGCTGCCGCACCAGACCCCGAACTTCTGCCTCGACCTCGCCGAGTACTTCCCGGAGCTGGACGCCGCCGCAAAGATCATCCGTGCTGACGACGGACACGACATCGTGCTCGGCATGGGCCACTCCACCGGCGGCCTGATCATCTCGCTCTGGGCACACGCCCGGCGCAACGCCGGCCTCGTCGACGGGCTCTTTCTCAACAGCCCCTTCTTCGACCTCAATCTCCCCTGGGTGCTGCGGCGACCCGGCGCGGCGGCCATCGCGCGCCTGGCCCACAGCGCGCCCAAGCGCGTCGTCCGCCCCGGCCTCGGCACGGTGTACGGCGAGAGCATCCACGCCGACCACCGCGGGGAGTGGAGCTACGACCTGGCCTGGAAGCCACTCGCCGGATTCCCGGTGCGGGCCGGGTGGCTGGCCGCCATCCGCCGCGGCCAGCAGCAGCTACGCGGCGGGCTGGACATCCCGGTGCCGGTTCTGGTCGCCGCCTCGACGCGCAGCTTCAGGGGGCTGAGGTGGCGGGACGCGGCCTCACTCGCCGACGCCGTGCTGGACGTGGAGCACATCGTCCGCTGGGCGCCCCGGCTGGGGCGGCACGTCACCCTGGCCCGCTTCGACAACGGGCTGCACGACCTGACCCTCTCCGGCCTGACCGTCCGCGATCAGGTCTTCGCCGAGGTGGGGCGGTGGACCGACGCGTTCCTCGGCGCCGGCCCGACGATCGTCGACGACGCGCCCACGGCTCCGGAAGCACGGGTCCCGGCCCTCCGTCCACCCACCGAGGCCGAGACCGCCGCGCAGGGGTGACCCCTCGACGACGGTGCCGTCGCGGCGCGGACAGTCCACGTCGCCCGCGGGTCGGCGGCGGCCGGCCGGCGCCGAACAGCCGGCGAGACGCCGACCCGCCGCCCAAATGCGGTCGGAGGCCGCCACCGGGCACCCATCCCACTCGCCGGGGAGCACCCACCCCAAACCGGGTGGCGTGCGACAGCTACCCGTGGCAGGACTGCACCGTCGACGAAGCCGGCACCCGATCCTCCGCCGACCGGGGGCCCGGCGGTACCCTTCTCCCGCGACGATTGACCGCACGCGCCCGTAGCTCAGCGGATAGAGCAGGGGACTTCTAATCCCAAGGCCGCAGGTTCGAATCCTGCCGGGCGCGCTCTCACGCAGCAGGCTTGACCTGCTGTTTGCTGATTGCAACGCTCCGCCGCCGGAGCAGCCAGCGGGCGCATCGACACCACCAACGCCGAACTCGTCCGTCGCACCTACATCCGCCGGGAACGACTCAAGGACGTCGCCGCCGACCTCGGCCTGTGCGAACCGCGCCACGGGCGGCCGCACGACTACACCGACGCCGCCGGCTCCGCACTCTTGTCCCCGCCCCACCCGTGCCGGGACCCTTCCTCCACCACCCGCGCCACTGACCCGCGCACCAGGTCCCGTCCCTGCGCCGTCTCCTGAATCCAGAATCAAGCAGTGATCCGCCAGCCCGTCCACGCACACCAGGATCGGCCGCACCACCGGAGACACCCGGAACACCAACGACCACGCCGGCCCATGTACCCGCAGCACAACACCACCGCGACCCGACCCGACCCGACCCGCACATGGTCCGGCGGCGGACAGGCGAAATGCGGTACGTCAATTTAGCGCCAGTAGCGCTAGCGACAGTTGGCCTCGTACCAGTTGGGCTGTTGCCAGCAGCTACCAACGGACAGACACCCACGATCCGGCTACGGCCCTCGCTCCGCTCACCGCGCACGGTAGGTTCATCACGTGCTTCCGATGACCCTGCAAGAGATCACGACCGTCGTCGGCGGAACCGTCCACGACGCTACGCAGGGCGTCACCGTGACCGCACCAGTCGTAGCCGGTGCGTCGAGGCCGGCGGGATGTACGTGGCGCTGCCCGGTGAGCGCGTCGATGGGCACGACTACGCCGCCGAGGCGATCGAGGCCGGGGCGGCGGCGGTGCTGGCCTCGCGGCCGGTTGGCGTGCCGGCGGTGGTCGTCGAGGACGTACCCACCGCCTACGGCCGCCTTGCCCGCGCAGTGGTGGACCGGCTGCCGCAGACCACCGTGATCGGGGTGACCGGCTCGGTGGGCAAGACGTCGACCAAGGACGTCCTTGCCCAGGTGCTGCCGACGTGGGGTGCCACGGTGGCCAACCGGGCGTCGAACAACAACGAGCTTGGGTTGCCGTACACGGTCACCCGCGCCACCGCCAACACCCGCTATCTGGTGTTGGAGATGGGCGCACGTGGCATCGGGCACGTGGCCTACCTGACCCGCATCTGGGGTTGACCCGGTTTGACGGACAGGGTCGGTAAGTTGATCTCACGCTACCTTGCTCGTTGGCCTGCGGGAATAGGCCGTCGCCTCATACTCGGCCGGGCTCATGTAGTCCAGGGTGGAATGGCGGCGGCGGGTGTTGTACCACCCCTCGATCCACTCGAAGATCGCCGCACGGGCGGCGGCCCGGGTCGGCCACGCCCTCCGGTCGAGCAGTTCGGTCTTGATCGTGGCGAAGAACGACTCCGCGACGGCGTTGTCCCAGCACTGACCCCGCCCACCAACCGACAACCGCACCCCGTTGCGGTCGGCCAGCCGGGCGTACTGCGCACTCGTGTACTGGCAACCCCGGTCGCTGTGGAAGATCACCGGCCCGGTCGGGCGTCGGACGGCGATCGCGTTGGACAACGCCTGAGCGGGCAGATCGGTCCGTAGGTGGTCGGCGGTCGCCCAGCCCACAACCCGGCGTGAGGCGATGTCGATGACGGTGGCGAGGTACAGCCAGCCCTCCCACGTGTGGATGTAGGTGATGTCGCCGCACCAGCGGGTGTCGACCCGGCCGGCGGCGACGTCGAAGTCCCGGCGGATCAGGTCCGCCGACAACGCCGCCCCCGGGTCGGGCACGGTCGTGGTGCGCCACCGCTTCGGCGTGCGGCCGCACAACCCGGCGCCCCGCATCAGCCGGGCGACCCGCTTGCCGGAGTGCCGCCGCCCCTGGGCGGCGAGTTCGGCGCGGACCCGGGGTGCGCCGTAGGTGCCGGCCGAGTCGGCGTGGATCTGCGCGATGCGGGCGGCGAGGTCTGCGTCGTCGCGTTCCCGCCGCGACGGCCCGGCACGGTGCTGGTAGTAGGCGGACCGGGAGACCTCCAGCAGCTCACAGGAACGCTTCACGTTCCCGTCGGGCCGCGCCTTCTCCGCCTCGATGAACGGGTACACGTTCACCGGGTCTCCCTCACGAAGAAAGCCGTGGCCCGTTTCAGGATGTCGACGTCCTCGCGGAGCCGGCGGTTCTCCCGCCGCAGCCGCGCCAGCTCGTCGCGCTCGTCGCTGGTCAACCCGTCGCTGCGGGTGCCGGCGTCGATGTCGGCCTGCCTGACCCACTCACGGACCGCGGTCTCGGTCAGGTCGAAGTCCCTCACGACCTGCGCCACCGATCGGTCACCCCGCCGGCACACCTCGACGATCTCCGCCTTGAACTCCGGCGTGAACGCTCTGCGCGGCCGGCGTGGTTTCTTGCCCATGCCTTCCATGATGAACATCCTCCCGAGGAGCACACAGCCCCTCTGAGCTGGGATGTCCGTCAAACCGGGTCAGGCCCAGATCGATCCCCTTGCCGTCCACGGCATCCGCGACGGGGGAATCTTCCCGCAAAACAGGGCCGCCATCGGTAGCGGCCATCAGCTTTGCGACAGCCTCGTCGTCAGTAGCGCGGAAGTAGTCGTACAGAACACCCACAGAAGCCTCCCGATCCGCCGCCATGCAGCTACGTGGCGGGCGACCGAGAGAACCTACAACCCGGCTGCCAGGGGAGCGGATCTCCGCGGAGGGCCGGGTTTCGGGGCAGGGCTCCGCGGTCTTCGAAGTCGTCAGTCGAGTGGACGGGCTGAGGTCTCCGACAGCCACGCCGAGATGTGCTCGGCGAGCTGCCGTGCGCCCGCGTCGCGGTTCCACGGTGACTGGCTCGGCAGGCCGCCCTCCGCAGCGGCGCCCACCGCACCATCGGCTTTGTGCGGCGCAGAGCTGAGCGCGGCCGAGGTGCACCGGGCAGTCTCGTTCGCGGCACAACCAGACGCCGGCGGCCTCCTCATCGGCTCGCCGGCATCGGCTCATCGGACACGATGAGGTACCCGAGAACGATCAAGAACGTGAGGCCAACCGCAACGAAGCCCACGCCAATCACCCGTCCCAGCAGACCAAAACGCGCCGCACGCTTGTCGTACTGGGCATCCGGTAGTGGGCCTGACCCGGTTTGACGGACATCCCAGCTCAGAGGGGCTGTGTGCTCCTCGGGAGGATGTTCATCATGGAAGGCATGGGCAAGAAACCACGCCGGCCGCGCAGAGCGTTCACGCCGGAGTTCAAGGCGGAGATCGTCGAGGTGTGCCGGCGGGGTGACCGATCGGTGGCGCAGGTCGTGAGGGACTTCGACCTGACCGAGACCGCGGTCCGTGAGTGGGTCAGGCAGGCCGACATCGACGCCGGCACCCGCAGCGACGGGTTGACCAGCGACGAGCGCGACGAGCTGGCGCGGCTGCGGCGGGAGAACCGCCGGCTCCGCGAGGACGTCGACATCCTGAAACGGGCCACGGCTTTCTTCGTGAGGGAGACCCGGTGAACGTGTACCCGTTCATCGAGGCGGAGAAGGCGCGGCCCGACGGGAACGTGAAGCGTTCCTGTGAGCTGCTGGAGGTCTCCCGGTCCGCCTACTACCAGCACCGTGCCGGGCCGTCGCGGCGGGAACGCGACGACGCAGACCTCGCCGCCCGCATCGCGCAGATCCACGCCGACTCGGCCGGCACCTACGGCGCACCCCGGGTCCGCGCCGAACTCGCCGCCCAGGGGCGGCGGCACTCCGGCAAGCGGGTCGCCCGGCTGATGCGGGGCGCCGGGTTGTGCGGCCGCACGCCGAAGCGGTGGCGCACCACGACCGTGCCCGACCCGGGGGCGGCGTTGTCGGCGGACCTGATCCGCCGGGACTTCGACGTCGCCGCCGGCCGGGTCGACACCCGCTGGTGCGGCGACATCACCTACATCCACACGTGGGAGGGCTGGCTGTACCTCGCCACCGTCATCGACATCGCCTCACGCCGGGTTGTGGGCTGGGCGACCGCCGACCACCTACGGACCGATCTGCCCGCTCAGGCGTTGTCCAACGCGATCGCCGTCCGACGCCCGACCGGGCCGGTGATCTTCCACAGCGACCGGGGTTGCCAGTACACGAGTGCGCAGTACGCCCGGCTGGCCGACCGCAACGGGGTGCGGTTGTCGGTTGGTGGGCGGGGTCAGTGCTGGGACAACGCCGTCGCGGAGTCGTTCTTCGCCACGATCAAGACCGAACTGCTCGACCGGAGGGCGTGGCCGACCCGGGCCGCCGCCCGTGCGGCGATCTTCGAGTGGATCGAGGGGTGGTACAACACCCGCCGCCGCCATTCCACCCTGGACTACATGAGCCCGGCCGAGTATGAGGCGACGGCCTATTCCCGCAGGCCAACGAGCAAGGTAGCGTGAGATCAACTTACCGACCCTGTCCGTCAAACCGGGTCAACCCCAGTAGCCAGCGCCACGGCGGAACGCGCCGTAGCACGCTCGCGCTGGCCATCGACCGCCGTACGTGCCACTCCGTCACACCGCGAAAATTGGTGGTCAGGGCGACACCCACGAGGCCCATGGTCAGGCTCATCAGGCCAGCGGCCGTGTAACGCCATGTCTCCATCTGACCTCCCCGGCGCGGCCACCGGATCTCATGTGGTCCGCTTCACCCGCGGCGTCGGCGGGCCGAGCGACCGCGCCGACGCCGCTTCCCGGCAACCGGATCATGTCAGGATCCGCAGCCGAACTCGACGTCCGCCGTCGTCACCGTGCCGGCCGCACGACCCGGAGCCGTTTGGTACGTCCAGTACAGGTTGGTGTGGGCGATGACCTGCGCCGGCGGTGGAGCACCCTCCAGAGTGGTCACTGTCTCTCTCCCCCGGATTGCTCTCTCCCCGGATTATTCTCCCCGGATCGGCTTCGTGTGCCACGGACGCTAGACCCACCCGCCGACAGAAGTCGGCACGGCCAGGCTGTGCGGCGCTGATGGGACGCGACCCGGCGGTGCTCGGTGCGGGCTCACACCCGTTGACGGCGGCCCGGCTCGCACCTGGGCAGGCGGCATGATGGCCGGATGGCACATCTGGGACTGATCGCGCTGATGGTGCGCGAGTACGACGACGCAATCACCTTCTACACGGAGCGGCTCGGCTTCGAGTTGGTCGAGGACACGCCCCGCCCGGACGGCTCGCGTTGGGTGGTGGTCCGGCCGCGGGGCGCGCGGGAGACGGCGCTGCTACTCGCCCGCGCGTCGACCGCGGAGCAACTGGCGCGGGTCGGGGACCAGACCGGTGGGCGTGTGGGGCTGTTCCTGCACACCGAGGACTTCGCCGCCGACCGTGCCCGGATGAGTGCGGCCGGGGTGCGGTTCCGGGAGGAGCCGCGGCACGAGCCCTACGGGTCGGTCGCCGTCTTCGAGGACCTGTACGGCAACCGGTGGGACCTGATCCAGCCGCGCGGCTGACGGATCGGCAACACGGCGTGCACCCAGGGTGATCGCGACGCCTTCCACGTGTTATTCTTCGGCGTCGATTTCTGCCGTGCGGGCCCGGATCGGGTCGTTTCGGAAGGACGCCTCCCCCGATGCCGGCCGTACCCGCCCCAACCGCGCCCCTCACCACGACCGAACCACTCACCACGACCGAACCACCCGGCATGCTGGGCACGCCGGGTGGTGGCGCCCTGGCCCTCATCTTCACCACCACCCCGGCATTACTCCGGCTCACCTACGGGGTGGTGGGCGCGGTGGTGGCGGTGTCGGTCCGGACACCACCGGTGGCGCCCGCGGTGCTGCTGCCCGCCGTCGCGGTACTGACGGCGTGGGCGATCTGGTACGCCTGGTACGCCCTGCGGAAGGGCGTCAGCGGTGCGCTCGTGGCAGGCGACGTTGCGCTGACCGTGGCGGCCTGCCTGGCGATCCCGGTGCTGGTCGCGCCGGAGGTGCTGCCGGGCGAGGTGAGCTGGACCGCCGTGCTGGCCAGCACCACGGTGATCAACGCGCAGGTCACCGCGCCGGCCCGCTGGTCGATTCCGGCCGGCATGCTGGTCGCCGCCGCCTACGCGACCGGCGCGCACACCGCCGGCAACGCGCGGGAGGCGGCGGCGCACGCCGCGACACTGCTTGTGCAGACCGGCTGTGCGGCGGTGTTGGCGGCGGTGATGCGTCGCCGGCTGTCGCGCGCCGACCGGGACTTCGCCGACCATCAACGACTCGCCGCAGAGAACCTGGTCGCACGCACCACCCGGGAGGCCGAGCGGCAGCAGAACCGGGACCTGCACGACACCGTCCTGGCGACGCTCACGATGGTCGGTCTGGGCGCCGGGACGGGTTCCGCGCTGCGCGAACGGTGTGCCGCCGACCTGCGTACCCTCTCCGCGCTGGCGGACGCGCGGTCGGCGCCGGACGGCCCGGTCGCGCTGGAGGCCCGGCTGCGGGCGGTGCTCGCGCGGCTGCCGGAGCTGGCCGTCACCACGGAACTCGCGCCGTGCTCGGTGCCGGCGCCGGTGGCCGAGGCGATGGCGGAGAGCGCCCATGCGGCGCTGTCCAACGTGGCTCGCCACGCCGCCGGCGCGGCTGCCACGCTGCGCCTGGCACCGACCGCCGGCACCATCGTGATCGAACTGGTCGACGACGGTCCCGGCTTCGACCCGGCCGCCGTCCCGGCACACCGGCACGGGCTGCGCGAGTCGGTGCGGGGCCGAATGGCGAGTGTGGGCGGACGGGTGGAGGTCCGTTCCCGTCCCGGTGCCGGCACCCGCATCCGGTTGGAGTGGTCGGATGTCCACTGACCTCGCCCCGCTCCGGACGACGCCGGTGGCACCGCACACCGCGGCGACGGGCCCGCCCGGTGCGGACTACGCGGCGGCCGTGGCGCGTGCGTCGGACCAGGGTGCTCGGATCGTGGCGGTGGTCATCGCGCTGGCCTGGCACACCACGATCGGGCTGCCAGCGGTGGAGGCCGTCGGCGGCGAACTCGCCGAGCCAACGGTGGTCCTCGGCGCCTGGCTGCTCGTGGCGGTGACCGGTGTGGTGGCCGGCGTGCGGCTGCTGCGTGGCGCGCCACTGCCCGCCTGGTGGCTGGCCGGGTCGCTGCTGGCGGTCGACGCGGTGGTGTTCGCCGCGGTCCGGGCAGAGCACCTGTTCACCAACGCCAACTGGGTGTGGGGCACGCTCGGCTGGTTCTTCGTCCTGGCGCTGTGGGGCCGACGGCTGGCCGGGCTGCTGGCCGTGCTCTGCGCGCACGCGGTGATCGCACTTGTGGCTCTGTTCACGCACGGCTTGACCGCCCCCGCCGATCTCGCCCGCTACGCCATGTACGTCTACGGCGTCTCCTCGCTGCCGGTGGCGGTCTTCGCCGGCAGCACGGCCATCGCCGCGTTGGCCCGGCAGCGGGCGGCGACCGCCGCCGCCACGTACGCGTCGGTGGCCGAGCGAAGGGCGGCCGAGTGGGCCCGGCGGGAGCGACGGAAGCGGCTGGCTCTCGCCGGCGCCACCGCCGGGGAGGTCCTCGCGGAGCTGGCCGACGGCCGGGCCGACCCGGCGGACCCGGACGTGCAGCGGAGGTGCGTCCTGGCGGCAGCGCGGCTGCGACGGCTCATCGCCGAGTCCGACGACGTGCCCGACCCGCTGTTGCACGAGCTGCGAGCCTCGGCCGACCTGGCCGAGCGGAACGGCCTACCGATCGACCTGGTGACCATCGGCGCGCCACCGCCGCTGCCGGTGGAGACCCGCCGACAGCTGGCCGACCCGCTGACCGCGACCCTGACCGGGGCCCGGGACTGGGCGAGGTTGACCGTGGTGGCCGAGCCGGACGAGGTGGTGGTCAGCCTGGTCACGCCGGACCGCGGGGACACCGGTCCGCCGGAACCGGCCGGCGGACCGAGGCTGGGCGAGGACAACGGTCGGGTGGAGTACCTCGACGAACGGGACGGGGAGATCAGATGGACGCAGACCCGGTGGCGGCGGTGAACCCGCAGCGGCCGGTCGGGGTGGCCATCGTCGACGACCACCCGGTGGTCATCGACGGGGTACGGGCCTGGCTCGCCACCGAGCCGCGGTTGGCGGTGGTCGCCACCGGGGACGACCCGGACGAGGTGCTACGCAAGGCGCCGCACGCCGACGTCGTCCTGCTGGACCTGCGGCTGCACGGCCGGATGGCGCTGGACAGGCTCGTCGGTTTGGGCGCGACGGGCCGGCGGGTGGTGGTCTACTCCGAGCACACCGACCCGGCGACGATGCTCGCCGCGCTCGACGCCGGGGCGGCGGCGTTCCTCGCCAAGCACGAGGGCCGAGAGCACTGTGTGGCGACCGTGCTGGCCGCCGCGAGTGACCGGCCGTACGTGCCACCGGCGTTGGCCGGGGCGATGCTCGGCGATCCCCGGCCGGACCGGCCGGCGCTGTCCGACAAGGAGCGGGAGGCGCTGCTGCTGTGGTTCCAGTCGATGTCGAAGGCGTCGGTGGCCCGGCGGATGCGGATCAGCGAACACACGGTCAAGCAGTACGTCGACCGGGCGCGGATCAAGTACACCCGGGCGGGGCGGCCGGCCGCCACGAAGGCGGCCCTGCTCGCCCGCGCGATTGAGGACGGCCTCGTCCGGCCAGAGGAGATCGGCACCTACCGGTCGGAGGCGTCGTCCAACCGGCCGACCCCCTAACGGGTGTCATGACAGCGACGGTGGAGATCGGCGAAGCTAGCAGACCCAGGGGTGGTCCGGCAGCCCCACCGCTGTCCGCACGGGAGTTCGTGACGATGCACGATAACGCGTCCCCCTTCTTCATCGCCCCACACCGTTTCGACGCGGCGGACGACTCCGGTCCCGTGCTGGACCGGCGGCACGAGCTGGTGACCGAGCCGGGCGAGCGGGTGCTCGGGCGACACCGGTTGCACGCGGCGGGCTTCCTGCTTGGCCCGACCGAGGCGTGGCAGCGTTGGACTCTGCCGGGGACGGTCGCGGTGACCGTCACCGACCGGCGGCTCGCGTACGTCGGCACCGGTCCGCAGCTCTCGGTCGTGGGCGCGGGTACGCCACGGCATCGGCGCGGCGTCCGGCCGCCGAATCTGGTCAGCGGCCAGATCCGCTGGCAGTGGCCGTCCCGGCTGGAGGTCCTGCTGCCCTTCTCCGGCCGGCCGGGGCAGGTGCTGGTCGTCTGCGACGCACTGCGCACGATCCACCAGCCGGCACTCGCCCTCGTGAATCTCGACGGGGTGATCGACCTGGCCCGGCAGATCCGCCGGGCGGTCGCCTCGTTCCGGCTGTGCCGCCCCGAGCTGGTGGACCTGTCCCCGCCGGAACGGGACGTACTGGCGGCACGCGCCGGCGCCGGCCCGCTCGCCGCCGAGCGACGGATCACCCTACCCGGGTCGCTGCCGGTGGAGTTCCGCTCCCGGGAGGACTACTACCAGCCGGACCGGTCCGACCGGACGTCGCCCGGGACCGCAGCCGACGCAGCATCCGGGCGTCGGTGAACCCGACGGCGCGGGCGGCCGACTCGACGGTCGTCCCGTGCCCGATCAGGTGCTCGGCGCGCTCCACCCGCAGGAGCTGTTGGTAGCCGAGCGGGGTCAATCCGGTGGTCCGGCGGAACAGCCGGGTCAGGGTCCGCTCGCTCACTCCCACCTCAGCGGCGAGGTCGGCCAGCGGCAATGGCCGGTCGTACCGGGTGTCGATCAGGTCCTGCACCCGGTGCACCGCGTCACAGAGGTGCGACCGGTGCCGCATCATCGCGCTGGCCTGCTGCTCGTGGCCATTACGCCGGGCGTACACGACCAGGGCGCGGGCGATCTGGGCGGCGGTGGCAGGCCCGTGTCGGGTGGCCGTCAGGTGCAGCGCCACGTCGATGCCACTGGCGATGCCGGCCGAGGTGATCACCCGGTCGTCAACGACGTACAACACGTCGCGGATCACCCGCGCCGCCGGGTGCCGGCGGGCCAGGTCTTCCTGCACCGCGTGGTGGGTGGTGCAGCGCCGGCCGTCGAGCAGCCCGGCACGGCCGAGGGCGTACGCCCCGGCGCACACGCTGGCCACTGTTCCGCCGGCCGCGTGATGGTCGGCCAGGCGGCGCAGGTCGTCGGGGCCGACCGGCCCCGCGGGGCCGTGCGCGCGGGACCGCCATCCGGGTACGACCACCAGATCGTCGCTGGTCAGCTCGGGCCACTCGCGCCCGGCCACCAGCGGGACACCCTGCGCGGTCGGCACCACCTCGCGGTCGGCGACGTAGTGCAGGTGGTAGTCGTACCCGAGATCGGCGGCGGTGGAGAAGACCTGGGCCGGCCCGGCGAGGTCCAGCAGATGCAGCTGCGGGACGAGCAGGAAGACGACCCTGGCCACGGCGTCAGCTTCGCACACCCGCCGGGGCGGGTCGCGCGCCGGCCGGGTCGGTCCCGTCCAGCGCGCCGCCGGCCCGCACCGAAACGGTGCCGGTGCCTGATTCCGGGGTGTCACCCGCCTGCGCCGGGGCGGTGCCGGTGACCTCGGCGACGGTGCGGACGGTGGCGAAGCGGCCGGCGAGCGCGTACTCCGTGCGGGCGGTCATCTCGCTGGCCGACAGGGTCCGTGAGTCGGCGAGGATCTCCGCGGGTGTGGCGGTCGCCGGCAGGTCCCGGTGCGGGGTCGGGAAGGTGACCGTCGCGTCGGTCACGAAGGTCATCTCGTACCCCAGGTCGCAGCCGACCCGAGTGGTGGTCTCCACGCACTGCTCGGTGCGGATCCCACAGACCACGATCTCGCGGATGCCGGCCCGGGTCAGCAACTGCTGAAGGTTGGTGGTGGTGAAGGCGTTGTGGGAGGTCTTGACCAGCGTCGGCTCGCCGGGGTCGGGGGCGAGGCCGCCGACCAGTCGCACGTGACCGCTGGCCGGGTCGAAGACGCCGCCGCTGCCGGGCTCGGCGTGCAGGACCCAGACCACCAGGTCGCCGCGCTGCCGGGCCGCGGTGACCAGCCGGTCGACCTGGCCGACGATGTCCGGCTGCGAGGCGTACGCCCAGAGGGGGTGCTGCCGGAAGGACTCTTGGACGTCGATGACAACGAGTGCGGTTTTGCTCATGACCGAATCCTGACGACCCGGGCGCCACCCCACGAGGCACCATCCCGCCCCGCTGCGGAACGATCCGGCCACCGCCCGCCCTCACCTCCGCGATCTTGCGTTTCTGGCCGGTATCGGCCGTCGACGCGCGGCCGTGCCGCGGGTGCCGGGCGGAAGCCGCACGGTCACGGGGTGTGTGGGGTTGGTAACCCGGCGGCCTGCGGCAGTGACCCGAAAGAGGGGTAGGCCCGAGGCGGCTGGCGGATCAGGCGCGGTCCAGGGCGGCGGCTTCGGTGGGGGTGGGGGCGGTGCCGCCGAGGTGGGCGGGAAGCCACCAGGCGTCGTCCGGTCCGGCGGGGCGCTCCGGGTACTCGCGCTGGGCCCGCTCGACCAGTGCGTTCAGCCGGACTCTCAGGTCGGCGGCCATCGCGTTGGCGTCCGGGTAGGCGGCCGGGTCCATCGGTTCGCCCACCAGGATGGTGATCGGCGTGTGCCGCCGGGTCAGCGTGCGGGGGCGGCCCTTGGTCCACAGCCGCTGGGTGCCCCAGACGGCCACCGGCAGCACCGGCACACCGGCGGCGCAGGCCATCCGGGTCGCTCCGCTCTTGAACTCCTTGATGGTGAACGACCGGCTGATGGTGGCCTCCGGGAACACCCCGACCACCTCGCCGCGTTTCAGGGCACGCACCGCCGCCGCGTACGAACCGGCGCCGGCGCGCCGGTCCACCGGGATGTGCCGCATCCCGCGCATCAGCGGTCCGGAGATCTTGTGCGTGAAGACCGACTTCTTCGCCATGAACCGGACGAGGCGCTTCGACCCGCGCGCGCCCAGCCCACAGAAGATGAAGTCCAGGTAACTGACGTGGTTGCTGGCCAGCACGGCCCCGCCGGTACGCGGAACGTGGTGGGCACCCTCGATAGTGATCTTCAAGTCGAGGACCCGGAACATCGTCCTCGCGGCGGCGATCACGGGTGGATACACGAGTTCCGGCATCCGGCAACTTTAGCCTGGGCAAGCTACGCGGCCGTAGGGGCGGAGGCCCCTGGTGCCCGGGGCAAGGAAGGGCCCTGGTCCGACCCCGGCGTTGACCAGGGCGCCTTCCCTGCGCCCCGTCGGCGAGCTAGTGCAGGTCGAGCCGGCCGCGGGCGAACGCGTCCACCCGGCCCCACCGGCCGGGGATGTCCAGCACCTCGATCCGGCCCATCCCGACCGGCAGTCGCGGCTCGACGGCCAGGTGCCCCTCGTGCGGTTCCAGGCCGAGCATCGTCCGCAGGAGCAGCAACGGCGCACCGGTGGACCAGGCCTGCGGGGAGCATGCCGTCGGGTACTCGACCGGGAACTTCGTCAACTCCCGCGGGTAGCCGCCGAATGCCTCCGGGAGGCGGCCGTCGAAGTACCGGGCCGCGTCGAGGATGCCGTTGGCGATGGTCGCCGCCTCTTCGGCGAAGCCGTACCTGCGCAGACCCCAGGCGACGAAGGAGTTGTCGAACGGCCAGATCGTGCCGTTGTGGTAGCCGATCGGGTTGTAGCGAACCTCGCCCTCGGCCAGTGTCCGGACGCCCCACCCGGAGAAGAGCCGTGGCCCGACCAGGTGCCGGGCGATCTTCTCGGCGCGATCGTCGTCGACGATGCCGCTCCACAGCAGGTGCCCGACGTTGGAGCTGAGCACGTCGCACTGCCGGCCGTCCGGGTCCAGGGCGAGGGCGTAGTATTCGCCGTCCGCCACCCACCAGTCACGGTTGAACCGCTCCTTCAGCGCGGCCGCCTCCCGCTCCAGTTGCTCGGCGAACGCCGGGTCACCCCAGAACCGGCGCGCCAGTCGGGCGGCGCGGACCTTCGCGTCGTACGCGTACCCCTGGACCTCGCAGGTCGCGCGCGGGAACGGGGGCAACGTGCCGTCGCGGTACGAAATGGAATCCCAGGAGTCCTTCCAGCACTGATTCTCCAGACCCGTGTCTGTATTGCGGCGTTCATACCAGATATAGCCGTTGCCGGCCAGGTCGGCGTAGTTGTCGATCCACGACAGCGCAGCCCGGCACTCCGACTCCAGTTCCTTGACCAGCCCGGCGTCGCCGCTCCACCGCTCGTACTCGTCAAGCAGCACGATGAACAACGGGGTCGAGTCGACGGCACCGTAGTAGGGCGAGTGCGGCTGCTCCTCGAAGGCGGCGGTCTCGCCGTACCGCATCTCGTGCAGGATCCGGCCCGGATCCTCGTCGCGGAAGTCGTCGAACCGGGTGCCCTGGAGGGCGGCGAGGATACGCAGCGTCGTCTTCGACATATCCGGCGCGAACGGCAGCACCTGGAGGCAGGTCAGGATGCTGTCCCGGCCGAACATCGTCATGAACCACGGCAGCCCGGCCGCGGGCAGCGCGGCGCCACCCAGGGAGAGCGGCGAGAAGCGTAGCGCCGCCAGGTCGACCAGACACCGGCCGTACGTCGCGGCCAGATCCTCGTGTTCACTGTTCAGCGTGGGCGCGTCGGCGATCCACTTCTCCAGGTCGTGCTGGAGGGCAAGCCGTTCGGTGCCGTGCGCGCGCAACCCCAGCCGCAGATCCCGACCACCCGGCCCGAGCGCGTGCGTCTCCACCTCGATCTGGGTCTCCCACTGTTCGTTGGGCTCCAGGTGGATGGTGTGCGCGAAGCCGCCCTTGTCGTACCGGACCGGCACCGACGAGGAGATGACGGTCTCCCGCCGGAAGTTGCCGCGCCGGTAGCCCAGCCGCAGCCGGTCCGGCTCGACCTCGCTGTAGAGCTCACCCTTCTTGTTGAGGATCTCGTCCTTGACCTGGAACAGATCGGCGAAGTCGGACGCCGCGTCCATGCGGATCTCCAGGTCGACCGGCTTCTCGTCGTGGTTGAGAATGGTCAGGGTCTCCCGGAAACTACCCCCCACCGCCCGTTCCCGGATGATCGACAGCTTGGCGTCGACGTAGTGCGTCGCCACACCCGGGACGAGGAAGAAGCGCGCCTCGTAGTACTGGAGGTCGTCGTACGACAGCGGGTTGAGCCGTTCGCCGTTGACGGTCAGCACCCAGGTCGACAGGAACCGGGTGTCGAGGGAGAAGAGGCCGGTCGGCTCGGTCGGCGTCGCCTCGATGTCCCCGGTGTCCTCGGAGACCACGAAGGTGTTGCCGTCGAGGATCCGGATCGTGTTGCTCTTCGACATCAGCGCACCTCCGGCTGGAATACCCGGCGCGGACCACGGGAGTTGGGGTCACCGGGGAAAAGCCGCTCGACCTGGACGATCAGCCGCGGGTCACCGGCGACGGTCATGTCCCCGCGCAGGATGGCCGCGATCCCGTGTTCCCGGCCGGCGGCGAGGTCCTCGAAGAGCGTCGGACTGGTCCCAACCACCGTGTCCGCGTCCAGGTCCTCCTGGGTCACCCGGAGTCGCCCCCGGTCGATTCTGAGCATCCAGTGGCGTGTCTGCGCGCCCTCGTGCAGGTCGAAACGCAGCGTCCCGGAGGTCTTCGCCAGCAGAGGCTCGTGCCCTCGCCGGTCGAGGTCCTCGAAGAACCGCATGGTCGCGTCCGCCATCGGGTCCACTCCTCCCGTCGTTCCGGTCCACCCCCGACCGGCGCCGGGTTCCGCCCGGTCGGTGATTCGATCCGAGCACGGGTCCCCGTCCCCGACGCGGTCAACCTCGCCCGGATCGGGTGACCCGGCCGGCAGGTGTCGGGTCCGGGCGGTCACCCGCACAGCCGGCGTCCGCGCTCCTCCGGCTGGATGCGGGTCGCCACCGAGGTACGTGGCGCGGCCGGCCCGGCTCCGCGCCGGATACGGCGGACGCCGGCCCCCGCGTCTCCGGGAGCCGGCGTGTGCGCGGCGGACATCAGTTGTTCGGGTCGTCGGCGCTGATGTCGGCCAGCACGGACTGCGGTTCGCGCTCGACCGCCAGGTCACCCATTGACACCAAACCCACCAGCCGTCCGTCGTCGACCACGGGCAGCCGGCGTACGGCGTAGGTGCGCATCAGGTCGGCCGCGGCCACCGCGTCGTCGTACTGGCTCACGGTGATCACATCCCTGGTGGTGACCTGGTTCAACCGGGTCGCGGCGGGGTCCATGTTCTCCGCCACCGCCCGCACCGTGATGTCGCGGTCCGTCACGATACCGACCACATCGTCACCATCGGTTACGACCACATCGCCGATGGCGCTGTCCCGCATTTCCTGGGCCGCCGCGACGAGTGTGTCGTTGCTGTCCATGGTGACCAACCGGGTCGTCATGAACTCTCCGACCGTTGTCATGGTGCTCCTCCCTCGGTGTCGGCACCACGGTCTACCCGCCCCGCCACGGCAGGTAACACGGGCCCGGAGCACGCCCGCGGCACCGGGCCGGACCGGAACGCGGACCCGCGGCGGGAGCCACGCCGAAAGGCAGCCGGCCGGCGGCGGGAGCCACCCGTCGTCGGACGAGGCCGGCCGGGCCGCTCAGCCCCGCGGAGGTACGCCGTACACCCGCTCAACATGCAGACGGAGCACCAGCCGGCGATCCGCGACCATGGCACGCCGGAAGTCGTCCCAGTCGGGGTGTTCGCCCTGCACCGCGCGGTAGAGCAGGATCAACTCCTCGACCGTCTGGACGTCCGGGCGCTCGGCCACCGGGGTCAGCTCAGCCCGCCCCTCCGCCACCGCGTATGCCCAACCGTCCGCGCTGCTGACGTGGAAGCTGGCGCGGGCATCCCGACGCAGGTTGGTGGTCTTGGCCCGGCCGTCGGTGATCGACATGCGGATCACCCGGGCATCGCGGTCGAACGCGTACATCACGGTGGACAGTTGCGGTCGACCGTCCCGCTTGATCGTCGCCAGCACGCCGAGCCGGCCGCCGGCGATGAGTTCGGTCAGGTTCTCGGGGATCTGGTCGTCGGCCACACGGTCCTCCGTCGTTCGTCGGATCGGGACTCCATCTCACCCCGCCGCCGACGATCGCGCCAGGTGGGACGGCGAGCCGCGAGCACAGAAGTGGCCCGACGCCCGATGTACCGGGCGGCCGGCGGAGCCGAACCCCGATGCCCGTGTCGCGTGCTGGCCGATGCGGTGAAGACGCATCCGACAGCGCCGGAACCCGGCGCCGGTGCTACCGGGTCGATCGGTGCCGACCGGAGCGGGCTCAGCGGCGTTCGGCGGCGACCAACTCGGCGAGCTGCACCGCGTTGAGCGCGGCGCCCTTGCGCAGGTTGTCGTTCGCGCAGAAGACGGCGAGGCCGTGCTCGACGGTTTCGTCGGCCCGGATCCGCCCCACGTAGGTCGGGTCCTGGCCGGCCGCCTGCAGCGGCGTGGGGACGTCGGAGAGCGCGACGCCGGGCGCGCCGGCCAGCAGTTCCCGGGCACGCTGCGGGGTGAGCGGCCGGGCGAACCGGGCATTGATCTGGAGTGAGTGGCCGGTGAAGACGGGCACCCGGACGCAGGTACCGGAGACCTTCAGCCCGGGGATGTCGAGGATCTTGCGGCTCTCGTTACGCAGCTTCTGCTCCTCGTCGGTCTCCTCGGAGCCGTCGTCGACGATCGACCCGGCGAGCGGGAGCACGTTGAACGCGATCGGCCGGGCGAACGAGCGGGGCGCCGGGAACTCCACGGTGGCGCCGTCGTAGGCGAGGCCGGCGGCGTGCTCGGCGACCTTACGGACCTGCTCGTCCAGCTCGGCGACGCCGGACAGGCCAGCGCCGGAGACGGCCTGGTATGTCGACACGACAAGGCCGGTCAGCTCCGCCTCGGCGTGCAGCGGGCGCAGCACCGGCATGGCGGCCATCGTGGTGCAGTTCGGGTTGGCGATGACGCCCTTGGGCCGGTTCGCCAGGGCGTGCGGGTTGACCTCCGCGACGACCAGCGGCACGTCCGGATCCATCCGGAAGGCCGAGGAGTTGTCGATGACGACCGCGCCGGCCGCGGCGATCCGGGGCGCCAGTTCCTTCGCGGTGCCCTTGCCGGCAGAAAGGAGAACGATGTCCAGCCCGGAGTAGTCGGCCGTGGCCGCGTCCTCCACGGTCACCTCGCCGTCCCGCCAGGGCAGGGTGCGCCCCGCCGACCGCGCCGAGGCGAGCAGGCGGACCTGCTCCGCCGGGAACCTCCGTTCCGCCAGCACCTGCCGCATCACGCCACCGACCTGACCGGTGGCCCCCACAATGCCGATCCTCATGCCCGCGAGGCTACCCAGCCGGGCGACTCGACCGGGAATGCTTCCCACGCGCCGGGCCAATGCCACGGTGTCCGTGCGGCACCGGTCGCCGTCCCGGGGCGCCGGCGACGCCCGCGACGACACCGCCGCCCCGGCCACACCCGTCCCACCGCACGGGAGTGGCCGGGCTTCCGCGGCAAGAGTGACCTCCGGGCACGGAGTGAGCACTCGCGCCGGGCAAGCGCGGGATGCCGCCCGCGCCGGCGCCCGCCGGGCAGCCACCCGGATCTTGGGCCAGGCCCGGAGCGGATCGGGCGGTCAGGGGGTCGATGTGACGATCTCGGCCAGGTCGGTGACGGTGAGCTCGTCGCGGATCAGGGCGGCGTCGCCCTCGATCACCAGGGTCAGGGACTCCGGGTGGAGGTGGGTGGCGGCGGCGGCCGAGACCTGGTCGACGTCCGCGGCGAGCAACGCCTCGCGCAGCCGGGCGTGGTAGTCGTCGGGCAGCTCGTGGACGACCAGGGTGGCCAGCGCCGCGGCGATCGCCCGTGGGGTCTGCAACTCGACCGAGAGCTGACCGGCCCGCCAGGACCGCGCGACCGCCAACTCCTCCTCGGTGACCCCGGCCTGCTGGGTACGGGTGATCTCGCCGACCGCCTCCACCAGGGCCGGCGCGGTCACCGCCGTCTGCACGTTGGAGCTGACCGCGAACCGCCCGAACCGGCGGGACGCGGCGAAGTCGGCCCGAATACCGTAGGTGTAGCCGTGCACCTCGCGGATCAGATGGTTGAGCCGGGAGGTAAAGGCGCCACCGAGTACGGTGCCGGCGAGCGTCATCGGCACGTGGTCGGGGTGGGCGCGGTGCGGCGACGGATGTCCGAGCCGCAGCGTCGACTGCACCGAACCCGGCCGGTCGACCAGGATGATCCGGCGGCCGTCGCGCGGCGGCACCGCGATCGGGCCGCCCCGGTCCGGCGGGCCGCCACCCGTGCCGGCGAAGGCGGCCGCCCCGAGCCGGTCCAGGTCGAGACGGTCCAGATCGCCGGCGACCACCAGGGTGCCCGGCCGGATGAACCACTCCGAGTGGAAGACCCGGACGTCCTCGACGTCCAACGCGGCCACCGAGTCCGGGTCGCCGTACAGCGGGCGACCCCAACGGTTCTCCACGCCGAACAGGTCGGCGCGCAGCGCCGCCTCCGCCCGCGGCCCCGGGCTCGCCCAGTCCATCCGCAGGGCCGTCGCCTCGTCGTCGCGGACCCGCCGGACGTCGTCCGGGTCCAGGCGCGGGGTCCGCACCGCCTCGGCGAGCAGCTCCACCGCGGCGGGTAGCCGGTCCACCGGGACCTGCACGCTCACCTGGAACGCGTCCCAGTCCAACCCGATCACCAGCTCGGTGCCGAGCGCCTCGATGGCCAGGGCGTACGCCGTGGCGTCGCGTTGGGCCGTCCCCTCCTCCAGGGCCTTGGCCAGCACCGCGCCGAGCCCCTCCTTGCCGCCCGGTTCACGCCCGGCGCCCGCGTCGAGCAGCAGCAGCGCGACGGCGAGGGTCTGCCCCGGCAGGTGCGCGGCGACCACCTGCCCACCCGCCACGCCACGCCGGATGACCTGGGGGAACCGGTAGGGGCGGGCGGCTCCCGGGCCGGGACGGGTGGTGGTCGGCGTCATGAGGTCTCCTCGGGCAGGTAGGTCAGGGTCACCCGGTCCGCGTCGGCGAGCACGTCGGCGGCCACGTCGGCGATCTGCTCGGCCGTAACGGCCAGCCAGGCGGGCAGCCTCTCGGCAGCCCTCGCCGGGTCGCCGAACTGGGTGGCGTACCGCCCGAGCAGGTCCGCCCGCCCATCCACAGTGGACATCTGTCGCCACCACGCGGTGCTCAGCAGGGCCTTCGCGCGGTCCAGCTCGGCGGCGGTGACCGGCACGGTGGCCAGCTCGTCGACCACCTCGGCCAGCCCGGCGGCCAGCTGCTCGCCGGTCACACCGGGCCGGGCGGTGGCCGTGGCGATCAAGGGCGCCGGGGCGTGCGCGAGGTCCACCCCGTACGCCCCGACCAGGTCCGGCTGGGCGAGCCGCTCGCCGTCGGCGAGCCGCTGGTAGAGGCGACTGCCCCGGCCGCTGCCGAGGACGGTGGCGAGCACGGTCACCACGTCGTACCCGGGGCCGCCGAAGGGGTGGGTACGGTGTGCGATGTACACCCGGGGCGCCGGGACCTCGGTGACGACCCGCTCCGCCACCGCCGAGCCGGTTGCCGGGACGTGCCGGCCATCCGGCGCGGCCGGGATCTCGGGCCGGGACGGGATCGCGCCAAAGTACTTGTCGGCGAGGGCGAACACCTCGGCGGCGGTGGCGTCACCGACCACGGTGAGCACCGCGTTGTTCGGGGCGTAGTAGGTCGTGTGGAAGGCCTGGAAGGTGGCGAGGTCGGCCGCGTTCAGGTCGGCCATCGAGCCGATCGTCGCGTGGTGGTACGGGTGGCCGGGCGGGTACAGCAACGGCAGCAGCCGCAGCCACGCGTCACCGTACGGGACGTTCTCGTAGCGCTGCCGCCGCTCGTTCTTCACCACGTCCCGCTGGTTGTCCAGGGTCTCCTCGGTGAGCGCCGGGACGAGGCCACCCATCCGGTCCGCCTCCAGCCAGAGCGCCAGTTCCAGGTGCTCGGCGGGAACGGTCTCGAAGTAGTTCGTACGGTCCGGGTTGGTGGTGGCGTTGAGTGACCCGCCGCAACCCTGCACCAGCTTCATGTGCTCGGTCTTGGCCACGTTGACCGAACCCTCGAACATCAGGTGTTCGAAGAGGTGGGCGAAGCCGGTCTGCCCCGCCGGCTCGTGGCGGGAGCCGACGTCGTACCAGAGGTTCACGGCCACGGCCGGGGCGGTGCGATCCTCGCTCACCACCACGCGGAGGCCGTTGTCCAGTCGGGTCGTCTCGATGGGCCAGGGATAACCGCTGTCGGGCATGGCACGACGCTATCCGATCGCACGGGCGGAAGGTGCCGTGCGGGCCGCCGTGGCTGGCGGGGTCACGCGGCGCGCTTCGCCGGCGCGATGGTCGGTGCCGGTCGCGGGCGTCGGGGCGCACCGAACGGCTCAGTCCTGGGGCTCGGCGGGGGTGACGGTCTGGTCCGACGTGCGGCGCTCCAGGGCGGTGTCGGGTGCGCCGTCCCGGCTCTCCTCGCGGGTGTCCGACTCGGCGAGGATGGCCTCGGCCTGCGCCTCCGGATCCGCGCTGCCGACGGCCACCTCCTCCGGCAGCAGACGCGCGCGGGACTCGAGCCGCTCCTGGTCGCTTCGCTCTGCGCTCACGCCGGCTGCATACCCCGCCCCTGCCGTCGCACGCGGGTCCGGAAGGGACCCTCTCAGCGGGCTGTCCGCGTTGACGCCTCCGCGTGGTCGAGGGTCCCTTCCCACCGCTCAGGAGCGGAACGGTCCGCGCACCTCGTACGTGATGCCGCCGGAGGACGAGCCCGAGGTGCCCCGCTGCGACGAGAAGTAGAACCGGGTGCCGTCGGGCGAGAACGCCGGACCGCAGATCTCCGACGACGACTGACCGGTGATTCGCAGGAACGGAGCGACCACCTCGTCCGGCGTGATGATGTTGATCTCCATGTTGCCGCCGTCCTCGGCCACGAACAGATCACCGGAGCCGGCACCGGTGATGTTGTCGACCCCGGTCAGCGGGGCGCTCCCGGAGACCAGCGAGTCGTCGTACGCCAGGTCGATGCGCTGGTCGACCGCGTCGTACGCCCACACCCGGTTGTCACCCTTGGTGGTGAACCAGCAGGTCCCGTCGGCGTACCAGCAGCCCTCACCGCCGTTGAACTTCTTCGCCCCGGAGACCTGGTAGCGGGTGTACCTCGGCGATCCGTCCGGGTCCGGCACCCGGGCCCAGGTCACCGGGCCGCTGGTCGCGCTGCCGGCGACCAGCACCTCCAGCGTGCCGGAGGAGAGGTCGCCCCAGGTGGTCGGGCGGAACCGGTAGAAGCGACCGCTGCTCTCGTCCTCGGTCATGTAGATCACCTGGCGATCCGGGTCGCACGCGGCGGCCTCGTGCTTGAACCGCCCCAGCGCGGCCCGCCGCACCGCGGCCGTGCCGCCCTGCGGGTACGTCTCGTAGACGTACCCGCGGCTGACCTCCTCGCAGGAGAGCCAGGTCCCCCACGGCGTCGCACCGCCCGCGCAGTTCTTTCGGGTGTTCGACAGGATCCGGTACGCCGAGGCGATGCTGCCATCGGCGTTGAACCGCAGCGCCGACGCACCGCCACCGGGATTGATCTCGGAGTTCGAGACGTAGATCCAGCCGGCACCGGCGGCGAAGCAGGCCCCGCCGTCGGGCGCGTAGTGCCAGGTGTAGGACGTGCCGGCGACGGTCTGCCGAGACCGGGCGACGATCCGGCTGGTGAAGCCGGCGGGTAGCTGGATGCCCTGGGCGTCGGCCGGCTGGAGCGGTCCGTACGGGCTGGTGCCGGGTTGGGCCGGCGCCGCGGTCGCGGCGCCGACCCAGAGGCTGCCGGAGAAGGCAGCGGCGCCGCCGACGACGCTGGCGCGCAGGAGAGTACGACGATCCATCGGGGGAACCTCCGGGGGGCACGACGAGTGGTGAGGCCGAAACTACCGTCCGTTTCATCGATGCAGGTGAACGTGCGGCGAGGCTTTCCGGACGACGGGGTGAGCCGCCGCCGTCGGATCGGGTACGCTAGTCGGCGTGACGCGCTCGTATCGATGGTTTAGGCAGCCGGCTCGACCAGCCGGTGACCTCATCGTGAGCTGACGTCACCGCATCGAGCCGGCCGGGCAGGAGCTTCCGTTCCTGCCCTTTTGCGTACGAGCAGCCGGCTCGTCCCGGGCGCCGGCCCCGGGCACGGTCGGCGGAAGGATGCCACCGTGACGACCCCGGAGACGGACCGGGTCAGCGATCAGCGGATCGACCGCGTTGTACCGCTGACCACCCCGGCGCTGCTGCACCACGAACTGCCCCTGGACGACGAACTCTCCTCGGCCGTGCTCACCGGCCGGCGCGCGGTCGGGCGGGTGCTCGACCGCACCGACGACCGCCTGCTGGTCGTGGTCGGCCCGTGCTCGGTGCACGACCCGGCCGCCGCTCTCGACTACGCCCACCGGCTTCGCGAGGTCGCCGATCGGCTCGCCGACGACCTGCTCGTCGTGATGCGCGTCTACTTCGAGAAGCCACGCTCGACGGTGGGCTGGAAGGGGCTTATCAACGACCCCGGGCTGGACGGCTCCGGCGACGTGAACACCGGCCTGCGCAAAGCCCGTAGGCTGCTGCTCGACGTGCTGCGGCTGGGACTCCCGGTGGGCTGCGAGTTCCTGGACCCGATCTCCCCGCAGTACATCGCGGACACGGTGGCGTGGGGCGCGATCGGCGCCCGCACGGTGGAGAGCCAGGTGCACCGGCAGCTCGCCTCCGGCCTGTCCATGCCGATCGGCATGAAGAACCGCCCCGACGGCAGCGTCTCGACGGCGGTGGACGCCATCCGCGCGGCCGGCGTGCCGCATGTCTTCCCCGGCATCGACGTCTCCGGCACCCCGGCGATCATGCACACTCGGGGCAACGCGGACGGCCACCTGGTGTTGCGCGGCGGCGGCGGCCGGCCGAACTACGACGCGGAGTCGGTGGCGGGAGCTCTGGAGCTGCTGCGAGCGGCCGGCCTGCCCGAGCGGCTGGTCATCGATGCCAGCCACGCCAACAGCGGCAAGGACCACCGCAACCAGCCGCTGGTGGCCGCCGACGTGGCCGCCCAGCTTGTGGCCGGGCAGCGGGGCATCGTCGGGGTGATGCTGGAGAGCTTCCTCCTGCCGGGCCGGCAGGACCTGGACCCGACCCGCGAGCTCACCTACGGCCAGTCGATCACCGACGCCTGCATCGGCTGGGACCTGACCGACCAGGTCCTGACCGACCTGGCCGCGGCCGTCCGCACCCGCCGCCCCACCCCCGCCCTGCCCTGACTCCTCGACCCTCGGCCGGTTGGTCGGGAGGTTCCCGTGCCGGGCACGGGAACCTCCCGACCAACGAGGTCGGCCGGGTGCGTTTGGCGGGGCGGCGGTCGGGTAGGCGACGGACGTGACCGACAACCCACCCGTGACCGAGGCGCCCGGGACCGAGTCGTCCCTCCGGCGCCTCGACGACCTGCTCGAGGACCTCTACCGCGGCCAGGAACGGATCAGTCAGAGCGACATCTATCGCCGGGCCGTCGCCGCGGAGATGCCGGCGGAGCTGCTCACCCGGATCGCCGCGCTGCCCGAGGGCGAGTACTCCGTCGACGAGGCGGCCGACGTGCTCGGCGGTTCGCTCACCTGACGTCGCGGGCCGCTTTCGCCCGACCGATCGCACCGGACCCCCACACGCTCGGCGCGAAGGAGAGCGACATGCCCCAGCACGAGAAGCAGCCCGGGGAACACCACGAAAAGCTCGCGGCGCTCGGCCAGCCGCCGGGCGACCGGGACACGCTGCCGGAACCGGACTTCGCCAACGAGCACGACCGCACGGCCGTCGACCGGGACGTCATCACCGGCGAGGACGTGGACGTGCGGGAGACGGAGGCTCCACGCGGCTGGTCCGGCGAGGAGAGCTGACCGGCGTGCGGACGGGTCGGCGCCCGGCCCCGTCCGCACGCCGGGGGTCTGGTTCGCCCACGAGCCGGGGATCGTTCGAGCTGGGGACCGCATCGTTCGAGCTGGGGATCCTGGCGGGGGACGCTACCGGCGGCCGGGCCCGGCCACGGCTCAGTGCTCGCCACCGCCCTCGGCGACACGCTGCGCCACCGCGTACGCCATCTGGAGGAAGTCCGACGCCGTCACGGCGGTGAGCGCGGTGGCGACGAGGCGGGTCAGCCGTGGCACCAGCACCAGCCCGCCGGTGAGCCCGGTGGCCACCCAGACGGCCAGGCAGAACGGGCAGCTCACCAGTTCCCCGATCGCGTGCCGGGTGGAACTGCCCGAGTCGCGGACCGCCTCCATCACCTCGCCGCTGCCGATCGGCTGTGTGTACCGGGTGAACGGCGCCCGCAGCGGACTCGTCACGGCGTCCTTGGCGAGCAACCGGCTGAGCTTGTGCGTGGCGACGCAGAGCAGCATCACGTCGGCGAGGGCCGGCCGCCGCGGCACCGGCCGGCCGGTGACCTTCACCAACGCGGCGAGACTCGCGGTCACACCGGCGTACGTGCCCATGGCCACGAGGTAGCCGCCGAGCGGTCGGTATTCATGCGGCGCGTACGAACGGCGCAGACGCGCCACCTTCTCCTTCAGGTGGGTCACCCGGTCTCCCTCTTCCTGTTTCTCCCGGTGCCGGCCAGCCGACACGGCCAGCCACACCCCTGCGCGGCTCACCCGGCCTGGAGGTTGTCGGCCACCTCGCGGGCGAGGCTGTCCAGGGCGGTGTCGACAAGGTGATCGGCGCCGCCGCCGGTCAGGTCGAGCCGGATTCGGGCGCCGCCGGCGTCAGCCGGGTCAACCCGCAGCTCAGCAGCCCACTCCCCGGCGGCCCGCCAGCGAGCGGCCAGTTCCTCGGCGCTGACGTGCTCCGCCGGCGCACCGTCGACGCGCAACGGCTCCGGCAGCCACGCCGACGCCCGGTTCGGGTCGGTGGCCGTGTTGAAAACCACCTCCGGCGGCGCCGACACCCCCCGCTCGGCGGAGGCCATCACGAGCCCCGCAGCCGGCTCGGGTCGACCTCACGGCCGGGGTGTCGGGCCAGGTACTCCGTCTCCAGATCGGCCGTCCGGCGCAGGTGGTTGGCGAGCGCCGAGTCGGTGGCGTGCCGCAGGGTGTCCAACCGGGTGCGGTGCAGGCTGTGCATCTCGCGGATCAGGTCCTCGTCACCGAGCTCGGCGGGGTCGATGCCGAGCAGCTCGCCGTCGGTGTCCGCGTCGCCGGAAGCCATGTCGTGCAGGTGGTCTCCGTCCCACTCCGGCATTCGCTGCTCCGGGCTCGGGAACTCGTCCCGCCGTACGGATCCGGTCATCATCGCCCCCCTGGTCTGTTCTGGGCCGGCGTCTGGACGGATGCCCACACGGGGTCTCGGCAAACCCTCCCGCGACTACGACACCGCGTCGGAGACCGCCGTTGTCCCGGTACCCTCGACGTCATGAAGCGGCTCTGGACCCCGGCGTGGATCGTGCGCCACGTGGCCATGGTCGCGCTCGTCGCGGCCTTCCTCGGGCTGGGCTGGTGGCAGCTGAGCCGCGCCGCCGGCGGGAACGCGATCAGCTGGGGCTACGCGGTGGAGTGGCCGGTCTTCGCCGGCTTCGTGGTCTTCCTGTGGTGGCGGGAGGTCCGACACGCGCTGCGCGGTGCCGCCGGGGAGCCCGACGGCCCAACGGCCACCGCCGCCGACCCGCGGTTGGCCGAGGAGTCGCCGGTCGCCGCTGGCCGTCCGGTGCTACGCCGGCCCGTCCGGGTCGCCCGCCCGGCGGCTCCGGCGCCCGACGGCGAGGACGCGGACCTCGCCGCCTACAACCGTTACCTACGGTGGCTGAACGACAATCCGGGCGCCCGGCCCGGCGACTACCCCGGCTGAGGCCGGGTCGAAAGGACGGACGACGGTGGGCGCAGCCCTGACCCGGTACCGCGTGATCGCCTGGATCGTCGGCGTGGCGCTGATCCTGCTCGTGGTGATCGGCATGCCGCTGAAGTACGGCTTCGACAACCCGGTGCTGGTGGAGACGGTGGGTCAGGCCCACGGCTTCCTCTACATGGTCTACCTGGTGGCCACCTTCGATCTGGCCCGCCGCGCGGGCTGGCCGTTGAAGCGGATGGTCCTGGTGATGCTGGCCGGCACCGTGCCGTTCGTTTCGTTCTTCGCCGAGCGGCGGGTGAGCGGCTGGGTGACCGCGTGGCCCGGGGTGGCCCCGAAGCCGGTCGCCGACGCCCCCAGCCGCTGACCGTTCAGCGCCCCGGCCGCCAGGGGGCGGCCGGGGCGAGCGGATCCTCCCAGCCGCCGTGCCGGCGCATCTCCAGCGCCCGACGCAGGGCGCGGGTGACCTGACCGAACTGCCGTTCGTCGTCGCTGGCGAAGAGCAACTCGTCGGTGCCCCGGAGCCGGCCCCACAGCTCGTACGCGGGGGGCCGCCACCGGTCGCCGGCGACGGCCAGCAACACCGGCAGCAGGAACACCGCCCCGATCGTCAGGTAGGCCCCGGCGGTGAGCCGGTGCAGCCCGCCGGTGAAGCCCAGCAGCAGCCCGACGCCGCTGATCATTCCCCCGGTGACCAGGACGGCCCGGACGGCGACTCGGTCGTGGGGGCCACGGGTGGTGTGCAGGTGGGTGAGTTCGGCCACGGGCCAGCTGCTGTGGCCGATGGTGAGACGGTCGACGGTGACGACGATCCCGGGCCGGGCGTAGAGCAACGTGGTGTGCGACCCGGCGCCGTGCGGTGACGACGTCGGCGGTGTGGTGGGGTGCGGATCCACGGCGGACCTCCCGCGGCTCGGCGCCGGGTCGGCTGACGCCCGCCGCGGGCGGTATTGCCTGTCGGCGGGACTCCGGCTCCGCGCCTATTGTGTGACCCGCCCGCCAGCGGCCAGGCGGGTTCGCGGGGGTCGGCCGGGGCGGTCCGACGACGCTGCCGCCGGATAGACACCGCCAAGTCCGGCTTATCCGGGCATCGCGCGCCAGCCGCCGGCGACATCCGCCCAGAACGACGAACTTTGCATATCCGGCCAAGCAGGCAGGTTGTGCTCACGGGTCACCACTGACCGTCAGGACACTCACGTTCACATGCTGCTGCCCAACAACAATCGCCCCTACTTCCACTGCGGGCCACTCCCGCCCCGGGTTAGGTTGTCCCTGCCAGCCCGTCGACCGCCGCCCATCCGGACGGCGCGGGCCCGGTGCCGCCGGAGCCTCAGCGCACCCGGCGGCCGGTGGGAGAGGAGCCGATCGCTCTTGTCGTCCATCCGGAACACGCTGCGCGCCCTCGCGGTCGCGGCGGTGTCGGCCGCACTGGTCGCACCGGCCGTGCCCGCCCGGGCCGAACCATCCCCCGCCGAATTGACCCGGCGGATCGAGCGGGCCTCCGCGGAGCTGGAACGCGTCGTGGAGGCGCACAACGCGCTCGCCGAGCAGATCAAGACGAACAAGGCGACCGTGGCCCGATTACAGGCCCGGATCGGGCCGCTGGAACAGCAGGCGGAGCGAAGCCGGGCCGAGGTGAACGAAATCGCCGTGACCGCGTACAAGACCGGTGACGTCGGCACCGCCGCCGCGCTGCTGCGGCCGGGCGACGCCACCTCGCGGCTGGACCGGCTCGCCACGGTCGACCAACTGGCCCGCGATCGACAGCAACGGATCGCCGCGTTCACCGACGACCAGCGTCGCCTGAACACTGAGAAGACCCAGCTGAACGGCACGCTGAAACGGCAGGCCGCCCAGGCCCGGGAACTGGCCAACGCCCGCCAGCGGATCGAGCGTGACCTGGCCTCGCTGTACGAGCTGCGCCGGCAGGCGTACGGGCGGGCCACCGAACGCCCGGCGGCCCGCCCGGACAGCGCCCGGCAGGCGCCAGCGTTGTCGGGATCGGCCGGGGTGGCGGTCCGCTACGCGTACGGCGCCCTGGGCAAGCCCTATCGGTGGGGCGCGGACGGTCCCGGCGGTTACGACTGTTCCGGATTGACGTCGGCGGCCTGGCGTGCGGCCGGCAAGTCGCTACCGCACAACACCCGGATGCAGTGGGGTGCGGTGGCGCACATCGGCCGCGGTGAGCTGCGTCCGGGCGATCTCGTCTTCTACCGCGGACTGGGACATGTCGCCCTGTACGTCGGAGGAGGGAAGATCATCGACGCGCCCAGCGCCGGCCGGAACGTACTCAAGCGGGACATGACCATCATGCCGATCGCCGGCTACGGCCGGGTCCGTTGACCCGTCCCGGTACGACGAACGGCCGGCGCCCCTGTCGGACGCCGGCCGTTCCTCGCATTCCTACCAGCTCACGCCGCCTGGAGCCCCTCCGCCCGGGCCAGCTCGCGCAGTCGGCCGAGCGCCTGGATCTCGAGCTGACGGATCCGCTCCCGGGAGAGCGAGAACCGCGAGGCGACCTCGGTGAGCGAGTGCTCCCGGCCGTCCTCGAGGCCGTACCGCGCCCGCATGATGCCAGCCGACCGGTCGTCCAGGTGGTTGAGCAGGCCCTCGATGCGCTGCCGCTCCAGACCGGTGAGGACGATCTCCTCCGGCGACGGCGCGTCACTGTCGGCCACCAGGTCGCCGAGGTTCGTGTCGCCGTCGTCGCCGACCGGCGTGTCCAGGGAAACGGTGTCCTGCGACCAGCGGACCAGCTCGTTCACCCGCTCGACGGTGACGCCGAGGGCCACCGCGATCTGCTCCGGCTCCGGGTCGCTGCCCAGCTCACGGGTGAGCTGGCGGGCGACGTTACGCATCCGGTTGACGTCCTCCACCAGGTGGACGGGCAGCCGTACGGTGCGCTCCTGTTGGGCGATCGCTCGGCTGATGGCCTGGCGGATCCACCAGGTCGCGTAGGTGGAGAACTTGAAGCCCCGCTCGTAGTCGAACTTCTCGACCGCGCGCACCAAGCCGGTGTTGCCCTCCTGAATCAGGTCCAGCATGGGCATCCCGGACCGGACGTACCGCCGGGCGATCGACACCACCAGTCGCAGGTTGGCCCGGATGAACAGGTCCTTGGCCCGCTCGCCCTCGGCGACCACTCGCTCGAGCTCCGCCCGCTCGACGCCGGCCGGAACGCGGTCCTCGTCGAGCAGGTGCTCGGCGTAGAGGCCAGCCTCGATAGCCTTGGAGAGGTTCACCTCGGTGGCGGCGTCCAGCAACGGCGTCCGGGAGATCTCGTGAAGGTAGACGCCAACCAGATCGCGCTCCTCAGCGACCTCGTCGGTCCGCATGCCGATGTTCTTGTCCACGTTGCCCACGGTCCCCTCGCTCGCGCCGGTTGCCCGGTTCCTTGCCATCCCCACGTCCGTCAGCTCCCTCCCCGAGACTTCCGTTGTGCCCGTCGGTGCTGACACCTACACAACAGATGAGACGCGTCGGGGATTCCATGTCGTGAGTCGAAAGTGTCACGAATGCCTGATAATCAGCTGAGAACACGGTCCATGTTTGCTGTCAGCACCCGCCTGGTGGATACCGTGTACGGGCTGGTGGATCGCCATTTCGCCGCGACACGTGATCCATGGCAGCACTGCCTGGGCCAGAGGCGCAGCGACCCGGGTCACCACCGCGCTGCGATCCTGGTCACTGCCTGATACGCACCGGTGGACCGGTCGGTTCATCCACGCCCGTGGTAATACCCCACGCCCCGGTGAACAATCCGGAGGGCAGTGCTGTGCCCCACCCCGCGCGGGCGGGCCGGACCGGGCGGCGAGCAACGCGAGCGCACCGCGGACGCACTCCTCGGAGCGGCGACGACGGCCTGGTGGCGCCGGCACCCGACGCGATCGAAGCCAGTGTCCACCCCGATGAACACATCGACCGACCAGAGGCACCGACCGTCGGATTCGTGCAGAACAGGACCGTGAGGCGCTTTTCGGCCGCGACGGGGCGAGTACCCCAGGACGTACGGGGCACCCGCTCGCGTCGAATCCGACCACGACGTCACCGAACGCAATCCGGGCCTCGGCCGCGCCGCCGGGTCGTCGTCCTCGGCGTTCGGGACGGCATGCCACACCCGCGTCCTGGACCACCCGCCAGGTGGACGCAGGACCAGTGCCGGGGGCCCGCCGCTCGGTGGGTGCGCCGACGCGGGTCGCCGGTGGTGGCCCTAAGACCGCTCGTCCCGCTCCACCACGGTCATGCCCGCCACCGCGAGGAGCCGCCCCGGTGCGCCTGGGCCGCCTCGGCGGTCGCCTCCAGCGCCGTGCGGGCCCGGGCACGGTTGCGCGCGGCCACCCCGACGAAGAGGCAGTCGACGACGGTAAGTTGCGCGAGCCGACTGGCCATCGCGCCGGAACGGTACGTGGTTTCCCGGGCTGCGGTGGTGAGCACGAAGTCAGCGACCTCGGTGATCGGCGAGCGGGGGAAGTTGGTCAGGGCGACCGTGGCCGCGCCCCGAACCCGAGCCTGCTCCAGCACCTCGATCACGTCGGAGGTGGCGCCCGTGTGCGAGATACCGACGGCGATGTCGCCGCGCCCGAGCAGCGCAGCCGAGGTGAGGGCGGTGTGCGGGTCCGGGAAGTAGTAGGCGATCCGGCCGATGCGGTGCAGCTTCTGCTGGAAGTCGGAGGCGACGAAGCCGCTGGCTCCGGTGCCGTAGACGTCGATCCGGCCGGCGGCCGTGATCGCGTCGACGACCCGCTCGCAGACCATGGGGTCGAGCTGCTGCGCCGTCTCCTCGACGGCACGCGCGTCGTTGAAGGCGATGGTGGCGATGATCTGCGCGAGGTCCGCGTCGGGCGGGATGTCGCCGCCGACGACACGGGCGTCCGGCGGCTCGACCCGGCGGGCGGCCTCGGCCGCGAGCCGGATTCGCAGTTGGGGATAGCCGTCCAGACCGACGGAGCGGCAGAACCGGATGACGGTCGCCTCCGAGGTCTCGGCGGCGGTGGCGAGGTCGGTGATCGTTCGGCGCGCCGCGTCGGCCGGGTCCGACACCACCAGCCGGGCGACCCGCTGCTCGGCGGGGGACAGCGACGGCAGGAGCCCACTGATGTGGACGATCAGCCCACCAGGCTCGTGACTTGCAGAACCCTTCGGGCTTTTCGCCACAGGCGGAACTTACTTTCAGGAGGCCTGGGCGTCAACCGTCCCGACCGGAGTGGGAGCCCGGCCGGGTCCGGGCTCGCCGACACCGGGCGACCGTCGCCCACACCCGGGACCGCCCGCACGACCGAACCGGGGCCCGCCCGGGGCGCCACCCAGACCAACGGAGGGTCGCCCGGTTCACGGGATCCAGATTCAGCCACGTCCATGCGTCGGGGCGCGCCACGCCAGGCGGCAGGGCGGATGTCAGTTCATCCGATCGGGTGCGCATTGCCGCATGTCGTCATGGCGTCACACGAACCACTCATACGATCTTTTCATGAAGATGCTTCGCAAAGCTGTCAAGCACACGCTCGTCTCGTCTGTTCTCGTGGCGACGGTCTCCGTGACGGGCATACCTGCCCACGCGAATGCGGATCCTTCTCCGCCGACCGACAAATCGTCTGGTGTCCCTGAATGCCCGCCGACACTCGAATGCGACTTCATTCCGGCCGCGTACGCCAAGACCGGTCCGGGGCCCATGGATTACGGCAACTACGACCTGGGTAACCGTCCACGCAATTTGAAGATCAAATACATTGTTTTCGACGACATGTACGGATCGTACGCCGAATCTATTAGAAGGTTCAGGGACCCCACGATCGAGGTGAGCAGCCACTACATGGTTCGGGCCAGCGACGGGCACGTCACGCAAATGGTCCGGACCAAGGATGTCGCCTGGGAAGTCGGCAACTGGTACACGAACATGCACGCGATCAGCATCCAGAACGAGGGCAGCGCCACCGAAGGCGGGTTCACCGAAGCCCAGTACCGCACCTCCGCCGCCCTTGTCCGCTACCTGGCACACAGGTTCGATATCCCGCTCGACCGCGAGCACATCATCGGCCACGACGGCGTACCACCCCCGATCCCGGAGGACACCGCCGGCATGCAGATCGGGCCGGGACCGTACTGGAACTGGGAACGCCTCTTCAGGTTGCTGCGCGCCCCGATCGTGTCCTCACCCCGACGCGACGGCGGGCTCGTCACCATCAACCCCAGGTTCGCCACGAACAGGCCAGTCCTCACCGACTGCTCCAGCGGCACCTGCGTCAAGCTGCCGCGCCAGGGAGCCAACTTCGTCTACCTGCACACCGCGCCTTCCAGCACCGCGCCACTGCTGTCCGACCCCGCCCTACACCCGCACGGATCCCCCGGCACGACAGAGGTCAGCGACTGGGGAGACAAAGCCGTGACCGGACAACAGTTCGCCGTCCACAAACGCGTCGGCGACTGGATCGGAATCTGGTATGCCGGCCAAGTCGGCTGGTTCCGCGACCCGGAACGCAAACCGACCGCCGTCGCCACCTGCGGACTCGTCGTCTCGCCACGCGAAGGCCAGAACAGCATCCCCGTCTACGGCAGGCCGTTCCCCGAGAAAGCCGCCTACCGAGACACCGGCGTATACCCCCAGCCACTCGTTCCCCTGCAATACCTCATCACCGCGGGACAGCGCTACGCGATGGACCCCACCCGCGTACCCACCGACTACTACGCCACGGCATTCGGCAGCACCGGCACCGTCGTCACGGGACGCATCCGCTACCACCAGATCTGGTTCAACCACCGCCAGGCTTTCGTCCGCGCCACGGACGTCACCATCACCGACACCTGCCGACGAGACGCATGACAGATCACCCGAAATGAAGGGATCGCCGGGGAAGGAACACCCTTCCCCGGCGATCCCTTCACCGTGTCGCGACCGAGTGCGCCACCGGCCCAGGTACGACCACCTCCACCACGAGGCCGACCCGGGGCTGTCCGACCGGCCGGTCGTCCTCGCCCGGCAGCCGGCAATCCCCACCGACGCGTAGCCACGGAGGCCGGACGGGCGCCGATCCGACGCCCACGGCCGGCCCGGGCCGCCGGAGCCCGGGGCACGGCGCTAGCGTGTGCCCCATGGCGGATCGAAGTGTGTTGGTCACCGGAGGAACGGGCGCACTCGGCGAGGCGGTTACCGCCGCCTTCGTCGCGGCGGGGTGGCGGGTGGTCGTACCGTCCCGGGAGCGCCAGCCCGGGGCGACGTCTCCCGCCGACGACGTCGTCCGACTGACAGCGGACCTGGCCGACCCGGCGGAGACGCGGCACGCGGTCGAGGCCGCGGCCGGCGACGCGGGTGCGCCGCTGCGGGCGGTGGTCAACCTCGTCGGCGGATTCGCCGCCGGCGGCCGGGTGCACGAGACCCCGGTGGCGGAGCTGGAGCGCATGCTCACGCTCAACCTCCGGCCGACCTGGCTGGTCACCGGGACCGCCCTGCCGCACCTGGTGGCTGCCGGCGGCGGCGCGGTGGTCTGCGTCTCGTCCCGGGCGGCGGTCGCCCCGTTCGCCGGCGCGGCGGCCTACGCCACCGCGAAGGCGGCGGTACTCGCCTTCGCCAACGCGGTCGCGCTGGAGTACCGAATGGACGGGGTACGGTGCAACACCGTCCTACCGAGTGTCATCGACACACCGGCCAACCGAGGCGGCCAGCCCGACGCGGATCACTCCCGCTGGGTTGCCCCGGCCGAGATCGCCCCGGTCGTCCGGTTCCTCGCCTCCCCGGAATCCGCACCCACCAGCGGCGCCAGCATTCCGGTGTACGGACGCGCCTGAGCCGCCGGCCACAACGCCGCCTCAGGTTCGCACCGGCACCCGCTCGCCGTCCGCCGTCCGCGCCGCCGCCGGCGCGGAGGGCGGGACCCGGTGGGCCGGAAGCGGCGCGGACGGCGGGACCGGGTGGACCGACGGCGGCCGGTCGGTGGCCGCCAGCCAGCCGTCGAGGTGCGCCCGGATCTGCCGGCTCAGCTCCTCGGCCGGTCGGCCAGCGTCCACCACGACGAACGTGTGGCACTCCGGCAGCGTCCGGTACGCGTGGTCGGCCGCGGTCAGATACCGCATGCTCTCGTGGTCGGTGCCGCGCCGCTCGATCCGCCGGTACGCCTCGGCCGGATTCACGGCCAGCAGGAACGTCACCTGCGGCCGGGGGAACGGCCGGTAGCCGAGGCGGGCCAGCCACTCCCAGCGCCGCCCGCCGTGCGCCCGGATACTCGCGTACTGGCAGGCGGAGTAGCGGTCCATCACCGCGACCCGGCCGGTGAGCAGGCTGCTGGCCAGGGCGGCGGCGATGGCCAGCCAACGCAGCACCGACTCCGCGATCAGCAAACCGGACCGCCCGAGGAGGCGCTGGGCGTCCGAGCGGCCCAGCCGCTGGGCCACCCGTCCCAGGAAACGGCGACCGCCGGCGTTGCGGTGGTAGGTGGCGGGACAGCCCGCCGCGGTCAACGCGTCGGCGAGCCGGTGGGCCTGCGTCGTCTTACCCGAGCCGTCGATGCCGATCAGGGCGACGGTACGCAGGCGGGCCCGGCCGCGCCGTGCCTCCTTCGATCTAGCCACCCTGCCCAGGATATCTGACGCGCGCTCACCGCGTGAGAACTATGTCCGCTTTGGTGATGATTGGCGGTTACCCGCGCGCCTGCCAGGTGTGGCCGGCCGCGCTGCCGGGTACGCGACTCCGACGCTTCCCCCTGACACCACGACGGGAGATCCAGATGGCCGAGCGCGGGGACCGGACCCTGGTGCACACCTTGAAGAAGGTCGCCGCCGTGCTCAAGCAGGAAGAGATCCCCTTCGCGCTCGTCGGCAGCTTCGCGGTGTACGCCCACGGCGGCCACTCCAGCGAGCACGACGTCGACTTCCTCATCCGCGAGGTCGACGTCGACCGCGCCCTGGCGGCACTGGTGACGGCCGGGTTCACCGCCGAGCGCCCGCCGGAGGACTGGCTGGTCAAGGTCTTCGACGACGACCGGATGGTGGACCTGATCCACCGCCCCATCGAGACCCCGGTCACCGACGAGACGTTCGTCGACACGGTGGTACGCCCGGTCGACGCGATCCACATGCCGGTGCTCTCGGCGACCCAGTTGATGGTGCACAGGCTGCTCAGCTTCTCCCAACACTACTGCGACTTCGCCCGGGGCCTGCCGTTGGCCCGCTCCTTGCGGGAGCAGATCGACTGGGAACGGGTACGCAAGGAGACGCAGCACTCGCCGTACGCGAAGGCGTTCCTGGTGCTGCTGGACCGGCTGGACGTGGTGCCGTACTCCGGCACCCCCGAGGAGGAGGGGACAGGGTGACCGAGCATCACGACGACGTCGCGGGACGACCCGACGGCTACCTGGAGGCTGCGGTCCACCGACTGCTGGCCGAACATCCCGACGTGGCCGAGCAGGGCATCACCGCGGTCCGCCGGAAAGATGGCCTCGTGCTGCACGGCGAGGTGGCGAGCCCACACCGGCGGGAGGAGATCCTGCGCCGGGTGACCGAGCTCTTCCCGGACGTGCCGATCACCAGCGACATCGCGGTGGTCCGCGCGCAGGCGCCCGCGCAGATCGAGCAGCTGCCCTGAGGGAGGCACGATGATCCGGATCGCCGCGGTGGGCGACGTGCATCTGGACGAGGACGTGGTCGGCCACTTCCGGCCGGCCCTGGAGGAGCTGCCTGACTGCGCCGACGTGCTGCTACTCGCGGGTGATCTGACCCGGCACGGCAGTGCGGCCGAGGCGCGCTGCGTGGCCCGGGAGTTCGGCGGCCTGGGCGTGCCGGTGATCACCGTGCTCGGCAACCACGAGTACCAGTGCGACCAGGTGCCGCAGGTGGTGCGGGCGCTGGAGGACGCCGGGATCACCGTGCTGGAGGGCACCAGCGTGGTGTTGGAGTGTGCGGGCGGCCGGCTCGGCGTCGCCGGGGTGAAGGGGTTCGGCGGCGGGTTCGCCGGTCGCTGCGCCAGTGACTTCGGCGAGCCGGAGATGAAGGCGCTCGTCCGGACCACCACGGAGAGCGCGGACGCGCTCGGCGCCGCGCTGCGTTCTCTCGACTGCGACCTACTGGTCGCGCTCACCCACTACTCGCCGGTGCCGGATACGCTGGCCGGCGAGCCGCTGGAGATCTACCCGTTCCTCGGCTGCTACCAGCTGGGCCTGGCGATCGACTCGGCGCCGACCGCCCTGGCTCTGCACGGGCACGCCCACCACGGAGCCGAGCGGGGGACCACACCCGGTGGGGTCCGCGTACGCAACGTGGCGCACCCGGTGATCAAGCAGGCGTACAGCGTCTTCCACCTGGGCGATCACCTTGACCAGGGTGAGGTTTCCCGGATCGACGCCAAGGGTACTGGGCCACCATGGAGCTGATTCTCTGGATCCTCGCGGTCATCTTGGTGGTCGCCGGCATTCTCGCGCTGTTCCGGCGGCAGATTCTCTGGGGCATCGTCCTCATCGTCGTCGGCCTGCTGGTCGGCCCCGGCGGTGTCCGCATCGTGAGCTGACCTGACGGCTCGACGCCGCGTCACGCGCGAGCCGAGACCACCACCCGAGGGACCCCGGGTCGTCGCCACCGAAGCTCCGTCGTCTCCCGACCGGAGCCGACCGGGGGCGACGACCCCGGTGCCGAGCCCCGTCCGAGGTCGTCGACGTCCGGGGCGGTTCCACCCAGCGAGGAGATGTCTCGACCATGGAGACTTCGCGGCGCGTCCGGCGGGCCGGCGGCACGCGACAGTGGTGGGCACTGCTCGGCTTCGGTGCGGCCGTCTTCGTCGCCGCTGCGATCGGCGCGCTGGGCGTCCGCGGCACCGCCGCCGAGTACGCCAGCCTCACCCAGCCTTCCTGGGCACCGCCGCCGGAGCTGTTCGGGCCGGTCTGGACGATGCTCTACACCATGATCGCGGTGGCCGGCTGGCTGGTGTGGCGCCGCACCGGCTTCGGGCCGGCCGTCTGGGCCTGGTCCGCACAACTCGGGCTCAACGCGATCTGGACTCCCCTGTTCTTCGGCGCCGGACGGTACGGTCTGGCGTTCGCCGAGATCCTGCTCCTGTGGCTGGCGATCGGCGTGGCGGTCGTCAGTTGCTGGCTGATCTCCCGGGCCGCCGCGGCGCTGCTGCTCCCCTACTGGGCCTGGGTCACCTTCGCCGCCGCGCTCAACTACTCGATCTGGCGGCTGAACAGCTGACCCCCGAGGGGGACTGAACGCAACCGGTGCCGAGAAGCCTCGGTGGACATCGCGCCGGCAGATGGGCGCTGCCAGGCCGAGGAAATCCCCAACGGACCCGGCCCGACCAGGCCGTCCAGGGACGACCATGTGTCCAGATCGTTACTCGGTCGTGTCCCTTCCAGGGTGGACCACCTCACATGCAAGCGCTTACATGTGGGCACGCCCATCGGACCGGCGCCCGGCCCGTCGTCCTAACCGCGCGCCGGCAAGGAAGGAGGACGGCATGGCGGTCATTGCCAGACCACGCCAGGCCCTCGCGATCGCCGGCGTGCTCGGACTGGCGCTCAGCGCCACCGCCTGCGGTACCGGCGACGACGACGGCAGCAAAGCCGATTCCGCGGAGTGCGCGGCGTACGAGTATTACCAGGGCCACGATGGCGGGGAGGTCTCCATCTACGCGTCCATCCGGGACGCGGAGGCCGACCTGCTCGAGCAGTCCTGGGAGCAGTTCGCCGAGTGCACCGGCATCGAGGTCGACTACGAGGGCAGCGGCGAGTTCGAGGCGCAGTTGCAGGTCCGGGTCGACGGCGGCAATGCGCCCGACATCGCCTTCATCCCCCAACCGGGCCTGCTGGCCCGCTTCGCCGAAGCCGGCAAGCTCAAACCGGCGTCGGCCGAGACCAAGGCCATGGCGGAGGACAACTATTCGGCCGACTGGCTGAAATACAGCACCGTCGGCGGACAGTTCTACGGAGCCCCACTGGGCTCGAACGTCAAGTCGTTCGTCTGGTACTCGCCGAAGATGTTCCAGGAAAAGGGCTGGACCGTACCCACCACGTGGGACGACCTGATGAAGCTCAGCGACACGATCGCGGCCAGCGGCATGAAGCCGTGGTGCGCCGGCATCGAGTCCGGCGATGCCACCGGATGGCCCGCCACAGACTGGATCGAGGACGTCATGCTGCGCACGCAGACGCCCGAGGTCTACGACCAGTGGACGGCACACGACATCCCGTTCAACGACCCGCGCGTGGTCGAAGCGGTCGACCGCGCCGGCACCATCCTGCGCAACGAGAAGTACGTCAACGGCGGTTACGGCGGCGTGAAGAGCATCGCCACCACCTCGTTCCAGGAGGGAGGCCTGCCGATCGTCCAGGGTACGTGCGCCCTGCACCGGCAGGCGTCGTTCTACGCCAACCAGTGGCCCGAGGGCACCCGGGTGGCCGAGGACGGTGACGTCTTCGCGTTCTACTTCCCGGCCATCGACCCGACCAAGGGCAAGCCGGTGCTGGGCGGCGGCGAGTTCGTCGCCGCCTTCGCCGACCGCCCGGAAGTCCAGGCGGTGCAGACGTACCTCGCTTCCGGCGAGTACGCCGACGGCCGGGCCAAACTGGGCAACTGGGTGTCGGCGAACAAGAAGCTCGACCTGGCCAACGTCGCCAACCCGATCGACAAGCTGTCGGTCGAGATCCTCCAGGACGACAGCACCGTCTTCCGTTTCGACGGCTCCGACCTGATGCCCGCCGCCGTCGGCGCCGGGACCTTCTGGAAGGAGATGGTGTCCTGGACCAACGGCAAGGACACCAAGGCAGCGCTGGACGCCATCGAAAGTTCCTGGCCCAACTGATCCGACTGCCCCGGTGGCCCGGCCCGTCCGGGCCGGGCCACCGCTGCCCAGCCCGCACGCTCACCGGAGGGGCGGATGAACGTCGACTTCGCCGACGAGGCGCCGAAACTCGCCATGCTGCTGTACGGGGTGGTCGCCTTCGCGGCGGTGGTGGGCGGCCTCCTGCTGCTGCTCGACGTGGTACCCACGCGGCTCGCCCGCCGCCGGGAGGCCCGGCTCGCCGCGGCCGTCGCCGCCGGGACGGCGACCGAAACCGGCCGCCGCCGTCCCCGCGAGGGCCTGTTCGCCCTCTTCTTCCTGCTGCCCGCGCTGCTGATGCTCGGCATCGGGCTGGTCGTCCCGGCAATCCGCACCCTCGTGCTGTCGTTCAAGGACGGCGACAGCACGAACTGGGTCGGCCTGCGCAACTACGGCTGGATGCTCGACCGGCCGGAGATCATCGACATTCTGGTGAACACCGCCATCTGGGTGCTCCTGGTGCCGCTGCTGGCCACCTCCGTCGGCCTGGTCTACGCGGTGCTCGTCGACCGCGCGCGGCTGGAGGCCCTGGCGAAGTCGCTGATCTTCCTGCCGATGGCGATCTCGTTCGTCGGCGCCGGCATCATCTGGAAGTTCGTCTACGCGTTCCGCCCCGAGGGGGCCGAGCAGATCGGCCTGCTCAACCAGATCTGGGTGTGGTTCGGTGGCGAGCCGCGGCAGTGGCTGCTGAACGCGCCGCTGAACACCCTGCTGTTGATCGTGGTGATGATCTGGATCCAGGCGGGCTTCGCGATGGTGGTGCTCTCCGCGGCGATCAAGGCTGTCCCCGCCGACATCATCGAGGCGGCCCGCATCGACGGCGTCAACGCCTGGCAGCTGTTCTGGCGGGTAACCCTGCCGAGCATCCGGCCCGCGCTGATCGTGGTGGTGGTGACCATCTCGATCGCCACGTTGAAGCTTTTCGACATCGTTCGCACGATGACCAACGGCAACTTCAACACCAACGTGATCGCCACCGAGATGTACAACCAGGCGTTCCGGTTCGGGCAGACCGGGCAGGGCTCGGCCCTCGCCGTGGTGCTGTTCGTCCTGGTCATCCCGATCGTCATCTATCAGGTGCGCAACCTGCGCCGCCAGCGGGAGGTATGACCCGTGACCACGACGACTCCCCCGCGCCCCGGAACGGCCGCCGATCCGCGGCCAACGACCTCCGCCGGCCGGGTCCGCGGGCGGCTCAACACCCGCTGGGCCACGGTCGCCTCGATCGTGATCGCGATCGTGTGGACCATCCCGACGTTCGGGCTGTTCGTCTCGTCGTTCCGGCCCGAGGACCAGATCAAGACGACCGGCTGGTGGACGTTCTTCTCGGACCCCCAGCTGACGCTGGAGAACTACGAGCAGGTGCTGTTCGGCCGCTCCTCGTCGGCCGGCCAGTTGGCGAGCTACTTCGTCAACTCGATCGTCATCACGTTACCGTCGGTACTGTTTCCGCTGGCCTTCGCGGCGCTGGCGGCGTACGCGCTGGCGTGGATCAACTTCCGCGGTCGGGACTGGATCTACATCGGCGTCTTCGCGTTGCAGATCGTGCCGTTGCAGATGGCGCTGGTCCCGCTGCTCAGCTTCTTCTCCGAGGGCGTCAGCGTCGGCGGCGTCAACCTGCTGCCCGCCTGGAACCTCGACGACGAACAGCGGTTCATCCAGGTCTGGTTCGCCCACACCTGTTTCGCGCTGCCACTGGGTGTCTTCCTGCTACACAACTTCGTGTCGCAGTTGCCGAGGGACCTGATGGAGGCGGCCCGGGTCGACGGAGCCACCCACCCGAAGATATTCCGCACCATCGTGCTTCCGCTGATCACCCCGGCGCTGGCCGCGTACGGCATCTTCCAGTTCCTCTGGGTCTGGAACGACTTGCTGGTCGCTCTGATCTTCGCGGGCGGCGGCGACGAGACGGCACCGCTCACCGTCCGACTGGCGGAGCTGGCCGGCACCCGGGGCAACGAGTGGCAACGCCTCACCTCCGGCGCGTTCGTCGCGATCGTCGTACCGCTGATCGTCTTCCTGTCGTTGCAGCGCTACTTCGTACGCGGGCTACTCGCCGGCAGCGTCAAGGGCTGATCCGCGCTCCCGCACCGGTCGGACCGGCGGCGGGGCGGAAAGCGCGTGAGTCGACCGCACCGCCCCGGGCACACTGAACGGCAGCCCAGCACCGCCGCCCGACAGACCGCAGACCGCCGCCCGTGCGGCTCGACCATGGGAGAAGGCCCTGAACGGCAACCCGACGCACCAGGAGCAGTCAGCCGGCCCGGTCACCCGCTGGTGGACCGAGGCCGTCATCTACCAGATCTACCCGCGCTCCTTCGCCGACTCGAACGGCGACGGGATCGGCGACCTGCCCGGCATCACCGCCCGTCTCGACCATCTGGTGGAGCTGGGCGTGGACGCCGTCTGGCTCTCGCCGTTCTACCCGTCGCCGCAGGCCGACGCCGGATACGACGTGGCCGACTACCGGGACGTGGACCCGCTGTTCGGCACGCTCGCGGACGCGGACAAGCTGATCGCCGAGGCCCGCGCGCGCGGTCTGCGCGTCATCGTCGACCTCGTGCCCAACCACACGTCCTCCGCGCACCGGTGGTTCACGGCCGCGCTGGCCGCCGCCCCGGGTAGCCCCGAGCGCGCCCGGTACGTCTTCCGCGACGGCACCGGTCCGGGCGGCGATCGGCCGCCCAACGACTGGCAGAGCGTCTTCGGCGGGCCGGCCTGGACCCGGGTCACCGAGGCCGACGGGCGGCCCGGTCAGTGGTACCTGCACCTGTTCGACCCCGCCCAGCCCGACCTCAACTGGGACAGCCCGCAGGTTCGGGCAGAGTTCGTCGACGTGCTGCGGTTCTGGCTGGACCGGGGTGTGGACGGCTTCCGGGTGGACGTGGCGCACGGCCTGATCAAACAGGCCGACCTGGCCGACTGGCAGGAACCGCAGGAGATCCTCTCCGGCCAGCAGGTCGACAGGCCGCACCCGCCGATGTGGGACCAGGACGGCGTCCACGAGATCTACCGCGACTGGCGCGCCCTGCTGGACGGCTACCCCGGCGAGCGGATCCTGGTCGCGGAGGCGTGGGTCGAGCCGGCCGAGCGGCTGGCCCGGTACGTCCGCCCGGACGAGATGCACCAGGCGTTCAACTTCGAGTACCTGCTTGCCTCGTGGACGGCGCCCGCCCAGTACGCGGTGATCACCCGTTCGCTGGAAGCCACCGACACGGTGAGCGCGCCGACCACCTGGGTGCTTTCCAACCACGACGTGGTGCGGCACGCCTCCCGGCTCGGCCTGCCGGCCGGCGCCCCCCGCCCGCACGGCATCGGCATCGGCGACGAGCAGCCGGACGCCGCGCTCGGACTGCGCCGGGCACGGGCGGCAACCCTGCTGATGCTTGCCCTGCCCGGCTCCGCCTACCTGTACCAGGGCGAAGAGCTGGGGCTTCCAGAGCACACCACGATGCCGGACGAGGCCCGGCAGGACCCGACCTGGGAACGCAGCGGCCACACCCACCGCGGCCGGGACGGCTGCCGGGTACCGATCCCGTGGGAGGCCGACGCCCCGTCGTACGGGTTCGGGCCGACCGACGCGAGTTGGCTGCCGCAGCCGACGAGCTGGGCGGAGTACGCGCTGGACCGACAGCGTGGGGTGCCCGGCTCGACGTACGAGCTGTACCGTGCCGCGTTGCGCCTGCGCCACGAGCACGGGTTGGGCCGGGGCCCACTGGCGTGGCTCGCCACCGGTGACGAGGTGCTCGGCTTCCGCACCGGCGGGCTGACTGTGCTGACCAACTTCGGCACCGCCGCCGCGCCGGTGCCGGCAGGCGAGGTGGTCGCCGCCAGCGCCCCGCTCACCGACGATGGCCGGGTGCCCACCGACGTGACGGTGTGGGTGCGGTCGTCGTGAGGTGGTAGCACGTGAGGTGTCCGGAAGGGCCCGGTTACCGCCCCGCGCGAGGCGTCTTTCCGGGGCCCTTCCTCACATCCGCTCCGCGCGGGCGTGCAGGAGGTCGCGCACGTCGGCGATGTCGCGCGGCGAGGTGCGCGCCGCCAGCCAGTACATGATCCCGGTGGGCACGAAGAACAGCTGGAAGGCCGCGAGCCCGACGGCGTAGTTCAGCGGCGGTGGGAAGGCTGCCCGCAGCCCGTGGAACGCCACCCCGACCAGGCCGTTGCCGGCGGCCCGGCCGACCCCGTTGACCAGGTTGCCGAGGCTGTACACGGTGCCCCTGTGCTCCGGCGGATTGACGTCGGCGATCAGCGCGAACCAGTTCGGCGAGTTGGCAGAGGTGAGCGCCAGCGCCAGCAACGCGGTGAGCAGGCTGAGCCCGACTGTCGGTTCGGTCAGGACGCTGGCCAGCACCGCCCGGGCCACGGCGCCGGAGTCGGCGCCGTCAGGCACGTCGATGCGGATCGGCACGAAGAAGAGCACCAGGTAGAACGGGAGCGCCGCGAGGATGCCGACCGCCGCGACCAGTGCCCGGCCGGAGGGCGTACGCCGCTGCAGCGCGTCCCCGACCAGGCCGCCGAGGATGGAGAAGACGCCGCCGAGCTGGAACAGGGTGGCGAAGACGCTGCCCACCACGACCGCCGTGGCGGCCGAGTAGCCCTGGGCGACGGCCCGCTCGGTGAACAGCACGGGCAGCCACACGAGCGACCCGAACGCGGCCTGCGCGGTCAGGCCCTGAAGGATCAGCCACCGGTTGGTCCGCCGGCCGAGAATATGCGCCAGGTCGGCTCGGCTGATCCGGTAGTCGTACTCGGCTCCACCGGCCAGCACCTCGGCAAGCTCCGGTTCGCTCTGCCCACGCCGGATGTCGTAGGTGAACAGGTACGCCGCGGTGGCGGCAAGACCGACGACGGTCAGCACCAGGAAGGGCCGCCGCCAGTCGGCCGCGCCGAGCAGCCCGCCGACCAGCGTGCCGGCCAGCGTGCCGACGCCCTGGGACAGCCCCCAGAAGCTCATCACCAGCCCGCGCCGGCGGGGCGAGATGAGGTCGGTGACCACCGAGAACCCGACCGAACCGACCGCGCCGAGCCCGACCGCACCGACCAACTGCGCGGCCAGGAACGCGGGGTAGCTCCCGGCGACCGCGCTGCCACCGGTGCCGACCGCCCAGATCAGGGTGCCGACCATGAGCAGCGGCTTGCGGTTGGTGCGGTCGCCGACGTAGGCCCAGCCGACCGCCGCCACCGCGCTGATCAGGAATGTGCTGGCGGTGACCAGGCCGAGCAGGCGCTGCGGCACCTCGAACACGTCGGCGATCGAGCCGTACAGCGGGGGGACCAGGCCGATCGCCACGTTGTCCAGGGACGCGAGCAGCACGAACACGATCACGCTGTAGAGCCGGTGTGCGGCGCCGCCGCCCCACGTTCGCGCCGCGCCGTCTCCGACCACCGTCATGTTCCGCAGCCAACCAGGATGGGAACGGGGCCCGGTCACCGGGGTCGGTGGCGGGCGGCGCTGCCGGCCGCGTGCCCCGGCGACGGGTGCTGTACCGGTCGCCTCAGCGCGCACCGGGCAGGTGCTCGACGGCGAGTTGGTTGAGCCGTTGCCCGGACCGGAGCGGGCTCGACCAGCCCGGCATCCGGCCGGTTCAGTACGCGCCGCGGCTGTTGATCACCGCGCCGAACGTCTTCCACAGAATCGTCAGGTCAGCCGCCAGCGACCAGTTCTCCACGTAGTAGAGGTCGAGCCGGATCCCATCCTCCCAGCTCAGGTCCGACCGGCCGCTGACCTGCCAGAGGCCGGTCATGCCGGGTTTGACCAACAGCCGCCGGGCCACGTCGCCGTCGTACCGGGCGACCTCCGACGGCAGTGGGGGGCGGGGCCCGACCAGGCTCATCTGCCCGAGCAGGACGTTGACGAGTTGGGGCAGCTCGTCCAGCGACCACTTGCGCAGCAACCGACCGATCCGGGTCACCCGCGGGTCGTCGCGCATCTTGAACATCAGCCCGTCGGTCTCGTTGCGGGTCGACAGCTGGGCCAGCAGGGCGTCCGCGTTCACGACCATCGTGCGGAACTTCCAGACGCCGAACTCCCGACCGCCCTGTCCCACCCGGGTCTGCCGGAACAGCACCGGCCCGCGGCTGTCCACCTTGATGGCCAGCGAGATGACGGCCAGCAGGGGCAGCAGCAGCGCCAGCGCGAGCAGCGCGGCGGACCGGTCGACGAGACCCTTGACCAGCTTGCGGGCTCCCCGGAACTCGGGCGCCTCGACGTGGATCAGGGGCAGGCCCGCCACCGGCCGGGTGTGGATCCGGGGGCCCGCCACGTCGGTCAGTGCCGGAGCCACCACCAGGTCGACCCCGGTGCCCTCCAGCTGCCAGCCGAGCCGGCGCAGCCGGGTGGCCGTCAGTTCCCCGGAGGCGGTGACGGCGACCGTGTCCGCGCCGATGGCGGTGGCGGCCTCTGGGATGCCCCGGAACGAACCGACCACCGGGACGTCATCCAGCCGCTGCGGGACCGGGGCGAGCAGCGCGTCCGGGATGCACGCCCCGACCACCTGGTAGCCCGCGTACGGCTCGCGGCGCAGCGTGTGCACCAACTCCAGCACGTGCGCGGTGTCGCCCACCACGAGTACCTTGCGGGACCAGCCGCTGCCCCGCGACCGGGCCCGGTGCAGACTCTTGCGGGCAGCGAACCGGGCCACCTCGAGCCCGACCGTGCCGACCGCGACGGAGATGCCGAGGTAGCCCCGGGAGACGCCGACGTCGAAGATGTAGCCGGCTATCGCGATGGTCCCGGCGAGCCGCAGGCTGGCCGAACTCACCCGGCGGTACTCGTCGGCGCCGTACCCGAGAACCCGGTCGTCGTAGCACCGCAGTGCCTTCAGTGCGGCCAGCCAGGCCAGCACCAGGGCGGGTGCCAGCACGACGTACGGGACCTCGGCGGTGCTCGGCTCCTCGTCGCCGAAGCGGGCGACGTACCCGATGAGAACGGCGACGATCAGCACCGCGGTGTCGAGCACCACCAGTGCCCGGATGTAGGACCGCTCGGCGGTGCGCGCCGCCGAGCGGGACGGGGGGTCGCCTGCAGCCGACGTCTCCCGGGCGGGGGTCAACAGCGTCGCCGACGTCACCGATCCTCCCCACTCACCGTCACCGACCCGACCGGCCGGATCCGGGCCGACCCAGTCGCCGCCCGGAGCACGACGACATCCTGCCCGAGAATCATGGCGGCCGACTGCTTCGGACGTATTGCCGTCACATTGAGCCGCCTGTCAGGAACCGGGAGGGCGCGTCGTACGGAAGCCAGCGGCACGACAGGCCCCGCCGCTGAGTGGCCGGTCAGGTCCCGGCCTTCCGTAGCGCGATGGCCTTCAGGAAGATCGAGCCGATGTTGGTCGGATCCTCGGTGACGAACGAACCACCACCGGTGACCTTCGCGATCGACTCCAGCTCCGCCTTGCTGACGTCCTGGCCGATACCGATCAGGACGACCTGCACCGGGCGCTCCGGGTCCTTGATCCGCTCCAGCTCCTTCAGCAGGACCTGCTGACTGATGCCGTTGTCGTCGTCGTTCACGCCGTCGGTGAACAACACGACCGAGTTGACCTGGCCAGGGTCCCATTCCTCCTGGACCGCCTTGTACGCGGCGAGCACCGTGTCGAACAGGCCGGTGTCGCCGTTCGTCGGCTGGATCGGGCTCAGCGCCTGCTCGAGCTTGCTGCGTTGGGTGCTCAGCGGACCGATCTCCACCAGCCGCCGGTAGTCCCGCCCGCCATCGAGGTTCGTGGAGAACTCCCACAGGCCGATCTGCCAGCTGTCGTCGAAGAGGTTGAGGCCGCGTCGGGCGGCGTCCACCGTGACCTGCAGGCGGCTCGCGCCGTTGGCTGTCGCCACCCGCGCCCTCATCGAGCCGGAGACGTCGATGACGCAGAGCATCCGGCCGGACTGCGTGGCTACCGACCAGCTGGTCACCGCCTGGTCCACCGCCTGCGGGTCCAGGTCACCGGCGGTGTTGCCGCCACCGGCCTGCTGAGCCGACACCCCGCCCGCCTCCGGGCTCGGCGCGCCCGGCGGGGCGCTGAACCCGGCACCCCAGTTGCCGTCCGGCGCCCGCAGTGACAACGGGGCAAGCCGATCGCGGAAGTCGGTGGTGGTGAGCGCCTCGAAGAGCACCTGGGCCGCCGATGCCTTGGCCGGTTCGATCCCGGGCAGCACCGCATACGGATAGTCGAGCGGCGTCGCCGCCGGCTGCAGGTACAGCGCGGCCAGCGGGACCGCCGGTTTCCTGGCGTTGTACGAGATCACGTCCTCCTCGGAGATCGCCGCCGCGCCGAGGCTGCGGGCCACCGTGGTGGGATCGGAGGAGGTCGGGAACTTGGCCAGAAGGTCCTGCCGCAGGTTGGAGGCGCTGGTCGACAGCGCGCGCAGCGCACCAACGGTGTCCTTCTGGGCGTCCTTGCCGGCCGCCGCGGCGGCCGTGGTCAGCGAGAGCAGACCGGAGAGACCAGCCGCGTCCCGGGTCGGATCGACGATGCCGGCCTTCAGCGGCTTCGAGCTGTTGACCTGCCCGACGAGCTGGGCCCAGGTGAGTTCCTTCTTTGGCCAGCCGAGACGGGACGCGATCGGCTCCGGCATCGCCACGACCACCGGGCTGCGGGCGATCGAGGCCCCGTTACCCGGGTCGAACGCGGTCGCGCCACCGCTCTTCAGCCGCAGCAGCCAGGTGGACGAGTCGGGCACCCAGACGTCCGGGCTGACCGCCGTGCCAGGAGCCTGTCCCACCCCGGCCAGGATCGCACCGTGTTTGGCGGCGACCGTGGCGGCCACGTCGACCGGGTCGGCGGCCGAGACCTGCACCTCGATGCAGGTGCCCCCGATCGCCGCTCCGTCCCGTTCCCATTCGGTGGCGGTCGCGTCAACCGCCGGGGCGAGTTCGGCTGCGACCGCGACGGACAGCTCGATCTTCCCGGAGCAGCTCGGTGTGGCGAGCTGTCGGTAGCCGAAGTAGCCACCGGCAGTGACGACGAGTACGGCGACTGCGGCGGCAGCCCCGGCGGCATGGATGCTCGTGCGAATACGATGGCGGCCTGCTGACACGCAGACCATACTGCGGATCAGGTTCGACGACTGCCACGTCCGTTCGGACGAAAGTTACGCAGGAGAAACAGTTGATCTACATTTGATATACGCTGGGTAGTTACTCAGCCTCATGCTGTTGCCCGGACAGTGAATCAGGGTAGGACGCACGTGGGGCTCGGCACCGGCACGGGCTCCCCCACGGGAACGGGGACACCGGTGGCCGGATCCACCCGGAACACTCGAATCATGTCCGCCCGTTGGTCCGCGACGTAGAGGTGGTGCCCGGTGAGGGCGAAGTGCCGCGGCCACTCCCCGCCCGTGTCGACCTCGGTGACCAGCTCCGGCACCTCGCCGTCGAGGGTGAAGACCGCGATGGTGCCGACGCCACGGTTCGCGACGTAGAGGAACCTGCCATCGGGACCGACGGCGACCTCGGAGGGCTGCACGTGACCCGGCCGTTCGCTCGCCTCCACCCGGCTCCGCTGGCGCAGCGCGCCGTCGGCGGTCAGCGCGTACCCGGTGACCGTACCGTCCAGCTCTCCCACCAGCCAGCAGCGTCGCCCGTCCGGATGGCGGGCCAGGTGCCGGGGACCAGTTCCGGGCGCCGTGCGCACCCGTGGCGCACGGGGCACCAGCCGCCCGGTCGCGGCGTCGAGGTCGTACCGGTAGACCGAGTCGGTGCCGAGGTCGACGGCGTACAGCGGGCCGCCGTCCGGGGACGGATCGACCATGTGCGCGTGCGCGTGCGCCTGCCGCCTCGGGTCCGGGCCGTGACCCTCGTGCCGGACCAGGTCGCTGCGCTCACCGGGCGCCCCGCCCTCGTCGAGCGGGAACACCGCCACGCTCCCGCTGCCGTAGTTGGCCACGAACAGGTGCCTGCCGTCGGGCGCGACCGCCAGGTGGCACGGGTTGGCACCGCCGGCGGGTCGGGTGCCGAGCGGGCTCAGGTCACCGCCCCGCGCGACCCGGAACGCGCTGATCTCGCCGGTGGTCAACTCGTTGACCGCGTACAGCACCGGCAGCCGCGGGTGCCGGGCCAGGAAAGACGGTGAGGGTGTGACTGCGACTGTGCCCAACGGGGTGAGCGCGCCGGACTCGGTGTCTCGCCGCGCCGCGACGATGCCGGTGCCACGGCCACCGGCGGCCGTGGTGTAACCACCAATGTAGACGATCACATCCTGATCTGCCACTAAATCCGCCCTTTGCCCGATATTTTCCCAATCAAACCAGAGGCCACCCGGTCCGCCGCGCCCGCACGCCCGAATCCACCACGAATGAGCGCATCGGGGTCGTCGGACGTCGAAAGCGCCTGGCCGGCGACGTCGACCCCCGGCTCGGGCCGCGGGCCCGGCAGGCGCCCGGATGCCCGGGCTCAGGCCGCCGGCACCGGCTCCCCGCGTTGGCGCGCCACGTGTTCGACGAGCGCGATCAGCACCTGCTTGCCCGACTGCCGGTCCCGCGCGTCGAAGAGCAGCAGCGGCACGCCGGGGTCCAGGTCCAACGCCTGCCGCACGCTGTCCAGGCCGAACCGGCGCGCCCCGTCGAAGCAGTTCACCCCCACCACGAACGGGATGCCGCGCTGCTCGAAATAGTCGATCGACGGAAAGCAGTCCGCCAGCCGCCGGGTGTCGGCGAGCACCACCGCGCCGAGCGCCCCGAACGCCAACTCGTCCCAGAGAAACCAGAATCGGTCCTGCCCCGGCGTACCGAACAGGTAGACCTGCAGGTCCTCGTTGATGGTGATCCGACCGAAGTCCATCGCCACCGTGGTGGTGGACTTCGTCTCCACGCCGGAGAGGTCGTCGGTGCCGATGCCGGCCCCGGTCAGCACCTCCTCGGTCTGGAGCGGCCGAACCTCGCTCAGCGCACTCACCAGCGTCGTCTTACCCGCACCAAAGCCCCCGGCGATGAGGATCTTCAGCGCGAGTGGGATACGACCGCCGATGCCCGCCGGGTCAAAGCGAACGGAGTCCACTGACCACCGCCTTGAGAATGTCGTTGTCGGGCAGGTAGGGGGTGGCCGGAGGCTGGTGCACCGTCACCAGTCCCCGGTCCACGAGATCACCGAGCAGCACGCGGACCACACCGACCGCGAGGTCGAGGGCGGCCGCCAGCTCTGCCACCGGCACCGGCCGGCCGGCGAGCGCCACCAGTCGCCGATGCTCGGGCTGCAGCTCCGGGTACGCGACCGGGTCGGCGTCCCGCTCGGCCAGCACGTACGCGACCAGGTCGAAGCCGTCGACGGCGGACCGGACCCGCCCGCCGGTCAGGGCATAGGGGCGCACCACCGGACCGGCGTCGGCGTCCAGCCACTCGTGCGGCGCGCCCGCCTCAGCCCGCATCGTCGGCGCCCGACGCAGACCGAGCCGGGGCGCTCATGTTCCCGCCGACCCGGGTGACCAGCATCGCCATCTCGTAGGCCACCAGCCCGATGTCGGCGTCGGCGTCGCTGACCACCGCGAGGCAGGCACCCTGCCCGGCGGCGGTCACGAAGAGGTACGCCGACTCCATCTCGACGACCGTCTGCCGGACCGGACCACCCGCGACGTGCCGGCTCGCGCCCCGGGCCAGGCTGGAGAAGCCCGAGGCCAGCGCGCAGAGGTGCTCCGCGTCGGCCCGCTGCTGGCCGGCGGACGCGCCGAGCAACAGCCCGTCCGCGGAGAGGACCACCGCCTGCCGCGCGGACGTTACCCGCTCCACCAACTCGTCGAGCAACCAGTCGAGATCGGCACTCTGCCTCGTCGGATGCAGCATCACGCGTCCCTCTCAGTCGGGGCCAAGCGGTCGCGGTCCACCGTCGGGTCGCCCGCCCCGGCAGGCGAATCCAGTATGGCAAGCGAATCCGGCATGGCAGGTGAATCCGGCATAGCCGGCAAATCCGGCGCGGCGGGCGCCGTCCCGTCGCCGTCCCGGGGCAGGGCGCCGCCGGCGGCGTGGCGACCGCGGGTGGTGCCGGCCTGCAACGCCGCCAGGACACGGCGGGCCTCCTCGGGGGTCCGTGGGCTCGGGTCGGCCATCGGCGGCCACCAGGTCTCGCCCCCGACGGCGGACCGGCGAAGCGTCGGATGATCCACGACCGACGGGTCGGGTCTCCGGGCCTCAGCCGCCGTCTCGTCCGGATCCGGCACACCCCCGGCGGCGGTCCGCTCCGTTTCGCCTCGCGCGACACCGCCGGCCGGCGTGCCCGCCCGCTCGCTCCGCTCGGGCCCCGGTCGCGCGCCGGGTCCGTCCGCACCCGCGATGGCCCGTTGCGGCGGCCGCGCCGCCGCCGCGTCGACCGACGACGGCTGGCCAACCGACCGGCCCCGGACAACGGGACCGGGTCGGGCGGTCGAGCCGCGGCGGCGGATCCGGCGGGGCAGCCCGTCGATCTCGCCGGCCGCCTCCGCCGGGGCGGGGCCACCGGACGGGGTCGCGTCCGCGGCGGTGCAAGCCAGGTCGACCGCGCCCGGTGCCGGCGCACCCGGCGCAGGCCCCTCGGCCAGCCGCGGGTGGCGGGTCCGGGGCAGCGCCTCCCGACGACCCGCGCGTGCGATCAGCCGCCCGTCCAGGCCAGGGTCGGCGGAGGCGCCCACCGGCGGCACCGTCGGCTCCGCGGTGACCAGGTCGGTCGGGATGAGGCCCACGGCGGTCAGCCCACCACCGTCCGACGGGCAGAGCCGGACCCGCACCCGCTGCCGGGCGGCCAACCGGGCCACCACGAACAGGCCGAGCCGGGCCGTCCGGGTCGGGTCGAACTCGGGCGAGGACGCCAGCCGCCGGTTTGCGTCCTCCAGCGCCTCGGGCGACATGCCGAGCCCATGATCGATGATTTCCAGGGCGTACCCGTTGGCCACCAGCTGACCGGAGACCCGGACCCGGGTGTGCGGCGGGGAGAAGGCGGTAGCGTTCTCGATCAACTCGGCGAGCAGGTGGATCAGGTCGCCGACGGCACGGCCAGCGACCCCGGCGGGCTGGACGGCGCCGATGTCCACCCGGTCGTACGCCTCGACCTCGGAGCTCGCGCCCCGGATCAGGTCGACCATCGCGACCGGGTTGCGCCAGCCGCGGCCCGGCGCAGCACCGGCCAGGATCACCAGGTCCTCCGCGTGCCGCCGCAGCCGGGTCGCCAGGTGATCGACCCGGAACAGCTCGGCCAGTTCGTCCGGGTCCTCGGCACGCCGCTCCATTCGGTCGAGCAGGGCGAGCTGGCGGTGCACGAGCCCCTGGCTACGCCGGGCGATGTTGAGGAACACCTCGTTGATGGCCCGTCGGAGGTTGACCTCGCCCTCCGCGGCCCGGATAGCGGTCCGCTGCACCGAGGTGAACGCCCGCCCCACCTGGCCGATCTCGTCCGCGCCGTGCTCCAGCGACGGCGCCTCCCGGGCGACGTCGACCTCCTCGCCGCGGCGCATCCGCGCGACCACCTCGGGCAGCTGGCGCTCCGCCTGCTCCAGCGCGGTGCGTACCCGGGTCAGCCGGTACGCGAGGGACCGACCGACCCGCAGCGCCACGACGAGCGAGACCACCACGGCGACCAGGCCGAGCAGCCCGGCGGCCGCGAGCCGCACCAGGATCCAGACAGCCGTGGGGATGGACCGGTCGGCCAGCTCGTCGGCCTGGTTCAACTCGTACTCGCGCAGCGCCTGCTGGACGGCGTCGTAGTCGGCCACCCACTCCTGCGCGGTGACCGGAAGCCGAGTCGCCCCGGCGGTGACCAGCGCGTCCTGCGTCTTCCACAGCCGGCCGAACTCCTCCCGCTCGGTCAGCCGCTGGTACGCCGCGCGAGCCGCCGCGGGCAGGTCGGCCACCGCGGTCTCGACCAGGAACCGCTGGTTGGCGAACAGCTGCACGAGCTGGGTGTGCTCGCCCGCGGCGAACCGGCCGGTGGCGAACACCCCGGACAACAACGCGTCGGCCTGTCCGAGGAGCTCGCGGGAGCGGCCGAGCGCGGTGATCGCCAGCGCCTCTCGGTTGAGTTCCGGGTCGGGTAGCGCCGCCATCGCCTCGTAGGCATGGAACGCCGACGAGATCATGCCGCCGTAGAGGCCGACCGTGCCGGCCCGGTCCACCGCTCGGCGGTCGACAAAGTCACGGCCGGCCGGCAGCGCCTCCAGCGCGACGACGAGACTGTCCAGCCGGACGTTCAGCAGGTCGCTGGCAGCGTCCCGGAGGTCTGCCCCGTTGATCCGGCTGAGCAGCTCGGCGACGGCGCCGTCCGTCCGCTGCCGCTGTTCGGCGAGTCCGGGGGTGGGGCTGTCGGTCGACAGGTGGACAACCGACAGCCGGCGCTCGCGTTGCAGCTCGACAACGACCGCGTCACCGGGCCGACCGAGGTCGGACAGGAGCGTACGAGCGGAGAGCAAATCCAGCGCGGGCCCAAAGGCGAGCGTGGTGGCGAACAGCCAGAACGCGAGCATCGCGGTCACCGGTACCACGACCAATGCGGTCAGCTTGGAGCGGATCGGCCAGTCGCGGGTGTTCACTCAAGACCTCGCCCGGAAGGTGTGGCTGCGGGTGCCGGCGCCTGCCGGGCAGCGCCCGGCAGAGCGCGCCCGGTTGCGGCGCCGGGACGTCATCGACGGACGCCTTGGGCAGGATACGAAATCCACGCCGGTTGCACTACCGTCCGTCGCGTCGTCCACAACCGACAAACGCCCAGCCGGGGCTCCCCCGGGCGGCACCTCGGGCGCCAATCTGGAATCAGGCGTTGACCGGGGCTGCCGAGTCCCGCGGCGACGCCAGAATTCTGGAATGAGTCGGGTTTCGCCGCCGGTCGCCCGGAGTCCGCACCATCACCTGGCATGAACCTGCCCACCCGCTACGCAGGCCTGGTGGCCACGGGCCGGAGCGAGAGGTTCAGCCGTCAGCGAGGAAAGTACCCCGGATCGGGATTCGCGATCAGCAGAGTGAGGAATACGGGGGCGACCCGAGCGTCCACGAGCCGCTGAGGAGACCATCATGCGCCAGGACGAACAGCAGTCGACCGACCACCCGGAGACCGTACGTTCCGCACCCGTGCTGGTGCCGCCCTCCGGTGACCGCACCGACCCGTCGGACCGGGGCGACGCGCCCGAATACGCCCTCGATGACCGGGACACCGGCCCCAACCGGGAAGGCAGCGATCGCGGGAGGCAGACCGCGGACCGGCCGGAGTTCCACGATCCCGCTCCGGTGCCGACCGCCTTCGGCGCCACCACGGTGGGCGGGGCGGTCGCCGCCGCCGCGTTGGCCAGCGGCCGGGCGGAGGACGAGCCGGATCCGCGTACCGAGGCGACCGCCCGGCCCGGCGACGGCGTCGAGGGCGGCGAACGGGAGGGCTGGCGCGCGGACCCGGCCGCCGAGTTCCGGGGCGGGCCGGGCTGGGAGGAGCGCCGGCAGCGGCGGGCGGCGGCCGGTGACGAGACCGTGGGCACCGTGCTGCCCCCGGACGCCGCGGAGGGCGCCCCGGAGCGACGCGCCGACCTGATCCCCGCCGGGGGCGACCCGGACGCCGTCGCGGCGGGGGCTGCCGGCTACGGCAGCGCGACGCCGAACATGGTCGATCCGGACGCCGTATCGCCCGACACGGACCCGGTACTGGCCGGCGCGGCAGCCGACGCGGACGGCACCGGTACCGACGCCGGCGCGACCGGTTCCGCGCAGGAGGGGGCGGGGCGGGAGGAACGCCCGGACGTTCCCGGCCGGACCGACGGACGCTGACTCCGCAGCCACAACCGGCGTGTGGGTGCCGGCCGAACCGGCGCATGGCGCCGGCCGCACGGGGTACGCGAGGAGGCAGCGGACGCGCGTGCGGACAGGAGGGCGACACCATGACCGATCGTGACCGGAACCGACCGTTGGAGGAGAGCCCCGAGGTGGCCGCGGCGGTCGAGGACGACACCGCCGTCCCCCAGCTGATGACCGGCGGCGGCGCCGATTGGGACACGCCGTCATTCGCCACGGCGGACGAGCGGGGCGCCGCGACCGACGACATCATCGGTGACCCGTACGCCGCCGGGACCGGCGCCACCGGCACCGGCACGGGTGCCGGCGGGGACAGCATCCGCACTGGAGCCGAGCAGCCGTGGGAGCCCGAGGACCTGGTGGCCGCCCGAGGCCAGGACCTGACGCCGGAAAACGTCGAGAAGGCTCGCCGGGACCTCGCCGAGCTTGGCCGGGCCGCGATCGAGCGCACGGTTCCCTGATGTGACGAGGAGAGGCCCCTGGCCCCGACCGGATGGGGTTGGACCAGGGGTCCGAACCTTCCGCCGGAGAGCGCCTCACCTACGTGCAGCGGTGCGCGGGGTCAGGACCGCGGCGGCAACGACGCACCTGTGGCCGTTCACTCGAGAGCGTCCCTGCGCAGTTCGTCCGCGGCCCATCGACGGGCACCGGCGGGTCCGGGCCCGCTCACCATTGGAGGCCAGCACGGCACAGTTCCGCCCGGCCGGGCGGAACTCCCGCCGATCGGCGGATGGCTTCCACGCGCAGATCACGGGAGCGCTTCTATAGCCGCATACCGATACGCCATCCGAGCATCCCGTCCCGGCGAACCTGCCCCCACGTCGGTCCCCCGCGGGCAGAAACACCTCCAGACCGACCGAGCGACACCGGAGCCGGCGAAAGACCCTTGCCGGTTCTATGCCCTATCCCCCTCTGAAAAGCGGTAAACACGAATCTTTCCCTCTATAGGTCATGAACGGGTCTAACGTCGGTCGTAGCTCGGCTGTCGCCGAGCTGAGGACACAGGGATGGAGTGACGCAGGTCATGGCAAAAAAGATATTGGGGAAGGTCGTTACGGGTGCGGCCCTTGGTGGCGCTTCCCTGCTCGTGTTCACGCCGGGCATCGCGTTCGCAGACGGCGACCACCACCACAACGACAAGGGCAAGGTCATCGCCAAGCCACACGTCGTCAAGCCGGGCGCCGAGGTCAAGCTGCTGCAGATCTGCGAGAAGCCGCAGGAGCACGCGTTCGTCTGGTCGAAGGTGACAGGCAAGGTCAAACTCAAGCCGGCCGACGACGGCAAGGACGACAAGGGCCACGGCTGGAAGGGCGACCACGACTACAAGGACGACAAGAGCCACGACTACAAGGACGACCACGACTACAAGGACGACAAGAGCCACGACTACAAGGACGACAACGGCTGGAAGGACGACCACGGCCGCGACCACAAGGACGACTACGGCTGGAAGGACGACCACGGCCACGACTACGAGGACGACTACGGCCACGGCTGGAAGGGCGACCACGACTACCAGGGCGGCAAGGGCCGCGACCACAAGGACGACTACGGCTGGAAGGACGACTACGGCCACGACTACGGCCACGGCTGGAAGGACGACTACGGCTGGAAGGACAACTACGGCCACGACTACGAGGACGACTACGGCCACGGCTGGAAGGACGACCACGACTACCAGGACGGCAAGGGCCGCGACCACAAGGAGGGCCACGACTACAAGGACGACAAGGGCGGCAAGGGCGACTACGACCACAAGGACGACAAGGACCGCGACCACAAGGAGGGCCACGACTACAAGGGCCACGACTACAAGGACGACAAGGGCGGCAAGGGCGACTACGACCACAAGGACGACAAGGACCGCGACCACAAGGACGACTACGGCAGCCAGGGCGGCTGGGGCGGCGGCACTGCCGACGCTGTTGACGACAAGGGCGACCACGACTACAAGGACGGCAAGGGCCACGACTACAAGGACGGCAAGGGCCGCGACCACAAGCGGGAGTTCGTCTACCACGGCAAGGCCGAGGTCGACCGACACGCCAAGCCGGGCGAGTACGAACTGGAGGGTTCCTGCGGCAAGGGCAAGCTGGTCGTGATGCCGAGAGGCGGGGTTGACGGTGGTGACGGTGGCATGAGCACCGGCGCCGACCTGCGTTTGGCCGCTGGGGGGGCCGGCCTGCTCGGCGCAGCCGCCCTGGGTGGCCTGGTGCTGCTACGTCGTCGGGCCGATGGTTCCCTCATCTGACGTGACGACGACTGGAGCCGGCGGCCGTCACGGAAAACCGTGGCGCGCCGCCGGCGCCGCCGGCGTCGTTATGCTCGCCATGGCCGGCTCCTGCCTCGTCGGAGCCTCGCTGAAAACCGTGCCCGCTGTTCAGCCTCCGCAACCGCTCGCCCAGGCCGCGCCCGACGTCACCACCGGTCCCGCCGAGGCCGACCTGCCGGCCGCCGAGAGCGATCGGGACATGACTGATCGGCCGACCCCTGCCGGCCTGTCCCGGTCCGCTCCCACCCGGATCGTCATCCCTCGGATCGACGTCGACGCGTCGATCATGGAGCTCGGAACCAACCCAGACGGAACAGTGGAGGTGCCTCCGCTCGACGAGGCCCAGCTGGCCGGCTGGTACGAGCCGGGGGCGAGCCCCGGGGAGGTCGGCAACTCGGTCGTCATCGGCCACGTCGACTCGGCCGCGATAGGCCCGGCGGTCTTCTTCTCGCTCGGCGCGTTACAGCCCGGCGACACGGTCAGCGTCACGCGTGCGGACGGCCTGCAGGTCGACTTCACCGTCGAGACGGTGAAGTCGTATCCCAAGACCGCGTTCCCCACCGAGCTGGTCTACGGACCCACCGACCGGGTCGGGCTGCGGGTGGTGACCTGCGGCGGCATCTTCGACAGGGTCACCGGCGACTACCCGGACAACATCATCGTCTTCGCCACCCGGGCGCGGTGACGGGCGACGCGGCCCGGTGGTCGGACCACTCCCGCCCCCGGACCGCGTGCGATGTCCGCGCGTGCGACGTCAGGAGGCCGCGGAGGTCCGCACGAGGGTGCGGATCTGACGCAGCAGCACCGACAGGGCCGCCAGATCGGCCCGGGACTCGTCGAACTCCCCCATCGCCCGCCGTGCGCGGTGGATCGAGGTGGCGTTCGACTGCTCCCACTGGCACACCCGCTCGTGCGGCGGCAGAGTGTCCGGGGTGGAATCCAGCACCTCGACGGTGAGCGCGGCCAGCGCGGCGTACAGGTCGTAGCGCAGCGCCATTCGGGCCAGCGTCTGCCAGCGGTCCTCCCGCGGCAGCAGGGAGATCTTCGACAGCAGCGAGTCCACCCGGAACCGGTCGGAGAGGACGAAATAGACCGACGCGACCTCGGCCACGTCCCGCCCGCTACTCGCGGCTGTCTCGACGACGTCGAGCAGGCCGAAGCTGTACATCAGCCGGACCGTCTGCTGGGCCAGGTCCCGCGGCAGGCCCTTGGCGACCATCGACTCGATGTGCGCCGCGATGGCTTCCCGCTCGCTGCCGTAGAAGAGGGTCTCCATCTCCGGCAGGAGGCGGGCCACTCCGTCGCGCAGGCGGGCGATCTCGGCCGGCACGTCGATCGGCGAACGGCGGTTGGTCACCAGCCACCGCACCGCCCGGTCGAGCAGCCTCCGGGTGTCCAGGTAGACGCCCGTCTGCAGCTCGGGGGCGACCCTGTTGTCCAGCGCCTCCACCGCGTCCCACAGTTCACGCAGCCCGAACACCTCGCGGACCACGACGTACGCCCGGATCACGTCGGCGGCGCTGGCCGCGGTCTCCTCGACCACCCGGAAGACGAACGAGATGCCGCCCCGGTTGATCGCCTCGTTCACCAGCACGGTCGTCACGATGTCCCGGCGCAGCCGGTGCCGGGACATCCGGTCGGCGAACCGCTCCCGCATCGGCGTCGGGAAGTAGTTGACCAGGACGTCCGTCGTCCACTCCTCGTCGGCCAGCCCCTCGGCGAGGATCTCCTTCTCCAAGACGATCTTTACGTACGCGAGCAGCACCGCGAACTCCGGCGCGGTCAGGCCCGACTCGATACGAACCGCCAGCTCCTCGTCCGGGGGTAGCGCCTCCAACGCCCGGTCCAGCGCGCCGGACCGCTCCAGCTCGTTGACCATCCGCCGGTGCACCGGGAGCAACGACGTCGACTGGGCCTGGGCGTTGTTGATCGCCCGTGCCTGGTCGTAGTTGTCCCGCAGCACCAGGTCGGCGACCTCGTCGGTCATCTCAGCCAGCAACTCGTCGCGCTCGGCGACGGTCAACTCCTCGTCGGCGACCGCCGTGTTCAGCAGGATCTTGATGTTCACCTCGTGGTCGGAGCAGTCCACGCCCGCCGCGTTGTCGATGAAGTCGGTGTAGATCCGACCGCCCGTCAGGGCGTACTCGATCCGGCCGAACTGGGTGAAGCCCAGGTTGCCTCCCTCGCCGACCACCCGGCAGCGCAGGTCCTTGCCGCTGACCCGGATCCCGTCGTTGGATTTGTCGCCCACCTCGGCGTTGGTCTGGCTGGACGCCTTCACGTAGGTGCCGATTCCGCCGTTCCAGAACAGGTCGACCGGCGCGGTGAGGATCGCCTTCATCAGCTCCTGCGGCGATATCTGGGTGGCCTCGTCGTCGAGGCCGAGCACCGCACGGACCTGCGGCGTGATCGGCACCGACTTGGCGGTACGCGGGTACACGCCGCCGCCTTCCGAGATCAGCTCCCGGTCGTAGTCCTCCCACGACGACCGGGACAGGTCGAACAGCCGCTTCCGCTCCTGATAGGAGGTGGCGGCGTCCGGGTCCGGGTCGAGGAAGATGTGCCGGTGGTCGAACGCGGCCAGCAGACGGATGTGCTTCGACAGCAGCATCCCGTTACCGAACACGTCGCCGGACATGTCGCCGACGCCGGCCACGGTGAAGTCCTGCGTCTGGGTGTCGTGCCCGAGCTCGCGGAAGTGTCGCTTCACCGACTCCCACGCACCGCGGGCGGTGATGCCCATCTTCTTGTGGTCGTAGCCGGCGGAACCACCGGAGGCGAACGCGTCCCCCAGCCAGAAGTTGTGCGCCGTGGAAATCTCGTTGGCGATGTCGGAGAAGGTCGCGGTGCCCTTGTCCGCCGCCACCACCATGTACGGGTCGTCCCCGTCATGGCGGACCACGTCCTCCGGCGCCACGATCTCGCCGCTGACGATGTTGTCGGTGACGTCCAGCAGGGCGGAGATGAACTCCTTGTAGCAGACCACCGCCTCGTCCCGGTCGCCCGGCTTCTGCTTGAGCACGAAGCCACCCTTGGCGCCCACCGGCACGATCACCGCGTTCTTCACCATCTGCGCCTTGACCAAGCCAAGCACCTCGGTGCGGAAGTCCTCCCGCCGGTCGGACCAGCGCAGGCCGCCGCGGGCGACCGGCCCGAAGCGCAGATGCACGCCCTCGAACCGGGGCGAGTACACGAAGATCTCGAACTTCGGCCGGGGCGCCGGCAGGTCTGGGATCGCCTGTGGGTCGAGCTTGAAGGCCACGTACGACTTCGGTCGTCCGTCGGCCCGCTTCTGATAGAAGCTGGTCCGCAGGGTGGCCTGGATCACCGTCAGGTAAGACCGTAGGATCCGGTCCTGGTCGAGGCTGGCCACCCCGTCCAGCGCGGCGCGGATCTCGCTCACCAGCTCCTTGCTCTGCTGCTGCCGCTGGCCGGCGCTGGCCGCCCCCGGCGCGAACCGGGCCTCGAAGAGCCGCACCAGCAGGGCCGCGATCTGCGGGTAGGCGATGAACGTGGACTCCATGTACTCCTGCGAGAAGACCGTGCCGGCCTGCCGCAGATACTTCGCGTACGCCCGCAGTACGACCACCTGCCGCCAGGTGAGGCCGCCGCGCAGGACCAGCTCGTTGAACCCGTCCACTTCGGCCTCGGCACGCCACGCCGCCGCGAAGGCGTTCTCCACGTGCGGGCGTACCTCGGCCAGATCCCGGTGCCTCTCCGGCAGTCGCAGGCCGAAGTCGTACAACCAGATCCGGCCGTCGACGCGCTCCACCTCGTACGGGTGCTCGTCGACCACCTTCACGCCGAGCGAGTGCAACACCGGCAACACCGCCGAGAGCATCATCGGCTCGCCGTACCGGTAGATCTTGAACCGGACGTCCATCGACTCGTCGTCGGCGTCCTCCTCGCGAACGCCGACGCGCGGCGCCACCTGCTTGCGGAACAGGTGCATCTCCAGCTGGCCGGACTCCTCCAGCAGCTCCAGCTTCGCCAGGTCCTTCATCGCCTCGTACGGCGTGTGCCCGTCCTTGTAGCCTTCCGGGAAGGCATCGGCGTACCGGACGAACAGATGCTTGGCCTGCTCGTCGCCGAGCTTGCGCTCCAGCACCAACCGGTAGTCGTCGTCCCAGAGGCGGGTGGCGTCGGCCAGCTCCTCGGCGAGCAGGTCGGCGTCGATGTCGTCGGGTGGCTTGGTCGGGTCGGTCCGGACAATGAAGTGCACCCGGGCAAGCATCGACTCGGTGACCCGGGTCGTGTAGTCCACCCCGACGCCGTTCAGCTCCCGCAGCAGGATGTCCTGCATGCGCAGCCGGTTCTGGGTGGTGAACCGGTCCCGTGGCAGGTAGATCAGGCAGGAGATGAACCGTCCGTACGCGTCTCGCCGCAGGAACACCCGCAGTTGGCGGCGGCCGGCCATGCGCAGCACACCGATCACCGCGTGGTGCAGGTCGTCGGTCTTGATCTGGAACAGCTCGTCGCGCGGGTAGGTCTCCAGGATCTGCAGCAGGTCCTTACCGGAGTGGCTGCGCTGGCTCAGGCCCGACCGGTCGAGGACCTCCGCCACCTTGCGCCGGACCACCGGCAGCTCGCGCACGCTGGTGCGGTACGCGGCGGTGGAGAACAGGCCCAGGAAACGCCGTTCCCCGACCACCTCGCCGGCGGCGTCGAACACCTTGAACCCGATGTAGTCCAGGTACGCCGACCGGTGCACGGTGGCCCGAGAGTTCGCCTTCGTAATGACCAGCAGGCGCTTCTCGGTGACCTTCTCGTGCGCCTCCGGCGTCATCGACGACAACGCCCGGGCCTCCACGGAGTCCGAGCGTAGGACGCCGAGGCCGGTGCCGAGCACGGCCTGCAAGCCCTTGCCACCCTCGGGCGTGTCGACCAGCCGGTACTCCCGGTAGCCGAGGAATGTGAAGTGGTCGTGGGCGAGCCAGCGCAGCAGCTCGACCGAGTCGGTGATGTCCTTCTCCGGCACCGGGGGCCGGTTGTCGCTGGTCCGGGCGGCGGCCAGCTCGTCGGCGAGCGTCAGGGCACGCTGGCGCATCTTCGGCCAGTCCTCGACGGCCTCCCGGACGTCGGTGAGCACCCGCTGGAGTTCGCGGCGCAGCGTGTTCCGTTCACCGGCGTCCCGAACCGGATCGATTTCGATCCGCATCCAGCTCTCGACCAGGTCACCGGCGATCGCGTCGTCGGGCTCGACGTCGGCGGCCACCTCGACCAGCCGGCCCAGCGGCTCGCGCCGCACCACCAGCAGCGGATGCACCAGCAGGTGCACGTCCAGGTGGTGCGAGTTGAGCAGGGCGGTCATCGAGTCCACCAGGAACGGCATGTCGTCGGTGACGATCTCGACGACCGTGTGGTGCTGGTCGGCGTCCGGGGAGTGGATCCGCAGCTTCAACTCGCCCGGGACCCGCTGCTCCGCCAACTCCCGGTGGGCACGCGCCGCGTCGAGCATCTCCTCGGCCGTGAAACCGATCAGCTCCTCGTCCGGCGCGTACCGCCAGAAGCGGCTGACCAGGGTCGCCACGTCGTGGTCGTCGCCGGCCAGCGCTACGGCCTGGGCGACCAGGCGCTCGGCGTTGGGTACCGGTTCGTCGAGTTCGGTGTCCTCCGCGTCGCCGGCGAGCCCGTGGGATGGCGCACCCGGTTCGTAGATGGTGTCGACACTCGAACCGGTCAGGCCGGTCGTCCCGGTGTCGAGCTGGCCGAAGCCGTCGGAATCGGTTGCCGAATCGAGATTGTCGTCCTGGCCGGCATCAACCTGCCGGAGGTCGGGTCCCGGTTTAGTAGCCGGACGCCGGTCCATCGGTGCCACTCCCCTCGACCCACCGCGTTGTGGGTCACTCTGCCGCCCAGCCTAGGCCCTACCGTTGAGTGCCTTGGTCGGCGGACCACAGTGCGGACGTCCGGATCGGGGCTTCGTCCTTTCACCTGTCGCGGGTACGCGGATGGCCGACCCAGGAATACCCCGCCTCCGGTTGTTCATCACCCCATCACGGGTTCGTCTTTCCGCCCAGCCACCCCGCGCGGGGACGATGCGGACGGTGCGGACGTACTACGGTGCAGGCAGTCCAGATTTCGTTGCCGCCTCACGCAGAGCGGCTCGCGGTTCGGGGGTCCCGCTTCATGCACCTGTCGCACCGGCACCGGCACCGTCCGTCCCGATCGCTCCTCGCACTGTTCACCGCCGCCGCACTCGCCGCCGGCGGGCTGACCGCCTGCTCGGCCGAGGACGGCCCGGCACGCACCGTCGACGCCTTCCTGGAGGGCTGGCGTTCGGGGGACCTCCAGGCGGTCGGCTTCGTCGACGCGACCGGCACCCGGGTGCCCGCCGCCGACGTCGCGCGGGAGCTCAAGGAGCTCTCCGGCGAGCTGGCGGCCACCCCGCCCGCGCTGCACCGCGCCGGCGACCCGGCGGTCACCGCCGGCGTCGCGACGGCTGTGGTCCGCGTCGAGTGGACGCTGCCCGGCGACACCCGGTGGACGTACGACCGTCCGGTGCGGCTCAGCCAAAGCGACGACGAGTGGCAGGTGATCTGGGAACCGCAGGTCGTGCACGAGCAGCTCACCAGGGGTGACCGGCTGGGACTGCGCCGGGAGGCGGGCCCACGGGCCGCGGTGCTGGACGGCTCCGGGCAGCCGCTGGTGGCCCCCCGGCCGGTGGTCCAGGTCCAGCTCGCGCCGCGGGAGGTGACCGATGCCCAGGCGGTCACCCGGCAGTTGGACGCCGCGTTCCGGGCGATTCGCCCGGCCCTCGTCCCGCCGATCGACCTCTCCGACCTGCCCAAGCGGCTCGCCGAAGCCGACCCTGACGCGCTGGTCGACGTCGTGACCCTGCGGGACGAGGCGTACCGGCAGATCAAACCGCGCATCTACGACCTGCCGGGCACCAGGTTCCCGACCGGCAAGCTCGATCTGGCGCCCACCCGGGAATTCGCCCGGGCCGTGCTCGGCACAGTCGACCCGGCGCAGGCCGACGACCTAGCCGAGCACCCCGACCGGTACGCGCGCGGCGACCTGGTCGGCCACGGCGGCCTGCAGGGTCGGTACGACGAGCGGTTGCGCGGCGTCCCCGGGCTCACCGTCGTCATCAGCCGGGCCGGCCCGGACGGGACGCTGGTGCCCACCGACACCGAGTTGTTCCGCCGCGAGTTCCGGCCCGGCAAGCCGCTGCGGACCACGATCGAGGTGGCGACCCAGAACGCCGCCGACAACGCGCTGCGCGCCGAGAAGCGACGCGCGTCCGTGGTGGCCGTCCGGGTGAGCGACGGTGCCGTACTCGCCGCGGCCAACGGGCCCGGTCCGGCCGGGGCGAACCTGGCCTTCACCGCACAGGTTCCGCCCGGTTCCACCTTCAAGATGGTCAGCGCGCTGGCCCTGCTCGACCGAGGTGCGGTCACCGCGGACCAGCCGGTCGACTGCCGGAAGACGGCCGAGGTGGACGGCCGGTCCTTCAAGAACTCCGACGACTTCGTGCTCGGGTCGGTCCCGTTCCGCACCGACTTCGCGAAGTCCTGCAACACGGCGTTCGTGGCGCTGGCGCCACAGCTCGGCGCCGACGGGCTCGCGGTGGCCGGCCGGTCGCTGGGGCTGGGGGCGGCATGGGACGTCGGCTTGGACGCGTTCAGCGGCACGGTCTCGACGAACGGTGGGCCGACCGAGCAGGCCGCCGCGGCGATCGGGCAGGGCACCACAGTGGTCAGTCCACTGGCGATGGCCGCGGCCACGGCGGCGGTCGTCCGCGGCCGGTTCGCCCAGCCGAAGCTGGTACTCGACCCGGCCCCGGCGAAGCCCGCCGCCGACGGGCCCGAGCTGAAGGCGGAGTCGCTCGACGCCCTACGGGCGATGATGCGCGAGGTGGTCACCGCCGGCACGGCCAGCGCCTTGGCCGACGTGCCCGGCGGACCGGTCCACGGCAAGACCGGTACCGCCGAGTACGACGACAACCCGGCGCACACGCACGCCTGGTTCGTGGGCTGGCAGGGCGACATCGCGTTCGCGGTCTTCGTCGAGCAGGGGGGCTCCGGCAGTGCCACGGCCGTCCCGGTTGCCGAGCGCTTCTTGCGGGCGCTGGCCCGCTGACGGCCAGCCACCGGTCGCCCGTCACCAGCCGCCGGTGGATCACGGATACCCCTGATGCGACCGCGGGATCCGCGTCAGGCGGTGCCGGCCGCCGCTGGCGGCGATTCGCCCGGCCGGACGGCGCCGTCGGCCCCGCGGCTCGTCGGCACCCGATGTGCGGATTCTCCGGCGGGCGCCACGGCCCGGCGCGGCAGCCCGGGCCCGGGCGCGGCGGGCGGTCCGGCCGGTTCCCGCCGGTCGTCGAGACGCGGCACGTCCGGGTTGGCGTCTCCGCCCAGCGCCGCCGGGCCCGGCGGCGCGGCGGTCAGAGGACGGGCCGTGCTCCGCCGCGGGGCGGGGGCAGTGGGCGACTCGGGAACCAGTCGGGGCGGAACCGAGCCCGGTGCGGAGACCGGACGCAGCCCGGCCACCAGAGTGTTCACGATCTCGGCGGCGTACGACCCGTCCGGGTCGTAGTCGGGGTCGAAGACGGTCAGCTCGACGCCGAGGCAGTGCGGGGTATCAACCAGACCCGCGAGCAGGATCTCCAGCTCGGCGAAGGCGATCCCGCCCGGGTCGGGCGCGTCGACGGCCGGCATCACCGCTGGGTCCAGCACGTCCACGTCGACGTGCACCCAGTAGCCGGCGCAGTCGGCGAGTTGCTCGCGCGCCCACTGTGCGGTGCGGGCGGCACCCTCGGCGCGCAGCGCCGGAACCGGGCGGGTGACGATCCCGGCGGCTTGGAGGTCCAGTCGGTACTCGTCGTGGGCGCGAATACCGAGCACCACCACGTCGATGTCCCGGAAGTAGGGACGCCGTCCCTCGATGGCGGCCAGGTTGGCCTGGCCCCTTCCGGTGACCAGCGCCAGGTCCTCACCGGCCGCCGCACCTACGTAGGAGGCGTTGCCGGGATGTCGGAAGTCGGAGTGGCCGTCGACGAAGACCAGCCCGATGCGGCCACCGACCGCCTCGCCGAGCCGGTGCATGGCCAGCGCCGGGCCGAGCAGGACCGAGCAGTCCCCGCCGAGCACCAGTGGAAACTCACCCCGGTCGATGATCGACCCGATGCGCTCGGCGAGTGCGACGGAGTAGCCGGCGATTCCCGGGGCGTGGCAGACCCCGTCGCCGGGCCGCCAGTCGCCCGAGTCGTACCGGGGCGGGGTCATACAGCCGGCGTCACGCGCGCGGAGGCGCCCCAGCAGCCCGTGGTCGCGCAGGGCGCCGGGGGCCTTGGCGCAGCCCGGCACCGAGGTGGGCGTGGGCGGACGAAGCCCCAGGTTCGTGGGCGCGTCGAGGACGGCGATCCGGCGCATCAGGGCCTCCGTCCTCGAGGTGTCGGGCGGGCCGGCCGGGAACGCCGGCCCGCCGCTGGCGTGGTCAGGGTCAGAACAGGGCGCTGGCCAGGGCTCGCCGGGCCGACGCGACCGCGGGGTCGTCCGGGCCGGCGACGGTGAAGAGTCCGACCAGGTGCTGGCGCACCCTCTCCCGGTCGTCCGAGGCGGCGCGCCGGACCACGTCGACCAGGCGCTGGTAGGCCTGCTCAGCCATGCCGCTGAGCACCTCGATGTCGGCGGCCAGCAGTTGGGCGTCGACATCGCCGGGGTTGGCCGCCGCGGTGGCGAGCGCCGCCTGCGGGTCAGCGCCGGCGACGCGGCGGGCGAGCCCGACCTGGGCCAGGCCCGCCTCCGCGGCCGCGTCCGCTGGGGCCTCGGCGAGGATCTTCCGGTACGCGCGCTCCGCAGCGTCCAGGTCGCCGCTCATCAGTGCGTCGTCGGCCTCGTCCAGCCGGGGGTCGGCCGACTCGGCCATCTCCACCCCACCGGCCTTGAGCACGGCCTGAATCCACTGCCGCAGCTGCGCCTCGGGGACGACGCCGGAGAACGCGTCGACCGGCTGGCCGCCGACCACCGCGTACACCATCGGGATGCCCTGCACCCGGAACATCTGCGCGAGCCGCGGGTTGGCGTCCACGTCGACCTTGGCGAGCACCCAGGCGCCACCGCCCTCGACGGCCAGCCGCTCCAACACCGGGGACAACTGCTTGCACGGCTGGCACCACTCGGCCCAGAAGTCGACGACCACGGGTGTGCTGAGCGACCGTTCGAGAACCTCGGCCTGGAAGGTGGCCTCGGTCACGTCGACAACGGTGCCGGCACTGGCGACGGCACCATCGGGGGCGCCGGCCGGTGGACCGGATTGGGCGGGTGCGGGAGCCGGGGTCGGGGCGGGGGTGCGCAGCGCGCTGAGGTCGACCGCGCCGCGGGTGAAGATCGACGAGGTGATCCGTGGGTCGCTCATGGTTACCTAGTCTCGCACGCGCGACGCCGAACTCCGTCCAACGGCAACGCCGACAGTCGCATCTCTCACCCCAGCTCACCACCCCCACCCCCGGCTCCGCGATCGTGCACGTTCGGTTCTCGGGTTCGTCGCGTACGCGCCTTCGCCGGGGCACGAAGCGCACAGTCGCGGAGAGGATGCGGTGGGACGACCCACGGGGGGTGGGGGCAAGCCGGACGGCGTTCGGATCAGAAGCGGGCGGGTTCGCGGTGGGTGCCCCACTCGGCCCGGAGTGCGTCACAGATCTCGCCCAGGGTGGCCTCGGCGCGGACGGCGTCGAGCATGGCGGGGATCATGTTCTCGTCGGTGCGACTGGCCGCGACCATCCGCTCCAGCGCCGCGGTGACGGTCGCCTCGTTGCGGACCGCCTTGCGCTCGGCGAGGACCCGCCGCTGCTCCAGCTCGACCTCGTGGGAGATCCGCAGGATCTCCAGATCCTTGGCGACCGTGCCGGTGTGGCAGTTGACCCCGACGATCTTCTTGTCGCCCTTCTCCAGCGCCTGCTGGTAGGCGAACGCCGACTCGGCGATGTGCCCGGTGAACCAGCCGTCCTCGATGCCGCGCAGGATGCCGGAGGTCATCGGCCCGATCTTGTGCGGCCCGTCCCCGCCGAGCTGTCGGACCTGGGCGAAGATCTCCTCCGCCTCCGCCTCGATCTTGTCGGTGAGCGCCTCGACGTACCAGGACCCACCGAGGGGATCGGCCACGTTGACCACCCCGGTCTCCTCCATCAGCACCTGCTGGGTCCGCAGGGCGATCTCGGCGGACTCGTCGGTGGGCAAGGCGAGGGTCTCGTCGAGGGCGTTGGTGTGCAGCGAGTTCGTGCCGCCGAGCACCGCCGCGAGGGCCTCCACAGCGGTCCGGACCACGTTGTTGACCGGTTGCTGGGCCGTCAACGAGACCCCGGCGGTCTGCGTGTGGAAGCGCAGCCATTGGGCCTTCTCATCGGTGGCGCCGTAGACGTCGCGCAGCCAGCGGGCCCAGATCCGACGGGCAGCCCGGAACTTGGCGATCTCCTCGAAGAAGTCCACGTGGGAGTCGAAGAAGAAGCTCAGGCCCGGCGCGAAGACGTTGACGTCCAGCCCGCGCGAGAGTCCCAGCTCGACGTAGCCGAACCCGTCGGCGAGGGTGTACGCCAGCTCCTGCGCGGCCGTCGCGCCGGCCTCCCGGATGTGGTAGCCGGAGACCGACAGCGGCTTGTACCGCGGGATCTCCCGGGCGCAGTACTCCATCAGGTCGCCGATGAGGCGCAGGTGCGGCTCCGGGTCGAAGAGCCACTCCTTCTGGGCGATGTACTCCTTGAAGATGTCCGTCTGGAGCGTGCCGTCCAGGCGGGACAGGTCGGCGCCCTGCCGCTCGGCGGCGACCAGGTACATGCAGAACACCGGCACGGCCGGCCCGGAGATGGTCATGCTCGTCGTGACGCCGGCAAGGTCGATGCCACCGAAGAGCACCTCCATGTCGGCGGCGCTGTCGACGGCGACGCCGCAGTGCCCGACCTCGCCGAGGGCCTGCGGGTCGTCGGAGTCGCGGCCCATCAGGGTGGGCATGTCGAACGCGACGGAGAGCCCGCCGCCGCCCGCGCCCAGGATCATCTTGTAGCGCTCGTTGGTCTGCTGCGCGTTGCCGAAGCCGGCGAACTGCCGAATCGTCCAGGTCCGCCCGCGGTAGCCGGTCGGATACAGGCCGCGGGTGTACGGGAACTCACCCGGCCAGCCGATCCGGTCGAATCCCGGGTAGGCCGAACCCTCCGGGGGCCCGTAGACCGGGTCGACGGCCATTCCGGAGAGGGTGGTGAAGTCGGCCTCCCGCTTGCGCGCGGCGTCGTGGCGGGCCTGCCAGCGCGCCCGTCCGGCGGCGATCTCGTCGGCGTTCATCCGCGGGGCTCCTCCTCGAGTCCTCGACTGCACCCCGAGTGTAGAACCCCAGCCTGAACGATCGCTAAGGAAGTTCGTACCGACCGGTAACGTGCCGGTGCCTCACGAGGCGATCTGGGTGAGGAGTCGGTCGGCCGCCGTGTACGGGTCGATGGTGCCCTCGGCCACCCTGACGGCGAGCGCCGACAGCTCCGTGCCGTCGCGCAGCGAGCCGATCCGGTCGCGCAGCGCGCCGAGCGTGATCGCCTCGATCTCGGCGGCGGCCCGCGCCTCCTGCCGGCGGCGCAACTCTCCGTTCTCGACCAGCCAGCCGCGGTGCTTGTCGATCGCGGCGGCGATGTCGTCGATCCCCTCGGCGCGCGCGGCGACCGCCCGCACCACCTGCGGCCGCCACTGCCCCGCCCCCCGCTCACCCAGCGCGATCATGCCCTGAATATCACGGACCGTCGCGTCGGCGCCGTCCCGGTCGGCCTTGTTGACCACGAAGACATCGGCGATCTCCAGGATGCCGGCCTTCACCGCCTGGATCGCGTCCCCCATGCCGGGGGCGAGCAGCACCAGCGTGGTGTCGGCGAGCGAGGCGACCTCCACCTCGGCCTGACCGACACCGACGGTCTCCACCAACACCACGTCGCAGCCAGCCCCCTCCAGGACGCGGACCGCCTGTGGGGTGGCCGCCGACAGCCCGCCCAGGTGACCCCGGCTGGACATCGAGCGGATGTACACGCCGGGGTCGGTGGCGTGGTCCTGCATCCGGACCCGGTCACCGAGGATGGCCCCGCCGGTGAACGGGCTGGACGGGTCGATCGCCAGCACACCGACCCGGCGTCCCCGGGCGCGCAGCGCCCGCACCAGCTCGTTGGTGGTGGTGGACTTGCCCACGCCGGGCGAGCCGGTCAGGCCAACCACCTGGGCCCGACCGGCGTACGGCGCGAGCGCCGCCGCGATCCGGGGCAGCGTCTCGTCGCCGGACTCGACCAGCGTGATGAGCCGGGCCACCGCGCGGGGGTCGCCCGCGCGCGCCCGCTCGACCAGCACGGGTACGTCCCGACTACGGCGAACCGGCGTCGCCACTGCCGCGGCGTCGTCGAGAGCGTCAGTCACCGTGCCTCGCAAACCCGACTCACCGTTCGCTCTCGGCACCCGCCGGGACGTGGATGATCAGCGCATCGCCCTGGCCGCCACCGCCGCAGAGTGCCGCCGCGCCGGTGCCGCCGCCGCGCCGCTTCAGCTCAAGCGCCAGCGTCAGCACCAGCCGGGCGCCGGACATGCCGATCGGGTGGCCCAGCGCGATGGCGCCGCCGTTGACGTTGACCTTGTCCGGACTGACCGCGAGATCGCGGGTGGACTGGATGCCCACCTGGGCGAACGCTTCGTTGATCTCGATCAGGTCGAGGTCGTCGACGGACAGGCCGGCCTTGCGCAACGCGTGCTGGATGGCGTTGGACGGCTGCGAGTGCAGCGAGTTGTCCGGGCCGGCGACGTTGCCGTGCGCGCCGATCTCGGCCAGCCAGGTCAGCCCCAGTTCCTTTGCCTTGGCCTTGCTCATCACCACGACCGCGGCGGCGCCGTCCGAGATCGGCGACGAGCTACCGGCGGTGATGGTGCCGTCGGAGGTGAAGGCCGGGCGCAGTTTGGCCAGGGATTCGACGGTGGTGTCCGGGCGGATACCCTCGTCATCGTTGATCACCAGCGGGTCGCCCTTACGCTGTGGGATGACCACCGGGGCGATCTCGTCGGCGAAGTGGCCGTTCTTCTGGGCGGCTGCGGCGCGCTGGTGGCTGGCCACGGCGAAGGCGTCCTGCTCCTCGCGGCCGATACCCCTCGTGGTGCCGTGCCGTTCGGTCGACTCCCCCATCGAGCAACAGTCCCAGGCGTCACTGAGACCGTCGAGGGCCATGTGGTCCTTGATCACCACGTCGCCGTACTTGTAGCCGCCGCGCTGGCCGAGCAGCAGGTGCGGGGCGTTGGTCATCGACTCCATGCCACCGGCCACCACGACGTCGAACTCGCCCGCCCGGATCAGCTGGTCCGCCAGGGCGATCGCGTCCAGGCCGGAGAGGCACACCTTGTTGATGGTCAGGGCCGGCACGGACATCGGGATGCCCGCCTCGACGGCCGCCTGGCGGGCCGGGATCTGTCCGGCGCCGGCCTGAAGCACCTGCCCCATGATCACGTACTGGACCTGGTCGGGGGTGACGCCGGCGCGCTCCAGCGCCGCCTTGATCGCCACGCCGCCGAGCTTCGTCGCGGAAAGGTCCTTGAGGTTGCCGAGCAGGCGCCCCATGGGGGTCCGAGCGCCGCTGACGATCACCGAAGCCATGCCTGCCTCCGAGGGGGTGCCGACCTGTACGCCTTAACGATTGTTCGGCCAGACTAGCGCCATGGCTGAGAACTCCCCCGCCGAGTCCGCTGCGGACTACGTCACAGACATCGGGCTGCGCCGCATCGACCACGTCGGTGTCGCCGTCCCCGACCTGGACACCGCGATCGACTTCTACCAGCGCACCTTCGGGATGCGCTGCGTGCACACGGAGACGAACGAGGAGCAGGGCGTCCGCGAGGCGATGCTGGCGGTCGGGCCGACCGCCGAGGGCGGCTACGTGCAACTGCTCGCGCCGCTGCACTCGAAGAGCACGATTGCGCGGTTCCTCGACCGCAACGGGCCGGGGGTGCAGCAGGTCGCGTACACCGTGACCGACATCGACGCCGCCTGCGCGAAGCTGCGCGAGCGCGGCCTACGCCTGCTGTACGAACGGCCGAAGCGCGGCACGGCGGACTCCCGGATCAACTTCGTCCACCCGAAGGATGCCGGGGGCGTCCTGGTCGAGCTGGTCGAGCCCGCCGCGGGCCGTTGAGAGGAAGGGCCCCTGTCGACGTCTGACGCACAGCGGGGGGCCCGGCTCGCACCCGTCGGTAACGCGGCGGAGCACGGCACTGCGCGGTTCTCCACACGGCCGGGCAGCTTCACTCATCGCCCGATGCACTTTTTCACACAGGACTTCCGACTCTAACTACCGTTCAGTAACGTCCGGCCCCACAGCAGCGCGGCCGGTGCCGGATCGTGTCGGATGCCGACGTGGTGGGCGGCCGCACCGGCGCCGACGACGGCAGCACCCGTGCCCCCGACGCGCGGGTGCGGACGAACGGGAGGTCGACGTGCAGGACATCCTCGAAGCGATCATGGCGGCGGAGGGCGCGGCGCAACCAGAGCGCGAGTTGGCCGGCATCTCCGGGCTGCCGGTACCGGAGTCCTACCGGGGCGTCGTCGTGCGTGCCGACGAGACGCGCATCTTCGACGGGATGGCCACCCGCGACAAGGACCCGCGCAAGGCGCTGCACGTCCAGGAGGTGCCCACTCCGGAACTCGGCCCCGGTGAGGCGCTGGTCGCGGTGATGGCCAGCGCCATCAACTACAACACGGTCTGGACCAGCATCTTCGAACCGCTGTCGACCTTCAAGTTCCTCCAGCGCTACGGGCGGCTCTCCGAGCTGACCAAGCGGCACGATCTCCCCTACCACGTGGTCGGCTCCGACGCGGCCGGCGTCGTGCTGCGCACCGGTCCGGGCGTGACCCGGTGGAAGGCCGGCGACGAGGTCGTCGCGCACTGCCTCTCGGTGGAGTTGGAGGACTCGGCCGGCCACGACGACACGATGCTGGACCCGCAGCAGCGAATCTGGGGCTTCGAGACCAACTTCGGCGGCCTCGCCGAGCTGGCCGTGGTCAAGGCCAACCAGCTCATGCCGAAGCCGCGTCACCTCAGCTGGGAGGAGGCGGCGAGCCCGGGCTGGTGAACTCCACCGCGTACCGACAGCTCGTCTCCCACCACGGCGCCAACATGAAGCAGGGCGACGTGGTGTTGATCTGGGGTGCCTCGGGGGGCCTCGGCGGCTACGCCACCCAGATGGCGCTCAACGGCGGCGCGATCCCGGTCTGCGTGGTCTCCTCGCCCGACAAGGCACAGCTGTGCCGGAAGATGGGCGCGGAGCTGGTCATCGACCGGGCCGCGGAGGGCTTCCGGTTCTGGACGGACGACGAGACCCAGGACCAGGACGAGTGGCGCCGGTTCGGCGAACGGATCCGGGAACTGACCGGCGGCGAGGACCCGGACATCGTCTTCGAGCACCCGGGCCGGGAAACCTTCGGCGCCAGCGTCTACGTCACCAAGCGCGGCGGCACCATTGTCACCTGCGCCTCGACCAGCGGCTACCAGCACCAGTACGACAACCGCTACCTGTGGATGCACCTGAAGCGGATCGTCGGCAGCCACTTCGCCAACTACCGCGAGGCGTGGGAGGCGAACCGACTGGTGGCACTCGGCAAGATCCATCCCACCGTGTCGAAGACCTACACGCTGGAGCAGACCGGCCAGGCCGCGTACGAGGTACACCGCAACGCGCACCAGGGAAAGGTCGGCGTCCGTTGCCTGGCCCCCGCCGACGGGCTCGGCGTGCGGGACCCGGAGTTCCGCGCCCGGCACGAAGCGGCGATCAACCGGTTCCGCGGCCACTGACCGTGTGGACGAGGCGCCGCGACCATTGCGGTGAGTGGCATTGCCTTTCCACTGTCCGCGGCGGGCACTCATTCGAGTGAAACCAGGCAGGGTTGAGAAAGGGCCGCGGGGACGTCCCGCGGCCCTTTTGCATGCCGCCACGCGGGCTCCGCACCGCCTCCGGGAGCTGCCAAGATCGCCGTTTGGTCGGGCCCGCCGACACCAACGCGTTGACCATGTAAAGAGGACGCGAAAGGTAGGGGACGCTCTTGCGAAGCACCCCGGGGCGTCTGCCAGTATGTCCCAATGCCCCAGCAGCAGTCCTCCCCTCTTGCGTTCTTCGATAACGCGAACACCCAACCTGATTTCACCGTCGGTCTGCGTGGATACAACACCGGCCAGGTCGACGACTTCATCGGTCGACTCACCGCCGCGCTGACCCAGTCCGAGCAGGCCCGTGCCGAGGCCGAGCAGCGGATGAACGACGCCCAGCGCCGGCTTCGCCAGGCCGAGCAGCGCATGAGTGCCCTGGAGCAGAAGCTCGCCGACACCAACAAGCAGCTCGAGGAGAACAACCGGCCGACGCTGTCCGGCCTCGGCACCCGCGTCGAGCAGATCCTCCGGCTGGCCGAGGAGCAGGCGAACGACCACCGCAACGATGCCAAGCGCGAGTCCGAGGGGATCCTCTCCGCGGCCCGCCTCGAGGCGCGGGAGATCACCGACAAGGCGCGGGCCGAGGCGGCGGCGATGAAGGCCACCGCCGAGCGGGAGGCGGGCAACGTGCGCACCGCCGCCGAGCGGGAGGCGGCCGAGGTCCGCGTCCAGGCCCGGCGCGAGGCCGACACGCTGCGCGCCGACGCCGATCGGGAGACCAAGCAGCTGCGCACCGTCACCGCCCACGAGGTCGCCGAGCTGAAGTCGACGGTCGAGCGGGAGGTGGCCACCCTACGGGCCACCGCCGAGCGCGAGATCACCCAGCAGCGGGCGAAGGCCGCCCGGGAGGCCGAGGAGAAGCGCGCCGAGGCGACCAAGCTGCTCACCGACGCTCGCGACAAGCGCGACAAGGACCTGCAGGCCCTCGACCTCCAGCTCGCCGAGCGCCGTGAGAAGGCCGAGCGCGAGGAGTCGGAGCGGCACGCCGCCCAGGTCGCCCAGACCCAGAAGCTGGTCAGCGAGGCCGAGCAGCGGGCGCACGCCGCGCAGGAGCGGGCCAAGGAGATCGAGCAGCGCGCCGAGGCACGCCGGGTCGAGTCGGAGCGGAACGCGACCGAGACGGTGGAGAAGGCCCGTGCCCACGCCGAGAAGACGCTGAACGACGCAAAGGCGGAGGCCCAGCGCCTGCTCACCGAGGCCCGCACGGAGGCCGACCTGACCACGCAGGCGGCCCGCCGCGAGGTGGAGGACCTCACCCGCCAGAAGGACGCTGTCACCTCGCAGCTCGGCCAGATGCTCTCCGGGCTGGCGGGCATCGTGCCGGGCGTCCCGGCCGACAAGCAGGACGGCACGCAGGACGGCAAGGCCGAGGACCCGCAGCCGCGGGAGACCGCCGAAGCGTCCAGCTGACCGAGCCGCCGGGGCATGATCGTCGGCGCGGGGCGGCACCGGGTGACCGGTGCCGTCCCGCGCCGTACACGTTTCTCGACGCGTGCGACGGGGCAGTGAAGCCGTCCCGGCCGACGCGTCCGTATCGCCCCAGGAGGGCCGGTTGCGTGTGAGGATGGGAGCATGTCGCACGGCGAGGAACTGTTCGCTCTCGGCGGGGATGTGACCACGGAGCCCAGCTTCGAGTCCGCACTGCGGGGGTACGAGAAACGACAGGTCGACCGGTACGTCGCTCGCGCGGAGCACGAGATCACCACCCTGACCGCCGAGCGGGAGCAGGCCTACACCCAGATCCACAAGCTGGCCGGCCAGGTGGAGGTGCTCCAGCGGGACCTCGCCCAGGTCCGCAAGCAGGTGGGCGTCGTCGACCGCGCGTCCTTTCGCCACCTCGGTCCACGGGTCGAGCAGATGCTCACCCTCGCCGAGGAGCAGGCGGAGGACATCCTCGCCGCCGCCAACGAGGAGATCGACGCCCGTCGGGACGCCGCCGAGCACATCATCGACGAGGCCCGGGAGCAGGCCGCCCGGGCCCTCAAGGACTTCGAGATCGCGCTCGCCGCCCGGCGCGCCGAGGAGGATCGGCACACCCGGGCCCGCAAGGCCGAGGCGGATGCCGCGGTCAAGGCAGCCGCCGAGGAGGCCGCCCGGCTGCGCAAGAGCGCGCAGGCGGCACTGGCGAAGGCCCAGGAGGAGGCGACCCAGCTCCGAGACACGGCGAAGGAGATCCACACCCGCGCCCAGCAGGAGGCGACCAAGCTACGCGAGGCCGCCCGCGAGGCCCGCGCCAAGGCCCAGCAGGAGGCAACGGAGCTGCGGGACGCCGCCAAGGAGGTGCACGCCAAGGCCCAACAGGAGGCCAAACGGCTCGTCGAGCAGGCCACCGAGGCGAGCCGGGCCACGCACGCCAAGGCCCAACAGGAGGCAACGGAGCTGCGGGACGCCGCCAAGGAGGTGCACGCCAAGGCCCAACAGGAGGCCAAACGGCTCGTCGAGCAGGCCACCGAGGCGAGCCGGGCCACGCACGCCAAGGCCCAACAGGAGGCAACGGAGCTGCGGGACGCCGCCAAGGAGGTGCACGCCAAGGCCCAACAGGAGGCCAAACGGCTCGTCGAGCAGGCCACCGAGGCGAGCCGGGCCACGCACGCCAAGGCCCAACAGGATGCCAAGCAGATCGTCGACGACGCCAGCACCGCCGGCCGGGCCACCCGCGACAAGGCCCGCCAGGAGGCGGAGCGGCTCGCCACGCAGGCGGCCGAGGCCGCGAAGGGCCGACGCGCGGAGGCCGAGGCGTACGTGCAGCGGACGCGTACGGAGACCGAGGCGTACGTGCGGCACGCCCGCGCCCAGACCCAGGAGGAGCTGGGCGCCTGGCGGGCCGGTGTGGAGAAGGAGGTCGTCAGCCGACGGGAGGCGGCCGACCGCGAGCTGACCCAGCGTCGTACCGCTGCCGACCAGGAGTTCGCCACACGTCGAAACGACCTGGAGAAGCAGTACCAGACACGGCGCACCGAGTTGGAGAAGCAGCACAGGTCCCACCAGCAGAGGCTGGAGTCGGGGATCGCCGCCCGGCGGTCCGAGCTGGAGTCCGGATTCGAGACCCGCAGCGCCGAGCTGGAATCGGAGTACACCGCCCGAAAGAACGAGATCGAGGGCGCCGCCGACGCGATCCGCCGGGCCGCCGAGCAGGACGCGCTGACCATGCGCCGCCACGCCGAGGAGGAGTCGACGGCGCTGCTCAGCCAGGCCGAGCAGGAGTCCGCCGAGAAACGCCGGAGGGCGGACGAGCACGTCTCGGCGTCCCGGCGGCAGTTCGAGGAGTACGCGGCCACCACCCAACAGGCCCTGGCGACCACTCAGCAGCACCTCGCCGCCACCCAGCAGGAGGCGGCGGCCGGGCGCCAACAGCTTGCCCAGGTGATGCTGGAGATCGCCCAGGCGCAGCAGCAACTCGCCGACCTACGCCAAGAGACCTGGCGGTCCCGGCAGGAGTCCGACGAGCTGCAACGGCGGGTGTCGGAGCTGCGGCTGGAGCTGGCGAGCGCCCCGGCCGGGCCAGCCGGCACCGCGGCACCCGCTGTCGCCGCGGCACCGGCAACCGGCACCGACGGCGCGGCGACGCTCGCGACGGTCCGGCCGTCGACGCCAGCCAGCAGCAACGGCGCCACCCCCACGGCAGGCGCCGCCACGCCGAGCGCCGGCGACGGCAGGGCCACGACGGCGAGAGCCACGGCGTCCGTCGCCGGGCCGCAGCCGGACACGGACGCTGGCAGGGTCGGCCCGGAACCGGCGGACGGCCCGGAATCGGCGGACGGCAGGAACGGCCCGGCGAACCAGCCGGACGGCGAGCCGGTCGACAAGCGTGACGCTGGCAAGGTGGAACCCGCCCAGGCGGGCCAGCCCGCCCGGGGGCGGATCGAGCCGGCCACCGAGGGGCCGGCCCGGGACGCGGTGGCCTCGGTGACCACCAAGGACGGCGGCACCGCCAGCGCCGGGGTGGAGGGCGAACCGACCGTCGCCGCCGTGCCGGGCGAAGGCGGCCGGGACGCCACGCCCGCGAAGATCACCAGCACTGGCGAGAACGGCAACCGGCCCTCGAAGCCGACCACCGACGAGCGCAGCGCCAAACCAAGCAAGGTCGTCGTCGAGAAGGACTGACGCCGTCGTGGCCCGGCGGCGAGCCGGGTGCGGACACCGACCGCCGCAGCCGATGGCCGTGGCCCGGACGGCCCGCTAGGCTTCCGATCGGAACCGCGCTCGTGGTCCACTGTCGGCTGCTCCGGCCACCACCGGAGGGTGATCCGCAGGAGGTCCGGTGGCACAGGGCAAACCGGCGGGGCCGGAGCCAACCGAGGGACCGGAGCCAACCGAGGGACCGGACCGGGCAGCCGCCGACCGAGCCGACGCGGGTGGTGGTGACGCACCGCACGCGCCGCAGGCCGACACCCGTAACGACCCGGGCGGCGCCGACCCGCCAGCGTCGGCGGCCGACGGTCCATACGCCAACGGGTCGGGGCGGTTCGGGGCACCGGGGCTGCCGTTGCGGCGCAGCAGTTTCCTGACCGGGTTCACCGGTGGGCTCGGCGTGCTCCTGGCGTACGCGCTCTTCCTGGGGCTGCGAAACGCCGTCGGCGTCCTCGTTCTCGTGGTCATCGCGCTCTTCCTCGCCGTCGGGCTCTACCCGGCGGTCGCACGGCTGCGCCTGCTCGGGCTGCCCCACCCGCTGGCGGTGACGGTGGTCGCCCTGACCGTCCTGCTGCTGCTCTGCGGTGGTGTGGTCGCCCTGGTGCCGCCGATCGTCACCCAGTCCGGCCAGTTCGTCGACCAGTTCCCGAGTTACCTGGAATCGCTGCGACGCAACGAGACGATCAACGAGCTGGTCGAGCGGTACGACCTGATGGAGCGGGCGCAGAACGCGGCGAACGCCGACACGGTGGGTCGCGCCCTCGGTGGGGTGCTCGGCGGTGCCCAGTTCGTCTTCGGCACCGTCTTCCGGACGCTCACCGTGTTGGTGCTCACCATCTACTTCCTGGCGTACTTCGACCGGCTGCGCGCGCTCGGGTACGCGTTGGTGCCCCGGTCCCGCCGCCAGCGGGTACAGCTCATCGGCGACGAGATCATCACCAAGGTCGGCGCGTACATGGTCGGCGCGCTCACCATCGCGGTGCTCGCCGGCACGACGACGTTCGTGTTCGCGTTGATCGTCGGGCTGCCGTACCCGTTCGCGCTGGCCGTGGTGGTGGCGGTGACGGACCTGATCCCGCAGATCGGCGCCACGCTCGGGGCGGTGGTGGTGAGTCTGGTCGGCTTCGCCGCCGCCCTGCCGGTGGGGATCGCCTGCGTGGTGTTCTTCCTGGTCTACCAGCAGCTGGAGAACTACCTCATCTATCCGAAGATCATGCGCCGGTCGGTCGAGGTGAACGAGGTGGCCGCCCTGGTCGCCGCGCTGCTCGGGGTCGCCCTCCTCGGCGTCGTCGGGGCGCTGATCGCGATCCCCACGGTGGCGGCGATCCAGTTGATCCTGCGCGAGGTGGTCTTCCCGCGCCAGGACCGCCGCTGATCCCGACCGGGCCGACCGCGTCCGCGGTCACCTTCCGGCGGGCGGTCCGGCCCCGACGCTCGGCGAGTGGCCGACTCACGGCCGGGGATCCACGATCGGTCGGCGGTACCGGCCCCAGGCGACGAACCTCTCGAACAGCTCGCGCGGGCTCGGCCCGTCATCGGGATTGAGCCGGAACAGGTCGTGCGCCGCCTCGTAGTAGAGGCTGGACAGGTAGATCGCCAGGTCGACGGCCTTGCCGTCGAACTCGACGATCAGCAGGAGACGCGCCTGCGCACACGGCCACGGCTGGGCGCACGCCCGGCACAGCCAGAGCGGGCGCATCGGCAGGTGGGCCTGGTGTCCCGGCGGGTACGGGCCAGGGCGGTCCGGGTGGGGGCCAAGGCCGGGCTGCGGTAGCCGGGTGAAGATCATCACCGGCCTCCGTTCGGGCGGGACCGCTGAGCCGGCGTGAGGTTGCCGGCGCGGCCGGGGCCCTGGGTCGGCAGCGCCCGGGTTGGCTGGAGCCAGGCGGCCGGCAGGTTCGCCCCGCGTACCCGGCGGGGCAGCGGCGGCACCACCTCGGTTCGGCATCGAAACCAGCGGATACGCACGTCGACCTCCTCGGAGTTGGCAGGGCCACCCGCCACGGCAGACAGGGTGACCCCGGAGCGGGAACCGCTTCGTCCACTTCGGAAGCGGAGCGGGTCCGCGTGGATGACAGTCTGGTGCGGACACCGCTAGCCTCGGAATGCGTTCGGGCAGGTCGCGGCGAGGGTCTACGGATCAGGGGCGGCGGCTGGCGACGCCTGGCGATCGTGGCGATTCTCTGGAGGTCCGGTGGAACGTGAGCAGCAGACCGACCTGATCCGCGCCCAGCTCCGCAGGCAGCGGACGCTGGCCGGGATGAACCAGGAGGAGTTCGGCAGGCGCGCGAACTACTCGGCCTCCACGGTGTCCGCGGTGGAGACCGGCACCAGACCGGTCGACCTGCCGTTCGCCCGGCGGGCCGACGAGATCCTGGAGACCGGTGGTTTGTTCGAGTCCCTGCTGCGGTCAGCGCAGCGGGACGCCCAGCCCGAGTGGTTCATGCCCTGGGCGAAGGCGGAGCGCGCCGCCCGCCACCTGCGCTACGTCAACCCGACGCTGGTTCCCGGTCTCTTCCAGACGGAGAACTACGCCCGCGCCGTGATGCGGCTCCACGACACCCGGCCGGAGGCGGAGGTCGAGGAAATGGTGGCGGCCCGGCTGGCGCGGCAGGAGATCCTGACCCGCGAGCGCCCGCCGCAGGTGGTCGCCGTGATCGACGAGTCCGTGCTGCGCCGGGCCGACGCGATCATGGCCGAGCAGCTCGCCCACCTGCTGCGCATGACCGAGCTGCCGCACGTCCACATCCACATCGTTCCGGCCACCGCCGGCCTGCACATCGGACTGTGTGGGCCACTCGCGCTGGCCATGCTGTCGGACGGGACCTGGGTCGGGCACCTGGACACCCAGCTCTATGGCCAGGCACCCGAGACCGAAGAGAAGGTGGCTAAACTTCTGGGTATCTGGGAGTGCGGGCGGGGCGTCGCCCTTCCCGAAGATCTCTCGATCGCCCTGATCAAGGAAGTTGAGAGCCAGCATGGACCTCGGTAGCGCCCGATGGAAGAAGTCCACCCGCAGCGGCGCAAACGGCGGCGAGTGCGTCGAGGTGGCCGACAACCTGCCCGCGGTCGTGGCCGTCCGGGACAGCAAGGACCCGGCCGGGCCGGTGCTCGCCTTCGACCCGGAAACCTGGCGCTCGTTCGTCGACTTCGCCAAGCGGCACTGACCCACCAACCAGGGAAAGCCCGTCGCACGAAGCCGCGGTGCCGTCGTCGCTACCGGACCTGACGCACCCCGGCGGCGCGCCCCCGCCGATGCCGTCGTTCACGAACGCTCCTGGCTCCCCTCCCCCGGCCCCGCCGGCCCGGGTACCGGGGTGTCGGCGAAGGCCGCGACGGTGCGGTCGGCGTACGCGCTCACGTCGCCGGTCTCCATCGGGCCGTCCCAGCTGGTCGGCAACGGCACCGGCGCGGCCGGGTTGACCCGCCGGACGATCTCGTCGAGCACGGTCTCCGCGTCGCCGACCCACAGATGCTTGGCCCCCGGCACGCCGACCACCTCGGCCCGCGGCACCGCCGCGAACCGCTCGCGGGCCTCGTCGGGCCGCAGGTAGTCGTCGAACTCCGGCACCAGAGCGGTGAGCGGTTTGCCGGCGGCGGCCCACTGCGCCAGGTCCTCGGCGGTGGAGAACCGCAGTGGCGGGGAGAGCAGGATCGCCCCCGCCACTGCTGGGTCGTTGCCGTACCGCAGGGTCAGGTCGGTGCCGAACGACCATCCCACCAGCCAGATGTCCGGCAGCTCGTGGAACTCCGCGTACTCGATGGCGGCGGCGACGTCGTACCGCTCGCCGACCGCGTTGTCGAAAGATCCCTCGCTGGTGCCGCGGACGCTGCTGGTGCCCCGGGTGTTGAACCGGAGCACCGCCAGGTCGGCCAGAGCCGGCAGCCGCCACGCGGCCTTACGGAACACGTGGCTGTCCATCATCCCGCCGTGGGTGGGCAGCGGATGCAGGCAGACGAGGGTCGCCACCGGCTCCCGGTCGGCCGGGCGGGCCAGCTCGCCGACCAGGCGCAGACCGTCGGCGGTGTGCAGCTCGATCTCCTCGCGGCGGCCGGGCAGGATCGACGAGGCGCGGATGGATGTGCTCACCCGCACAGTCTCCCGCGCCGCCCGCGCGACCGCCCGGCCGGGCGGAAACACGGTGATCCAGATCGCCCGGATCGGGCGACTCAGCCGTGCCGGGGCGCGCCGCGCCCCCGCTGGACGACCGGCGCCCGCCGGTCCCGGGCCCGCCAGCAGCCGCCGTGCCAGTGCCGGCGGTCAGCCAGGTCGCCACGCTCGTCCGCCGGCCAGGCCACCACATGCGCCACACCTGGCCGGATCTCCTGGTCGCAGCCGGGGCAGCGGTACGTCTTGACCGACGCGCCGCCGCTGACCCCCCGGACCTGCCAGTCGCCGTCCCGCCACCGTTGCACCGACGCCACACCTTCGCGCGCCCGGTCCGAGTCCAGGCGCGTGGTCTCGTCACGGCGGGTTCGGTTGCGTCGGGGGCTCACCCAACCAGCGTACGGCCGGGCGGGCGGGACCCGCGGTTCGGCCGGTGCCGGAGCGGCGGAGCGCACCCGACGCCGGCGGCTCGGGTCAGCGGCGGGTGTGGTCGCGGAAGCCGCGGCCGGTCTTCCGCCCGAGGTACCCGGCGGTGACCAGGTGCTCCAGCAGCGGCGCCGGGGCGAACCCGGGCTCGCGCAGCTCCAGGTACAGCTCCCGCTGGATGGCCAGCGCGACGTCCAGGCCGACCACGTCGAGCAGCTCGAACGGACCCATCGGGTAGCCACAGCCGAGCTTCATCGCGTGGTCGATGTCGTCGGCGGTGGAGTAGCTGGCCTCCAGCATCCGCACCGCGTCGTTGAGGTACGGGAAGAGCAGCGCGTTGACGACGAACCCGGACCGGTCCCCGCAGACCACGCCGGTCTTGCCGAGCGCCGCGCAGACCGCCTTGGCGGTGGCGGTGGTCTCGGCCGAGGTGCGGATGGTCCGCACCACCTCCACCAGCGGCATGATCGGCGCGGGGTTGAAGAAGTGCAGACCCACCACGTCGGCGGGCCGCTGGGTGGCCATCGCCACGTCGATCACCGGCAGCGACGAGGTGGTGGTGGCGAGCACGACGCCCGGCTTGCAGATCTCGTCGAGGCTGGCGAAGAGCGCCTTCTTGACGCTCAGCTCCTCCACCACGGCCTCCACCACCAGGTCGACGTCGGCCAGGTGCTCCAGCGTGGCGGACCACGTGATCCGGCTCAGCGCGGCGTCCCGGTCGGTCTCGCTGAGCTTGCCCCGCACGACACCCTTGTTGAGCGAGGTCTTGACCGCCTCGAAGACCTTGGCGGACTTCTCCGCACCCCGGGTCACCGAGACCACCTCGTACCGGGCCTTGGCGAAGACCTCGATGATCCCGGTGGCCATCGTCCCGGAGCCGACGACGCCAATCTTGGTCACGGCCGCGGGGTTCGCAAGCTCACTCCTCGCGCTCCCGGTGCCACTCTCGGCATGGCCGTCGGCCAGCGCCGGCTCCGTGTCCACCGGCGTCTGCTCGTCGGGGACGACCACCGGCGAGCCCGGCCGCTCGTAGGTGTAGAAACCCCGGCCGGACTTGCGGCCCAGCAGCCCGGCGGTGACCATCTGCTTGATCAGTGGCACCGGGGCATGCCGGCGATCCCGGCCGCCGCGCCGGTACATCGTGTCCAGGATCTCGTACGCGGTGTCCAGACCGATCAGGTCCATCAGGGCGAGCGGGCCCATCGGCAGACCGCAGCCGAGCTTCATCGCGGCGTCGATGTCCTCGCGCGTGGCGTACCGCGACTCGAACATGCTCACCGCGTGGTTGAGGTAGCCGAAGAGCAGCGCGTTGGCGATGAAACCGGCCCGGTCGCTGATCGTCACGTCGACCTTGCCGAGCCGCTCGCAGAGCCCCTCCACGTCGGCGACCACCTCGGGCGAGGTGACCACGGTGCGGACGATCTCGACCAGCTTCATGACCGGCGCCGGGTTGAAGAAGTGGATGCCGATGACCTGGTTGGGGCGGGTGGTGGCCACCGAGATCTCGGTGACGGAGAGCGAGGAGGTGTTGGTGGCGAGGATTGCCTCCGGCTTGCAGACCCGGTCCAGCTCGGCGAAGATGCGCTGCTTCAGGTCGAGGTGTTCGGGAACGGCCTCGATCACCAGGTCGACCGCGTGCAGCGCGTCCAGCCCAACCTGCCAGTCCACCCGGGCCAACAGAGCGTCCCGGTCGGCCGCCGCGAGCTTGCCCTTGGCCACCGCCCGGTCGGTCGAGCCGGTCAGGGTGGCCCGGCCGCGCTCCAGGGCGCCGTCAGAGATCTCGACCGCGACGACGTCGACGCCGTTGCGGGCGAAGACCTCGACGATGCCGGCACCCATGGTGCCCAGACCGACCACACCCACACTGGTGAACTCGCGAGCCACGACCGGCCTCCCCTGGTTCGCTCCACACAGCCGACATGAACGGCCGCTAAGGTTATGCGCGCGAGTCTGCCACGTGACGCAGGGTTGTCGAGACGCGGTGGGATATTTCACCACACCGCCCCGGTCGGCGGGCCCGGTCGGCCGGCGCGGGCTCCGCGGGGTCGGCCCGCAGCGGCCACCAGTTCGCCGGCCGCTCGAGGTGCGGACGGTGGACCGGGGCCCGGGGAGCTGGTCAGACCCGCGCGGCGTCGGCGGGCTCCACCGGGTTGGACGTGGCGTCCGACGTCTCGGACGACGCCGACGCCACCAGTTCCGGAGCCGACCCGGCGGGCCGAGCCTCGCCCGGGATGCGTTCCGATCCGGCGATCGGCAGTGGCAGGGTCGGCCGGTGGTCGCGACGCGACTGGCCGAAGCTCAGCCCGATCGGATCCGTCCGAGCCACCCCCGGGTCGTAGACCCGCAGCTCGGTGCGGCCGATCCGGAGCACGTCACCGTCGGCGAGGCGTTCCACTCCGGTGATGCGTCGGTCGTTGAGCCACGTGCCGTTCGTCGAGCTGAGATCGGCCACCGACGCCCCCTCCGGGGCCAGCCACATCTCGACGTGCCGTCGGCTCAGGTGCGGGTCGGCGACGACGACGTCCGCCGTCGGCGCCCGCCCGACCACCAACCGGATGCGTCCGAGCCGGAAGCTCAACCCTCGCATCGGCCCGCCGGCGACCGTCAACAGCGGCCGAAACTCCGAATGCTCCTCCATGGACAGTCTGCCCTCCACCCCGGGGTCACCCCGCGTCAGCCTGCCACCACACGGCAGCCGCCATCACCACCGGGCGGCCATCTCCCGGTCGTCAAGCCAGACATCTCCCATTCGGTTCTTCGGCGGCCGGTGTCCGGAATCCGATATTGACGGATGCGCAGCCCGCCCCGACGCACCCCGCCCCAACGCACGAGGCAGGGGCCCGTTCCGCCCGACGTCCGGGACCGCTCAACGGTCCGGGAGCGCTCACCCGCCCCGCAACCCCTACCAATGAGTAGTTCTCAGATCTAGACTTCCGTCATGACGGCTGTGAATGTCCCGGGCGTCCCGGTCATCGAGGACGGTCTGCTCGTGTCGACGAGTCCGGCGACCGGCGCGGAGGCAACGCGGGTGCCGGCCGCGACCGTGGCGGACGTCGAGGCGACGGTGGCCCGGGCCCGCGCCGCCGCCACCTGGTGGGCCGGGCTGGGTTTCACCGGCCGGCGGGAGCTGCTGCTACGCTGGCGCGGCCTGCTCGCCAAGCGGGTCGAGGAGCTCGCCGAGCTGGTGCATGTCGAGGGCGGCAAGCCGGTCGCCGACGCGATCGTCGAAATCGTCAGCGCCGTCGAGCACGTCGACTGGGCCGCCCGCAACGCCCGCCGGGTGCTCGGGCCACGACGGGTGCGGTCCCGGCTCGTGCTGGCCGAGTTCTCCGCCCACCTGGAATACCAGCCGCACGGCGTGGTCGGCGTGATCGGCCCGTGGAACTACCCCGTCTTCACCCCGATCGGATCGGCCGCGTACGCGCTGGCGGCCGGGAACACGGTGGTGCTCAAACCCAGCGAGTACACGCCCGCCGTAGGGCAGTGGCTGGTCGACACGTTCACCGAGGTCGTCGGCGAACAGCCGGTGTTCAGCGCGGTGCACGGGCTCGGTGACGTCGGCGCGGCACTGTGCCGGTCCGGGGTCAACAAGGTGGCTTTCACCGGCTCGACGGCCACCGCCCGGAAGGTGATGGCCGCCTGCGCCGAGTCGCTCACCCCCGTCCTGATCGAGGCGGGCGGCAAGGACGCGATGATCGTCGACGTCGACGCCGACCTGGACGCCGCCGCCGACGCCTGCGTCTGGGGCGCGCTCACCAACGCCGGCCAGACCTGCATCGGCATCGAGCGGGCGTACGCCGTCGAACCGGTCTTCGACGCCTTCGTCGACAAGGTGGTCCAGCGGGCGGGTCGGCTCACCGTCGGTGCCGACGGCGCCGACATCGGGCCGATCACCATGCCGAGCCAGCTCGACGTGATCCGCCGGCACATCGAGGACGCGCTGGCCCGGGGCGGTCGCGCGGTGCTGGGCGGCGCCGAGGCGGTGCAGCCGCCGTACGTACGGCCGACCGTGCTGGTGGACGTCCCCGAGGACTCGGCCGCCGTCCGTGAGGAGACCTTCGGCCCGACGTTGACCATCAGCCGGGTACGCGACACCGAGGAGGCACTCACCCGGGCCAACGCCCTTTCGTACGGCCTGGGGGGTTCGGTTTTCGGCCGGCGGCGGGCCGTGGCGGTGGCGCGGCGCCTACGCTCCGGGATGGCCTCGGTGAACTCGACCCTGACCTTCGCCGGGATGCCCACGCTGCCCTTCGGCGGCGTGGGCGACTCGGGCTTCGGACGCATCCACGGCGCGGACGGCCTGCGCGAGTTCGCGCGGGCCAAGGCCATCACCCGTCGCCGGGCCCGGTCGCTCCTGCCCGCGACAACCTTCGACCGCACCGACGCCGACGTCGCCCGGCTCGTCCGGGTCGTCAAGCTGATGTACGGACGTTGACCCTCGACGACCGTGGTCAGAACAGGGTTAGTTCATCGCGTTCGATGCCGCGGAGCTTGTCGTAGTCGACGACCGCGCAGCGGATGCCGCGGTCCGTCGCGAGGACCCGCGCCTGCGGCTTGATCTCCTGCGCCGCGAAGACCCCGCTGACGGGGGCGAGCAGCGGATCCCGGTTGAGTAGCTCGAGGTAGCGGGTGAGCTGCTCGACGCCGTCGATCTCACCACGGCGCTTCACCTCGACCGCGACCGTGCCCTGTTCGGCGTCGCGGCACAGCAGGTCGACCGGGCCGATCGCGGTCATGTACTCCCGGCGGATCAGCGTGAAGCCCTCGCCCAGGGTCGCCGGGTTGGCCGCCAGCAGCTCCTGCAGGTGCGCTTCGACGCCGTCCTTGCGCAGCCCTGGGTCGACGCCGAGGTCGTACGACGTGTCCTGGAAGATCTCCTCCAGCGTGATCCGCAGCTCCTCGCCGGCCTTGTTGACCACCCGCCAGACACCCGGTGCCTCCTCCAGCCGGCACGGCGGGCTCATCCAGTTCAACGGCTTGTACGCCCGGTCGTCCGCATGGATCGACACCGACCCGTCCGCCTTCACCATCAGCAGCCGGGTGGCCGGCGGCAGGTGGGCCGAGAGCCGTCCGACATAGTCCACCGAGCACTTCGCAATCACCAACCGCACCCGACGAGGGTAGCGGAGGACCGGCCCCACGCCACCGAGCGCCACTGGCGTGCCGGTGCGATGCTGAGACGGTGCTCGAAGTGCTCACCGGTACCGGCCTCGCCGCCTCGGCGGGCCTGAACGCGTACATCCCCCTGCTCACCGTGGGGCTGCTCGCCCGCTACACCGACGTGATCGACCCGCCGGCGGGGTGGCAGTGGCTCGGCAACGGCTGGGTGCTGACCATCCTGGCCGTGCTGCTCGCGGTGGAGATGATGGCGGACAAGGTCCCGGTGGTCGACCACGTCAACGACGTCGTGCAGACCGTTGTCCGACCGACCGCGGGTGGCCTGGCGTTCGGGGCCGGCGCGACGTCCGAGACGGTCACGGTGAGCGACCCGGCGAGCTTCTTCGCCTCGAACCAGTGGGCCCCGGTGGTGACCGGTGTCCTGGTCGCGCTCGGCGTGCACTTGGTCAAGTCCGCCGTCCGGCCGATCGTCAACGGGACCACGGCCGGGGTCGGGGCGCCGGTGGTGAGTACCGCCGAGGACGTCACCAGTGTGGTGGTGTCGGTGGTCGCCATCCTTCTGCCGGTCCTCGTGCTGGCGTTCCTGCTCGGCCTGGTGTTCTTCCTCTTCTGGTTCGTGCGTCGCCGCGCCGACCGCCGTCGGCGACGCGAGGCGGCGCGCGCCGCCGGTTTCCGCGTCTGATCCGCCGTGGACCCCTGGCTGACACCCGCCCTCCGGGCGGGAGACGCCGCTGGCCGGCACCCGCGGGTGCCGGCCGGCGTGGCTCGGTGGGTCAGCTGTTCCAGTGCTCGGCGACCAGGTCAGCGGCCTGGGTTTCCCACTGGGCGTAGTGGAACGGGTACGCCGACACCTGCACCGTCTGCGCGGCCTCGGTCAGCGGCATGTCCTGCCAACCGTCGACCTGCTTCAAACCCTTCAGGAACGCGGTGGTCGAGTACTCCGGGTCGGTGATCTGCTCCACCGTGCCCCAACCCGAGGACGGGCGCTGCTGGAACAGGCCCTGCGAGTCGTGGTCGTTGCGCTCACCCAGGTGACCCAGGTTCTCCAGCTTCGACTCCTGCAGGCTGGTGGCGATCGCGACCACGGCAGCCCGCTCGTCCATACCCGCCTTCTTCGTCGCCGCGACGATCGCCTGCGCGTTGTCCACCTGCTCGCCGGACAGACCGATGCGCGACTGGGTGCCCTGAGTCCCGTGCGGGATCAGCGTGGCCATGTCGGGCTTGTCGGCCTGCTTGTCGGCCTGCACGGCCGCGGCGACCGGCGGGGCGTCGACCGCCGGCGTGTCGACCGCGGTGGTGGTGGAGTCGTGGTTCAGCGGACCGGCGGCGAGACCGCCGGCGATGGCCAGACCAGCAATACCGAGAGCGCTCTTGCGCAGCATCGAGTTCATCGGAAAGCTCCGTTCGGGGGTAGGCACCCGCGCCGACAACGGGGGAATAATCGGCGCACGGGTGCGTCGTTCGGGGCTCGCGGGGCGTTCGGAAACTCGTGGGCGGGGATCAGGCGGGGATCACACCGGATGCCCCGGATGTCCGGATCGGCGACTTGCGCGGGGCGCGGGGCCCTCACGGCGCCGGACCTTGTGTAACGACCGCCGGGCCGCCATCATTCCGGCGCGGAGGTCCGCATCCATCCCTGCTCGGGCGGCGGCCCTGCTCGATCGTCCAGGTGGTGTAACGCCCCCGCCCCGGTCGCGATTCCGGCGGCGGGATGCCGTCGGTCACATCCCGGGACCGGCCACCTTGATCGACATCGAATCCGGACATCCGGAGCGAGCCACGCGGACGGGCCGGGGGCAAGAGTTTCCTGCGCCCCGAAGCCGCTCCCGCAGTCCGCGCATCCGAACTGAGACGGGATGATGTCGAGTGCGCCGGTCCGGAGAAGGGCCACCGCGCAACCGACGACACTGGGATCATCTACCGGTGTCCGTGAAGAAGTCCCACATTCGGCTCGCCGCGACCGTCGCCGCCGTGGTCGGCGCGGTGGCCCTGCTGACCCTCCCGGTCGCCGTCCGCCAGCCCGACGTAGGAGAAAGCATCGTTTGGTTGCCCCCGGACCCACCGGCGGCCACGACGACGGGGAAGGCGGCGGCCGACGACCGGGACCGGGTCCCGGTCGGCACGCCCACGCCGACCGGGGCCGGAACGCCGTCCCCGGAGGCCCCCGCCCTGCCCGGTGCGACCCGGCCCGGGACGCAACCGCCGGTGGTCGACCACGGCCCACGGACCGGCAACAAGGTGGCCCTCACCTTCGACGCGGACATGACCGACGCCATGCGGTACCAGCTGCGCAGCGGTGCCGTGCGGTCGTACGCGAACCTCAGGATCATCGACCTGCTGGAACGGGAACGCGTGCCGGCCACCTTCTTCCTGACCGGCAAGTGGGTCGAGCAGTATCCGCAGGTCACCCGGCGGCTCGCCGCCAATCCACGGTTCGAGCTGGCCAACCACACCTACGGGCACCTGGCCTTCACACCGGACTGCTACGGCCTGCCGCGGTTGCCCCGGCAGCAGATGACCGCCGACGTGGACCGGACATTCGAGGTGGTGACGCCGTACGGCGGCCGGCAGACCCGGTACTTCCGCTTCCCCGGGCTCTGCCACGACCGCGCGGCGCTGGCGGCGCTGGCCCCGCTGGGTGTCACGGTGGTGGACGGTGACGTGGTGAGCGGTGACCCCTTCGCCACGTCGTGGCGGCCGATCGTCCGGGCGGTGCTGGACGGCGTACGCCCCGGCTCGGTGGTCGTCCTACACGTCACCGAGGCGAACGCGCCGATGACCGACGAGGCGCTGCCACACATCCTCGCCGGGCTGGCCGAACGGGGACTGGAGCCGGCGCCGCTGTCCGAGGTGCTCGGTCACATCGACCGGTGACGGGTCGATCGCGGTCGGCGGTGACACCTGGGAGCGGGGCACCGGTAGGACCGACGAAACGCCGAACGCGAACCGTCCAAACATCTAAAATAGGAAAAAGTAGGGAGGAGGTCGGCATGACCGCAGCGATGGAGATGCCCCGCGTCCAGGAATGCGTGGTCGCGGCGTGCGCATACAACCACACCGGCGACTGCCACGCCTTCGCCATCACGATCGGCAGCGTGGATCACGCCCACTGCTACACGTTCGTCGAGATGCCCACCGTCCGGGCCGGCGTCGACGGCCAGATCGCGCAGGTGGGCGCCTGCCAGCGGGCCGACTGCCGGCACAACGACCAACTGGAGTGTCAGGCGCCGGGCATCAGGGTCGGCCCGGACAACGACCTGGCCGACTGCATGACGTACGCCAGCCGCTGACCGCCGGGTGAGAAACCGGCACCGCGCCACGCGGGCCGACCAGGACCCGGTACGACGTCGGGCCACAGCCGAGGGTCCTTCCTCACCGCAGCCCGTTGGCTTCGCGGACCACCGTCACCAGTTCGTCGATGATGCCGGTGAGGGCGAAGTCCTTCGGCGTGAAGACCCGGGCCACCCCGGCCGCCCGGAGCGCGTCGGTGTCCACCGCCGGAATGATGCCACCGACCACCACCGGCAGGTCACCCCGGCCGGCGGCACGCAGACCGTCCAGCACCGCCGGCACGGCCGCCAGGTGTGAACCGGAGAGCACCGACAGGCCGACCAGGTCGACGTCCTCCTCGACGGCAGCGGCCACGATCTGCCCGGCGGTCAGGCGGATGCCCTGGTAGACGACCTCGAAGCCGGCGTCGCGGGCGCGGACCGCGATCTGCTCCGCACCGTTGGAGTGCCCGTCCAGACCGGGCTTGCCGACCAGCAACCGCAGCCGGCCACTGCCCAGTGCCCGCGCCGTGGCGGCCACCCGCTCCCGCACCGCTCCCAGGCCGGCGTCCCCGCCCGCGCCGGCCGCGCCGGACAGCCCGGTGGGCGCCCGGTACTCGCCGAAGAGCTGCCGCAACGCGCCCGCCCACTCACCCGTGGTCACCCCGGCGCGGACACACTCCAGCGTCGCCGGCATCAGGTTGGTCGTGGTCGCGGCGTCCGCTCGGAGCCGGGCCAGGGCGGCGCCCGCGGCCGCCTCGTCCCGACCGGCCCGCCAGTCACGTACGGCGGCGACGGCGGACGCCTCCACCGTCGGATCGACCTGTTCGATCGCCTCGGCGCCGGCCGCGGTCAGCGGGGACGGCTCGGTCTCGGTGAACCGGTTGACGCCGACCACCACGTCGGTGCCGGCCTCCATCCGACGCCGGCGGTCGGCGAGCGACGCGACCAGTGCGCTCTTGAGGTAGCCGGTCTCGACGGCGGCCACCACGCCGCCCATCTCCAGCACCTTGTCCAGCTCGACCCGGGCACCGGTGACGATGTCGTCGACCAACGCGGTCATCACGTGCGAGCCCGCGAAAAGGTCCGGGTAATCCAGCAGGTCCGACTCGCAGGCCAGCACCTGCTGCATCCGCAGCGACCACTGCTGGTCCCAGGGGCGGGGCAGGCCGAGCGCCTCGTTCCACGCGGGCAGCTGCACGGCACGGGCCCGGGCGTCCCGGGAGAGGGTGACGCCGAGCATCTCCAACACGATGCGCTGGATGTTGTTCTCCGGCTGCGCCTCGGTCAGGCCCAGCGAGTTGACCTGGACGCCGTACCGGAAGCGGCGCTGCTTCGGGTTCTCGACGCCGTACCGGTCCCGGGTGATCTCGTCCCAGAGCGCACCGAACGCGCGCATCTTGGCGATCTCCTCGACGAAGCGCACCCCGGCGTTGACGAAGAAGCTGATCCGCTGCACCACGTCGCCCATCCGCTCGGCGGGCACCTGGCCCGAGTCGCGGACCGCGTCGAGCACCGCCACGGCGGTGGACAGCGCGAAACCGACCTCCTGCACCGGGGTCGCCCCGGCCTCCTGGAGGTGGTAGGAGCAGATGTTGACCGGGTTCCACTTCGGCATCTCGCGCAGCGTGTACGCGATGACGTCGGCGGTCAGCCGCAGCGACGCCGCTGGCGGGAAGATGTACGTCCCCCGGGACAGGTACTCCTTGATGATGTCGTTCTGCGTGGTGCCGGCGCAGCGGGTCAGCTCGGCCCCCTGCTCGGCGGCGACCGTGCCGTAGAGGCCGAGCAGCCACATCGCCGGTGCGTTGATCGTCATGGAGGTGTTCATCTCGGCGAGCGGGATGCCCTCGAACAGGGCCCGCATGTCACCGAGGTGCGCCACCGGCACGCCGACCCGACCGACCTCACCGGCGGCCAGCTCGTGGTCGGGGTCGTACCCGGTCTGGGTGGGCAGGTCGAAGGCGACCGAGAGCCCGGTCTGCCCCTTCGCCAGGTTGCGGCGGAAGAGCGCGTTGGTCGCGGCGGCCGAGCTGTGCCCGGCGTAGGTGCGCATCACCCACGGGCGGTCCCGCTCGGGCAACCGACCTGGGAGAGCCTTCTCGTCCATGGCCGGAGTGTAAGTTACCGCTCAGTAAAACGGGTTGTGGAAAACCACACAGGCCCACGTCGCGGACGACGGGGTGCGAACCGCCCGCCGTGGGCGCAACGTCCACCACCCCCGGGCGGCGCCGGCTGGCGGCGAGGCCGCACACTTGACGGTATGGCTGACGAGCTCGCGATCTCCGTTCGGGGGCTGCGCAAGACGTACGGGACGACCGTCGCGGTGGCAGGGGTGGACCTCGACGTCCACCGGGGCGAGGTGTTCGCCCTGCTCGGTCCCAACGGCGCCGGCAAGACCACCACGGTGGAGATCCTCGAGGGGTACCGGAAACGGGACGCCGGCGAGGTCTCGGTGCTCGGCAGCGACCCCGGAAACGCCGCCGCCCACTGGCGCTCCCGGCTCGGGATCGTGCTCCAGGGCACCGGCGAGTTCGACGAGCTGACCGTCGCCGAGTTGGTACGCCACTTCGCCGGGTTCTACGCCGACGCCGACGACCCGGACAAGGTGATCGCCCGGGTGGGGCTGACCGGAAAGGCCACCGCCCGTACCCACACCCTCTCCGGCGGCCAGAAGCGCCGACTGGATGTCGCCCTCGGCATCATCGGTCGCCCTGAGCTGCTCTTCCTGGACGAGCCGACCACCGGCTTCGACCCCGAGGCCCGGCGCGAGTTCTGGGAGCTGATCCGGGACCTGGCGGCAGCCGGCACGACGATCGTGCTCACCACGCACTACCTCGACGAGGCCGAAGCCCTCGCCGACCGGGTCGGGGTGATCGCCGGCGGGCGGCTGATCGAGGTGGCCGCGCCGGACCGGTTGGGCAACCGGCAGGAGGCGCTGGCGACGGTCTCCTGGCGTACGCCGGACGGGGTCGCGCAGAGCACGGAGAGCGCGACGCCGACGGCGCTGGTGGCGGAGCTGGCCGCACGTTTCGGCGGCGAGGTGCCCGGCCTGACGGTGACCCGGCCGACCCTGGAGGACGTCTACCTGAGGATGATCGGACACTGATGACCGCCACGCTGAAGCCGGCCACGCAGGCCGCCACGACGCCGCCGCGCCGGCCCGGCGCCCTCGCCCTCGGGCTACGGCAGGGACGACTGGAGATCACCCAGTTCCTGCGCAGCCGGGAGTCCGTCGTCTTCACGCTGGGTTTCCCGGTAATCATGATCCTGATCTTCGCGTCCATCTTCGACGGCGAGATCGCGCCGGGTGTCAGTTTCCCGCAGTACTTCGTCACCGGCATGATCGCCACCGGCCTGATGACGGTGAGCTTCCAGAACCTGGGCATCTGGATCCCGATCGAGCGCGACCGGGGGGTGCTGAAGCGCTACCGGGGCACACCGATGCCGAAGTGGGTCTACTTCGCCGGCAAAGTGATCATGGTGGTGGTCATCGGCGTCGCCGAGACCGCGCTGCTGCTCGCCGTGTCGGCCGCGTTGTTCGACCTGGAACTGCCCGGCACCGCGACGAAATGGCTGACCTTGGGCTGGGTCTCGGCGCTCGGCGTCACCGCCTGCACGCTGTGCGGCATCGCGATCTCGTCGCTCGCCCGGACCGCACGCAGCGGCTCGGCGGTGGTCACCCCGGTCGCCCTGGTGCTCCAGTTCATCTCCGGGGTGTTCTTCGTCTTCACCCAACTGCCGAGCTGGATGCAGCAGGTGGCGGCCCTCTTCCCGCTCAAGTGGATGTGCCAGGGGCTGCGCTCGGTGTTCCTGCCGGACGCCTTCGGCGCGCAGGAACCGGGCGGTTCCTTCGAGCTGGGCCGCGTCGCCCTGGTGCTCGGTGCCTGGTGCGTGATCGGCCTGCTGCTCTGCCTCGCCACCTTCCGCTGGACCCCCCGCCGCGAGGGCTGAGGTGGGAAGGGTCCCTTGTTGTGACGGCGACCGTCAACAAGGGACCCTTCGACGTCGACGTGGTCGACCCCAGGAGATCCGGCGGGCTCCCCACCTCTCAGTAGGAGTAGAAGCCCTTGCCGGTCTTGCGGCCCAGGTCGCCAGCGGTGGCCATCCGCTGGAGCAGCTCCGGCGGGAAGAACTTGTCGTCGGCGGTGTCGGTGTAGATGTTCTTCGCGGCGTGCAGCAACACGTCCACGCCGGTCAGGTCGGTGGTCGCCAGCGGACCCATGGCGTGACCGAAGCCGAGCCGGCAGGCCGTGTCCAGGTCCTCCGCGGAGACCACGCCGGACTCGACCAGCTTGACCGCCTCCACCACCAGCGCGGCGATGAGTCGGGTGGTGACGAAGCCGGCGATGTCGCGGTTGACCACCACCACGGTCTTGCCGATCTCCTCGGCGAACGACTTCGCGGTCGCCAGGGTCTCGTCGCTGGTCTTGTAGCCGCGAACCAGCTCACAGAGTTTCATCATCGGCACCGGCGAGAAGAAGTGGGTGCCGACGACCGCCTCCGGGCGGTCGGTGACCGCGGCGATCTGGGTGACCGGGATCGCCGAGGTGTTGGTGGCGAGCACCGCGTCCGCCTTGCAGATCTTGTCCAGCGCGCGGAAGACCTCGTGTTTGATCTCCAGGCGTTCGAAGACCGCCTCGACCACGATGTCCGCTTCGGCCGCCGCCTCCAGATCGGTGGTCGGGGTGATCCGGCCCAACGCCGCCTCGACCTCGGACGCCGGGATCCTCCCCTTCTCGGCGAACTTCTCCAGCGACTTCCGAATACCGTCCACTCCGCGCTTCGTGGCCGCGTCGTCCAGGTCCCGTAGCGTCACCTGCCAGCCCGTCTGCGCCGCCACCTGGGCGATCCCCGCGCCCATCAGCCCGGCCCCGACGACCGCGAGTCGACCCGCCATCTGCTCACTCCCTCACCTGATTGGGTGTCTGCCTGCACCCTAGTCGGCGGGGCTGAACGGATGCTAAGGGCGGTGCCCGGTTACCGGCCGACCCACCGCGCCCAGCCGGACACCACGCCCAGCCGACACCCCCGACTGACCGCCGCGACGGGCGGGTGCCGCCACGCCGGGTCCTGGCGGTGGCTCGTCAGATGGCGAGGTCCGGCTCGTCGGGTGCGATACCCCGCTCGATCGCAACGCCGAGCGCCCGCAGGTCCGCCACGAAGTCGGGGTAACCCCGGTCCACGTGGTGCACGTGGGAGACCTCGGTGATCCCGTCGGCGCAGAGTCCGGCGATGATGAGACCCGCCCCCGCCCGGATGTCGGTCGCGCGCACCGGCGCACCGGAGAGCCACTCCCGACCCCGGACCACGGCGTGATGCCCGTCGGTCTTGATGTCCGCACCCAGCCGAATCATCTCGTTGGCGAACATGAACCGGCCGTCGAAAATGTTCTCGGTGATCAGCGAGGCTCCGTCGCTGACCGCGGCCAGCCCGATCGCCATCGGCAGCAGATCGGTGGCGAAACCCGGGTACGGCAACGTGACGACGTCGACGGCGCGTGGGCGATCCGCCATCCGGATCCGGAACGCGTCCTGCCGCGTCTCTACCAGCCCGCCCGCGGCGACCAGCTTGTCCAGGGCGACCTCCAGGTAGGCCGGGGGAACCCCGGTCACGGTGACATCCCCGCGGGTCATCGCCCCGCCGAAGGCCCAGGTCCCGGCGACGATCCGGTCGCCCACCGTGGCGTGCCGCACCGGTCGCAGCCCCGGTACGCCGACGATGGTCAGGGTCGACGTGCCCGCACCGTCGATCGACGCGCCCATCTGGTTGAGCATCATGCAGATGTCGACGATCTCAGGCTCCCGGGCGGCGTTGTCGATGATCGTGGTCCCCTCGGCCAGCACCGCCGCCATCACCAGGTTCTCCGTGGCCCCCACGCTGGGGAAGTCCAGCACGATCTCGGCGCCGCGCAGCCCGTGCGGGGCCGAGGCGATCACGAACCCGTGCTCGCCGGAGATGTCGGCGCCCATCCGGGTCAGTCCGGAGATGTGCATGTCCAGCCCGCGCGAGCCGATCGCGTCACCGCCCGGATGCGCCACGCGAACGTGCCCGCGACGGGCGAGCAGCGGCCCGAGCACGCAGATCGACGCGCGGAGCCGACGGACGAGGTCGTAGTCTGCCTCCGCACCGGGCGCTTCGGGCACGTCGATGGTGACCGACCGGGACCGGGCCATCCCGTCGCGGGCCACCATCGGGTCCACCGGATCGTCCGCGTCGAACCGGACGTCGCAGCCCAGCCGGCGCAGCACCTCCCCCATGATTGCGATGTCGGTGATCCGCGGGACGTTGGTGATCACGCTGCGCCCCGACGTCAGCAGGGCGGCGGCCATGAGCTTCAGGGCCGAGTTCTTCGCGCCGACCACGTGCACGGTGCCGGCGAGCCGGGCACCACCGCGGACCCGGATGACGTCCACGTCGTTGATCCCCGCGTCGCCGGGTCCCACGCCGACCGGCCAGCCGGGCTCCGATCGGGCCGGCAGGGTCGGATCGGGTATCCGTAGGCTGTGCGTCATGGCCGTCCACCTCACGCGCATCTACACCAAGGCCGGCGACGCCGGCAAGACCAGGTTGAGCAACAACGAGCAGGTGCCGAAGACCGACCCTCGGATCGTTGCGTACGCGGACGTCGACGAGTGCAACGCCGCGATCGGCGTCGCGCTCGCTCTCGGGCAGCTCGACGACGAGCTGCGGACCATCGTCGGATCGGTCCAGAACGACCTGTTCGACGTGGGCGCCGACCTGGCAACCCCGGTCGAGCCGGACCCGAAGTACCCGCCGCTGCGGGTCACCGAGAAGTACGTCGAGCGTCTCGAGGGGTGGTGCGACGAGTACAACGCACGGCTGAGCACGCTCGACTCCTTCATCCTCCCCGGTGGCACCGCTGGCGCGGCACTGCTGCACGTGGCGCGGACGATCGCCCGGCGCGCCGAGCGCTCGGCCTGGGCATTGGTCGCACACGACCCCGACCGGACCGACTCTCTCCCGGCAAAGTATCTCAACCGACTCTCCGATCTGCTCTTTATCCTGGCAAGAGCGGCAAATCCGGCCGGAGATGTGCTATGGGTGCCCGGCGGTAAGCGCTGACCACGCGGCCGGCCCCGTCGGCGTGCTGCACCACGTCGAGGTCTGGATTCCCGATCTGACCACGGCCATCCCTAGCTGGGGCCGGCTTCTCGAGTTCGGAAGGCCCCACCGCCGCACCGGGGCCGGGACGGATCAGGCTGCCGGCCAGTCCTGGGAGGCCAGACGCGGCGAGGCCGCCCCCGGAGGGGCGGCCTCGAGCCAGGAGAGGAACCCGGTGACGGTGGAACGCGCCATGGCGATCTCGACCGGGGCGTGGTGACTGGTACAGCGGAGAACGACCCAGTCGACGGGCATGGCGAGACGCTCCTGCCCCTCGGGCAGCCGGCGGCGTTCCACCGCCAGGGACTTCCGGGAAAGGACACGCCTGGGCCGGAGGGCGAAGCTGAACATCCGGTACCACCGGAGCTCGTCGCCGACGAACCGACCGAAGCCGGGAGCCCAGCCTCGGCCGTCGAGCATGGTGGAGGTTCGGACGCTGAGCCGGATGATGCCTCCGCTGCGGGCCACCAGCGCCCGCCGGACGAAGAGAAACAGGAGCGCGCCGAGAACAACCGCGACGCCGATCCCGATTCCCTCGACGATCTCCATCTCGGGCGTCGGTTCAGCGACCCGGCGCCGCGGAGCCCGAGGTGGCGCTCTCGGCCAACACGGTGACGCCCTCGGCGGTCACCGACAGGAAGCCGCCGGCGACCTCGTAGGACACCTGCTCGCCGCCCGGCAGCTTGATCCGGACCTGGCCGGGCTCGGCGAGCTGCCCGAGCAGCGGCGCATGCCCGGGCAGCACACCCAGCTCACCCTCGGTCGTCCGAGCGACGACCATCTCGGCCTCGCCCGACCAGACCTTCTCCTCGACGGCTACGAGCTCGACGTGAAGCTGCTGTGCCACGCTGTCTCCTTGCTGCGGCGGCGGATTGCCGAAAGTCTAGTCGCGCCAACGACCCACCCGTAACGCGGGTGGCGAGACCTGCCTCACTGGGATCCGGCTCCGCTCGCCTTGTTCTGAAATTGCGGGTGTTCCAGCAGGAACACGTCGAGCTGCTCGTTCTTCAAGGCGGTGAAGAAATCCGCGACAGCCGGCTCGAAGCGCTCGCCCCGGTAGTTCCCGTTCTCCACGATGCCACCACCCGGTAGCTTGATCATCTGGATGTTCGCCGGACGAAGATTCTTCAACGCGACGCCGAAGTCGACCACGCTGTGCCCACGGCCGTTGAAAATCAGGGACTGCCCGGCCGCGCGGAGCACCCGGTCGAGCTTGACCGGGTTGGTGACCACGTCGGCGCTGAACGCCTGATCCACCATGGCCTTGACGAACTGCTGCTGGTGGCGCTGGCGGCCGTAGTCGCCGTCCGGCACGCCGTTCTTCGGGTAGCGCTGCCGGACGTAGTCCAACGCCTGCCACCCCTCGAGGTGCTGCTCGCCCGGCTCGTAGACGGCCTGTTCGCCCAGGTAACCCCCGCCGCCGCGCCTCAGCTCGCGGTGCGTGCCGTCCGGCCGGCGGTGCTCCGAGCGCACCTCGCGCTCGATGTCCATCGTGACACCGCCCATCGCGTCCACGATCCGGATGAAGCCACTGAAGTTGATGATCGCGCCCGCGTCGAACCGCTCGATCCCGGTCACCTGCTGCACCGTCTGCGCGAGCAGTTGGAAACCCTGCGCCGCGTCCGGGTTCTGCCCATCCTTACGGCTGCCGTACGACATCGCCGCGTTCAACTTGTCCTTGCCGCCGCGGTAGCCGGCCTGTTCGAACGCCGGAATGTCGATGTAGAGGTCGCGCGGCAGCGAGAAGAGGTATGCTCGGTCCAGGCTGGCGGGCACGTGCAGCACCATGATCGAGTCGGCCAACGGGGGTGTCTCCGGCTTCCGGGGATCGATACCGGTCAGCAGGATGTTCAGCGGCCCCTTGATGTCGCTCTTACGCCCGTTCGCACCGGCCGCTTGGTCGCCGAAGAGGTCCGCCTTGCCCACCGCGCCCTCGTAGCGGGCCATCAGCACCTCAGTGCCCACCAGCACGGTCCCGCTGAGGAACATCAGGACCGCACCGAAGACGGTGCACACCCGGGCCCACCGCGGAACACCCGACCACATGGACGGCTTCCTACCGCCCTTGCCGGCCTTGACCACGATTCATCTCCGTTCGTCACGCCCACGGTCAGGAGCTGGGCGCGAGCAGCCGATGGTTGCACGTTTTCCACGCCCAGACACGGGGGCGCGCGCGTGAACGGTACCTCACGCGCGCGGTGAACGCCGACCGCGAGAGACCGGCTGCGGCGGTGAGAGGGCAGAAAATGATCGAAAGGCCGTCCCAGTCGACCGGGACGGCCTTTCGATCACGGCCGGGCGCTGCCCGACATCGGTCAGGGCTCAGCCCTGCGCCATCAGCTCCTTCGCCTTGCGCTCCAGGTCCTCCAGCCCGCCGCACATGAAGAACGCCTGCTCGGGGAAGTGGTCGTACTCGCCCTCGGCGATCTTCTTGAACGCCTCGATGGTTTCCTTGATCGAGACCGTCGAGCCCGGCACGCCGGTGAACTGCTCGGCGGCGTAGGTGTTCTGCGACAGGAAGCGCTCGATCCGCCGGGCCCGGCCGACGGTGAGCTTGTCCTCCTCGGAAAGCTCCTCGATACCCAGGATGGCGATGATGTCCTGCAGGTCCTTGTAGCGCTGCAGGATCCGCTTCACCTCGGTGGCCACCGCGAAGTGCTCCTGGCCGACGAACTCCGGGGCGAGGATCCGGGACGAGGACGCCAGCGGGTCCACCGCCGGGTAGATGCCCTTGTCGGAGATCGACCGCTCCAGGTTGGTGGTCGCGTCCAGGTGGGCGAACGTGGTGGCCGGCGCCGGGTCGGTGTAGTCGTCGGCGGGCACGTAGATCGCCTGCATCGAGGTGATCGCCTGACCCCGGACGGAGGTGATCCGCTCCTGGAGCTCGCCCATCTCGTCGGCCAGGGTCGGCTGGTAACCCACCGCGCTCGGCATGCGGCCGAGCAGGGTGGACACCTCGGAACCCGCCTGGGTGAAGCGGAAGATGTTGTCGATGAAGAGCAGCACCTCCTGCTTCTGCACGTCGCGGAAGTACTCCGCCATGGTCAGCGCGGAGAGGGCGACCCGCAGCCGGGTGCCCGGCGGCTCGTCCATCTGGCCGTAGACCAGCGCGGTCTTGTCGATGACACCGGACTCGGTCATCTCGGCGATCAGGTCGTTGCCCTCGCGGGTGCGCTCACCCACGCCAGCGAAGACCGAGGTACCACCGAAGTTGCGGGCCACACGGGTGATCATCTCCTGGATGAGCACCGTCTTGCCCACACCGGCCCCGCCGAACAGACCGATCTTGCCGCCCTTCACGTACGGGGCGAGCAGGTCGATGACCTTGATGCCGGTCTCCAGCATCTCGGTCTTCGGCTCTAGATCCGCGAAGGCCGGTGCCTTGCGGTGGATCTGCCAGTGGTCGTCGGGGTTGAGCGTCTCGCCCTCGGTGAGGTTGAGGCACTCGCCGATCGCGTTGAACACGTGGCCCTTGACCGCGTCGCCCACCGGCACCGTGATCGGCGAACCGGTGTCGCGTACCTCGGCGCCCCGGACCAGACCGTCGGTCGGCTGCATCGAGATGGCGCGGACCACGTTGTCGCCCAGGTGCTGAGCGACCTCGAGGGTCAGCGTCTTCTCGCCACCGGAGAGGGTCACGTCGACGTGCAGGGCGTTGAACAGGTCCGGCATGGCGTCGCGCGGGAACTCGGCGTCGACGACCGGACCGATGACCCGGACCACGCGACCGATGGCCGTCTTGGTCTCAGCTGGTCCACCAGCAGTTGCGGAAACAGTCATCACACTTCACTTCCCGACGCGGCCAGCGCGTTCGCGCCGCCGACGATCTCACTGATCTCCTGGGTGATCCCGGCCTGGCGGGCCGAGTTCATCTCGCGCGTGTACTTCTCGATCATCTCTTCGGCGTTGTCGGTGGCGCTCTTCATCGCCCGCCGCCGGGCCGCCGACTCACTCGCCGCCGACTCGATCAACGCCGCGTAGATCCGCGTGTTGATGTACTTCGGCAGCAGCGCGTCGAGCAGTGCCTCCGCCCCCGGCTCGAACTCGTATGCCGGGAGCACGCCCTCGGACCGTGGGCGGTCCTCCACCTGCATCGGACCGATGATCTTCGCGACGGGTGTCTGGGTCATCAGGGACTTGAACTCGGTGTACACGATGTGCAGCTCGTCGATGCCGAGGACACCGTCCGGGCCCGGCCCGCCGTCGACGTCGTCCGCGCCGGCCGAGAACGCCGCGATCAGCGTCTGGCCCACCGCGCGGGCGTCGGCGAAGGTCGGCTGCTCCGAGAAGCCGGTCCAGTTCGCCTCGATCGGCCGGTTCCGGAACCGGTAGAACTGCACGCCCTTGCGGCCGATGACGTAGAGCACGGGCTCCTTGCCGTCAGCGCGCAGCCGGGCGATCAGTGACTCCGCGGTCCGGATCGCATTCGAGCTGTACCCGCCCGCCAGCCCCCGGTCGCTGGTGACCAGGAGGACACCGGCCCGCCGGACCCGCTCACGCGGGGTGAGCAGCGGGTGGTCGATCCGCGCGTTGGACGCCAGCGCCGTGAGTACCCCGGTGATGGCCTGGGCGTACGGCAGGGACGCCTCCACCCGGGCCTGGGCCTTGGCGATCCGGCTCGTCGCGACGAGCTCCATCGCCTTGGTGATCTTCTTCATCGACTTCGCCGCGCGGATCCGTTGGCGAAGTACGCGTACCTGGGCGGCCATGGGTCAGCTCTCGGCCGGACGGTCGGTGGTGCCGTCGCGGAACCGGGTCACCGTCTCGCGGCCCTCCTCACCCGCCAGCGGCTGGGCCGGGGCCTCGTTGATCCGCTGCTCGTCCTCCTTGCCGAGGAAGAGCTGCTTGAAGTCGGTGATCGCCGAGTCGAGCGAACCGATGATCTCGTCGTCCCACTTACCGTCGGCGATGCCCGCGAGAACGCCCTCGTGCTTGTGCCGCAGGTACTGGAGGAACTCGGACTCGAACCGCCGGATCTCGCCGACCGGGATGTCGTCCAGCTTGCCCTCGGTGCCGGCCCAGACCGAGACGACCTGCTCCTGCACCGGGTACGGCGAGTAGTTCGGCTGCTTGAGCAGCTCGACCAGCCGGGAACCGCGCTCCAGCTGGGCCCGGGATGCCTTGTCCAGGTCGGAGGCGAAGGCGGCGAACGCCTCCAGCTCGCGGTACTGGGCCAGGTTCAGCCGCAGCGAGCCGGCCACCTTCTTCATCGGCTTCACCTGGGCGGCGCCACCGACCCGGGAAACCGACGTGCCGACGTTGATGGCTGGCCGCACGCCCTGGTTGAACAGGTCGGTCTCCAGGAAGATCTGGCCGTCGGTGATGGAGATGACGTTGGTCGGGATGAACGCCGAGATGTCGTTCGCCTTGGTCTCGATGATCGGCAGTCCGGTCATCGAGCCGCCGCCCATCTCGTCCGACAGCTTCGCGCAGCGCTCCAGCAGCCGGGAGTGCAGGTAGAAGACGTCACCCGGGTACGCCTCACGGCCGGGCGGACGGCGCAGCAGCAGCGACACGGCGCGGTACGCCTCGGCCTGCTTGCTCAGGTCGTCGAAGACGATCAGGACGTGCTTACCGCCGTACATCCAGTGCTGGCCGATGGACGAGCCGGTGTACGGAGCGAGGTACTTGAAGCCGGCCGGGTCGGAGGCCGGCGAGGCGACGATGGTGGTGTACTCCATCGCGCCCGCCTCCTCCAGGACACCCTTGAGCGAGGCGATCGTGGAGGCCTTCTGGCCGACGGCGACGTAGATGCAGCGGACCTGCTTCTTCGGGTCGCCGGAGCGCCAGTTGTCGCGCTGGTTGAGGATGGTGTCCAGGGCGACCGTGGTCTTGCCGGTCTTCCGGTCACCGATGATCAGCTGCCGCTGACCCCGGCCGATCGGGGTCATCGCGTCCACGGCCTTGATGCCGGTCTGCATCGGCTCGGAGACGGACTGCCGGGCCATCACGTTGGGGGCCTGGAGCTCCAGCTCGCGGAAGCCCTCGTTGGCGATCTCGCCGAGGCCGTCGATCGGCTGGCCGAGCGCGTTGACCACACGGCCGAGGAAGGCGTCGCCGACCGGCACGGAGAGCACCCGGCCGGTGCGCTTGACGCGCTGTCCCTCCTCGATCCCGGCGAAGTCGCCGAGGACGACGACACCGATCTCCCGGACGTCGAGGTTCAGCGCCACGCCGAGCGTGCCGTCCTCGAACTCCAGGAGCTCGTTGGTCATGGTCGAGGGCAGACCCTCGACGTGGGCGATGCCGTCCCCGGCGTCAGCGACGGTGCCGACCTCCTCGCGGGACACGTCGGCGCTGTAGGAGGAGACGTAGCGCTCCAGGGCGCCGCGGATCTCCTCCGTCGAGATGGTCAGCTCGGCCATCCTCTGCTTCCTTAAGTATCAGGGCCCGGGATACCTAGTACCGACCGGTCCGATGGCGTCGAATCAGGGCTGCGGAAGCGCTGGTCAGCTCTTCGCGAGCGCGTTGCGGGTCTCGTTGAGCCGGCGCAGCACGGTGCCGTCGTACAGGTCGGAGCCGACCCGCACGCTCACTCCACCGAGCACCTCCGGCTTCACCGTCTGCTTGACGGAAACCTCACGACCGTACATCTCCGAGAGGCGGGCACCGAGGCGTCGCTCCTCCTCGTCACCCAGCGGGGCCGCCACGGTCACGTACGCGACCTGCCGGTCCTGCCGGTCAGCGGCCAGCTCGACCAGTCGGGTGAGCGCCCCGGTGAAGGAGCGTCCCCCGAACCCGCCGAGCGCCGCCTCGACGAGGCGGACGGTGACCGGTCGGGCCCTGCCGGCCAACAGCTCACGGGCCAGCTCGGCCCGCCGGGCGACCGGGGCGACCGGGTCGGAGAGCGCGTTGGACAGCGCCGACTGACCCGCGACGACCTGCCCGAAGCGGAACAGCTCGTCCTCGACCTCGCCCAGGTCCCCCGCCTTGTCGGCGGCGGCGAGCAGCGCCTCCACGCCGAGCCGTTCGGCGCCGTCGAGGAGTTCCGACGGGGCCGACCAGCGGCCGGCGGCCAGGGTGGTGAGCAGGTCGAGCGCGTCGGCGCCGACCTTGCCACCGAGGATCCCGGCGAGCAGACCGCTCCGGTCCCCGCCGGAGCGGGCCGGGTCGGAGAGCGCCCGGCGCAGCCGCGGCTCCCGCCGCAACAGGTCGGCGACGGAGAGGAGGTCGTCGGCGGTGGCGGCCACCGCCGACGGCTCCGCGCCGCGGACGTACGCGTCGAGGCGGTCGGCCGCGATCCTGTACGACTCCCGGCTGGCGGCCTGCATCAGCGGGCCCCCGCGCTCTCGAGACCGCTGAGGAACCGGTCGACGGTCCCCTTGCGACGCGCCTCGTCGGCGAGTGACTCACCGACGATCTTGCTGGCCAGGTCCACCGCCAGGGTGCCGACCTCGGTGCGCAGCTCGCGCACGATGGTGGCCCGCTCGGCGACGAGCTGCTCCTTGCCGGCGGCGATGATCCGGTCGGACTCCTCCCGCGCCTTGGCGAGGATGTCCTGGCGGATGCCCTCCGCGTCGGCCCGGGCGTCGTCGCGGATCCGCGCCGCCTCGGTACGCACCTCGGCCAGCTGGGCCCGGTACTGCTCGAGCAGCTGGTTGGCCTCGGCCTGAGCGGCCTCGGCTCGTTTGAGGCCACCCTCGATCGCGTCGACCCGCGCCTGGTACATCGCCTCCATCCGCGGCATGACGAACTTCAGCAGCACGAAGACGAGCAGGGCGAAGGCGATCGACCCGACGACGATTTCCTGCCAGATCGGCAGGATCGGGTTGTGCGTGCCTTCGGCGGCGAGATACATGTCGGACCTCCGGGTCGGGGAAGAGCGCTCGTCAGCTAATCGCGAAGGCGAGCACCAGGCCGAACAGGGCGAGCGCCTCGACCAGGGCGAAGCCAAGGACCAGCCAGGTGCGGTTGTAGCCGGCGGACTCCGGCTGACGGGCGCTGGCCTGGATGTAGGCCGAGAAGACCAAGGCGACACCGATGCCGGGGCCGATGGCGGCGAGGCCGTAGCCGATGGTGTTGAGGTTGCCTCCGACGGCGGCAAGAACGTCCATTGCGGGTATTCCTCCTAGCTCACACGTGAGGTCTCACGTGTACGGGGTTGGTACCAGAAAGCTTGGTCGGGCCGGGCGGCCCGCCGAGCCGGATCTCAGTGCTCCTCAGCCAGCGAGGTGCCGACGTAGTTGGCGGTCAGGGTGACGAAGACGTATGCCTGCAGCGCGGCCACCAGCAACTCGAAGAAGGCCATCACGATCGCCATCGCGAAGGAGAAGACCGAGGTCACTTGGACGAAGGGGTTGTCCGTGGCCAGCAACACGAAGCCACCGACGGTGAAGACCAGCAGGAGCAGGTGCCCGGCGAACATGTTGGCGAAAAGCCGGAGGGCCAGGGTAACCGGCCGGACGATGAAGTTCTGCAGGAACTCGATCGGGACCAGCAGGAAGTGCATCGGCCACGGTACGCCCGGCAGGATCAGGCTCATCTTGAAGTATTTTGCGAGACCGTGCTTGCGGATCCCGACGGTGAGGTAGAGCACGTAGGAGATTGCCGAGAGCACGATCGGGAAGGCGATGTGCGAGTTCGGCGAGATCTGCAGCCCGGGCACGATGCTGAAGATGTTGGTCACCAGGATGAAGCTGAACAGCACCGTGAAGTAGGGGGCGAACCTGATCCCGGCATTGCCCATCTGCTCCCGGGCGATGTTGTCCCGGACCAGGCCGTAGACCGACTCGGCCAGCCACTGACCCTTGCTGGGGACCAGCTTCGGGTTCCGGTAGGCGGCCATGTAGAAGATGATCACCAGCCCGACGGCCAGCCAGACCATGAGGGTGAACTTCGTGACCCACGGGCCGGCCACGTCCGGCGGGTAGAAGTCTCCGACGCCGGGGGGCCAGGGAAGTTCCTGGGCGACGACCAGCCGTCCGCTCACCGTGTCATCCTCCGCACTCGACAGACCCGCGTGTGCCGGCACTCAGGCACCGAGCCTTTTCATGATCAGGTAGATCGCTGCGGCTGCGCCGAGCATCATGCCGACCGCGATCCCCACGCCGGTCGGCACGCCGAGGAAGCCCTCCGCCAACCAGCCGAGGAATCCCCACACCAGGATGCCGGCGAGCAGGTAGCCCAGTACGGCGCCCGCCACGCCCTCCGACGAGTGCGCGTCGGACGGTTCGCGGTCTGGGTTGTCGGCCATGACCACGCGAACAATATCAGCAGGAACATGCGCGAGTGTGCGGCACCCCCCACACTGCGGGCGGCGTGCGGGCGACTGCTGGCGCGTCAATCCGGGCCAGACTACTCCTGTCCGACCCACCTGACAGGACATCGAAATGTCAGGAGAACGTCAGCCGTCCGGTCGGTGACACCCCGGGGTCGGCCACCGCCACCTCAATCCCGCGACGACGGATCGACCGTGGGTGACGGAGACCGTAGGGCCCAGGCCAGGTGGGCACCCGTCCAGACAACCACGGCGGCGATGATGGCCACCCCCATATCCGGTAGCCCGGCCCAGCCGGTCGCGGCGACCGCCGCCATCACGACGCCGAGCACCACGATCTTCGTGGCGTAGGTGACCAGGCCGACCGACATGATCAACTGCGGGCTGACCGCGTCCGCCCAGGCCACCGAGAGACCGGAGACCAGATAGCTCGCGACCACGAGGGCGATCCCGGCGGCCACCGCGACGGCTCCGGTGGCACCCCGGACGACCGCGGCGACCGGGACGGCGACGACCGCGAACAGGGCGCACGCCGTCAGGGGCAGCCGGAGGTACGGCAGCCGGGCCCGAATCGCGCCCGGCTCGCCGGCCCGTGGCGCGCTCACCGGGGAACCGCCGGGAACGCCCCGACCAGCCCGGTCACCGCGGCCGCCGCCCGGCGCAGTCCGTCCGCGCCGCCAGTGGTTGCCGGGCCGATGGGCGCCGGCCGGGCAGGGAGATCGGCCACCTGCGACACCTCCGGCCCGCCCACGCCGGGAAAGGTGCCGCCCGGCGCGCCGACTCGACTGCCGGGCGCCACCCCCGGCTGCCGCGCGCCGGGCGGGACGGCGTTCTTGTTCAACGGGATACCGATCCCCGGATCGGCACCCCGCGACTGGTCGTCCGGCCCCGCGAAGGTCGGCGTCGTCTCGGTGTCCACGGCGCCCGAGTCTAGGGGCCCTAGTCCCCGGTCCTGGCTCGGGTGACGTCGTAGGCGATCGCCTCGCTCGGCGGGACGAAGTCGCGGACCGGCTGCTCACCCAGGGCGAGCGACATCAGCTCGGCCACCGCGGGCACCATCTTCGACTGCACCGAGTGGCCGACGGCATCCTGCGGGTCATCCGGATTGGTCGCCATCGCCGCGACGGCCAGCTGCGGGGTGACCGCGACGACGGTCTCCGTGCCGTACCCCTCCGAGCTTCCGGTCTTGCCGGCGACCGGGCGCCCCAGCCGCTCACGCAGCGACTCCGCGGTACCCCCCTTGCACCGCCGGTACATCGACCGGTCGCCGACCGGACACCGCGCGGCGTCCGCCGCCGCGCGGGCGACGTCGGGGTCCACCACCTGGCGGCAGTCCGGCTGGGCGGCGTCGACCGGACGCCCGGCCGCGTCGGTGATCGACACCACCGGCAGCGGCGCGCACCAGGTCCCCTCCGCCGCCACCGTGGCATACGCGTTCGCCAGGTCCAACGGCGTGGTCGCCGACACACCGAGGGTGAACGGCCCCCACTCGCGGGCGCCGTGCCGGGCCAGCCGCGCGTCGCTCTCGGCCCGGAACACGATGCCGAGCCGCTCGGCCATCTCCACCGCCCGGTCGGCACCGACCCGTTCGATCAGCCAGACGAAGTACGTGTTGACCGACTGACCGAACGCGCTCCACATGGTGTGCCGGCCGTCGACCGACAAGCTCGCGTTGCGCGGACACCAGTACCCGCCACAACTGCCCTCGCCGGAGATCGGGTAGTCCGTGCGGATCCGGTCGGGCGCGTCGTACTCGGTGTCGAGCGGAAGGCCGGATTCCAGAGCGGCCAACAAGGTGAACAGCTTGAAGGTGCTGCCGGCCTGGTAGCCCTGGACCGCCCCGCCCCCGGCCACCAACTGGTTGACCGTGTTCGGGCGGTTCTTCTGGCCGGCCGGGTTGGCCGCCACACCGTAGTCCCGGTTCACCGCCAGGGCCAGCACCCGGCCGGTGCCGGGCTGGACCACCGCGGTCGGCATCGCGTACGGGTCGTCGGTTGAATAGACCCGCCGCACCTGCTCGGTGGCGGCCCGCTGCACGGCCGGATCCAGCGACGCCACGATCGAGTACCCGCCCCGACGCAACGCGAGCTGCCGCTCGTCGAGCGTCTTCCCGAACGCCTCCTGCGAGTTCCACCAACGGGTGAACCAGTCACAGAAGAAGCTCCAGTCGTTGTGCGCGGCGGGGATCGCCGCGCAGTCGTTCGGTGTTTCGCTCGGACGCAGGGCGAGCGGCGTTGCCTTCGCGTCGGCGGCATCGGCGGCCGTGACCTGCCCCGACTCCACCATCTGGTCCAGCACGTACGCCCGCCGCCGCAGCGCGGCGGCGGCGTCGCCGTTGATCGGATCGTCGGTGTGCGGCGAGCGGACCAGCCCGGCGAGGAGCGCCGCCTCGGCCAACGTGAGGTCGGCCGGGGACTTCGCGAAGTAGCGCTTGCTCGCGGCGGCCACCCCGTACGCCCCGGCGCCGAAGTACGCGATGTTGAGATAACGGATGATGATCTCGTCCTTGCTCAGCTCGCGCTCGAGGGCCAGCGCGTACCGCATCTCCTGGATCTTGCGGCCGGCGCTCACCTCGGTGGCGGCGCGGCGCTGTCGCTCCGTCAACCGGGGATCGGTGGAGAGCACGTTACGGACGTACTGCATGGTCAGCGTCGACGCGCCCTGTCGGACCGTGCCACCGCTCCGGTTGACCACGAACGCCCGGATCACGCCCCGCATGTCCACCCCGCTGTGCTGGTGAAAGCGGACGTCCTCGGCGGCGACGACGGCCTGGCGCATGACCGGGGCCACCCCGGACAGCGGCACGTCCATCCGATCCTCCTGGTAGAAGGACGTGACCAGGGTGGTTCCGTCGCTGGCGTACAGGGTGGACCGCTGCGCTGTGGGTGGCATCCGCAGCGTGTTGGGCAGCTCCGAGTAGGGCGCGACGAGCGCCGAGAACCCGACCCCGAACACCAGCGCGGCCGGTAGGGCCGCGGCCGCGAGCACGAGACCGGCCAAGACGCCGGCGAGCAGGACGGTCATGAGCTTGTCGAGGTGCGCCCGGGTCATCAGCTCTCCCCGCAGGAGCCGTCAGGACCCGTCCAGAATGACCTGAATGCACCTCCTGTCCGCCTCGTTCGCGGACGGGTAACCCGGGTGGGTTACCCGAGCAGCGCCGCCGCCAGCGGGTCGACGACCTCCTCGATCTCGTCAGCGACCCGGCTGAAGCACTGGTCGCCACGGCCCCACGGGTCGTCGAGGTCGTCGGTGGACAGCGCTGTGGTGCCCGCGCGGGCCGCGTGGGCCGCCGCCACCAGGGCCACGCCCCGCGCGTACACGGCGTCGGGGTGCGTGTCGGCCGGCGGCAGGTCAGCCAGGTCCACCGCGGCCAGCAGGCGGCCGAACTCACCCAGTACGAAGGTCCGCGCCGCCGCGTCCGGACGCAGCGCCACCACGTACTCCTGCTGGTCGGCGGTCGCGGTGAGGACCAGGTCGGCGGCGTCGATGTGGTCCGAGCGCAACTTGCGCGCCGCGAAACCCTCGACGCTGCCGCCCCGACCGGCCACCTGCCGGGCGGCCGGCGGGTTCATCTCCTCGCCGGCGTGCCAGCCACCGGTGCCGGCGCTGTGGCTGTACAACAGGTCGTCGGCCCGGTCCGGGCCCGACCCGCGCCGCTGAAGCCGCGCCCGGACAGCCAGGACCAACAGCCGCTCCGCCATCGGCGAACGGCAGATGTTGCCCATGCACACGTGCAGCACGGTGAACGGAGGCACTCAAGCCACCCGACTCTCGACGACATCCGGGACCACGTCGCGGAGTCGGTCCAGCCCAATCGCGCCCGCGCGGAGCAACCGCGGCACCTCGCCGGTGAGATCCACGATCGTGCTCGGTACCGGGTCGGCCGCCGGCCCCGCCTCCAGGTACGTTCGCACGGAGTAGGCGAGCTGGTCCCGCGCCACCTCGGCGGTGGTCGCGGCGGGCTGGCCGGTCCTGTTGGCCGAGGCGACCGCCATCGGGCCGGTCTCCCGCAGCACCTCCAGCGCCACCGGGTGCAACGGCATCCGCACCGCGACCGTTCCCGACGTCTCACCGAGATCCCACCGCAGGCTCGGCGAATGCTCGACCACGATGGTCAGCGCACCCGGCCAGAACGCCTCGACCAGGTCCCGGGCCGCCCGGGGCAGTGAGAAGACCAACCCGTCGAGCGTGTGCCGGGACCCGATCAACACCGGCGGCGGCGCCGGCTGGCCGCCCTTGGCCTCGAGCAGAGCCTCGACCGCGGACGGGGTGAACGCGTCCGCGCCGATCCCGTAGACCGTGTCGGTCGGCAGGACGACCAGCTCGCCGTTGCGGACCGCCTCGATGGCCGCAGCGATGCCGCGGTCCCGGTCGGCAGGCGACCGGCAGTCGTAGAGCATCACGAGAAAGCAGTCTGCCACGCCGGGCCGCCGACGGCGTGCGGGCCGTCCGCTCGGCGGGACGCGGTGGCGAACCGGGGCCGCCCGGACAGGTCGACATGGTCGGCGATCGAGGCGTACCGGCCGTCCTCGGCAAGCAGCCGGGGCACCACCTCGCCGTGCGTGTCGTCGTGCTCGATTCCCAGCACGCCGTCCGGGCGGAGCAGCGTCGCCGCCCGGACCAGCACCGGCCGGATCACCGCCAGCCCGTCCGGGCCCGCGAAAACCGCGGGTGCCGGGTCGTGCCGGCCGACCTCGGGGGGCACCACCACGTCCGCCGGCACGTACGGCGGGTTGCAGAGCAGCACGTCCACCCGGCCCACCAGACCAGCGAGCAGATCCGGGGCGGTGACGTCGGCCGTCACCACCTCGATCGGTCGGTCCCCCGCGGCGGCCCGGTCCGTCGCGTTACGTCGCAGCCAGGACAGCGCCTCCGGGGACCGTTCAACCGCCACCACGCGGGCCGCCGGCACCTCCTGGGCCACCGCGAGAGCGATCGCACCAGAGCCGCTGCACAGGTCCACGACCAGCGGCGCCGCCCGGTGCCGCGCCACCTCGACGCCCCAGCCGGCGAGCAGTTCCGTCTCCGGGCGGGGCACGAAGGCACCCGGCCCGACCGCCAGCTCCAGGTGACGGAAGGCGGCGACACCGGTGAGATGCTGTAACGGCTCCCGCTCGGCCCGACGGGCTACCAGCGCGTCGAACCGGTCGCGCTGCGCCGGGGTGAACCCGTCCGCCAGCGCCAGCCGCCCGCGCGGCACCCCCAGCACGTACGCGGCCAGCAACTCGGCCTCCACCCGCGCCCCCTCGACGCCGGCGTCAGCGAGCCGCCGGGCAGCCCGCGCCACCGCCAGCGTGGGTCGCTCCCGGTTCGTCCCTTCGGACGGCTGTTGCGGCAAGATGCTCACGCCATAATCATGAGGCGTAGCGGAGCCCGCCACGAGTTGGTGCGGCTCGGTGCGGCCGGGCGCACACCGACAGGAGGTCGCGGGTGGGTTGGCTCGACCGGGTCGGCGACCAGGTTGATGCCCTGACACGGGCTCGGGAGCTGCAGGAATCGAGCCGCTCCGCCGAGGCGTACACCGTCCTCGACCGGGTGCTCGCCGGCACCACCGACCCGTACACCCGCGCCGACGCGCTGGTGCAGCGCCTCTCCGCGGTGCTCAACCTGGGTCGCACGGCCGAATACACGCGGGCCATCGAGGAGGCGACCACCGCCGTCCGCGACCTCGCCGAGCCGTACCCGCACGGGCACCTGAACGCGCTCGCCGCGCTCGCCGCCCACCACCAGGGCGCGCTGGACCGGTGCGTCACCCACCTGGTGCGGGCCGCCCGGGCGCTGGGCGCGGTGGAGGATCCGGACCGAGACACCGCGTGGGGCTGGCACGACCTGGCCATGGCCTACTCCTACCTCAGCTTCCACGGGTACGCGCTCGGCGCCATCGAGCGGGCCCGACAGCTCGGGCTCACCGCGGGCATCCCGGAGGAGACCTTCGCCGCCCCCGGCATCCGGCTGCGCAACGCCGTCGCGCTGGACCACAACGGCGACAGCGACGGCTGCCTGCGGGTACTCCGGGACGTTGCCGGTGACCTGGGGCGCTTCTCGCGCGCGGGGCGGGCCAGCCGGCTACGCCCGAGCAGCCTCGCCGCGTACGGCTACGCCGCCGCGCGCCGCGCCGCGCTCGGCGACCGGCTGGAGACCGACACGGATGCCGCCCCGGCCCGGCTGCTCGGCCACGGCGGCGACAGCGCCCGCGTCCGGGACATGCGCCAGCTCGGCCAGGTATGCCTGGCCATCGCCGAGGGGCGCCCGATCGAGGCAGCCACCCGGCTGGACGGCGTGCGGGTGTCGACCGAGACACTGGGCGCGGCCGAGCCGGCCCGGCTGCGCAGCATCGCCCTGGGCCGCGCCGGCGACCACGCGGCGGCCCACCGCGCCGACCGGCTGGCGTTCCGGCTCGCCGCGCAACGCAACGATCGGCTCCGAGACGTCTACATCGACGGGATCGCCGCCCGGATCGACCACGAGGAGATGCGCCGCGAGGCGGCCCGCTTCGAGGGCGAGGCGCTGACCGACCCGCTGACCGGGCTGCCCAACCGACGCCGGCTGGAGCGGTACATCGCGGCCGTGGTCGGCCGGGGCGAACCGGTGGTGATCGGCGTCTGCGACCTGGACGGGTTCAAGGCGGTCAACACCCGACACGGCCACCACTCCGGTGACTTGGTCCTGCAACGCGTCGCCGGGGTCATCAACCGGGTGATGCGCCGCGGCGACTTCGTGGCCCGCTACGGCGGGGACGAGTTCGTCGTGGTGCTGCCCGGCGCGGGGATGGCCGAGGCGGCCGACGTGGGGCGCCGGATCGAATCCGCCGTCCGAGCGGAGGACTGGGAGTCCCTGGTACCCGGCACCCCGGTCGGGGTCAGCGTCGGCTTCGCCGAGGTGGTCGCCAACGAGCGGGGTCCACACGACGCCCTCAACGCCGCCTTCGAGGCCGCCGACCGCGCGATGCTACGCGCAAAGACCAGCACCCACTCCTCCTGACCCCCGCGCGCCTCCCTGCGCATCCGCTCCCGGCAGAGCGGCCGTCGCGCACGCGGCGGCCACGCCGTCCCGAAGCGCGGGGGGCGGGTTGGTCAGCGGCGGGACAGCTCCGGGTCACCGGCGAGGCGGGCGGCGCGGTCGGCCTCGGTGAGCGCGTCCAGCACGCCGTCCAGATCGCCGGCCAGCGCCAGGTCCAGGTTGTACGCGGTGTAACCGATGCGGTGATCGGTGATCCGGTTCTGCGGAAAGTTGTACGTGCGGATCCGCTCCGAGCGGTCCACCGTCCGCACCTGCGCCTTGCGGGCGTCCGAGGCGGCCGCGTCGGCCTGCTCCTGGACAACCGCCAGGAGCCGGGCGCGCAGGATCCGCATCGCCTGCTCGCGGTTCTGCAACTGGGACTTCTCGTTCTGGCAGGAAACCACGATGCCGGTCGGCAGGTGAGTGATCCGGACCGCCGAGTCGGTGGTGTTCACCGACTGGCCACCCGGGCCGGACGAGCGGAACACGTCGATCCGCAGGTCGTTGAGATCGACCGTGACGTCGACCTCCTCGGCCTCCGGCAGCACCAGCACACCGGCCGCGCTGGTGTGGATGCGACCCTGCGACTCGGTAACCGGGACCCGCTGCACGCGATGCACGCCGCCCTCCCACTTCAGCCGGGACCAGACGCCGTTGCCGCCCTCGGGGACCCCCTTGTTCTTGATCGCCAGCGAGACGTCCTTGACCCCGCCCAGGTCGGAGTCCTGTGCGTCGATCACCTCGACGAGCCAGCCGTGGCGCTCGGCGTACCGGGTGTACATCCGCAGCAGGTCACCCGCGAAGAGAGCGGACTCCTCGCCGCCCTCCCCTGCCTTGATCTCGACGATGACATCCTTGGCGTCGTGCGGATCGCGCGGAATGAGCAGCTCGGCGAGCCGCTCCTCCAGCGCCGGCAGGGTCACCGCGATGGCCTCCGCCTCGGCGGCGAAGGCCGGGTCCTCGGTGGCCAGCTCCCTCGCCGCCACCAGGTCCGCCCGGGCCTGCTCCAATTCCCCGGCGGCCTTGTGCAGCGGCACCAGCTCCGCGTACCGCCGGCCGACCCGGCGGGCCGTGCTCTGGTCGGCGTGAATCGCCGGGTCGGCCAGCCGCTTCTCCAGCTCGGCGTACTCGTCGAGGAGGGCGGCCAGACGCTCGCTGCTCATGGACAGACACTCCTTCGACGACGGCGCTGGACGGGGAATTCCGGGCGGCCCCGCCGGGGCGGAACACGGACGGCGCCCGCGTCCGGCGGAAGCCGGACACGGGCGCCGAACAGGACGTTACTTGCCCTTCTTGGCCTGAACCTTGGCGTACTTCTGCTGGAACTTCGCCACCCGGCCCGCGGTGTCCAGGACGCGCTGCTTGCCGGTGTAGAACGGGTGGCAGGCGCTGCACGTCTCGACGTGGATGGAACCACCCTTGGCGGTGCTGCGGGTGGTGAAGGTGTTGCCGCAGGAGCAGGTGACGTCGGTGGTCACGTACTCCGGGTGAATGTTGGGCTTCATGTCGCCTCGGTCCTCTCGTCGTTGGTCGCCGGGTCGCCCCCGTCCTCGGTGTGCGACGGTGAGGGCGTGAACCGGAACCGGTGGCCGACTGACCAGTGTGCCATGGACGTACGCCCGCCAGGCAATCGGGCGGCACAGCCGGTCCGGCATCGACAACGTCCGCCCGCACTCCCGCATTCCCAGCCAGCCGCCGGGCATTCCCGCACGCCCGACGGCCCCCGTCGGGGCGTACCACCGCAGTGAGTGGTGGCCCGCCTGATCGCCGCCCGGGGACTGCCCGCTCCGGCAGGACCACGGTTGCCCGTGCCCTGCAACCGTCCCTGCCTCGAGCCGACCCGGGACGATCCGCGCCGGATCTCGCACGGCGAACGGCTCGTCACGCGGCGGGCGCCGACTGGCAGACACGCCACAACGGCGAGGGGGCGTGGCCCAGCGGCCGCGCCCCCTCGCCTCGATCTACCGGGAGAGGTCACTCCCCCGGCGTCGACTTCGCGATCTGCATCAGGAACTCGATGTTGGTCCGCGACTGCTTGAGCCGGTCCAGCAGCAGGTCCAGCGCGGCCTGCGAGTCCAGCGAGTGCAGGACCTTTCGGAGCTTGTGCACGATGGCCAGCTCCTCCGGCGCGAGCAGGATCTCCTCCTTACGCGTGCCGGACGGGTGGATGTCGATGGCCGGGAAGGTCCGCTTGTCGGCGATCTTCCGGTCCAGCTTCAGCTCCGCGTTACCGGTGCCCTTGAACTCCTCGAAGATGACCGTGTCCGCCATCGAACCGGTTTCCACCAGCGCGGTGGCGAGGATGGTCAGCGAACCACCGTTCTCGATGTTTCGGGCGGCACCCAGGAACCGCTTCGGCGGGTACAGCGCGGTCGAGTCGATACCACCCGACATGATCCGACCGCTGGCCGGCGCCGCCAGGTTGTACGACCGGCCGAGCCTGGTCACCGAGTCGAGCAGCACGACCACGTCGTGGCCCAGCTCGACGAGTCGCTTCGCCCGCTCGATCGCCAGCTCGGCAACGGTGGTGTGGTCCTGCGGCGGGCGGTCGAACGTCGCCGCGATGACCTCGCCCTTCACCGACCGCTGCATGTCGGTGACCTCTTCGGGGCGCTCGTCCACCAGCACCACCATGAGGTGGCACTCCGGGTTGTTGTGGGTGATCGCGTTCGCGATCGCCTGCAGCACCATCGTCTTGCCGGCCTTCGGCGGTGACACGATGAGCGCACGCTGACCCTTGCCGATCGGCATGACGAGGTCGATCACCCGGGTGGTGAGGATGTGCGGCTCGCTCTCCAGCCGCAGCCGCTCCTGCGGGTACAGCGGAGTCAGCTTGTAGAACTCCGGCCGGCGCTTGGCCTCCTCCGGCTCCATCCCGTTGATGGTGTCCAGCCGGACGAGCGGGTTGTACTTGTCCCGCCGCTGCTCGCCGTCCCGCGTCGCCCGCACCGCACCGGTGATCGCGTCGCCGCGCCGCAGGCCGTACTTCTTGATCTGCGACATCGAGACATACACGTCGTTCGGGCCGGCCAGGTAGCCGGTGGTGCGCACGAAGGCGTAGTTGTCCAGCACGTCGATGATGCCGGCCACCGGGACGAGCACGTCATCCTCGCTGACCTGCGGCTCGCGGCCGCCGTCGCCGCCCTCGGAACGGTCGCCGCGGCCCCGGCGGCGGTCCCGGAAACGGCTGCGTCGGCCACGCCGGCCGCCGCTCTCGCCGTCGTCCTCGCCGTCGCCGTCCCGCTGACCCCGGTCGTTGGTTCGGTCACCGCGCTCGTTCCGGTCACCGCGCTCGGCCCGCTCGCCCCGGTCGTTGCGCTCGCCCCGCTCGCCCCGGTCGTTGCGCTCGGCCCGCTCGCCCCGGTCGTTGCGCTCGGCCCGCTCGCCCCGGTCGTTACGGTCGCCCCGGTCGTTGCGGTCGCCCCGGTCGTTGCGGTCGCCCCGCTCGCCCCGGTCGTTACGGTCGCCCCGCTCGCCCCGGTCGTTACGGTCGCCCCGCTCGCCCCGGTCGTTACGGTCGCCCCGCTCGCCCCGGTCGTTACGGTCGCCCCGCTCGCCCCGGTCGTTGCGCTCACCCCGGTCACGGCCGCCACGGCCCTCACCACGGTCGGCCCGCTCGCCAGCCTCGGTCTCCTCAGGCCGGGACTCGACCCGAGCCTCACCGCCACGGGCCTCACCGGCCTCACCGCCACGAGCCTCGGCGGCCCCACGACCACGCCGGCTCCGGGCACGGCCGGTGGCCTCGGCGGCAGCCGTTGGCTCTGCCTGCTGCTCCGCCGGACGTCGTTCGGCCTCCGGCCGCTCGGCCGGCTCGCGAACCTCGGCGTGGACCTCCTCCCGGGCAGGGGCGGCCGCAGCCGCGACCTCGGCCCGCGGTCGAGGGGTCCCGGTGGCGGCCCCGCCACCCTGGCGCTCGGAGATCGCGCTGATCAACTCGCCCTTACGCATACGAGCAGTGCCCGAGATGCCGAGCGACGCGGCCAGGCTCTGAAGCTCCGGCAACAGCATCGCCGACAGACCGGTGCCGCTGCGTCGCCTGCGGGTGGGAGCAGCATTCTTGGCATCGCCAGCGACGTTGGAAACATCCGACGTCACGTCGGTGGTGTCGCTCAATGGATTCCTTCCCTCGATAGGCCGGGACTGCCCGGAGTCGCATCAGGTGGCCGGGCGGCCTCGGTGCACCCGCCTCGCAAGGACGCGTCGCGGGAGTCTGTGACACAGCAGCCGGTCGCTGTTCCCGACTCACCGACGTGGTGACCGGGGCTCGCCGTCTGCGACGACCTGTGAAGACTGCGGTGCGGCGTGGCCTAGGCAGGGGTGACGGGCTTACCGCCGAAAGCTTCGGGGGTGCGCCGCCCCGCAGGAAGATCGCATGCTTCGCGGCTGTGCTAAGTCTAGAGCGTAATCAACTCTTCCGACCTGCGGCAACAGGGTCCCGCTCCGCGTGTCCCAGTCTACCCCGCGCGACCCGGGCACCGTGTGCCGGTATCGGCAACCGCCAGAGCTGCCAATCTGTTCCCGGGTCGAGGTCGACCGGCGGCTCGGACAGCGCCAGCACAGCCGGTCCCGCCCCGGAAATCACAGCCGCCACACCGGCCGCACGCAGCGCACCGACCAAAGCCGCCGGGCCGGGCATGCCCGCGGCCCGGTAGGGCTGGTGTAGCCGGTCGACGGTGGCCGGAAGCAGCAGCTCCGGCGCCGCGGTGAGCGCGTGCACCAGCAGCGCGGCGCGGCCGGCGTTCAGCGCCGCGTCGTGGTGCGGCACGGTGGGCGGCAGCGCCGCCCGTGCCGTCGCCGTGAGGCCGCGTTCCGCCGGCACGAACACCGTCGGCCGGACCGCGTCGGCGACCTGCAGCGACACCGCCCGTGCGCCATCCGGCTCCGTCCACGCCACGGTGAACCCGCCGAGCAGACAGGGCGCCACGTTGTCCGGATGGCCCTCGATCCGGGCGGCCAGCCGCAGCACCGCCGCGTCGTCCATTCGCCGCCCCCCTTCGATCACCAGGGCCCGGGCCAGCAGCACACCGGCGACGATCGCCGCCGACGAGGAGCCGAGCCCACGCGCCTGGGGGATGCGATTGACGCACTCCACCGCAACCCCCGGCGGCTGCCCGCCGAGCTCGTCGAAGGCGACCCGCATCGCGCTCACCACCAGGTGCCGCTCGTCCTCGGGCAGCCCGCCGGCCCCTTCACCGGTCACGGAGACCGTGACGCCGTCAGCGGTGACCTCGGCCGCGACATCGTCATACAACGCCAGCGCTAGCCCCAGCGAGTCGAAGCCGGGCCCGAGATTGGCACTGGTGGCGGGGACCCGCACCCGGATCGGGTCGGGGCTGAATGTCGTTGACACGCGCCCATGCTAGGGCCGCCCACCGACGTCACGGACCTCCGCCCGCACCGTGGGAAAGGCGGGCGGGGAACGGAGCGCTCCGCCGCCCCACCGGTACGCGGGCTATCGGACCACCGACGGGTCGGGGTTCACGACCGGGTCGGTCAACGAGAGCCGGCGGGTCGCGATCCGCCAGCCGACCGCATAGACCAGGGTGACCAGGCCGCAGCCCGCCAGCACCACCCGCTCGTCGACGACGTCCACCACGGACGCGACGACCAGTTGGCTCACCGAGATGGCGAGCGTCGCCAACATCATGTCCGTGGCGAAGACCCGGCCCCGCAACCGGTCCGGCACCTCACCTTGGAGGGCGAAGTTCGACATCACCCAGTTGCTACCGCCCGCGAAGTGCGCCACGAAGACCAGCACGAGCACCACCGGGAACCAGTCGGCGACCGAGGTGCCGAGGTAGGCCAGCCCGTACAGCGACATCGACAACGCCAGACCGGGGAGCAGCCAGGCCCGGTTGCCCAGCACCCGCCGCATCAGGATCGGGCCGACCAGCGCACCCGCGCCGCGCACCGCGAAGAGCAGGCCGGTGCCGATCGGGCCCGCCCCGTACAGGCCCGCCAGCAGTGGGAACACGGTCAGCACGCCGTTGCCGAGGCCGACGGCGGACTTCACCGTCACCAGCGCCAGCACCCGGGGCCGGTGCCCGATGTAGCCGAGCGCCTCCCGGACCGCCGCCCACGTCTGCAACGCCGGCCGGTCCCGGTCCCGCGGGGCCTGCAACGGCCGGCGGATCCGCGCTGCCAGAACCGCCGCCAGGACCAGGCCGGCGGCCGCAACCCAGAAGCAGGCGTACGGGCCGACGGCGCTGCTGAGCACCCCGCCCAGGGACGCGCCGACGATCGTCATCGTGCCCCAGGCGGAACCCGCGACCGCGTTGCCCGCCGCCAGTTCGTCCGGATCCAGCACGTTCGGCAGGGCGGCCTGGGCGGCCGGCGAGTAGAAGGCCTTGGCAACCGCCACCACACCGATGCCCACCATCGCCAACCAGGCCGTGCCGGCGCCGCGAACACCAAGCAGCAGCAGCACGCCGAGCACAGCGGCGATGTTCGACCCGATCATGATCTTGCGGCGGTCGAACCGGTCCGCCACGGTCCCGGTGTACGGCAGTAGCAGCGCCACGATGCCGGTGTCCACGGCGAGCACCAGCGCCCCCCACACGCCGCTGCCGGTCAGCGACGGCAGCAGCACCAGCAAGGGCACCATCACGAACCAGTCGGCGCCGAACACCACCAGCTCGGCCAGGAAAAGGTTGCGAAAGTTCCCGTTGCGGCGCAGGACCGAGAGGATCGACGGCACGCAGCGGACCCTACCCGGCCGGCGTACGACCGTCCGCCGTCGCGCGGACAACCGACAGCGACTCACATCACCGCGCCTCGCCCCACCCGCAGCCGAGACGGCTCCGCCTTCCCCGGCGTCCGGGGACCCGCCGGGCCGCCGCCCGGGGCGCGGGGCGCGGGCCGCGCCTCGGGCACATCGGCCCGGCGCGCCCCCGGACCGGCACGAGGGCGTTCCGGCGGGGGCGTTCCGGGTGGGTGCCGTTACTCGGCGGGCGGGAGCGGCGAGGTACGGCTCTTCGGCAGCCGCAACACCTCGAACTGGTCGGTGCCGTCGACCAGCGCCGCCGACGGGTGGCCGGCGGCCCCGGCGCCGGACGCGGCGGTGTCGGCACCGATCACGGCCGGCTCGGGCTCGACGGTCCGCTCGGCCCGCGCCGGGGCGGTGTCTGCCGACGGGCCGACCGGCGCGGGTGTCCGGCGCGAGCGCGCGCCCAGAGCCCGGACCAGTTCCTTCGTGTGCTCCACCATCGCGTACAGGGTCGGCACCAGCACCAGGGTGAGCAGCGTCGAGCTGAGCAGGCCGCCGATCACCACGATCGCCAGCGGCTTCGAGATGAAGCCACCCTCGCCGGTGAGCCCCAGGGCCATCGGCACCAGCGCGAAGATCGTGGCGACCGCGGTCATCAGGATCGGCCGCAGCCTCCGGCGGCCGCCTTCGACGACCGCCTCCTGGACTCCCATGCCCTGCGCCCGGTACTGGTTGACCAGATCGAGGAGCACGATCGCGTTGGTCACCACGATGCCGACGAGCATGAGCACGCCGATCAACGCCGGCACGCCCAGCGGTGTACCAGTGGCCAGCAGCAGCGCGATCGCACCGGTGGCCGCGAAGGGGACGGAGACCAACAGAATCAACGCCTGGGTCAGGCTGCGGAAGGTCGCCACCATGATCAGGAAGACGATCGCGATGGCGGCCAGCACCGCCAGGCCCAGGTCGGCGAAGGCCTCCGCCTGGTCAGCGCTCACCCCGCCGATGTCGAACGTCGCCCCGGGGACGTCAAGGGCGTCCAGCTTCTCGCGCAGCTCCTGACTGATCGCGCCGAGGTTGGATCCGGTGGCCGTGCCGGTGACGGAGACGCTACGCTCGCCGTCGATCCGGGTGACCTGCTGCGGCCCCGCGACCCGGTCAACCGCTGCCACGTCGCCCAGCTTCACCACGCCGATCGGCAGCGCGCGCAGCTCGTCGACGGATACCGGCGGCTGCGCGCCGAGCCGCAGCACGACGTCCCGCTGTCCGGCGTCGAGCGTCACCCGGCCGAGCGGGGCACCGCGGTACGCCTGGGCCACGAGCTGGCCGACCGCGGCCTCGGTCAGCCCCACCTGGGCCGCCTTCGCCCGGTCGACGGTGACCTGGATCCGGTCCGCCTGGTCGGTGAGACTGGTGGCGACGTCCTCGACCCCGTCGAGCCCCTTCATCGCCGCCTCGACGTCGGCGGCGGCGCGGCTGAGCGTCACCGGGTCGGCGGCCCGGACGACCACCGCCAACTGGTTGGCGGAGGCGCCGCCCTGCCCGGAGCCGAAGGTGATCTCACCGATCCCGCCGCCGAGCGCGTCGAGCTCCGCGCGAAGGATCCCGCGCATCTCCTTCGCGTCGGTGTCGTCACCGAGGGTGAGCGACCAGGTGGCGACGTTGTTGCCGCCGGGACCGGCCCACGGCGTGTCGCCGGAGCCCGCGGTCACCTGGTACGTCTCGACGCCCGCGGTCCGGGCCAGCACCGCCTCGACCTGTCGGGCCGCCGCGTCGGTGCCGGCCAGTCCGGTGCCGGCCGGCAGCTCCTGCGTCATGCTCAGCGTGTCCTGGCCGGAGTCGTCGAGGAAGTTCGTCTCCAGCTGGCGGGACAGCCCGAACGTACCGAGCAGCACCAGCACGCCGAGGCCGAGGGTGATCCAGCGGGTGGCCCACGTGCGGGTGGCGAAACCGATGACCGGCAGGTATCCCCGCTGCAACGGGCTGCGCAGTTCCTTCTCCTCCGCGGCCCGGCGTACGGCCGCGTCGTCGGCGGTGCCGCCGGCCGGCTTGAGGAACCAGTACGCCAACACCGGGATGACGGTCAGCGACACCAGGAGCGAGGCGACCAGCGCCACCGTGACGGTGATCGCGAACGGCGCGAAGAGCTGCCCGACGAAACCGCCGACCAACGCGATCGGTGCGAACACGGCGACCGTGGTGAGCGTGGAGGCGGTCACCGCGCCGGCCACCTCGCGGACGGCGGTGCGGATGGCGTCCCGCTTGGCCTCGCCGTACTCCAGGTGCCGCTTGATGTTCTCGAGCACCACGATCGAGTCGTCGACCACCCGGCCGACAGCGATGGTCAACGCGCCGAGAGTGAGCAGGTTGAGCGAGTAGTCGCCGATCCAGAGGGCGATCAGAGCGACCACCACCGACAGCGGGATGGAGACCGCGGTCACGGCCGTCGACCGGACGGAGAGCAGGAAGACCAGAATCACCACCACCGCCATCACCAGGCCCAGCAGACCCTCGGTGGTGAGACTCTCGATCGACTTCTCGACGAACGGGGCCTGGTCGAAGACCACGGTCAGTTCGGCGCCGACGGCACCGCGCAGGTCGGCGAGCCGCTCCCGAATCTCGTGCGAGATCTCCACGGCGTTGCCGTCCGGCGTCGCGGTGACCGCGATACCCAGGCTGTCCCGGCCGTTGGTACGGGTGATCGCGGTGGCCGGCGCGAGCTGCTGCTCGACGGTCGCGACGTCGCCGAGGCGCACCGGGGGCGTCCCGGTGAGGACGATTCCCCGCAGGTCGTCGAGGGTGGCCAGCGGCATCCCGACCTGGACCGGGAGCGCGATGTCGCCGTCGACGAGCACGCCGGCCGGCACAGCCACTCCGTTGGCCCGCAGCGCCGCGCCGATCGCGGTCGCCTGGACGCGCGCCGCCGCGAGCTTGGCCGGGTCGGGGGCGACGACGACGAGCTCGTCGCGGGTTCCGGTCACCTCGACGGCACGGACACCCTCGATCGATTCCAGCTCGGGAACGACCGTGGCTTGGAGTTTCTCGCTCAGGGCGCGCTCGTCGCCGCCGGACGCCGCGAGCACCACCGCTGGCAGGTCGTCCGTGCCACCGGCGATGACCTGCGGGTCGACCCCGTCGGGCAGCTGGGCATCGACCCGGTTGAGCGCGGTCTGCATCTTGTTGACCACGTCGTCCACGTCGGTGCCGAACTCGTACTGCACCTGGACGGTGGCCGCGCCGTCACGCGAGGTCGAGGTGACCTTCTCGATCCCGGCGATACCCTGCAGACTGTTTTCGATCGGCTCGGTGACCTGCGACTCGACGACCTCCGGACCGGCGCCGGGGTACACCGCCACGATGAACGCGGCCGGGAACTCCAGTGACGGCAGGAGTTGCTGCTTCAGCGACGGCACGGCGAACGCTCCGAACACCGTGGTCACCACCGCGATGAGGGCGACCAGCCCTCGGTTGGCGAGACTGAATCTGGCGAGCAGCGACATCGACTGGACTCACTCCTGGAGGAAGACAGCGGTGCGGAGTATGAAGTGTCCCCCACCCGATCTGGGCCGCACCTGTGGGGCTCCCCCGTCGGCCCCGCCAGCACCCCGCACCGGGCCGATCACCAGGTTGGCGCACGGCGTACTCTCCCACCCGCCCAATTCCATGATCAATGGTGACCGGCGTGGGCCGGCGGTGTCAGGCCAGGTCGAGTGAGCGGGCGGCGGCCAGGGGGTCGTTGGCGATGGTGACCGGAGCGGGCGCCATCGAGATGGCCCACTCCGGGTCCTTCAGGCCGTGGCCCGTGACGGTGCAGACCACCGTCGAACCGGCCGGGACGGTGCCCGCAGCGGCCTGCTGGAGGAGTCCCGCCACACTGGCCGCGCTGCCCAGCTCGACGAAGGCCCCGACCTCCCGGGCGAGCAGCCGGTACGCGGACAGGATCTCCCGGTCGCTGACGGCGGCGATGAGACCGTCGGAGGAGTCCCGGGCATCGAGGGCCTTCGTCCAGCTTGCCGGGTTGCCGATGCGGATGGCGGTGGCGATGGTCGACGGTTCGCGGACCGCCTGGCCGGTGACGATGGGCGCTGCCCCGGCGGCCTGGAAGCCGTACATCTTCGGGGCCTTCGTCACGTGACCGGCGGCCAGCTCCTCCGAGTAGCCCAGCCAGTACGCGGAGACGTTACCGGCGTTGCCGACCGGCAGGCAGTGGATGTCCGGAGCGTCGCCGAGGGCCTCGACGATCTCGAACGCGGCCGTCTTCTGGCCGTGCAGCCGGTCCACGTTCACCGAGTTGACCAAGGCGACCGGATAGTCCTGGGCGAGCTTCGCAGCCAGCGTCAGACAGTCGTCGAAGTTGCCGCTGACCTGGAGCAGCCGGGCCCCGTGCACCAGTGCCTGGGCCAGCTTGCCCAACGCGATCTTACCCTGCGGCACCAGCACCGCACAGGTCAGCCCGGCCCGGGCCGCGTACGCCGCGGCGGAGGCGCTGGTGTTGCCGGTCGACGCGCAGATGATCGCCTTGTTGCCGGCCTCGACTGCCTTGGAGACCGCCAGGGTCATCCCCCGGTCCTTGAAGGAGCCGGTCGGGTTGGCCCCCTCCACCTTGAGCCACACGTCACAGCCGATCCGGGCCGACAGCACCGGCGCGGGCAACAGCGGAGTGTTCCCCTCGTGCAGGGTGACAACGGGTGTGGCCTCGGTGACCGGCAGCCGATCCCGGTACGCGTCGATCAGACCCCGCCACATGTCGCCCTCCTCGCTCACTTCGCGCCCCACCGTGTTCGGGGCCATGTCAAGCCTGGACCAGCCTCCCGGACCGGCCAGCGCCGCGCCCACCGGTAACCACCAGGCGGGACTGGAGTCAGAGACCACCCTCCACCCGGAGCACACTGGCCACCGACCGGACGATGTCCAGCCCGCGCAGCTCCCGGACGGTCGCGGCGAGCGCGGCGTCCGGCGCGACATGGGTGACGATGACCAGGTCGGCGTCCTCGCCCTGGCCGGCCGAGCCGCCGCCGGCCGGCCCCTGCCTCACGGTCGCGATCGAGACGGCGTGCCGGGCGAACACCCCGGCCACTGCCTCCAGGACACCCGGTCGGTCGGCCACGTCGAGGCTGATGTGGTAGCGGGTGAGCGCCTCGCCCATCGGCCGCACCGGCAGGTCGGCGTACGCGGACTCGCTGGCCGCCCGGACCCCGGCGAGCCGGTTGCGGGAAACCGCGACCACGTCGCCGAGCACGGCACTGGCGGTCGGCGCACCGCCCGCACCCCGGCCGTAGAACATCAGCTGCCCGGCCGCGTCGGCCTCGACGAAGACCGCGTTGAAGGCATCGCCGACGCTGGCCAGGGGATGGGTCAGCGGGATCATCGCCGGGTGTACCCGGACGCTGACCGTCTCGCGGCCGGCCGGGTCCACGGCTCGGGCGGCGATGCAGAGAAGCTTGATCGTGCAGCCCATCGCCTTGGCGCTGGCCACGTCCGCGGCGGTGACCTCGGTGATCCCCGCCCGGTACACGTCGGCCGCGCCGACCCGGGTGTGGAACGCCAGCGAGGCCAGGATGGCCGCCTTGGCCGCCGCGTCGAAGCCCTCCACGTCGGCGGTCGGGTCGGCCTCGGCGTACCCCAGCTCGGTCGCCTCCTCGAGCGCCTCGGCGAAGCCCGCACCGGTGGCGTCCATCGCGGAGAGGATGAAGTTCGTGGTGCCGTTGACGATGCCGGTCACCCGGGTTATCCGGTCACCGTGCAGCGACTCGCGCAGCGGCCGCAGCAACGGGATCGCCCCGGCCACGGACGCCTCGTAGTAGAGGTCGCCGCCGCCCTCGGCGGCCGCGTCGTGCAGCGCGCCGCCGTCCTCGGCGAGCAGCGCCTTGTTCGCCGTGACCACGCTCTTACCGGCCCGTAGCGCCTCCACCAGCCAGCTCCGGGCCGGCTCGATGCCGCCGACCACCTCGACCACCACGTCGACGTCGTCGCGTTTGATCAGAGCAAGCGGGTCGGTGGTGAACAGCGCCGGGTCGACTGGCAGGTCACCCCGGTCCCGGCCGATCCGGCGGACGGCGATGCCGGCGATCTCCAGCGGCGCACCGATCCGGGCGGCGAGGTCGGCGGACTGCTCGTGCAGCAGCCGGAGCACCTCGCCTCCGACCGTGCCGCAGCCGAGCAGCGCCAAGCGCACAGGTGACGTCATCCCACATCCAAAGCGAGCAGGTCCTCTTCGGTCTCCCGCCGAACGATCAGGCGTGCCTGGCCATCCCGCACCGCCACCACCGGCGGGCGCGGCACGTGGTTGTAGTTGCTGGCCATGCTCCGGCAGTACGCACCTGTACCGGGCACCGCCACGAGATCTCCGGGCCGCACGTCGGCCGGCAGGAACTCATCCTTCACCACGATGTCCCCGGACTCACAATGCTTTCCCACCACGCGGGCGAGCATCGGCTCGGCCACGCTCGCCCGGGAGGCCACCGTCGCCGAGTACGACGCGTCGTACAGCGCCGTGCGGATGTTGTCGCTCATCCCGCCGTCGACGCTGACGTACGTCCGGATGCCGTCCACGTCCTTCACCGTGCCCACCTCGTAGAGGGTGAACACGGCCGGCCCGACGATCGCCCGGCCCGGTTCGACGGACAGGTGCGGCACGGCCAGCCGCTCGGCCGCGCACTCCGTGTCGACGATCTTCCGCAGCCGCTTCGCCAGGTCGGCCGGCGTGGCCGGGTCGTCCTGCGTGGTGTATGCGATGCCGAAGCCGCCACCCAGGTCCAGCTCGGGCAGCTCCACCCCGCGCGCGTCGCGGATCTGCGACTGTAGGGCCAGCACCCGACGGGCGGACACCTCGAAGCCGCTGGCGTCGAAGATCTGCGACCCGATGTGCGAGTGCAGTCCACGCAGCTCCAGCACACCCTCGTCAAGGATCTTGAAGGCGGCCGCCGCGGCGGCGCCGCCGGCGAGGGAGAAACCGAACTTCTGGTCCTCGTGGGCGGTGGCGATGAACTCGTGGGTGTGCGCCTCGACGCCGACGGTGACCCGGACCAGGACCCTGGGCCGGACGCCGCGCTGTCGGGCCAGCGCGGTGAGTCGGTCGATCTCCTGGAACGAGTCGACGATGATCCGGCCCACCCCGGCGTCCAGCGCCCGGGTCAGCTCCACCGCCGACTTGTTGTTGCCGTGGAAGCCGATCCGCTCCGGCGGCATCCCCGCCGACAACGCCGTGGCCAGCTCCCCGCCGGTGCAGACGTCGAGGTGCAGGCCCTCCTCGGCGATCATCCGGACCACGGCACGGCAGAGGAACGCCTTGCCGGCGTAGTAGACGTCCTCGGTCGGGAACGCGGCCCGGAAGTCGCGGCAGCGCGAGCGCAGGTCGTCCTCGTCCAGCACGTACACCGGGGTGCCGAACTCGGCGGCCACGGCGCGGACCGGCCGGCCGGCGACGGCGAGCGCGCCGTCGGCCGCGCGTGCGACGTTACGCGGCCACAACGCCGACACCAGGACGTTGACGTCGGCGGGGGTACGCAGCCAGGCCGGCCCTCGGCTGCCGATGTCGCCGTGCAGGGCACCGGCCTCGTGAGCGCGCACGAGGGCTACATCCTCTCCGGGGCGGAGACGCCGAGCAGGTGCAGCCCGTTGGCGATGACCACCCGGGTCGCGTCGTTCAGCCAGAGCCGGGCGCGGTGCAGGTCGGTGACCTCCTCGTCGCCCTGCGGCAGGATCCGGCAGTTGTCGTAGAACCGGTGGTACGCCTGCGCGACGCTCTCCTCCAGGTAGCGGGCCACCCGGTGCGGCTCCCGCAGCTCGGCGGAGGTGGCCACCACGGCGGGGAACTCGGCGAGCGCCTTGAGCAGCTCGTTCTCCTTCTCGTGGCCGAGCAGCTCCGGGCGGAAGGCCCCGCCGTCGCCCCGGGTCAGCCCGACCTCGCCGGCGTTGCGGGCCACGCCGGCGGTCCGCGCCGCCACGTACTGCACGTAGTAGACCGGGTTGTCGTTCTTGGCCCGCGTCCACAGCTCCACGTCGATGTCGATCGGCGAGTCAGCCGAGTACCGGGCCAGCGCGTACCGGGCGGCGTCGACGCCGATCGCGTCGACCAGGTCCTCCAGGGTGACCACGGTGCCGGCCCGCTTGCTCATCCGCACCGGGGCACCGTCGCGGACCAGGTTGACCAACTGGCCGATGAGGATCTCCAGATTGCGCTCCGGGTCGTCACCGAAGCACGCGGCCATCGCCTTCATCCGGCCGAGGTAGCCGTGGTGGTCGGCGCCGAGCATGATGACCACCCGCTCGAAGCCGCGCTCCCGCTTGTCCAGGTAGTACGCGCAGTCGGCGGCGAAGTACGTCCACTCGCCGTTGGACTTGCGCAGCACCCGGTCCTTGTCGTCACCGAAGTCGGTGGTGCGCAGCCAGGTGGCGCCGTCGGCCTCGAAGGTGTGGCCGTGCTGCTGCAGCCGCTGCAGGGCGTGCTCCAGCTCGCCCCGGTCGTGCAGGTCCTTCTCGTTGAAGTACGTGTCGAACTCCACGCCGAAGTCGCGCAGCGACGACTTGATCTCGGCGAACATCAGCTCGACACCCTCGACCCGGAACACCTCCTGAGCGGCGGCCTCGTCCAGGGACGTCACGTCCGGCCGCCGGGCCTTCACCTGCTCGGCGATCTCGGTGAGATACGCCCCGGCGTAGCCGTCCTCGGGAGCGGGCGCCCCCTCCGCGGCGGCGAGCAGCGAGCGGGCGAACCGGTCGATCTGCGAGCCGGCGTCGTTGAAGTAGTACTCGGTGCCGACGTCGGCGCCGGTGGCGCGTAACAGCCGGCTCAACGCGTCGCCGACCGCCGCCCACCGGACACCACCGATGTGCACCGGGCCGGTCGGGTTGGCCGAGACGAACTCGAGGTTGATCTTCTGACCGGAGAGCCGGTCGCTGCGGCCGTACTCCGCACCGGTTTCGACGATCGCGCGGGCGAGCTGGCCGGCGGCGGCGGCGTCGAGCCGGATGTTCAGGAAGCCGGGGCCGGCGATCTCCACCGACTTGATCCCCGGCGCCCGGCCGAGCTGCTCGGCCAGGGCGGCGGCCAGCTCCCGCGGCGGAACGCCCACCTTCTTGCTGAGCTGGAGCGCCAGCGTCGAGGCGTAGTCGCCGTGCTCGGGGTTTCGGGGTCGCTCCACCGCCGTCCGCCCGGGAAGGGCGGCGCGGTCCAGGCCCCGCGCGGTGAAGACGGCGTGGGCTGCGGTGAGGACGACCTCGGCGAGTTCTGCGGGAGTCACCGATCCATGTTATCGGGGGTAGACTCGGTCCCCGCGGCGGCGACCCAGCTTGTGAACCCGGCCCGCCAGATCCCCTACCGACCGACCTGACGAGGCACGATGAGCATCAGCACCCCGGGCGGCCCGGAGCGCCGCCCGACCGTGACCAGCACCGGCAAGAAGCCGGCGGCGGGCCGGCCGGCCGGCGGCAGGGCCGGGTCCGGCAAGCCGGCGGGCACCCCGCGCGCGGGCGGCGGCAAGGGCCCCCGTAAGCCGGTCACCCCGGTGAAGGTCAGCCAGGGCCGCAGCTGGGGCCCGATCGCGTTGTTCGTCAGCGTCGGCGTGCTGGCCGTCGCGATCATCGCTTACGGCGGTTGGGCGACCTTCCAGGGCTCCAAGCCGTGGGACGAGCGGGCGAACGCGATCGACGGCCTCGTCAACTTCCGCGAGAAGGACCCGGAACTGGTCAAGGGCGGCAACCACAAGCCAGGCTCGATCACCTATTCGGTGCTTCCGCCGGTGGCTGGCCCGCACAACGGCGTCTGGCAGAACTGCATGGGTGACGTGTACGACGCCCCCATCGCCAACGAGCACGCGGTGCACAGCCTGGAGCACGGCGCGGTCTGGATCACCTACCGGCCCGACCTGCCCGCCGACCAGGTCGAGAAGCTGGCGGAACGGGTGCGCGGCAACGAGAAGATGTTCCTCAGCCCGTTCGAGAAGCTGGACAAGCCGATCTCGATGCAGGCATGGGGTTACCAGCTCAAGGTCGACAGCGCCGACGACGGCCGGATCGACGAGTTCATCAAGACGCTGAAGGTGAACGCGTCCATCGAAGGCCCGACCGCGCTGTGCAACCAGGGGGTGACCGCCACCGGCACCACCCCACGCGACCTCGGCGACCAGATGTCGCCTCAGTAAGGACGGATCATGACCACATCCGTGACGCTGGACGAAACCCCGGCCGCCGAGTCCGGCGACCGGCGTTCCACCCGCCGGGTCGCGTTCCTCGTGCTGGTCTCCGCCGTCGTGGCGAGCCTCCTGCTCGGGTACGCGGGTGGCCTGCTCACGCCACGCTTGACCCGGCCCGGGGATGCCTCCGCGGAGGCCGGCTTCGCTCGGGACATGACCACCCACCACGCGCAGGCGGTGGAGATGGGGCTGATCGCGTTCCAGCGCGGCAGTGACCTGGAGGTACGCAGCATCGGCAGCGACATCGCCCTCTCCCAGCAGGGCGATATCGGTGCCATGCAGACGTGGCTGCGCTCCTGGGAACTGGATCCGACTGGCTCCCAGCCCCGGATGGCGTGGGTCCCCGAGGGCACCGAGATGGTCCGCGACGGTCTGATGCCGGGTATGGCCACCCCCGAACAGATGGCACAGCTACGCGCCGCACAGGGCACGGACCTGGACGTTCTCTTCCTGGAACTGATGATCACACACCACATCGGTGGCATCCACATGGTGGACGCGCTGCTGGACGCCAGCGATGAGCCCGAGGTGGTGAACGCTGCGCAGATCATGAAGAACACGCAGCAGACCGACCTGGTCAATCTCCAGAACGCGCTCAAGCGCCTCCGGGGCTGATCCGGCCGCCGCGCCCTCCCTGCCGAAGTCCCGCACTCCGCGCCGGGGTGCGGGACTTTCGCTGCGCGCCCCCGCAACGGCCTGGGCGCCGTCGCGTGCACACGCCACTGGTCGGGGTTAGGCGATCACACGGCTTTCAGGTGCACTTGTCCGGTTCGGGTACTGTGCCTCGTGCGACCGAATCAATCACTAAGAGAAGTTTCTCCCCACATATCGTGACCAGTTGCGATTCGGGCTCGTTGCGCAGGGCGTGGGGGTTGCACTGAGAGACGCACGGCGCTCCGTCACCAGTTGGTGCCGGCGCCACACCATCGGCGGTGACGGGGCGGTGGCGGCCGTCCGTCGCGGACAGCGGCAGGGCGAGCCGGGAACGCTCAGTCGCGAACAGGAACTCGAACTCATCGACACGCTGCGGAGCAGCTACCCCGACACGTTCGGCTTGGACGAACAGCTCTGGACGCGACAGAGCCTGCACACTCTCATCCAGCGCCGGATCGGGCTACCGATGGACACCGGGGCGGTCGGCGCCTACCTGCGCGCCTGGGGGTTGGGCCCGCGAGAGCCCCGCGAACGGGCCTGCGGGCTCTGCGTCGGCGCGGTCGAACGGTGGGTACGCACCGAGTACCCGGCCATCACCCATGCCGCGCAGGAACATCTCGCCGAGGTGTACTGGATCGGGCGGATCCGCCTGCGCGGGACCATGCCGGCGGCCGACGTGATCTCCGCTGTCTCGTCCCGGGGTCGGGTCCGCTTCATGATCACCACGCCGTCGGTGGACCCACCGCTACCGCGGGACTTCGTGCTCCGACTCAGCGGCGAGGAGCGCCGCACCGTACACCTGATCGTGGACGGGTCCTGGCCCCGCAACGAGTGGCCGCGCCGACTCCCCCGCCGCATCGTGCTGCACCCGCTGCCGAGCTGCGGTCGCGCCGTCGCCGCCTGACAACCCCGGCCCACGATCCCACCCACGGCAAGCGGGTCCCGCCCGGCGGCGCCGGTACGCGCCGCGCGCCTGGATCAACGGCTGGACGGGCCGCGGAACGGGTTCCGGCGAGACGGATTCGATCTTCCGATACCGATTCGGCGGTCACGGCCGGCGTTTGCTAGTCTTCTCCAGTCGCTGAGCCCCCGTAGCTCAGGGGATAGAGCACCGCCCTCCGGAGGCGGGAGCGCAGGTTCGAATCCTGCCGGGGGCACCAGAGCCGACCAGCACCAAGAGGACCCCTGACCAGGCGAAACCCGGTCAGGGGTCTTCAGCATTTGTCCGGCCGTCAGTGGCCGATAGCGGGTGTCTGTGCCGAAGCCGATAGCGGGTGTCTGTGCCGAATACGTGCCGAAGTTCGGCGCAGCCTCACCCGTGGCCTAGCGCCTTCTCGATGCGCTGCCTGAGAGCCGCGTCACCGGATCGTCTGCCCGCCGGTCCTGGCCCACTCGCCGCCGTACCTGTCGCTGCCAGGGCTGAGCCGGCCGCCGCTCAGCCGATCCAGCGTCACCGTTTCGCGAGCGAGCTCGAAACTGGTCGACGGGCAAAGACGATCAAGCTCATCACCGCCAACGAGGCCGTGATGCCCGCCGAGACCAGAACAACCGCAGCCATGCTGTCGGTAAAGGCGTCCCGGGCAGCGGCGATCAAGATCACTCCCGCCTGTTCCGGCAACTGTTCGGCCAGTTCGATGCCGGCGGCCAGGGTTTCCCGTGCCCCAGTCATCGCCTCCACCGGCACCCCGGCAGGCGGCGCCTCCGGCAACTGGTCGCGGTAGACCACGGTCCCGAGGGTGCCCAGGGTGGCGATGCCCGACGACAGTCCCAGCTCGCTACTTGTCTCCGACGCCGCCGACGCCGCTCCGGCCTTCTCCGGCGGGGCGGAACCGACCACCAGGTCGGTTCCGAGCGACATGATCGGGCCCAACCCCACGTGAACGACTGTCAGCGCCACGAGCAGGAGCGGAAGGCCATCTCGGCTCGGCACCCGGGTGACCATCAGGTACCCGACCACCGTGACGATCAGGGCGAAGCCGATCACCCGACCCGGATGGATCCGGTGCGCCAGCAAGGGTGCGGTCAGAGCGCTGACCATGAGCACCGCGGACGGTACGAGCAGCCAGAGCCCGACCGCCAGTGGCGACAGGCCGACCACCAACTGCAGGTACTGCGCGATGAACAGGTTGGCGCCACCCATCGCGGCCAGCGCGAACAGCAACACCGTCAGCGCCACCGAGAATTCGCGGCGGGTGAACAGGCTCAGGTCCAGCATCGGCGATTCCAGGGCCCGCTGGCGGCGTACGAACACCACCCCGCACACGGCCCCGGCCAGCAGGGAGATCAGAGGTACCAGGGCAACGCCGTGCGCGGCGAGCGCCTTGATGCCGTACACCAGGGTCATGATGGCGGTCACTGACAGGACGACGCTGAGCGCGTCCACCCGTCCGGAGCGCGGCCCCGATGCCGCCGGCAGGAGGATCGGCCCGGCGATCAGCAGGAGCGCCATGACCGGTACACCGAGCAGGAACACGGAGCCCCACCAGAACCGGTCGAGCATGAGGCCACCGACCACGGGCCCGACCGTGACGCCACCGGAGAAGCATGCCGCCCACACACCGATGGCGACTTGGCGTTGCCGCTGCACCCGGAAGATGTCACTGATCAGCCCCAGGGTGCAGGGCATCAGGGTCGCGCCAGCGATACCCAGCAGGGCACGGGCCAAGATCAGTGTCGCCGGCGTCGTCGCGTAGGCCGCCACCACCGAGGTGAGGCCGAAGGCCGCCGCACCGATCAGCAGGAGCCGACGGCGTCCGATGCGGTCACCGATCGCACCCATCGGAATGAGGAAGGCAGCGATCATGAAACCGTACACATCGGTGGTCCACAGCAGCTCGGTAGCACTCGGCCGCAGCTCCGCGGTGAGCTGAGGCAGCGCGAGATAGAGCATGGAGACGTCGATGGAGAGCAGCAGGGTCGGCAACGCCAGCACCGCGAGGGCCACCCAGGAGCGTCGGTTGGCGGGCGCGACCGACTCCTCCGGTACGTGCGGGGTCATGATGCGTCCTTTCTCAGCATCGGAAGGTCGTTCAGAACTTGGTCGGCGTTCATGGGCGTCGGGCGCTCCACCACACGCCGCCCGACGTCGCCCGCCGCATCGGTCACCAGGATCATGGTCTCCTCAAGGGAACTCTCGTGATTTCGACGGGGCCGACGGTAGAACCTCAACATTTGTTGAAGTCAACGTCGGGTAGGCCACGCGCCGCACGACATACCTCTCGACCGGCACGGGTCCGGTCTGACCATCGGCCGTGCCGCGCCGCCACTGGCTGCGGCTGGAAGTCGGAAGTGCCGCCTCGGCCCTTGGGGCACGGCTTGTTACTGGAGAATGGTCGGTGGCCGTAAGGCCCGGGAGCGCAAGGAGGCACGGTGGCGCACCAGCCGGACAGCGATGCGCCCACGCCGATCGGGGACGGGACGGCAGCCTGCCCGGATGGCCTGGTCGGGCCCGATCCGGAGAGGGCCTGCACGGTCCGCGAGGTGCTCGACCGGGTGGGCGGCAAGTGGAGCATCGGCATCCTGGTGGCCGCTTCCCAGGGTCCGGTCCGCTTCACCGAGTTGGAGCGCGGCGTGCAGGGGATCAGCCGGCGGATGCTCACGCTGACGCTCCGCAACCTGGAACGGGACGGCCTGCTGCGACGCAGGGTGTATCCGACGGTCCCGCCGAAGGTCGAGTACACGGCCACCCCGATCGCTCTGGAACTGTACGAGTCGCTGGTCGCGCTCACCGACTGGGCCGAGCGGCACCGGGGCGCGGTCGCCGCCGCCCGGACCGCGTACGACCGTCGCCACGGCGGTGTGACGAATACCACCGATCCGACCTGACCGATCGGTCAGCACTTGACCGATCGGTCAGGCATGCTGGTCGGGGAGGTGGGATCGACATGGCACGGGCAGTGGCGGAGACGCGCGCCGAGATCCTCACGGCCGCGGTGCGACGCTTCACGCTCACCGGTTATCGGGGCACGTCGTTGCAGGACATCGCCCGGGAGGTGGGCTGCTCCAAGGCGGCGGTGCTCTACCACTTCGCCAGCAAGGAAGCCATCCTCACCGAGCTGATAGCTCCGGCGGTCGCGGTCTGCCGGGCGTTGGAGGAGCGCATCGTCGCCGCCGAGACGCCGGCCGACACGCGGCGGGTCGCGGCGGAGGGCTTCGTCGACCTGGCTGTCCGGTTCCGCCGGGAGATCGCCCTTCTCCGGGGCGAGTTCCCGGAGCTGCTGCGACAGCCGGCGTTCGCGCACCTCCAGCGGGTACCCGAGCTGCTCCTCGACGCGCTCGTCGGGCGGTCCGACCACCAATCCGCCCGGATCGCCGCGCTGGTGGTGATCGCCGGCATCGCGGAGGCATGCGGGGAGTTCATCGACATACCCGACGGGGAGCTACGTCCGGCGCTACTGGCGCTGGTCTGCCGGGCGCTCGGGCCCATCGAGTAACCGATCAACCGACAACGGAGGATACCGATTCCATGGCGACCCTGCTCTATCGGCTCGGCCGGGGCTCGATGCGCCGACGACGACTCGTCGCCGCGCTCTGGCTCGTCGTTCTCGTCGGCCTCGGCCTGGCGGCCGCGACCCTGCACGGGGCCACATCGAGTAACTTCAGCATGCCGGGCACCGAGTCGCAGCAAGCCCGGGAACTGCTCACCGAGCAGTTCCCCGAGGCAAGCGGTGCTACCGGCACCATCGCGGTGAAGGCGCCGCAACCCGGCCAGCTCGGCACCCCATCCGGTCAGGCGGTGGTGAAGGAGCTGACCCAGGAGGCCACGGCGCTACCCGGCGTGGTCGGTGCCGTCGACCCGTTCCAGACCGGCGCCGTCTCCCCCGACGGCCAGTACGCGCTGATCCAGGTTCAGTTCGCCGAAGGCGCGGACAAGGTGACCGAGGAGCAGCGGGACGCCTACGAGAAGGTGGGCACGGGCACGGGCGCCGAGGCGCAGGGCTGGCAGGTGGCCCCCGGCGGCGAGGTGCTCAACGCCGAGCCGGAGGGTGGCGGGACCGAGGCGCTCGGTGTCGCGGTCGCCCTGGTCGTGCTGGTGGTGACGTTCGGCTCGCTCGTCGCGGCCGGCATGACCATGCTCAACGCGCTGATCGGCGTCGGCGTCGGCATGGCCGGCCTGTTCGCGCTCAGCGACGTGGTGGAGCTCACCAGCAGCGCGCCGGTCCTCGCCCTGATGCTCGGCCTGGCCGTCGGCATCGACTACTCGCTGTTCATCACCTCTCGCTACCGGCAGAACCTGCTCGAGGGGCTGCCGAGAGACGAGGCGATCGGGCGGGCGGTCGGGACCGCAGGCTCGGCCGTGGTCTTCGCCGGGGCCACGGTCGTCATCGCACTCGCCGGGCTGGCCGTGGTGAACGTTCCGTTCCTCACCGTGATGGGTCTGGCCGCCGCCGGCACCGTCACCGTGGCGGTGCTGGTCGCGATCACCCTCCAACCGGCTCTGCTCGGCTTCGCCGGTTCCCGGGTGATGCCCCGCAAGCTACGCCGAGCCACCAGCGGCGACGCCGCATCCGACGGCAAGAGCCCTGCCGGCGGGAGCACGCCGTCGGAGGACCGGTCCGCGTTCGGCTTCCGCTGGGCAGGTTTCGTGACCCGGTTCCGGCTGCCGGTCATCCTGGTCGGCCTGCTGGGACTCGGGCTGCTCGCCCTACCCGCCCCGGACATGCGCCTGGCCCTGCCGGACGCCGGCACAGCGCCCGTCGGGTCGCCCGCCCGGGAGAACAACGACCTGATCGTCGAGGGCTTCGGCCCCGGCTTCACGGGTCGGCTGGCTGTCGTCGTCGCGGGTGAGTCGCCACAGGCCACCGCCAGCGCCGCGTCCCAGGTCACGGCGCTGGTGCAACGCACCGACAACATCATCGCGGTGGCCCCGCCGCAGCTCAGCCAGGACGGGAAGTCCGCACTGATCGGTGTGGTGCCGAAGACCGGGCCGAACGACCCGGCCACCGAGACCGCGGTGAAGGACATCCGGAACGCGGTCGGCGGCATCCAGGACGCCGACGTTCTGCTCACCGGCGTCACCGCGGTCAGCATCGACGTCTCGGACAAGCTCGCCGACGCGCTTCCGGTCTACCTGTTGCTGGTGGTGGGCCTGTCGGTGGTGCTGCTGATGTTGGTCTTCCGGTCGCTGCTGGTGCCGGTCAAGGCAGCGGTCGGTTTCCTGCTCACCGTCGGAGCGACCTTCGGCATCACCGTGGCCGTGTTCCAGCAGGGGCATTTGGCGGACCTGGTCGGCCTGGACACCCCCGGCCCGCTGATCAGCTTCCTGCCGATCCTGCTGATCGGCATCCTGTTCGGTCTCGCGATGGACTACGAGGTGTTCCTGGTCTCCCGGATGCGGGAGGACTACGTCCACGGCGACACCGCGCAGCAGGCCACCATCAACGGGATGGGCCACGGGGCGCGGGTGGTCACCGCCGCTGCTCTGATCATGATCTCGGTCTTCAGCAGCTTCGTCTTCCGGGACGATCCAGTGATCAAGTCGATGGGCTTCGCGCTCGCGATCGGTGTCGCCATCGACGCCTTCCTCGTCCGGATGACGATCGTGCCGGCGGTCATGTCACTGCTGGGTTCCCGGGCGTGGTGGCTACCACGCTGGTTGAACCGGGCGTTGCCCAACGTCGACGTCGAGGGCGAGGGTCTGCGCGCCCACCTGGCAGAGAAGGAAGCCACCCCGGCGTGAGGTCACCCGAAGGGCCCCGGACACAACAAGGTGTACCGGGGCCCTCCGTGGCAGCCGCTCAGACGCCGGCCGGATAGGTCTCCATCTCACCAAGGGTGGTCCGGGCGGGCAGCGGGTGCAGGGCCGTCGCCTGGTCGCACCAGATGAACGCGTCGTAACGCTCCCCCAGCCGGGTCGGCACGTAGTTGCCCCACGACTCGAACGACGGGTCGTACACCACCCCGATCGCCCGGTGGTCCAGGGTGTCGGTCACCCAGCCCGGCTGGTCGTCCCCGCCGAACACCAGCACCGCCCGCTCCGGCATCAACTCGTGCAGCCGCCGCTCCACCGAGCCCTCCCGGGCCGGCGGCACGATCATCGCCTCCGCCGGTGAGCCCCAGCGCGGCGCGGCGATCACGGTACCCCGATGACTGCCGAACCCGACCAGGACGACCGCGTCGCGACCGTGTCGCTCACGCCCGAGCTGGCCGATGTTGATCATTCCGTCGGCGGCCATGTCGGTCGCCCGACCGTCGCCGACGTGGGTGTTGTGCGCCCAGACAACCCCCCGGGCTCCCGGACCGTACTGGTCCAACAACCGGTCGAGAGTGTCCGCCATGTGGATGTCCCGGACGTTCCACGACTCCGGGCCGCCCGTGACCATCGCCCGGTAGTACCGCTCCGCGCCGGCCACGACCTCCGCGTTCTGCCAGGCCGAGAAGGCGTCAGCGCCGTCCGCCACCGCGTGTTCCCGGGTACGCGCCAGCAGGCGCACCACCTCCTCCTCGCAGCGGGCCGAGACGAACCGGCTGGCCATGCCGTACTCCTCGACCTGCTTGCCGTACGGCTCGAAGCAGCGGTACGCGTCCTGCGCGGCCTCCAGCGACGCCGGGTCCTCCTCGCCCAGGTAGTCGAAGATCGCCTGCATCGACTCCCACAGGCTGTAGACGTCCAACCCGTGAAACCCGGCCCGGGCCGCCTCGGGCCGCTCCAGGTTCCACGCCCGCAGCCACTGGCAGAAGCGCGCCACCTCGGCGTTCGCCCACATCCATGTCGGCCACCGCGCGAACCGCTCGAGCGCGGTCTGCGGCTCACCGTCGCCCCCGGGGCGACGGTGACCGCCCTGTTCACCCGGTCGCAGTCCGGCCAGTCCCCCTCCACCGCCACGAAGGAGAAGCCACACTCCGCGATCAGGCGGCGGGTGAGCTGCTCCCGGAGCCGGTAGTAGTCGTAACTGCCGTGCGTAGCCTCTCCGATCATCACAATCCGGGCGTCCCGGGCACGTTCCAGCAACGGGTCGAAGTCGCTCGGCGTGCCGAGCCGCTGAACCAGCATGGCGGGCGGCTACCCGACCCACCGGTGGGCAAACCGGTGTGCCGCCGCGCGGAGCGGGTAGCCGGCTGCATGACCGTCACCGGGGTGCAGTTGCTGGAGTACCTGGCCGGGCTCGACTACCCGGTCTCCCGCGAGGACCTGGTCCGGTGGGGCCAGGAGAACGGGGTGAGCACGGAGATGCTCCAGATGCTACGGGCACTCTCCGCGGAGAGCTTCGACTCCCCGGACGAGCTCTCCGAGGCGTTGAACCCGCTCGCGTGAGCATGCAAAGAAGGGGGCCGCCGGTGTGCCGTCGTCAGGCGGGAACGTCGACGACGCGGGCCTCGGTGCGCGCCGTTTCGGCCGCCGCGAGGACGGCCACCACCTCGCGGCCGAAGCGCACATCGAGGCGGTGGTCCCGGGTGCCCGACTCGATCTCCTCCAGTAGCTGGTCGATCGCCGCCCCGTACGCGTCCGCCACAGTGCCCTTGCCGAGCGGGGCGGTCTCGATGCCGCTGTCGCCGTAAAAGACGACGTCGCGGGTCACCGCCTCGCCGGGCGCATCCAGGGTCAGCGAAACGGTGCTGGTGGCGCCGCCCTCGTGGGTCAGCAGCAGATGCACCAGGCCGCGCGGACCGCTCATCGCCGCCACCCGGGTGGCCCGACCCAACACCGGCAGGATCAGCGACAGCGCGTGCGGGCCGACGTCCCAGAGCCCGCCGTGTTCGCGCCGCCAGGCCGACGCCCCGTACGGGTTGCCGGGCTGGTAGATCGAGGCGAACAGGGTTGCCCTGGCGTGCTGCCAGCCGCCGTCGGCGGCGGTCGCGGCGAGGAAGGCGGTGACGTTCGGGTGGTACCGCTGGGTGAAGAAGACCAGCGACGCGATGCCCGAGGCCCGGGCCGCGGCGACCACCCGGTCGGCGTCGGCGAGGGTCAGCGCGAGCGGCTTGTCGAGCAGCAGGTGCCGCCCCGCGACGGCGGCCCGGGTCGCGATGTCGGCCTGCACGTCCGGCGGGAGGGCTACCGCCACCGCGTCACATGCGTCGATGAGCGCGTCGGCGTCCTCGAACGCCGGCACCCCGTACCGCTGCGCGAGCGCGGCGGCCTTCGCCGGGTCCCGTCCCCAGACGCCGACGAGCGCGGCGCGGGGATGGGCGTCCACTCCCGCGCCGTGTGTCTCGCCCGCCCAGTGCCCGGTGCCGAACAACCCGAACCGCACCACGAGAAGCTCCCGCCCGTCGTCACGCCACGGCCACCCCGTGGCCCTCTCGATCACGCTAGCCGCCGAACCGGCCGCTTGCCCACGCGACACCGCTACTACGCGGATTAGTAGGGTGTGGCGGTGACCGAACCGCACCCCGGGTGGCCCCGATGATCAACGCGGCGTCGGGCGGGTCCCCGGTGGGCGGCCTGCTCGCCATGGCGGCCATCCTGTTGTCCCTCCTCGTCGCGGCCTGGGCCCTGGTGGCCACGCTGCGGCACCGCGCACCGGACCGAGTACAGTTCACCGGCCTGGCCGTGCTGGAACTCGTGCTGCTGGCGATGGCGGTGGTGGCGCTGATCGCGCTCGCCGGTGGTGACCGGCCGGGCGAGCCGGGCGCGTTCGCCGGGTACCTGGTCACCCTCGTCTGCCTGCCGCCGCTGGCGGCGGTGCTCGCCCGGATGGAGCCGACCCGCTGGGGGTCGGCGATCGTGTGCGCGGTCTGCCTGGTCGCGCCCGTGGTGGTGGTACGGCTCCAGCAGACCTGGGAGTTGGCCGGTGGCTGAAGCGCCGACCGCCGCGCGGACCCGGACCAACGGCGGCCCGGGCCGGCTGCTGATCGCGGTGTACCTGCTCTTCGCGATCGCCGCGACCAGCCGGGCCGGGCTCCAGATCGCGACGAAGTTCGACCAGGCGCCGGTGGCATACCTACTCTCGGCGCTGGCGGCGGCGATCTACATCGTGGCCGCGGCGGGCCTCGCCCGGGCGGGTGCCGCCGGCCGTTGGGTGGCGCTCGCCTGCTGCACGACGGAGCTGGCCGGTGTGCTGGGCGTTGGTTGGTTCAGCCACACCCGGCCGGAACTGTTCCCCGACGAGACGGTTTGGTCGGAGTTCGGCAGCGGCTACGGTTACATCCCCCTGGTCCTGCCGGTGTTGGGCCTGCTCTGGCTCTGGCGCACCCGCCGCACCGCCACCTGACCCGCCCGGGGCCGGGCGGGTCAGGTGGGCAAGAGCGGCCGGTGCCGGGCGCGCGTGCCGGCTCAGTCCTTCGGGCCGCCGGCGACGTAGACCACCTGGCCCGAGACGAACGAGGCGCCCTCGCTGGCCAGGAACGAAATGGTGTGCGCCACGTCCTCCGGGCGACCCACCCGGCGGACCGGAATCTCGGCCTTGGCGTGCTTCTGCAGCGCCTCGAAGTCCACCTTCATCCGGGCGGCCGTGGCCGCGGTCATGTCGGTGACGATGAAACCGGGGGCGACCGCGTTGACGGTGACCCCGAACGGACCCAACTCGATGGCGAGGGTCTTTGTGAAGCCCTGCAGGCCTGCCTTGGCGGCGGAGTAGTTCACCTGGCCGCGGTTGCCGAGGGCGGAGGTGCTGGAGAGGTTGACGATCCGGCCCCACTTCCGCTCGACCATGTGCTTCTGGGTGGCCTGGGTGAACAGGAACGCACCCCGCAGGTGCACCCCCAGCACCATGTCCCAGTCGGCGTCGGTCATCTTGAACAACAGGTTGTCCCGGAGGACGCCCGCGTTGTTGACCAGCACGGTGGGCGTGCCCAACTCGACCGCGACCTGCTCGACGGCCGCCTCCACCTGCGCGCGGTCGGCCACGTCCGCGCCGACGCCGAGCGCCCGGCCGCCGGCGGCGGCGATCGCGTCGACGGTCTCCTTCGTCGCGGACTCCTCGATGTCCACCACGGCCACGGCCAGCCCGTCGGCGGCCAGGCGCTTGGCGGTGGCGGCTCCGATGCCACGCGCCGCGCCGGTCACGATGGCGACCCGCTGCTCCTCCGACATCCCTACCTCCCGGTAACCTCGCTCGATCGAAGGAGCTTAACCCAGCGGCACGGCGGTCGGCGCCGCCGAGACCGGCAGCGGGCCGCAGAGCGGGGGCGGGGCCGCCAGCGGAACGCGCTCCGGCGCGGGCGGTTCCAGCAGCGCCACCGTGGCGGGTACGCGGCCCGGCCTCGTGCGGTCAGGGCAGGGTGTCCAGGTGTGGGCCGACGGTGCGGGAGAAGGCGTTGCCGTTGGTCACGTCCCAGTTCACCGACCACGTCATCGCGCCCCGCAGCCCGGGGTAGGTACGCGGGGGCCGGAAGCTGCCGCAGCTCGTCCCCCGGGTCAAACAGTCCAGAGCGGCGTTGACCACGCTGGGTGCGACCACGCCCCCACCCGCCGCCCCCGGACCGGCCGGCAGGCCGAGCCCGACCTGGTCCGGCCGCAGCCCGGCCTCCAGTTGGATACAGGCCAGCGCGACGATGAAGTTCACCGTGCCCTGGCTGTACGCGAACCTCTGATCGCAGCCGAGCATCGCTCCGGAGTTGTAGAACTGGGTGTTCACCACGGTCAGGATGTCCTTGATGTCCAGCGCCAGCTTGAAGTAGCCGGTGGCCGGGTTCTGCATGTCGATGGTCTGCGGTGCCATCGCGATGATGAGACCGGAGCCGACTCTGTCCCGCAACGACCGCAGGGCCTGCGCCATGTACGTCGGATCGAGCCCATTCTCCAGGTCGATGTCCACGCCGTCGAAGCCGTACCGCTGGATCAGCGCGTGGACCGAGTCGCTGAAGGCGACCGCGGAGGCCGCGTCGTTGACGGTGATCCGTCCGGCCTCGCCGCCGACCGAGATGATGACCTTCTTGCCCCGGCTCTTCAGCGTCTGCACGTCGGCCGAGAAGTCCGTGTCGGTGTAACCGCCCAGCGATGCGGCGAGGCCCGGGTCGACAGCGAAGGTCACCGCGCCGGGGGTGGCTGTCGCCTCGGCGAAGGCGACAGCCACCACGTCGTACTCGGCGGGGACGTCCCGCAGACGCAGCTCGACCGCCGGGTTGTCGAAGTTGTGCCAGTACCCGGTGAGGATGTGCGTGGGCAGATCGGTGGGCGGGGGCGTCGTGGGCGGGGGCGTCGTGGGCGGGGGCGTCGTGGGCGGCGGCGTCGTGGGCGGGGGCGCACCGCCGCAGTCCGCGCCGTTCAGCTGGCAGTTGGTCGGCGAGCCGGGCCCGCTGCCGAGGAAGCCGAAGGAGACCGAGCCGCCCGGCGCGATGGTGCCGTTCCAGGACCGGTTGGTGAACGTGTGCCGCTGGCCGGAGGAGCTGAGCAGCGCCTCCCAGTAGGTGCCGACCGTCGTACCGACCGGCAGGTCGAAGGCGAGGCTCCAGCCGTTGATGGTGGTGCCACCCCCGTTGGTGATCGTGTACTTCCCCTCCCACCCGGTGCCCCAGTCGGAGAGCTTGGCAAAGGTTGCTGTCGGGCCAGCGGCGTACGCCGGCATCGCCACCCAGGCCGCGCCGAGTGCGGCGGTCAGCACGGTGACCAGGGACAGGATCAGGGATCTGGAACGCTTCATACGACCCTCCACACCCGGACGAACATCCAGAAACATCTACGTCAACACTTCTTATTATTAAGAGTGTTAACTGTTTATGTCCAGTCCAGGTCGCAAGAGGGCCCCTTGCCCGACGCACTGGCGTCGAGCAAGGGGCCTCTGCGGCGGGCCTGCGACCCGGCTGCGCCGTGGTGTCCGGCCCCGCTCGCGCTGACCCGTCAGCGACGGAAGGTGAACCAGTTGACGTTGACGAAATCGTTAGGCTGGCCACTGGTGAAGGTCAGATAGACCGTCCGGCGGCCGGTGGGGCCGGCGACGTTGCCGGGCACCGAGCGCCAACCCTGCCAGCCGCCGGTATCGGCAATGGCGAAGCTGCCGATCGGCGGGCTCGTCGGACTGTCGAGGCGCACCTCGACCAGGCCGCTCACGCCGCCGCCCGCGCCGGAGGCGACCCGAGCGACGAAGTCCCGCGGCGGCGCGGCACCGAACTCGACGTTGTCGAAACGCGCCCAGTCGCCGTTACTCAGCCAACCGATGTTCTCGCCGCCCTCGGAGCACGCCTCGGTGCCCACACCGTTCTGAGCATCGAACGACTCGGCCTCGATGGTGGCGTACGCGTCCCGGACCCCGCCGGGTGGCTGAGTCGTCGGGGGCGGCGTGGTCGGCGGCTGGGTGGTGCCACCCCGGCTGTAGACGGCGACGTAGTCGACGAGCATCGGCCGGCCCGGCACGGTCGCCGCGGTCGGCGTGGCGCCGCCCGCGACGCCGTTCGGGAACGCTCCGCCCATGGCCACGTTGAGCAGTAGGAAGTACCCGGCGTGGCTGGTCATCTGCGACCAGTACGGCTCGCCGACCCGGGTCTGGCTGACCGTGTGGTAAAGCTGCCCGTCGACGTACCAGCGCAGTTGCTGGGGGCTGACCGAGGCGTCCCACTCGAAGCGGTAGGTGTGGAACGCCGACTGGCAGGTGGCACCCGGGCAGGCCCGGGAGGCGCCGATGCCGTTGAACTCGTCGCACGGCCCGCCGGGGGCGACGCCACAGTGGAGCACGCCCCAGACCGAGTTGATCCCGTTGACATTCTCCATCACGTCGAACTCGCCGATGCCCGGCCAGTTCTGGTAGTTGCCCCGGTACGGCGATCCGAGCGCCCAGAACGCCGGCCAGTAGCCGGCCGCCTGGGCACCGGTCACATTGGGCATCTGGATCCGGCCCTCGATCGCCAACACTCCGCCGGAAGGCGGCTTGAAGTCGGTGCGCACGGTCTCGATTCGAGCCGATGTCCACCCGCCGCCGGCGTCGCGCAGCGGCGTGATCCGCAGATTGCCGGCGCCGTCGTGGCTGATGTTGGCGGTACTGGCGGTGTACGTCTGAATCTCCCCGGTGCCCCAGTTGGGCGGACCGCCCGGGTAGCTGGTACCGGTGTCGATGATCCAGTTGGCGGAGGACGGCAGGGTGCCGGACGCGCCGGTGAAGTCGTCACCCCAGACCAGGCTCCAACCGGGCGCGGGCGCTGGTACGGCGGCATTGGCGGTGACGGTCAAACCGGCCAGCGCGGTGGTGGTGACGGCGGCGAGCAGCGCCACCACCAGTGGCAATCGGCGTCGTGCGGGCAGGGCGGCAGGCACCCCGGGTGGCGTGTGCATGGCTGTGCCTCTCTGCGGGACGGGTCGAGAGAGCGCTCTCTCGAGAGTTGTACGTGCCGTTCACAAAGTTGTCAATATCGATCTTCATAATGACAGCGCCACCATCCGCTCGTCCCGGTCAGACCCGCGACTGCCCTCGTCTCATGGCAGGATGACCCTCGTGGCGCAACGGATGATCGTCATCGGCGGCGACGCCGCCGGCATGGCCGCGGCATCCCAGGCCCGGCGCCGCCGGGGCTCGGGCGACCTGGAGATCGTCGCGTTCGAGCGGGGACACTTCACGTCGTACTCGGCGTGCGGCATCCCGTACTGGATCAGCGGGCTCGTGCCCGATCGGAACCAGCTCATCGCCCGCGACCCGACGACGTTCCGGAACGAGTTCCACGTCGACGTCCGGTTGCGGCACGAGGTCATTGGGATCGACCTCGACCGACGGGAGGTCGTCGCCCGGGACCTGACGGGCGGCGGCGAGGTCCGCGAGCGGTTCGACACCCTGATGTACGCGACCGGCGCCACCCCGGTCCAACCGGGCTGGGCCCGGACCGACGCGCGCGGCGTGTTCGGCGTGCAGACCCTCGACGACGGCGCCGCCCTACGGGAGTGGCTGGACGCGGACCCGGCGCCCCGTCGGGCGGTGGTGGTTGGCGGCGGCTACATCGGCGTCGAGATGGCCGAGGCACTGATCCAGCGAGGCCTGTCGGTCACCCTGGTCGAGCGCGACGAGCAGCCGATGGCAACAGTGGATCCGGATATGGCCGAGCTGGTCACCGGTGCGATGCGGGGCCTGGGAGTGCAGATCCGCACCGGCCTCGCGGTGACCGGCCTGGAGCAGCGGGACGGTCAGGTGTCCGCGGTCGTCACCGCAGAGGGGCCGATCCCCGCCGACCTGGTCGTCCTCGGCCTCGGCGTTCGCCCCAACGTCGGGCTGGCCGCGGCCGCCGGGCTGCCGGTCGGCCCCAGTGGTGCGATCCGCGTGGACCGGCGGATGCGGGTGCCCGGATTCGACGACGTGTGGGCGGCCGGAGACTGCGTGGAGTGCCTACACCGGGTCAGTGGCTTGCCGGTGCACATCCCGCTGGGCACGCACGCCAACAAGCAGGGCCGGGTGGCTGGCATCAACATCGGCGGCGGGTACGCGACGTTCGCCGGGGTGATCGGCACCGCCGTCACCAAGGTCTGCGATCTGGAGGTCGGGCGCACCGGGCTGCGCGAGCGAGACGCCGCAGCGGCCGGCTTCGAGTTCGTCTCGGTGATCGCCCAGTCCACCAACCGGGCGGGCTACTACCCCGGCAGCCGCCCGATGACGGTCAAGCTGATCGCCGAGAAGCCCAGCGGGCGGCTGCTCGGCGCGCAGATCGTCGGCTGGTCGGAGGCGGCGAAGCGAATCGACACCCTGGCCGTGGCCCTGTGGAACGAGATGACGGTGGACGAGATGAGCGCCCTCGACCTCGGCTACGCCCCGCCGTACGCGCCGGTCTGGGACCCGGTGCTGATCGCCGCCCGTAAGGCCGTCGACGCCCTCGCCGCCACCGGCCGGTGAGGGCGAACGAGCCGACGGCGCCCGCCGGCAGCTTCATGATCAACCGAGTCGCGCGGGCTGGCAGGTGGGGCACCAGTAGAGGTTGCGGCCGACGAGGCCACGGCGGCTGACCGGGGTGGCGCAAACGTGGCAGGGCGCGCCGGGGCGGCGGTAGACGTACACCTCGCCGCCGTGCGGGTCGACGCGGGGAGCGCGGCCCATCACCTCGGGCAGGTGCGCGTCCCGGACCGTGTCGATCCGGCCACGGTCGACAGCCCGCCGCATCAGCTGCACCAGGTCGGCCCAGAGCCGCTCCCAGGCCGCCCGGGTGAGGCTCCGGCCCGGCATCGTCGGTGGCAAACCGGCCCGGAACAGCGCCTCGGTGACGAAGATCAGCCCGGCGCCCGCCACCACCGACTGGTCGAGCAGCAGCGCCGCGAGCGGGGTCGGGCTCCGGGAGATCCGGGCGTACGCCTGCGCCGGGTCGGCGTCGGCACGCAGTGGATCCGGGCCGAGTCGCCCGCGCAGCGCGGTCACCTCCGGCGGGGTCAGCAGTTCACAGGCGTTGGGACCGCGCAGGTCCAGCCAGTGCCGGTCGCTGGTGAGTCGCAACCGCACCTGCCCGACCGGCTCCGGCGGCTCGCCGACCCCGTCGGCGACCTTCCCGTACAGGCCCAGATGCACGTGCAGGATCAGGTCGCCGGCGTGGTGGTGCAGCAGGTGCTTCCCGTACGCCTCGGTAGCCTCCAGGACCGACCCGGTGAGCCGGGCAGCACCCTCTGCGAAACGGCCCTGTGGGCTCGCCACGTGCACCTTGTCCCCAGCGAACAGCTCGGCGTGCCGGGCCGCCAGGCGATGAATGGTGTGTCCCTCTGGCACCGCGCCAGGGTAGCCAGCGGCGTCGCCGTCCGGCATGTGACCTGATCGAAGGCGATCCGTGATCCCGGTCGGACGCGATCCGTGGTCCCGGTCGGGGACGGGCGATGTCGCTGACGAGGAGTGTTCCGGAGAGGCATCAACACGACGGTCAGGAATACCAATCATCGACGGGTCACGTTTCCGGCGGCCGGCACTCCGTGCACCCCTACACCAACCGGACGGTCCACCGGTGTGACCCGGATTCACCACCGTCGATGTGCGCGCCCGCACCGGGCTATCCGCTGGCGCCACGCGCGCGACTGCTATGCGGTCGGCACGCCTGGCACACGTCGGCACGCCTGGTACGACGTCGGCACGCCTGGCACACGTCGGCACGCCCGGCATGCGGTCGCCCCCGTCTGGCACGCGGTCCATCCCCGGCTGGCTGCAACAAAACACCGTCCAATCACCGGCAGACGCAACAGATCGCCGGGTTTTGCAACTTCCCACGGTGGATTCCTCCGGCTGGCGCCGCATACCGTTGAGCAACGGCGCCAGCCCGCGGGCCGAAGGTGGCCGGGCGCGCCCGACCCCTGGGAGCAGGACAATGACGATGGACGCCACCAGCCAGCGCTTCCTGATGTGCCGGCCGACGTACTTCGCCGTCGACTATGCGATCAACCCGTGGATGGACCCGACCGCTCCGGTGGACGCCGGCCTGGCGATCAGGCAGTGGGAGCAGCTGCGCCAGATCTACCGTGACCTGGGCCACACCGTCGACGAGATCACTCCGGTGCCCGGCCTACCCGACATGGTCTTCGCCGCGAACGGCGGTACGGTCATCGACGGCAAGGCGATGGCCGTGCAGTTCCGCGACCCGCAGCGCGCCGACGAGGCACCCGCGTACCGCGCCTGGTTCGAGGCCGCCGGTTTCCAGATGCACGACCCGAAGCACGTCAACGAGGGCGAGGGCGATGTCCTGCTGGCCGGCGGCCACCTGCTCGCCGGCACCGGGTTCCGCACCGCGCACGCCTCGCACGCGCAGTTGCAGGAGGTCTTCGGCTACCCCGTGGTCACCATGCAGCTGGTCGACCCGCGCTTCTACCACCTGGACACCGCGCTGACCGTGCTCGACGAACGGACCGTCGCGTACCTGCCGGAAGCCTTCTCCCCCGGCAGCCAAGCGGTGCTGCGGCGGCTCTTCCCGGACGCGATCCAGGCCACCATGGCCGACGCCGAGGTGCTCGGCCTCAACGCGGTCGGCGACGGCCGGCACGTGGTGCTGCCGGCGGAGGCCACCGACCTGGCCGCGAAGCTGCGGGACCGAGGCTACGAGACGATCGGGGTCGACCTGTCCGAGCTGCGCAAGGCCGGCGGTGGCCCGAAGTGCTGCACGTTGCGGCTCCGTCAGGGAAAGGCGAGCATGTGATCGAGGGCAAGCTGCGGACGCCGGAGGCCGTCCGCGACGCGGAACGGTGGACCGCGCACAACTACCACCCGCTGCCGGTGGTCATCTCCTCGGCCGAGGGCGCCTGGCTGACCGACGTGGACGGCCGGCGCTACCTCGACTGCCTGGCCGGGTACTCGGCGCTCAACTTCGGCCACCGGCATCCGGCACTGATCCGGGCCGCGCACAACCAGCTGGACAAGCTGACCCTGACCAGCCGCGCGTTCGTCCACGACCAGTTCGCCGACTTCTGCCGCGAGCTGGCCCAGCTCTGCGGCAAGGACCTGGTACTGCCGATGAACACCGGCGCCGAGGCCGTCGAGACCGGCATCAAGGTGGCCCGTAAGTGGGGCTACCAGGTCAAGGGCGTCACCCCGGGCCAGGCGAACATCGTGGTGGCGGAGGGTAACTTCCACGGTCGGACCACCACCATCGTCAGCTTCTCCACCGACGAGGACGCCCGCGCCGACTTCGGGCCGTACACGCCGGGCTTCACCGTGGTCCCCTACGGCGACCTGGCCGCGCTGACCGACGCGATCGACGAGAACACCGTCGCCGTGCTGTTGGAGCCGATCCAGGGCGAGCAGGGCGTGGTGGTGCCGCCGGAGGGCTACCTTCCGGGCGTACGCCGGGTCTGCACCGAGCGGAACGTGCTGTTCATCGCCGACGAGATCCAGTCCGGCCTGGGCCGGACCGGGGCGACCTTCGCCTGCCAGCAGGAGGGTGTCGTGCCGGACATGTACCTGCTGGGCAAGGCGCTCGGCGGCGGTATCGTCCCGGTGTCCGCCGTCGCCGCGGACGCCGGAGTGCTCGGCGTCCTGAAGCCGGGCCAGCACGGCTCCACCTTCGGCGGCAACCCGCTGGCGTGTGCGGTGGCCACCGAAGTGGTCCGGCTGCTCGCCACCGGTGAGTTCCAGCGCCGCTCCGCCGAGCTGGGCGCCCGGTTACACGCCGGCATCCAGTCGCTGGTCGGCAAGGGTCTGCTCGCGGTCCGGGGCCGGGGCCTGTGGGCCGGTCTGGACATCGACCCGGCGCTGATGAGCGGCCGGGAGGCCGGCGAGCGACTGATGAAGCGCGGCGTCCTCGCCAAGGACACCCACGGCTCGACCATCCGCCTCGCCCCGCCGCTGGTCATCACCGCCGACGAGATCGACTACGCGGTGGCCCAGCTGGCGGGCGTCCTCGCCGGCTGACCGCCCACGCGAGGAAACGCGCCGGGGCCACGGACCCGGCGCGTTTCGTCGTGCGGCCGTCAGCGCGGCAGCCGCATCGCCATCGTCGGCGCCTCCGCCATCACCGACGCCGGGGTGTACGGCGCGCCGGCCGGCAGTTCCTCGGCGCGGCCGACCTGCACGCCCGGATACAGCTCCACCATGTCGTTCTCGGCGAGCACCCGCGACTGCCGCGGCGCGAGTGGGATCCGTTCCCCCTCGACGACCGAGCCGCCCGGCCGGATGCCGGAACCGTTGGTGCTGACGTCGGTCACGATGATCTCGCCGACCCGCAGCTCCAGCTTCAGGTGGCTGCGGCTGATCCACCGGCGGGCCTCGTCGTTGAGCCACTGGCCGAGCACGATCCCGCTGTTCTCGTCCGGCGCGCGGCCGACCAGCACCGGCTCGGATTCGGTGAGCACGAACCGGCGGCGAATCAAGCCGCCGATCCGCACCGCGAGGACCTCCGACCGGGGGCGCGGGCCGGCATCGCTGAGCCGGGCGCCGTGCCGTGGGCAGGTCGGTACGCCGCCCCGCAGGCTCGGCGGCGGCTGGCTGGCCGGACTACGCTCGGTCACCGCGGCCAGGTCGGCGAAGGCACCCCCACCCCCGCCCTGGCCGAACAGCGCGCACCCGGACTCCGGGCACCGCCAGTGCCGCGCCAGCAGCTTGACCCCGGCGGGAGACCGGTCCCCGGCGACCGGCGTGTCCCCGCCGCCGACGTGGGCGACGAAGGCCGGCCCGCCCGGGCCCGGCACCGGGGCGGCCACCCGGCCCGGCTGGTCGGCCACCCACGGATAGCGCCCGCGCAGCCCATCGAGGCGGGCCCGGGTGAGCACCGGCAGGCCGAGCAGGTCGGCCACCTCCAGCATCCGGTCGCCCGGGTTGTCGAGCACCTCGACCAGCCCGTCGTCGGCCCAACGGCGCACCACCATGCGCTCGTTCGAGGTGAGGTCGGCGTCGGAGAGCATGCCTCGGTGCACCACCGCGTAGACGGCGACGCTGTCCTCCGCCAGCTTCCGGGAGAGTGCGTCGATCACCATGCCGAGCCGGAGCGAGCTGGCCGGCCGACCACCGTCGATGTCCTGGTATCGGATGATCTCGGCCAGATCGAGCACCGCCCGGGCCAACGAGGGGTCGGTGCAGACCCGCCCCTCGATGGCGTCCAGCACCTTGCTGATCTCGAATCTCATCGGACCTCCCGCACGATCTTGTCGATCCGCCGGGCGAGATCCAGGTCACGACGGGTGACGCCGTCGACCGAGTGAGTGACGCAGCGGAAGGTCAGCGTCCGCCAGCGGATGTCGATGTCGGGATGATGATCGAGTTCGTCGGCCATCACCGCCACCCGGTCCACCACCGTGATGGCGTCCGTAAAAGTGGCCAACTCCACGGTGCGGGCGATCCCGGCCTGGTCCCCCGACCAGTCGGGCAGTCCGCTCAGCTCGTCTCGCACCGCCTCCGCGGTGAGCACGTCTGCCATGGGGAGACCCTACCGGCACCTCTCGTGACCGCGTCGACCAGCGAGGCTGTGGTACGTACGCGCTGACGGGCCGAGACTTACCGCCAACCCGATCACCACCGCCCGGGTGGCCGCCCGCCCACCGCGTGCAGGTGCGCGAGCGCCTGCCGGTACGACTCGACCAGCCCCACCTCGGCGTACGGGATGCCCCGCTCGGCACAGTAGGCCCGCACGATCGGCCGAGCCCGACGCAGGTTTCCGCGCGGCATGTTCGGGAACAGGTGGTGCTCGATCTGGAGGTTCAATCCGCCCAACGCGGCGTCGACGAGCCGGCCGCCCCGCACGTTACGCGAGGTCAGCACCTGCTTGCGCAGGAAGTCCAGGTCGTCGTCGGCGGTGGGCATCGGCATGCCCTTGTGGTTCGGGGCGAACGAGCATCCCATGTACAGCCCCCACAGTCCCTGATGAACGGCCGCGAAGACCAGCGCCTTCGCCGGAGACATCACCAGCAGCAGGGCGCCGGCGTAGAGCCCGGTGTGCGCGGCCAGCAGCAGCGCCTCGACACCCCGGTGGCGCACCGGTGTGCGAAACCGCCCGTCCAGTTCCCTGCCGACAATGGCCCGCAGGCTCGCCACGTGCAGGTGGAGACCCTCCAGCAGCAGCATCGGGAAGAAGAGCACCGCCTGCCAGCGGGCCAGCCACCGGGCGACGCCTCGGGTCGCCCGCGCTTGCTCCGGTGTCCAGACCAACGCCCCAGCTCCGACGTCCGGGTCCTCGTCGACGTGGTTGGGGTTGGCGTGATGCCGGTTGTGCTTGTCCACCCACCAGCCGTAGCTGAGCCCCACCGCCAGGTTGCCCGCGAGCAGGCCGACCAGTTCGCTCGGTCCGCGCCGGCGGAACATCTGCCGGTGGCCGGCGTCGTGCCCGAGGAAGGCCACCTGGGTGCTGGCGACCGCCAACAGCACGGCCACCGCCGGCTGGGCCCAGGAGTCCCCGACCAGCACGACCGCGGCCCAGGCGGCCGCGAAGAACCCGGCGGTCAGCGCGATCCGAACGCCGTACCGGCCCGGACGCCGGTCCAGCAGCCCCGCGGAGCGGATCCGTCGGGACAGCTCCGCGTAGTCGCTGCCCTGCCGTCCCGGTCGCTCCGCCACGAGTTCCCGCATATGCCCAGCTCCCTGCCTCGGCCGCGGTCGTGCCCGTCGCCCGACCCCGGCACCGAGTCTTCCGTGGACGATTACACCGGGTAATCCTGCGCACCCCCGGATCCGAGGTGGGGCACGCCCTACCACCACCGGCGGTCAACCCATCCGGCCCACCGCGGCCCGCAGCCGGGCCAGGTCCCGCCGCCGCCGCTCGTAGGTGGCCGCCAGACCGATCAGCGCGAGCCCGCCGGCGGCGAGGAAGATCCACCGGGGCAACAGGTCCCAGGTGCGGGCGAGCTCGTGCAGCGCGAGCGGGGTGAGGGTCAGCGCGCCCAGCACCACCGGCGCCTGCCAGCGGCGGGTGGCCCCGACGAACACCGCCCCGAGCGCGGCGAGCCCGAGCAAAAGTCGCCGCATCGGCTGTGGGTCCGGCGCGACCAACACCGACGCGAGGGGCGGCAGTAGACCGGCGGCAAGACCCGGCCCGAGAGCCAGCCAACTCGTCAGATCGGACCGGGTCCGCAGGGCCGCCGCCCCCGCCGCGAGGGCCAGGGCCGCCGCCGGCAGCGTGTACGCCTCCAGCACCGCGACGCCCCCGGCGGCCAGGAGCAGCCAGGTGCCGAGCAGTTCGCTGCCCCCGACGACGGCGGCGAACGCCCAGCGCCGCGCGACCGGCTCGCCCCGACGCAGCAGCCGCAGGCCGACGGCGGCACCCCAGAGCGCACAGACCGCGGCGGCGTGCCGCAGCGCGCCGGCGGCGAGCAGGAACGCGACCAGCGCCACGCCCTGCGCGGCGGCGTCCAGCGCCTGCCCCACGGCAGCCATGGCGGGCCTACCGGCCGCCGCCGTCCCCTCCGTGGCCGCTCCGCCCGCCGTCGTGGGAGCCACCACCGCGGCCGCGGCGAGGAGGCACACCGCGACGGCGAGCACGGTGAACGCCGCGGTCCGCAGCGGCAGTCCACCCGCCAGCGGCACGGCGACCGCGAGGGCCGTCGCGGCCAGCGCCGCCGCGAGACAGCCGGCCAGCCGCGCCGCGACCGGCCGGGCCGCGATCGCGACCACGCTGGCGGTCACCACCAGCGTGCCGAGGCCGGTGAGCGTCCCGGCCCGGGTGGCCAGCAGCCCAAACAGGCCCGATCCGGTAAAGACCAGCCCGAGCGGCAGGACGACCGGGAGTAGCAGCGGACGCGGCTCGAGCAGCGCGGCGGCCAGCACCGCGGCACACCCGAGTAGCAGGGTACCGGCGGGTACCACCGGCCACGGCGCACCCGCCGCCCGGAGCAGCACCGGGAGGGCCGTGGCCAGCAACGGCGCCGCCGCCGGTGCGCCCCGCCACCACGCGCCGGCGGCCGCCGCACCGCCCGTGCCGGGGCGGCCGGGGGCGGGCAGCAGGCGGCCGGTCGCCACGGCCGCACCCAGCAGCAACAACGCCGGTCCCGCCGGTACCGCGTCCGGAACCGACCCGACTGCCGGCGCCCCGGACCAGACCCCGCCGTACGGGGCGAGCAGGGTGGCCAGCACCACGGGCACGAGCACGGCGACCGCCACCACCGACAGGACCACTCCGGCGGCGCGCAGGAGCGGGTTGCCGCCCGCCAGCACGAGGCCGGCCGCGGCGAGCAGGGCCGCCGCGGCGGCGTACGGCGCCACCGGTTCGTCCCCCGGTACCGCCAGCGGCGAGACGCCGACCGGCACCGCCGCCGCGGCGAGCGCGGTCGAGGCATACCGGCGCAGGTCCGGCCAGTGCCGACGCACCGCGACCAGCGCCGCTGGCAACAGCGCGGCGGCGGCGAGCGCCGTCCGGGCCTGCCACCACGGTGACGCGCCACCGGCGAATGCCGCCAGGGCGGCACCAGCCGGTACGACGAGTAGCGCGGTGGTGAGCGCAACCCCCGCGACGGCACGTTGGACGGCGCCCCGCCGCCGACCGAGGGCGGCGACCGCGAGGCCGGCCGCCCCGGTCACCGCCAGTGCCGCCCCGGCACCGCTCGGTGCGGCCAGGCCGACGAGCAGGGCGTGCCCGAGCAGAACCGCCCCGGCCCCCGCGGAGCTGAGCACCCGTCCCGGCCCGGCGGGCCGGCGGCCGACCGCGACGGCGAGCAGTCCCACCGCCGCCGCGAGGTCCAGCGCCACCACGGCCACCCAGGGCACGGCCGCCCACCCGGCTGGCGCGGCGAGCACCGTCACGGCGGCACCGACCGTCGCCAGCGGCAGCCGGGCGGCCCGGGGCAGCAGCAGGCCGACCGCGACCACGGTCGCCGCCGCGGCGACCGGAAGCTGCCACCCCCAGGCAAGCGCCGGCCCCGGCCCCGCGCCCCGCCACGGCGGGAACGAGCGAGCGACCGCACCGCTGGCGAGAACCGCGACCGTCACCGCCGTGACCTGTGCCAGCACGCCGGCCACCACCAGCGCCCCAGCTCGTGGGCCGCCACGCCACCCGGGCGGAAGGAGCCGAACCCCGCCAGCGAGAGCGAGAACGACCAGCGCCGACAGGGCCAGCAGCAGCCCCTCCCGCAGCTCGGCGGCGGGCCGCAGCGCAGCGACAGCGAGCGTCGGCACCAGCAACCCGGCGGCGATGTCCCGGAACAGCCGGTGACCCGCCAGTACCGCCGCCGCCAGCAGGGTCACCGCCACCTGCAGCAGCGGAAGCCCGGCGAGCAGCGGTGTACCGGCGAACCGCCCAACCGCCAGCGGCACCAGCCCGCAACCGGCGGCGAGAACCATAGTCACGGCGTACCCGAGCCAGGCGACGGCACGGCCGGCCGAAACGGCTGATCCCCTGGTGGACGTCCTGACGCACCTCAGCGCGGCCACGACCAGCAGGTTCACGACGGCCTGCCCGACCAGCAACACCGCCCAACCCCCGGCCGACGGCTGGAACTCGGCCGCGGCGAGCGGCAGCACCGGCTGCACCGCGACCAGGGCGATGAACCACGGCCCGGTCAGCCGGCTGAGCCGGGCATATCCTGCGGCGACCGCCGCGCTGGCCCCCCCGACCAGCGCGGCGTACCGGGTGCCCGGCCAGCCGGCCACCCCGCCCAGGTCCACCGTCCAGGCGGCGTACCCGTCGAGGAGCACCAACAGCCCACCCACCGCGGCGATTGTCTCCGCGGTCCCCCGAAGCGCCCGCCGCACCGCCCACAGCGGCACGGCGAGCGTCACCGCGGTGACCACCGCCAGGATCAGTGCCCGCCCGGCGACGCCGACCGTCGCCCACGCCACCGCCGTGAAGACGACGGCAGCGATCCCCAACAGCAGTCCACCCAGGACGAAGAGCACACCCTGCACGGTCCGGGTGGACGTCTCCGCGCCACCGGGCCGGGACGGGACGGATGCTCCTGGGCCGGCCGAATCGGGCTTCGGACGGCCCGCCACCGGGAACGCCGCCCGGACCGCGGCGGCCAGTTCCTCGCGACGCCGTCGGGCCGCTCCCAGCCGGTCCGTGACCTCCTGGTACGCCCGATGGGCCCGTTCGACCTCCATACCGAGGACGGCGATCTCCCGGTCCAACCGGATCACCTCGGCGGCCGGCGGGTACGGCGGTCGACCGCACCCGGAGCATCCGGCAACCAGATCGGCCGGCGCACCGCAGGCGGGGCAGGGATAGGCGGCGTTTTCCACATCGCCATCCTCGACCGACGGAGATCACCGGAACAGAGTGCGCGTACCTACGTGCCCTGCCGCCCTGTCCACCCGTCGACAAGGCGGGAGATTGCTACCGGCCGCCCGGCTTCGCCGGGGTCTGCCGGCAGGCCCGGCCGAACTCGTGGCTAGGGACGGGTGTGCTCGTACACCCAGGCGGTGTAGTCGGGGTTGCCGCTCCCCGCCCGGGCCACCACGATCTCCGGCACGTCGTATGGGTGGCGGGCGCGGAGCTGTTCGACCAGCGCCGCGACCCGGTCGAGGGCGGTCTTGAACCGCACGGACCACTCGGTGCTGGTCTCCACGCCCTGCCGCCACCAGTAGGTGCTGTGCACCGGGCCGCTGACCTGGGCGGAGGCCGCCAACCGCCCGGCGACCGCCGCAGCCGCCAGCACGTCGGCCACGGAACGCGCGTCCACAACCGTCGTCACCACGCAGATCTCGTCCACGACCGCACCCTACGCGGGACCGTTCCGGTTGGCCGCGATCCACGCGTCGATCCGCGCCCACCAGTCAAAAAGCCAGTCGATGCGCTCCTGCCGACCGGCCGGCACGTCCTCCGGGGGAACGGACCAGAAGCGCATCACGATCCGCTTGTCCATCGGTAGTTCCCGCCACACGTCGACGACGGTGAGCATCCGGTCCAGACCGGTGTGCGCCACGAAGATGACGCCGGCGTCGGGGGCGGCGTCCAGCGCGGCCAGCAGCCCACCGGGCTGCGGGGCGAGCACGTGCCGCATCCGCTCGGCCCGCAGCGCCATCAGCTCGTGGCCGAGTTCGCGCAGCCGTTCGATGGCCCGCAGCCGGCGCTTCGGGGTGAAGTTACCCCCCTCGGGGAAAATCACGAACGCGTCGTTGTCGTCCAGACCGGTAGCCAGGCGTCCGATCTGCTCGGTCACCGAACCGCAGCCGTCCGGGCCGGGCGCGAGGAAGCGGGTCGGCAGCCGGTTGAGCAGCACGTCGATCGCCGGGTCCCACTGCAGGCTGCCCTTGAGCACGATCCGCGGCTCCCGCCGGAACCAGTTCACCAACGCGTGGATCAGGATGAACGAGTCGCCTGGGCCGGCGTGCCGGCACAGCACCAGCTCCGGCCAGCCGGCCAGCGCGGTGTCCGGGTCGGCGCCGACCACCTCGATGGACAGTCGCAGCGTCCACCGGGCCTGCCAGAACAGCACCCGCAAGAACCACCCGGCGAGCCGATAGTGCGCCCGCTGGAAGGCCGGGGACCGGACCCGCCAGCCGAAGCCGGACGCCACCCAGAGGCCGAAGAGCGCGAGCAGCGCCGCCGCGTCCCAGACCAGGTAGACGGCGCCGATCCAGAGCAGCCGCAGCGGCCGCAGCCGGCCCGGCACCAACGGCGAGGCGGCCAGGGCGAGCAGGGCCCACGCCGGTACCGTGGTCACCATCGCGACGGCGAGCAGCACCACGCCGGGTGCGAGCAGCAGCCGCCGCAGCCACCGGGGCGGCGGCGGCATCAGAGGTCCAGCTGGGTCAGGTAGCGACGGGTGGCGGTGTACGCCCGACTGATCCGCCGCACCACCGTCGCCATGTCCCGGTCCGCCCGGGGCGACTCGTCGCCGGGCTGTGAACCACCGGTCGGCAGCACGTGCACCTCCACTCCGACCGGCACCGCCGACAGCTCCCGGGCGAACTGTTGCCGGCGGACGATCTCGAACGTGACCTCCGGGATCTCCCACGGACGTCGGGGCGGGCTCAGCTCGCGTTCGACCCGGTCCATGTGCAGGACGAAGATCCTCCTCGCCCCGGCCGCCACTGCCTCGTTGATCGGGATCGAATTGACGATCCCACCGTCAATATAGTGACGACCATCGATACAGGCCGCCGGCAGCAACCCCGGCACGGAAGCGCTGGCGACCACGGCCGGCACCACCGGCCCGCTGTCGAACCAGTGCTCCATGGCACGCTCGATGTTCGTCGCGCAGCAGCGGAAGGGCACCCGTAGGTCGGCGAAGGTGGTCTGCTCCCCCAGTTCGTTCTGCAACATCCTGCGCAATGGACGCGGGGAATAGAGGTGGTTGTGCACGGCGAACCGGCGCAACTGCCGGGCCAGCGAGCCGCCGTACACCTCGCTCGCCTTCGGCGACGCCCAGAGCCGGACCAGGCGATCGGTGACCGCCTCGGTGGGATCGGCGGCCACCAGGGCACCGTTCACCGCCCCGATGGACGTTCCCAGTACCAGGTCGGGCTGGATCCCGGCGCGGAACAGGGCCCGCAGCATTCCCACCTCGACCGCGCCCAGGAAGCCGCCGACCCCGAGTACGAACGCCACCGGTCCCCGCGCCATGCCGTTCATCCTGGCACGAGTCATCCTGGCACGAGCCGCGTCGCACGCCCGCCGAAGGTCACCACGGAACCAGCAGCGCCATGCGCACCCTCAACGCAGCGCGACGCGGGTCGGCCCGCGCATGCCACCGGGGACGGTCACGGCGGCGGTGAACCGGAGGTAGACCGCCTCGTAGTCGGCCGCCATCCGCGCGGTGGAGAAGTTCTCCGCCACGTGGGCGACGCAGGCCGCCGGGTCGAGCTCGGTCGCGGCGCGCAGCGCTCCGGGAAGTTCGGCGGCCCGTTCGCGGGTCAGGCCGGTCACCCCGGGGCGAACCAGTTCCGGCACGGCGCCCCGGTTCAACGCCACCACCGGCGTCCCGGTGGCCATCGCCTCGAGCATCACCATGCCGAACGGTTCCTCCCACTGGATCGGCATCACCAGGCACCGCGCGTCGACGAGCAGACGCAGCGCGGCCGTCCGATCGGCGTCGAGCACCACCGTGACGTCGTCGTCCAGCATCGGCCGGATCACCTCGTCGTAGTAGCGCCGCTCCGCGGGTTCGTTGCACTTGCCGGCGAGCACCAGCGGCAGGCCGGCGGTGCGGCAGGCCCGGATGGCGATGTCCGGCCCCTTGTCCGGGCTGAACCGGGCCAGCCAGAGCACCGGCCCATGGTCGGCCGGGGTGGACTTGTTCGGGATGCCGGCGATGTCCAGCGCGTTGTGCACGGTGCCGACCCAGGGCAGCCGCGGGTTGAGCCGCCGTTGGGCGTGCGAGATGGCGACCAGGCCCACCCCCCGGTCGGTGTCGCTGAGCACGGTGCCGTACTCGCCCACCGGGTTGCCGTGCACGCTGGCCACCGTCGGCACGGCCCGCCGCCCCGCCACCAGCGGGCCGATGGTGGTGTGGTCGTGGATGACGTCGAAGTCGGAGGGGCCGATCAGGTGGTTGACGTGGGCGAGGTGGGCCAGTTCGGGCAGTGCCTCGCCCAGCCGGTCGTACTGCAGGTCGGCGATGGTGGAGACGAAGCTGGCGGTCGTGCCGTGGCCCTCTCCCGCGCCGAAGAGGGTCACCCGGTGCCCGCGCTCGACAAGCGCGTCCACCAGGCCGGCAACCACCTGTTCCAGCCCGCCGTAGCCGGGTGGGGGTACCGACAGCCACGGCGGGACCACCATCGCGATCCGCAGCGGCCGCTCGACCGAGCGGTCCCGGTGGTTCACCGCCACGCGCCCTCCCCGTCGGTACCTGGTGTGCGCCATCGCCATCGCCGTCAGCCGGCGCCGGATTCCGTCGCCGCCCGGGGGCCGACCCGACCGGGGGCGGTTTCCCGGCGGCGACCCGACTAAACCGGACAAGACGGGCACTCATCCCCCGACCAGCAGCTGATCCCGTACGGCCCGGACACCTTCGGCAGACCACGCCACCCGCTCGGCCTGGTCCCGTTCCCACCACGAACGGACCACGCCGCCGAGGACCACCGTGTCCCCGTCGACCTCGACGTTCACCCGTTCGGTGCCGATCCCACGCAGCAGCGCCCGCTGGATGTCCCGCCGGATCCGTTCACCATCGCGCCGGGCGGCCGGCCGCACCTGGACCAGGTTCGTCACCCCGCGCACGCCGCGCAGTCGCCGGGCCTCGGCCTCGGCGGTCCGCCGCTGCCAGCCGAACTCCACCGCGCCCCGGATCATCACCCACCCGTTGGCGACGGTGACCTCCAACCGCTCGGCCGGCACGAAGCTGTCCCACTCGAGCGCCCGGCTGACCGCGATCGCTATCTCCCCGTCGGTGTGCTGCTCATCCCCGGTGAGCCGGATCTCCAGGTCGTCGGCGACCGCCCGGACGCCGCGGACCCGCTGCGCGCAGCGGGTCGCCGCCCACTTTCGGGCAAAGGCGTCCACCCAGCCGGTCAGCGTCACCACGCCGTCGTCGACGGTGACCCCGATCTCCTGCGGCTCGACCCGGGGATCCCAGACGAGTTCCGCCAGCACGTCCCGCTGGATCTGCGCGTCGGTCTGGTCGGCCCTGGCCATCGCTTCCCTCCCGTACGTCTCACCGATCCTCGGCTCGACGGTGCCCGGCGTACGGGTGACGGCGGTTCACCCGGACCGGGTGAACCGCCACGGAAGGGTGCGGCGGGAGGAGGAAAGTTCCGTAACCGTTAGGACGCTTCGGCGAGCGTCACGGTTGCCGTCGATTCCGCCCCGTTGCGCTTGTAGGTCAGCTCGACCCGGTCCCCCACCTTGCCGGCCTGCACGGCGGCGACGAGGTCATCCGAGTCGTTGATCACCTTGTCGCCGAACCGGACGATCACGTCGCCGCGCTGCAGACCGGCCCGCTCGGCGGCGCTGCCCGGGGTGACGGCAGCCACCAGGGCCCCGCCGCCCTCGGCCCGGTTCACGCTGACCCCCAGGGTGGGGTGGCTGACCTTCTCACCCCGCTGGAGCTTGCCGGCGACGTCCTTCGCCTTGTTACTCGGGATGGCGAACCCGACACCGATGTTGCCGGTGCTGCCCTGCCCGGCGGTGGCGATCGCGGTGTTGATGCCGATCACCTCACCGCGGGTGTTGACCAGGGCGCCGCCGGAGTTGCCGGGGTTGATCGGCGCGTCGGTCTGGAGCAGCCCGGCGATGGAGGTCACCCCTTGGCGCGGGTCCTGCTGCGAACCGCCGGCCTGGATGGTCCGGTCCCGGGCGCTGAGGATGCCGGCGGTCACCGACCCCTGCAGACCCAACGGGCTGCCCAGAGCGAGGACCTGGTCGCCGACCTGCATGGCGTCGCTGTCGCCGAAGGTCGCCGGCTTCAGGTCGCTGACCCCGGAGGCTCGCACCACAGCCAGGTCGGTCTTCGGGTCGGTGCCGACGATGCGAGCCTGGGCCGTCTCGCCGTCGGCGAAGATCACCCGAACGGTGTCACCGCTCGCCGAGGCGATCACGTGGTTGTTGGTCAGCACGAAACCGTCGTCGCTGAGGATCACGCCCGAGCCCTCACCGTTGTCGGTGGCGATCGACACCACACTCGGCTGCACCGAGGCGGCGATGCGCGGCAGGTCCGCGCTGTTGATGACCGGCGCGGCCGAGTAGGTGCGGGTGATGCCGGAGTCGCCGCCCAGGGCGAGCGCGAGAGCGCCGCCGGCGACGCCGGAGCCGAACATCAGGGCAAGCACCGCGACGCCCGCGCCGACGAACTTCACCACCCGCCCCGGGCCCGGCCCTGGCGGGCTGGCCTGCGGCGCCGCCCACGGCGGCACGGGCTGCCCGGTGAGGTGGTGCGGCTGTCCCGGGTGGTACCCGCCCGACTGGCCCCCTCTCCAGCCGGGCTGCTGCTGGCCGGTGTACCAGGGCACACCCGGGTGACGGCCCTGTTGCCAGCCGGACGCGGCGTAGGGGTACCCGGCCGAGGGGGCGGCACCCACCACCGGGTAGGCCGGGACGGGGGGCGGGGTTTCGACGCCACCGGGGCCGTCGGTGGCGGCCGGACCGGGGCCGACCGGGCTGTCGACGACAGCCGGCACCTCGGGGGTACGCGCGGCGTCCGGCCCGGTGCCGTCCGGAGCGGCGGCCGGGTGGGTGCCGCCCGGAGCGGCGTCGGGGGCACTGGCCGGGACACCCGGGGTGATCGGGGCGGAGTCGGACTGCGCGCGCTCGTCGCGGGGCAGCTCGGCGGTGGGTTGCGACGGCTCGGCGTCGGTGGGGGCCGGCCGGCGCAGCGGGTCGGACTCGTACTCGGTCATGGATCCACCTTCTCTCCTGCCACTGCGACCAGCCTGGAACCCACCTGAAGGTTGGCTGAAAGTCACACGTCGTCGCCGTCCGCGCCCGGCACCAGCGGCAGCCGGACCCGGAATGTGGCGCCCCCGCCCGGGGTGTCGTCCACCTCGACCGTGCCATGATGGGCGGCGACCAGCGCAGCGACGATCGCCAGTCCGAGGCCGGTGCTGGTGCTGTCGCCGGCCCGGCGAGTCCGGGCCGCGTCCGCCCGGTAGAAGCGCTCGAAGACCCGCTCCGCCTGCTCCGGCGACAGCCCGGGGCCGGTGTCGGCGACCTCGACCACGGCGAGGTTCCCGGGCTCGGACCGCAGCCGCAGGGTCACCGACGCGTCCGTCGGGGTGTGCCTCAGGGCGTTCGTCATCAGGTTGCCGATCACCTGCCGCAGCCGCGCGTCGTCACCGTACACGACCAGCGGTCCGGAGCCCGACACGATCTCCAGCTCGATCCGGCGGCCCGGCGCCACCGCCCGGGCGGCCTCCACCGCGTCGGTGGCCAGCACCGGCAGCTCCACCGGGGCCAACGTGAGCGGACGCTCGCGATCCAGCCGGGCCAGCAGCAGCAGGTCCTCCACCAGCAGCCCCATCCGGGCCGCCTCGTCTTCGACCCGGCGCAGCAGGTCGGCGGTCTGCTCGGGGGCGCGCGCGGCGCCCTGCCGGTACAGCTCGGCGAAGCCCCGGATGGTTGTCAGCGGGGTCCGCAGCTCGTGCGACGCGTCCGCGACGAACTGCCGCATCCGCTCCTCGGAGCGCCGGGCCCGGGCCTCGGAGGCGCGGGCGTTCGCCGCGGCGTCCCGAGCGGTCAACTCCGCGGCCCGGGCGGCGGCCTCCGAGGCGGCTCGGGCGGTGAACGCCGCCTCGATCTGGGTCAGCATCGCGTTGAGCGTGCGGGCCAGCCGTCCCAGCTCCGAGGTGGGATGTTCCTGCCCCGCCTCCGGGTCGGGAACCCGGCGGGTAAGGTCGCCGCCGGCGATGGCGGCGGCGGTCTGTTCGATCTGCACCAGCGGCTTCAGGCTGGTCCGGACGATCGCCGCGCCGATCGACGCGAGCAGGATCAGCACCGACGTGCCGACCAGGATGTCGATCCACACCAACCGCTTCACGGCCTTGTCCACGTCGGTGAGGTGCTGCCCGATCGCCACCCACTCTCCGCCGGGCAGCTCCGTGTAGAGGACGCGCCAACGGGTGTGGCTGCTCTGCGCCGGGACAGTGTGCGGTGCACCCCCGAGCCGCGCGAACTCCTCGGTTTGCGCGGGTAGACGCGGCAGGTCGGCGGCGGTGAAACGTTGCCCGTCGAACACCGCCACCAGCTGACCGGTTCCCGCGTGTTCGAAGACCAGCAGGTAGTCCGTCGGGAAGCCCAATTTGCCGGATGGCTGCGCGCTTACCACCCCCTGGATTCCCTCCACCTGAAGATTGCGCGCAGATCCCCTCAGCTCGGCGTCGACCTGGCCGACCAGGTAGCTGCGGAGGAGGTACGCGGTCAGGGAGCTGATGACCAACAGCGCGAGGGCGACGAGGGCGAGAACCGCCACGACCAGCTTGACCCGGAGCGGGACGCCGCGCAGCCCGACCTTCGCCTGTTGGACGACGCTCACGCCGCCGGCTTGCGTAGCACGTACCCGACCCCGCGCAGGGTGTGGATCAGCCGGGGCTGGGTGGTGTCGACCTTGCGCCGAAGATACGAGATGTACGACTCGACGATGTTGTCGTCGCCCCGGAAGTCGTAGTTCCACACGTGGTCGAGGATCTGCGCCTTGGACAGCACCCGGTTGGCGTTGAGCATGAGGTAGCGCAGCAGCTTGAACTCGGTCGGCGACAGCTGCACCCGCTGACCCGCCCGGTACACCTCGTGGGTCTCCTCGTCCAGCTCCAGGTCGGCGAAGGTGAGCCGGGACGGGGCCTGCTCGCCGGTGCTGGTGCGGCGCAGCACCGCCCGGATCCGCGCGGTCAGCTCCTCCAGGCTGAACGGCTTGGTGACGTAGTCGTCGCCGCCGAGGGTGAGTCCACGGATCTTGTCGTCGGTGGCGTCCCGGGCGGTCAGGAAGACCACCGGCGTCCGGGTACCCCCCTCGCGCATCATCCGGATGACCTCGAAGCCGTCCAGGTCGGGCAGCATCACGTCGAGCACGACCAGATCGGGGCGATAGTCCTTCGCGGCGTTCAGCGCGGCGCTGCCGCTGGTGGCGGTCGTCACGTCGAAGCCCGCGAACCGCAGGCTCGCGGAGAGCAGCTCGAGGATGTTCGGATCGTCCTCGACGACGAGGAGTCGCGCCTCGGTCTGGGTAGCGGCCATGGGGTCATCATCCCCGCTCCGGCTGCACCCGGCCTGGGCGGTTACTGAAAGGACCCTGTGAGGTCACGCGGCCAGGTCGAGCTCCCGCTCCACCAGCACCGGGCGCCGGGGCAGCGGGCGCAGCCGGGCTGGACTCGACACCCGGGCCGGCACCAGGTGCACCGCCGACTCGGCGGCCCGCGCCAGTATCCGCCGGTCGGCGTCGGCCGTCGGGTGCAGGGCGCCCATGATCGTCACCGACACCTCGAGGTCGCGAGCAGCGAGCACCCGCCGTACCGACTGCCACAGGGTCTCGTCGCCGAGGAACCCCGCCGCGGTGGTGGTGGCGTCGGTGACGGCGCACCGGTAGCCGATCCGCAGTGGCACCACCGGTGCGCCCGCGTCGACCGCGGCCTGGAACATCGCCGGCCGGAAGCCACCACCCGGCCGGCAGTCCGCTGCGTCACCGCACCAGGTGGTGCCCTCCGGGAAGACGGCGACGGGCCGGCCGGAGCGCAGCACGCCGGCCAGCCGGGCCACCGTGCGGGGCAGATCCCGGGGACGCGACCGGTCCACGAAGACCGTCCCGGCGGCGCTGGCGAGCTGCCCGATCAGCGGCCAGGCCCGGACCTCGCTCTTGGCCACGATCGGGGCCGGGGACACCGCCAGCACCGCCAGGATGTCCAGCCACGACGCGTGGTTGGCGACCAGCAGGGCACGCCGCCGGGGCAGCCGGCCCCGGACGAGCAGACGCACGCCCAGCGCCCGCGCGGTGGCCCGGGCCCAGCCCCGGATCGCGACCTGCCGCTCGCGCGCCGGCAGCACCGGAAGAAGCAACGCAAGAATGGCCCCGCCGAGCAGCATCCCGAGCCCGGTCGTCGTCCGGCCCAGCCGCCTGGCGGTGGAGACCGCCGGCACCTCGTCCGGCACCGGCAGGCAGGTCGGGCCGCACCCCGAGGTCGGCCGCCAGAGGTCGTAGCCGGCGGCGATCACTGCTCCGCCCCGCCCAGGAAGTGCCGCAGGTAGCGCGGGTTCATCCGATCCAGGGAGAAGAGCATGTAGAAATCGGCGACGCCGAAGTCCGGGTCGTACGCCGGCTCGCCGCACACCCACGCGCCGAGGCGCAGGTAGCCGCGGAGCAGCGGCGGGATCAGTGCCCGGCCCGCCGCTCCGCCGACCGCGCCCGCGGCCGACACACCAGGCTCGGCGAACCAGGGCCGCAGCGGGCTGACCCGCAGCGGCGGTGGAGCCAGGTGCTTCGCCTGGGCGAGCGCCCACACCTCGGCGACGGCGCGTCCGCCGTCGGCCACCGGCACCGAGGCACAGCCGCCGAGCCAGCGGGAGCCACGCAGGTGCAGGTAGCGGGTGATCCCGGCCCACATCAGGTTGATCACCGCGCCGGAGCGGTGGTCCGGATGCACGCAGGACCGGCCGGCCTCGACCAGGTTGTCCCGCAGCGGGTCGAGGGCGGCAAGGTCGAACTCGTCCTCGGCGTACCGGCGGTCGGCGCGCCCGGGTGGCAGCAGTCGGTACGTGCCGACGACCTCGCCGGTGGTCTCCTGCCGCACGAGCAGGTGGTCGCAGTACCGGTCGAAGTCGTCGACGTCGAGGCCTGCACCGCCGGGGCGCAGGGTGGCGCCCAACTCGGTGGCGAACACCTCGTGACGCAGTCGTTGCGCGGCCGAGACCTGGGTCGGGTCATCGGCGATCAGCAGCGTGTATCCGCTGGTCGTGAGGGGTACGCCAGCGGCGGGCAGAACGGCCATGGATTCTGTGTAAGGGGCGCGGGTTGCCAAGTCACGGGGTCAGGAGTGTCAATCTGGTGAACTACGGTGGGCGTCCCGCCTCCCGGCCGTCCGTGGACGGCCGGCCCAGGTGGGGCCGCGGGCAGCCCGGAAGCCGGCGACGGGCCACCCAGCGGGATGGTCCGGCCGATACGGACGGGAAACGAGCGGTCCGGGCGGTCGACCGAACCGGGGCGGGGCGGGGGTGGGGGTGATCGGTCCGTCGGTGGCGTGGCAGGCTGCCGGAGGCGGCCGTATTCGGCGACTGCGGACCGGCGATGGGGCCGGAGCCGACGACCGGAGGTGCAGGGATGATCATCGGTTCGCGGTTCAACGGCCCACCGGGCTCGGGCAACGGCGGATGGAGCGCGGGAACGTTCGCCGTCGCGGCGGAGGGCCCACGGCACCGCCGACCCGGCGCGGCTGAGCCCACGCCGGAGCCCGCCGGCACCGCGGGGCTGATGGAGGTCACCCTACGCCGCCCTCCCCCGCTGGAGACCCCGCTGACCCGGCACGGGGTCGAGGTCCGCGACCCGGCCGGCCACCTGGTCGCCGAGGTCCGGTCGGTGCCGGAGTTCCGCTCCGTGGTGGACCCGGTCGACCTCGCCACCGCACGGGCTGCGGCGGCCGCGTACCCGGGACTGGTGGACCATCCCTTCCCTGACTGCTTCGTCTGCGGCCCGAAGCGCCTCGACGGTCTGCGGATCTTTCCCGGCCCGCTGCCCGACGGCCGGACCGCCGCGCCGTTCCGGGTGCCGGACGAGGCCGACGCGGTGACCGTCTGGGCGGCACTGGACTGTCCCGGCGGGTGGTCGGTCATCGCGCCCGGCCGGCCGTACGTCCTGGGTCGGATCGCCGCCGTGGTCGCGGCGCTGCCGGAACCGGGCGACGAGTGCGTGGTGACCGGTGCGCTGGCCGGCGCCGAGGGGCGGAAGGCCGAGGTGCACAGCAGCCTGTACTCCCCGGACGGCACCCTGCTCGCCTGGGCCCGCGCCACCTGGATCGCGGTAGCCGGCAGGGTCCCCGGTTGACCGGATTCGGCGGGTGTCCGGCCCCCTACCAACGTCGACCGAACGGGTGGTCGTTGCGGCCAGCCTCCTGCGTGAGATGGACCAAACGAGTTTGACCTGCTTGCGCTGGCCGACCACGCTGTGCACCGGCGCACCCAACGCACCCGAGGGAGAAGAATGTCTGACGGGCAGCGAAGCCCCACCGACGGCCAGATCGTGGTGTCCGGCCTGACCAAGATCTACCGCAACGTCCGCGCGGTCGACAACCTGTCGTTCACGATCGAGCCGGGCCGGGTCACCGGCTTCCTCGGCCCGAACGGCGCCGGCAAGACGACCACGCTCCGCATGCTGCTGAACCTGGTCACCCCGACCGGTGGACAGGCGACCATCGGTGGGCACCGGTACGCCGACCTGACGGACCCGCTGCGGCACGTGGGCGCGGTGCTGGAGGCGTCCAGCGCGCACAAGGGCCGCACCGGGATCAACCACCTGCGGGTGATCTGCGCGGCGGCCGGCCTGCCGGCATCGCGCGCCGAGGAGGCGCTGGCGCTGGTCGGGCTGACGCCGGCCGCAAAGCGGAAGTTCAAGGGCTACTCGCTGGGCATGAAGCAGCGCCTGGGCATCGCCGCCGCGATGCTCGGCGACCCGCGGGTGCTGATCCTGGACGAGCCGGCGAACGGGCTCGACCCGGAGGGCATCCGGTGGATGCGTGGGTTCCTCAAGAACCTGGCCGCCGAGGGGCGCACGGTCCTGGTCTCCAGCCACCTGCTGTCCGAGATGCAACTCCTCGCCGACGACGTGGTGATCATCGCCGCCGGCCGGCTGGTCCGCCAGGGACCGGTGGACCAGGTGATCGGCTCGATGGCGCAGGGTGTCCGGGTGCGGGTCCGCACCCCGCAGGCCGACGCGCTCACGACCGCGTTGAAGGGCGCCTCGGCCACGGTGGACGTCGGCGATGACGGCGACCTGCTGATCGGCGGCGTGGACGCGCCGACGGTCGGCAAGGCAGCCCTCGCCGCCGGCGTCGAGCTGCACGAACTCACCACGGAACGCCCCGACCTGGAGGGTGTCTTCCTGGAGCTGACGGCCGGAAAGGCAGGCATCCGATGAACCTCGTCCGAGCCGAACTACTCAAGGTCCGCAGCACCAGCATCTGGTGGATCCTGACCCTGACCTATCTGCCGCTCTGGGGCTTGGCCCTGTTCTTCAACTATCTCCAGACCGACGGGCTGGCCAACGGCGACTTCGGCGAGGCGCCAGAGAATCAGGCCGACGTGGTGGCGGCAGCCTCCCAGCCGGACAACCTGGCCGCGAACCTCTACACCAACGGGCAGTTCTTCGGCCTGCTGATGGTGATGCTGCTCGGCATCCTCGTGGTGACCAACGAGTTCTTCCACCAGACCGTCACCACCACGTTCCTCACCACCCCGCACCGGAGCGCCGTCATGCTGGCCAAGCTGGCCGCCACGGCCCTGCTGGGGCTGGTCTTCTGGCTGCTCACGACCAGCGCGAACCTGCTGGCCGGCTCGGCGGTGCTGGAGGCTGTCGGGGTGGGCGCGCGGTACGGCGGCGCCGTCTGGGAGGCTGTCGGGCTCAACGCGCTGGCGTACCTGCTCTGGGCGATCCTCGGCGTCGGCATCGGTGTGCTGATCCGCAGCCAGGTCGGCGCCACCGTCACCGGCATCCTGCTCTACCTGGGCGGCACGATCGGGGCGGTCATCGTCATCAGCACGCTGGCCGCCAGCTTCGGCGACTGGATCAACAACGTTCAGCTCCTGGTTCCGTCCCTCGCCTCCAGCCTGATGGTCACCGGGGGCGACTTCCCGGGCAATCCGCCGCGGTGGGCGGGCGCCGCGGTGCTGGTCGGCTACGCGGTGGTGGCCGGCGTGGTCGGCACGCTGACGCTGCGCCGACGGGACATCTCCTGACCCGCGGCGGGGGTGGCGACGCGCCGCCCCCGCCGCGGTGGCCGCAGCCCCGCCGAACCGGGCGGGGATGACACCCGGCGTTTACCAGCAGTTGACCGAACACGCAGGGTTTACTGAACTTCTGGCATCTTCTGTGAAACGGACCACCCGGTGGAGCCGGAAATGCCGGTAGGTCCCGTACGGCGTAGCCTTGGATCCGACTCGCGCCCGCAGGAACAGGCGCACCGCGTGACACTCAGACCCGCGTGAAAGAGGCGATTACCGGCCGTGTCGACCCAGCAGACTTCGCAGGAGAACCCACTGGCGGGTTTCGGCCCGAACGAGTGGATCGTCGAGGAGATGTACCAGCGGTACCTCACCGACCCCACCAGTGTCGACCCGGCCTGGCACGACTTCTTCGCCGACTACCGGCCCGGGCCGGTAGTCGCCGGTGCGCCCACCGCCGAACCGGCCGCACCGAAGCCCGCCGCACCCGAGGAGGCCGGTCGACCGGGGGCCGCCGCCGCGAAGCCACCGGAGCGGACGGCCGAGGTAAAGCCGGCCCCGGCAAAGGCCCCCGCGGCCAAGGCCCCCGCGAAGCCCGCGCCCGCCACGGCCCCGGCAAAGCCCGCGCCCGCCACGGCCCCGGCAAAGCCGGCGCCCGCCACGGCCCCCGCGAAGCCGGCCGCCGCGCCGACCATGGCCGGCCCGCAGACCACGCCGCTGCGCGGCGTCGCCGCCAAGATCGTTCAGAACATGGACGCGTCACTCAGCGTGCCGACGGCGACCAGCGTACGCGCCGTCCCGGCGAAACTGCTGGTGGACAACCGCATCGTGATCAACAATCACCTCGCCCGCGGACGGGGCGGCAAGGTCAGCTTCACCCACCTGATCGGGTACGCGCTGGTCCGGGCGCTGGTCGCGCACCCGGAGATGAACAACTCGTACGCCGAGGTCGACGGCAAGCCGGCGCTGATCCGCCCGGAGCACGTCAACCTGGGCATCGCGATCGACCTGACCAAGCCGGACGGCAGCCGCAACCTGGTGGTTCCGTCCATCAAGGCCTGCGAGCAGATGGACTTCCGACAGTTCTGGCAGGCATACGAGGACGTGGTCCGGCGGGCTCGGCGCAACGAGCTGACCATGGACGACTACGTCGGCACCACCATCTCGCTGACCAACCCGGGCGGCATCGGTACCGTGCACTCGATGCCCCGGCTGATGACCGGCCAGAGCGCGATCGTCGGCGTCGGCGCGATGGAGTACCCGGCGCCGTACCAGGGCATGAGCGAGGCCACCCTGGCCGAGCTGGCGGTCAGCAAGGTCATCACCCTGACCAGCACCTACGACCACCGGATCATCCAGGGCGCGCAGTCCGGCGAGTTCCTGAAGGTGATGCACGAGCTGCTGCTCGGCGAGCACGGCTTCTACGACCAGATCTTCACCTCGCTGCGCATCCCGTACGAGCCGGTGCGGTGGATGCGGGACGTGGCCATCAACAACGAGGGCCAGATCAACAAGACGGCCCGGGTGCACGAGCTGATCCACGCGTACCGGGTGCGCGGTCACCTGATGGCCGACACCGATCCGCTGGAGTTCAAGATCCGCAAACACCCCGATCTGGACGTGCTCCAGCACGGGCTGACGCTGTGGGACCTGGACCGCGAGTTCCCGGTGAACGGTTTCGCCGGCAAGCAGCGGATGAAGCTACGCGAGATCCTCGGCGTGCTGCGCGACTCGTACTGTCGCCGGGTCGGCATCGAGTACATGCACATCCAGGACCCGGAGGAGCGGCGCTGGATCCAGGAGCGGATCGAACGCAAGTACGAGAAGCCCTCGGTCGACGAGCAGAAGCACGTGCTCAACCGGCTCAACGCGGCCGAGGCGTTCGAGACCTTCCTGCAGACCAAGTACGTCGGGCAGAAGCGCTTCTCGCTGGAGGGCGGCGAGTCGCTGATCCCGCTGCTGGGTGAGGTGCTGGAGTCCTCAGCCGAGGGCGGGCTGGACGAGGTCGTCATCGGCATGGCCCACCGCGGCCGGCTCAACGTGCTGGCCAACATCGTGGGCAAGCCGTACGAGAAGATCTTCTCCGAGTTCGAGGGCCACCTGGACCCGCGTTCCACCCAGGGATCCGGCGACGTGAAGTACCACCTCGGCCAGAACGGCAAGTTCACCACCCCGGACGGCGCGCACGCGGTCAAGGTCTCGGTGGTGGCGAACCCGTCGCACCTGGAGGCCGTCGACCCGGTGCTGGAGGGCATCGTCCGGGCCAAGCAGGACCGGATCGACCTGAAGCTGGAGGGCTACACCGTGCTGCCGCTGGCGGTGCACGGTGACGCCGCCTTCGCCGGCCAGGGCGTGGTCGCCGAGACGCTCAACCTGTCCCAACTGCGCGGCTACCGCACCGGCGGCACCGTGCACGTGGTGGTCAACAACCAGGTCGGTTTCACCACCGCCCCGGAGTACAGCCGGTCCAGCCTCTACAGCACCGATGTCGCCCGGATGATCCAGGCGCCGATCTTCCACGTCAACGGCGACGACCCGGAGGCCGTGGTCCGGGTGGCCCGGCTGGCCTTCGAGTACCGGCAGGCGTTCAACAAGGACGTCGTCATCGACATGGTCTGCTACCGGCGACGCGGGCACAACGAGGGCGACGACCCGTCGATGTCCAACCCCCAGATGTACAAGATCATCGACTCGAAACGGTCGGTCCGCAAGCTCTACACCGAAGAGCTGATCGGACGCGGTGACATCACCGTGGAGGACGCGGAGGAGCTGCTGCGCGACTACCAAGCGCAGCTGGAGCGGGTCTTCAAGGCCACCCGCGACGCCGCCACCACGCCCCGCCGGCTCAGCCGCCCCAAGCGGGAGGCCGAGCCGGAGCCGCAGGTGGACACCGCCACCGACGTCTCCGTCATCCGGGCCATCGGGGACGCGCACGTCAACCTGCCGGAGGGCTTCACCCCACACAAGCGGATCCAGCAGCTGCTCGACCGGCGGGCCAAGATGTCCGTCGAGGGCAACATCGACTGGGGCTTCGGCGAGGTCATCGCTTTCGGTTCGCTGCTGCACGACGGGGTGACCGTCCGGCTCGCCGGTCAGGACTCGCGCCGCGGCACCTTCGTGCAGCGGCACGCCTCGGTCGTCGCGGAGACCGGCGACGACTACCTGCCACTGAAGTCGCTCACCGTCGGCGGCGACCGGTCCCGGTTCTTCGTGCACGACTCGCTGTTGTCCGAGTACGCGGCGATGGGCTTCGAGTACGGCTACTCGGTGGAGAACATCGACGCGCTGGTCTGCTGGGAGGCCCAGTTCGGTGACTTCGTCAACGGCGCCCAGTTGGTGATCGACGAGTTCATCTCCTCCGGTGAGGTGAAGTGGGGCCAGCGCTCCGCGGTGACCCTGCTGCTGCCGCACGGCCACGAGGGCCAGGGCCCGGACCACACCTCCGGCCGCCCGGAGCGGTTCCTCCAGCTGTGCGCCGAGGACAACATGCGGGTGGCCATCCCGACCACCCCGGCGAGCTACTTCCACCTGCTGCGCCGCCAGGCCCTGTCGCCGAAGCGGAAGCCGCTGGTGGTGTTCACGCCGAAGTCGCTGCTGCGCCACCGACTCTGCATCTCGAAGGTCGAGGACTTCACCACCGGTACGTTCCAACCGGTGCTGCCCGACGGTGGCGCCCCGGCACCGGAGCAGGTGAAGCGGGTGCTGCTCTGCTCAGGCAAGGTCTACTACGACCTGTTCCAGGCCCGGCAGGAGCGCGGCGTCACCGACACCGCGATCGTCCGGGTCGAGCAGTTGTACCCGATCCCGGTCGAGGAGATCCGGGCCGCCCTCGCGGCGTACCCGAACGCGGAGGACTTCGCCTGGGTGCAGGAGGAACCGGCCAACCAGGGCGCCTGGTCGTTCGTCGCGCTGAACATGCTGGAGCACCTCGACGGGGTCCGGCTGCGTCGCATCTCCCGCCCGGCGGCCGCCGCCCCGGCGGTCGGCTCGGCCAAGATGCACGACGTCGAGCAGAGCGCGCTGATCGAGGCGGCCCTCCCCCGCCCGTAACGGACGGCAAACGGGGCGGGGACCGCGGTCCCCGCCCCGTTGCGCGCCGCTGACAGACGAGGAACGCACATGTACTTCACCGACCGTGGGATCGAGGAACTGGTCGAACGCCGCGGCGACGAGCAGGTCAGCATCGAGTGGCTCGCCGAGCGCCTCCGCGACTTCGTCGACCTGAACCCCGAGTTCGAGGCCCCCGTCGAACGTTTCGCCACCTACCTGGCCCGCCTCGACGACGAGGACGACGAGTAGCCCGCCCGGGTGCGGGCGGGTCGGGTCGGAGGACCCGGGCGGGGGGCTGCGTGATCTCCTAGGGTGGATGGCGTGGCACGGAGTGTGTACCTGACCAGTGTGTCCTCCGGCGGGGGCAAGTCGACCGTCGCCCTCGGCCTGGCAGAGCTGCTGTCGCGGCAGGTCGGGCGGATCGGAGTGTTCCGGCCGCTGGTCGCCGGCACCGCGCCGGATCCCATCCTCGCCCTGCTCGTCGACCGCTACCGGATCGAGCTGCCACTCGACGAGCTGGCCGGCACCACCTACGCCGAGGCCACCGCCCTGGTCGCCGACGGGCGGCGGGAGCAGCTGATCTCGGAGATCGTCGAGCGGTACCGGGAGGTCGAACGGCACTGCCCGGCGATGGTCGTGGTGGGCAGCGACTTCGCCGACGGCGGCGACGGCGCCGGCCCCCGCGAGCTGGCCTTCAACGCCCGGCTGGCCACCGAGTTCGGCAGCGTCGTGGTCCCCGTCGTCGACGGGTACGGGCAGGAGCCGGCGGCGATCGCGGCGGCGACACGCGGGGTGTACCACGATCTGGCGGACCTGCGGGCCACGGTGCTGGCGGTGGTCGCCAACCGGGTGCCCGGACCAATGTCGCTGCCCGATCTGCCGGTGCCGGCGTACGTCATCCCGGAGGTACCGACCGTGTCGGCACCGACGGTGGCCGAGGTGGCGGCGGCGCTCGGCGCCACCCTGCTCGCCGGCGACGACACCGCGCTCAGCCGGGACGTGCTCGATTACGTTGTCGGCGCGGCCCACGTCCCAACCCTGCTGGACCACCTCGCCGAGGGAGCGCTGGTGATCACGCCGGGCGATCGGGCGGACCTCCTGGTGGCCGCCAGCGCCGCACACGTCGCCGGTCAGGTTTCGGTGGCCGGGCTGGTACTCACTCTCGGCGAGCGGCCCGACCCGCGGGTGATGCGGCTGGTGCAGAGGCTGAATACCGGCCTCGCCGTGCTCTCCGTGCCCAGCGACAGCTACGACACGGTCGCCGCGTCCAGCCGCATCGAGGGCCGGCCCAGCGCGGGCAACCCGCGCAAGGTGGAGGCCGCGCTCGGCGCCTTCGAGCGCTGCGTGGACACCGACGACCTGGCCCGCCGGCTGCGGGTCAGCCGCTCCGAGCGGGTCACCCCGCTGATGTTCGAGTATGACCTGATCGACCGGGCCCGCGCGCAGCGCCGGCACCTGGTGCTGCCGGAGGGCGGTGAGGAGCGGGTCCTGCGGGCGGCGGAGATCCTGCTGCGCCGGGGCGTCGCCGATCTGACCCTGCTCGGCAGGCCTGACGACATCGCCCGCCGCGTTCGCGAGCTGGGCGTCGACATTGCCGGCGCGCGGGTGGTGGACCCGGTCACCAGCGAGTGGCGCGACGAGTTCGCCGCCACGTACGCGAGGCTGCGCGCCCACCGGGGCGTCACGCTGGATCTGGCCCACGACATCGTGGCGCAGCCGAACTACTTCGGCACCATGATGGTGCAGACCGGGCACGCGCACGGCATGGTCTCCGGTGCCACCCACACCACGGCTGCCACCATCCGTCCAGCCTTCGAGATCATCCGGACCGTACCGGCGGTCTCCATCGCCTCCAGTGTCTTCTTCATGCTGCTCGCCGACCGGGTGCTGGTATACGGCGACTGTGCGGTCAACCGCGACCCGGACGCCGCCCAGCTCGCCGACATCGCGATCTCGTCGGCCGACACCGCCGCCCGGTTCGGCATCGAGCCACGGGTCGCCATGCTGTCGTACTCCACCGGCAGATCCGGCGCCGGCGCGGATGTGGAGAAGGTCGCGGGGGCCACCCGGCTGGTCCGGGAGCACCGGCCCGAGCTGCTGGTCGAGGGTCCGATCCAGTATGACGCCGCGATCGACCCGGCGGTGGCGGCGACGAAGCTGCCCGGCAGCGCGGTCGCCGGCCGGGCCACGGTTTTCATCTTCCCCGACCTCAACACCGGCAACAACACGTACAAGGCGGTGCAGCGCTCGGCCGGGGCGGTGGCGGTCGGGCCGGTCATGCAGGGCCTGCGCCGGCCGGTGAACGACCTCTCCCGGGGTGCCACCGTCCCGGACATCGTCAACACGGTCGCGATTACCGCGATCCAGGCCGGGGAGTCTTCATGAGCGAGCGTCAGCGAGCGGATCATCGACTCGGCGCCTCGGTGCCTCGTGCCGGCACGCAGCGAAACGCAGTGCCGGCATGAGCCGGGTACTGGTCCTCAACTGTGGGTCGTCGTCGGTGAAGTGGCGGCTCTACGACGGCGACGAGGTACGCGGGAAGGGTACCGTCGAACGGATCGGCGAGCCTGACGGCGGCCCGGCCGACCACCGGACGGCGGTAAGGCGGATCCTCGACGGGATCGACCTGACCGGGCTCGTCGCCGTCGGGCACCGGGTGGTACACGGCGGGCGGCGTTTCGGCGAGCCGGTCCTGATCGACGACGAGGTGCTCGCCGCCGTCCGGGAACTGGTGCCGCTGGCGCCACTGCACAACCCCGCCAACCTGGCCGGCATCGAGGTCGCCCGGGCGGCGCTGCCGGCCGTGCCGCAGGTCGCCGTCTTCGACACCGCCTTCCACACCACGCTGCCCGAGTCCGCCGCCACGTACGCGATCGACCGGGATACCGCCGCGCGGTACGGCATCCGGCGCTACGGCTTCCACGGCACGTCACACGCGTACGTCTCCCGGCGCACCGCGGAGCTGCTGGGCCGCCGGTACGAGGACATCAACACCATCACCCTGCACCTGGGTAACGGGGCCAGCGCCGCCGCCGTCGCCGGCGGGCGGAGCGTGGCCACCTCGATGGGTATGTCCCCGCTGGAAGGCCTGGTGATGGGCACCCGCAGCGGCGACCTGGACCCGACGGTGATCTTCCACCTGCGGCGGGAGGGCGACCTGGGCGTCGATGAGATCGACGACCTGCTGAACCACCGCAGCGGCCTGCTCGGGCTGACCGGCGCCAACGACATGCGAGAGGTGCTGTCGCGCCGGGCCGACGGGGACGGGGCCGCGGCCCTCGCCTTCGATGTGTACTGCCGGCGGATCACCAGCTACGTCGGGGCCTACTACGCGCTGCTCGGCCGGGTGGACGCGGTCACCTTCACCGCGGGCGTCGGCGAGCATGCCGCCCCGGTGCGCGCGACCGCGCTGGCCGGGCTGGAACGGCTGGGCATCGCGGTCGCCCCCGACCGCAACGCCGGCAGCGGCGACCGCGTCATCTCCCCGGACGGCGCCGAGGTGACGGTCTGCGTGATCGGCACCGACGAGGAGCGGGAGATCGCCCGCGCCGCCCGCGAGGTGGCGGGCGCGGGCTGACGCCCCGCAGGCTCAGCTGAGGGCCAGCCAGGCGGCCAGGGCGACCAGCACGACCGCGACCACGGCGGCGCCGACGAGCCGGGGCGTCCGGTTGACGGCGGTCGGCGCAGCCGGCTCGGGCGTGTTCGCGAAGGCGCGGAACGCCTCGGTGTTGCCGCTCGGGTCGGAGTAGTTCCCAGACATGCTGCCGACCCTAGCGAAGGCCCCTCGACGTGCGCGGTTGCCGGTTGGCGCGGCGCCCCCAAGTCGAGCCGGCCGGTGGAGGTGATCCAGCCGGGTGGCGCGCGCTTCCGGACGGAAGGCGGGGTCGGCCGGGAGCCCGGACACCTGCGGTGGATCCGACCGCTGGGCGCGGGCGAGGCACAATCGAGCCATGTCGCGTCGCCTCACCCCGGCCCTCCTCGCCGGTGCCCTGGTCGCGGCCGGTCTGACCGGGTGCTCTGCGGACGTCCGTGGGCGCGCCGCCGCCCCGACCGCCCCACCCGCCGCCAGCGCCCCGGCCGGGTCGCCGACCGCTGGCGCGGCGGCGTTCGCCGGCAGCGCGCCCGGGCGGAGCTTCGCGGTGGGCGTACGCCACCTCGACCTGACCCGCGACGGCACCCGGAAGCTGCCGGTGAGCGTCTGGTATCCGGCGGCTGGGGAGGCGGGCGGCCAGCCACGACGGGCAGGGGAAGCGGCGGCGGGCCGCTTCCCCGTGGTCATGTTCAGCCACGGCCTCGGCGGGCGGCCGGCGGACTACGCGCCGCTGCTGACCCGCTGGGCGGCCGCCGGGTTCGTGGTGGCCGCCCCGACCTTTCCGCACACGGCGCGGGGCGGTGACGGCAACGTGCTCGACGTGCTCAACCAGCCCGCGGACGTGTCGTACGCCCTCACGCAGGTGCTCGCCCTCGACCGCCGGGCCGACGATCCGCTACACGATCGGCTGGCCACCGACCGGGTGGCGGCGGCCGGCCACTCCGCGGGCGGGGTGACCACGATCGGTCTGTTCACCACCGGCCGGGACGAGCGACTCGACGCGGGGGTGGTGTTCGCGGGCACCGCCCTGGGCGTGGGCACGGCGTTCGCCGGCGCCGCCGCTCCCCAGCTGTTCGTGCACGGCGAGGCGGACGAGGTGGTCGATCATGCCGCCGGCAAGGCCGTGTACGACCAGGTGCCCTGGCCGAAGGCGATGCTCAGCTTCCCGCGGGGCGACCACGGGCGGGGCCTGCTCGGCGACGGCGTGTCGCTGAGGGTGGTCTCCGACACCACGATCGAGTTCCTGCGCTGGACGTTGTACGGCGACGAGGCCGCGAAGCGGCGTATTCCCGCCAGCGCAGATGGCGGCGACGTCGCCGTCCTCGACAACCGTTTGTGAGGGTCCCGCTGGTCGTCGGATGGTGTGCGAGGTCCGATGGTGTGAGGGGGGGCCTTCCGCACGCTTAGTACTGCAACGGCGGGTCGTGACTTATGGCGGTTTGAGTCGTTTGCGGTAGTGGGCGGCTCGGGCTTGTTCCTGGCGGCGACGGCGGAAGTCGGACCAGCGCAGGATGTGGTCGGCTCGACGGCGGGTGGTCAGGACGAGGTGGGCGAACAGGCGGCGGATTTCGTTGCTGCTCAGCGGGATCTGGCTGCGCTCGTTTGCGGTGGTGCCCCCTTTGCGGCTTCGAGGGCGCGGGTGACGACGAGGAACGCGGCGGCGGCCATCGCGAGGGTGATGTGGGCGTACCAGGCGTCGTAGCGGCGGACCTGGTACTGGTCCAGGCCGACCTCGTTCTTCGCGGTCTGGAACGATTCCTCCACCGACCAACGGCTACCGGCGACCCGCACCAGGTCGCGTAGTCGGGTGCCGCGGGGGCCGAAGCAGACGTAGTAGGCGATGTCGCCGGGATCCGTGATCGAGCGTCGGGCCAGGACCCAGCCGCGGCGGCCGTGGGCAAAGGTGCGGCGGATCGGCAGCCGAGCCCAGTCGTAGCGGCGCGGCCCGTGCGCGCCGTCACCACACGACAGTCGTTGCCACGCGCCCGCACGCACCCTGCCGATCAGCTCGTCGACACCGGTGGTGGTGTGCAGCCCGGAGGGCACCCGATCGTCGCGTCGGGTGGCCATCACGTACGCGATGTCCCGATCCTCCAACCAGCCCCGCAGGCCAGGGTTCTGCCCGTAGGCCTCATCGGCCGTGAACCACGAAAACGGCACCCCCGCGGTGACCGCCCGCTCCAGCATGGCCTGCGCCTGCTGCGGCTTGGTCGCGAACCCGACGGCGTCCGGGATCGCCGAGCGCCGGCACCGGTCCCGATCACCGGTCCACGACTTGGGCAGGTACAACTCCCGATCGATCAACGCCCGACCCCGCGGCGTGGCGTAGCACAGGAACGTGCCGATCTGGCAGTTCTCGGTCTTGCCCGCCGTACCCGAATACTGCCGTTGGACCCCCGCCGACGCACGGCCCTTCTTGACGAACCCCGTCTCGTCAGCGATGAGCACCCCGGCCGCATCGCCGATCTGGTCCACCACGTAATCGCGCACGTCATCGCGGACCGCGTCCCGATCCCACGCCGCGCTGCACAACATGCCCTGCAACCCGTCCGGCGACACATGCCCAGCCTGCTCCGCGAGGGTCCAGCCGTTACGCCGCTCCAACGGTGCCAGTAGCCCCCGCACATACGCCCATGCCCGCCGCCGCGGCTCCACCCGCTCAAACCGATGCGCGAACCGGAAGAACAACTCCTCCAACCCGGCATCCCACGACCCGACCACCCGCGCATCCACCACAACCAACCAACGAATGATCAGCACCCGAAGCCACGACCCGCCGTTGCAGTATTAGGCGGTGTGGTCGACGACCACCTTGCCGAAGACCTCGCCGGAGTGCAGGCGGGCGAACGCGGCCTCGACCGTCGAGAACGGCACGACGCTGTCCACCACCGGGCGTACCGCGCGCTCGGCGCAGAAGGCCAGCAGGGCGGTCAGCTCGTCCGTGGTGCCCATCGAGGTGCCCAGGATCTCCAGCTGCATCGCGAAGACCCGCCGCAGGTTGACCTTCGGCTCGTGCCCGGCGGTGGCGCCGGAGACGACGATCCGGGCCATCGGCGCGGCGGACTTCAGCGAGTGGTCGAAGGTCGCCGCGCCGACTGTCTCGATCACCACGTCGACCCGCTCCGGCAGTCGGGCACCCGGCTCGACCGCGATCGCGCCGAGCGCCGTGATGCGCTCCCGTTTGGCCGCGTCGCGGCTGGTCGCGTACACCCGCTTGCCCATCGCGGCGGCGAGCGCGACGGCCGCCGTGGCGACGCCCCCGCCGGCGCCCTGCACCAACACGGCCTCAGCCTCGTCCGCCCGACCCTTGGTGGTGAGCATCCGCCAGGCGGTCAGCCAGGCCGTGGGCAGGCAGGCCGCGTCCGTCGCTGCCAGGCCGGCCGGCAGCGGCAGCAGGTTCGCCCGGGGGACGGCCACCCGCTCGGCCAGCGTGCCCGGGAAGTGCTCGGAGAGGATGGAGACCCCGCGCGGGTCACCCGGGGTGGGGACCACCGGGTAGACGACCACCGGGTTGCCGTCCGGGTCGAGCCCGGCCGCGTCGCAGCCCAGGATCATCGGCAGCTGTTCCTCCCCGAGCCCGACGCCGCGCAGCGACCACAGGTCGTGGTGGTTGAGCGAGCTGGCGGTGACCTCGATGGTCACCCAGTCGTCGTCCGGGTGCGCCGGCTCGGGCCGCTCACCGACGGTGAGCGCGGCGAGCGGGTTGGCGTCGTCGAAACGGGAGGCGAAGGCGGCACGCATGATCGGCACGGTAACAAGCTGGGCGGGCGACAAGAAGGGCCCCTGCCGCCTCGGCAGGAAGAGAATTCCGCTCGCGGTGCTAGCGGATCACGCCGTCCCGGCGAGCGGCCTCGACCACCGCTTCGGCGACCGCGGGGGCGACCCGCGGGTCGAGCGGGGACGGGACGATCGCCTCCGGCGTCAGCGACTCGGCCACCACCCCGGCGATCGCATCGGCGGCGGCGACCTTCATGCCGTCGGTGATCCGGGTGGCCCGCGCGTCCAGCGCGCCGCGGAACACTCCCGGGAACGCGAGCACGTTGTTGATCTGGTTGGGGTAGTCGCTGCGGCCGGTGGCGACCACCGCGACGTGCCGGGCCGCCACCTGGGGGTGCACCTCGGGGGTGGGATTGGCCAGGGCGAAGACGATCCCGCCGGGCGCCATGCCGGCGACCGCGGACTCCGGGATCTGCCCGCCGGAGACGCCGATGAGCACGTCGGCGCCGCGCAGCGCTCGCGTGATGTCACCCTCCCGGCCGTCGGCGTTGGTCAGCTCAGCCAGCTCGGCTTTCGTGCCGGTGAGCCCCTTGCGGTGTCGCCCGATGATCCCCCGGGAGTCGCACACGACGACCTGTTCCGGGTTCACGCCGCCGGCGACGAGCATCTTGGTCACCGCCACCCCGGCGGCGCCGGCGCCGCTCACGCCGACCCGTAGGTCGCCCAGCTTGCGGTTGAGCAACGCGGCCGCGTTGCGCAGCGCGGCGAGCACGACGATGGCGGTGCCGTGCTGGTCGTCGTGGAACACCGGGATGTCCAGCGCCTCGTCCAGGCGCCGCTCGATCTCGAAGCAGCGCGGGGCGCTGATGTCCTCCAGATTGATCCCGCCGAAGGACGGTGCGAGGGCACGCACCGCCGCCACGATCTCGTCCACGTCCTGCGTGTCCAGGCAGACCGGTACCGCGTCCACCCCGCCGAACTGCTTGAACAGCACGGCCTTCCCCTCCATCACCGGCAGCGCCGCGCGCGGGCCGATGTTGCCCAGGCCGAGTACGGCCGAGCCGTCGGTGACGACCGCGACGGTGTGCCCCGTCCAGGTGTATTCGGCTGCGAGGCGCGGGTCGGCGGCGATCGCCTCGCACACCTGGGCCACGCCCGGGGTGTAGGCGAGGGAGAGGTCTTCCCGGCTGGTGAGCGGAACGGTCGAGGCGACGGCCATCTTGCCGCCCTGATGTAGCCGGAAGACGGGATCAGCGGGGTCCACGGTGGACGATGGCATTGGTGACTCCAGGATCTGTCGAGCAGACGGACCGGCCGGTCAGGACGCGAGGTGAAGCGACGAACGGCGGTGCGAGGTGCGGGGGGTCACCCGGACACCTGCCGAGCATAGTGTCGGGGGCCGCCAACGGATGTGAGTAGGGTCATACTCGACGCCGGCTGAAGAATCGGGGGTGCGGCCAGTAGCGCGCCACCACTCGTCCCCGCACGTCCGCCACCCCGTACGCCCGGGAGTCGTCGGTGACCAACGGGTTGTCGCCGGACAACCACCAGCCCCCGCTCTCCGCCCGGACCGCGCGCTTGACCACCAGCAGGTCCGGGCGGCTGCGGAAGACCGCCACCACGACGTCACCCGGGCGGATGCGACGACCACCGCGCAGCACCAGCACCGCGTCGCCGTGCCGCAGCGTGGGCGACATCGACGGACCGGTCACGAGTACGGCGGACAGCGGCCAGCGCGGTCGGAACCCCGTCCCCGGCGGCTGCGCGGGCATCGCATTTCACCTCCACCGGGTACCGGCTCCAGGAGTAAGGTCGTCCTGGATCATCGCAAACTTCCCATGGAGGACCCTGATGCGACTTCCGCGCATCCTTACGCCCCGCGTGACCGCCAGTGCCCACTGCGACCTGCCATGCGGCGTCTACGACCCGGCGCAGGCCCGGATCGAGGCCGAGTCGGTCAAAATGATCTGCGAGAAGTACCAGGCCAACACCGACCCGGAGTTCCGCACCCGGGCGATCCTGATCAAGGAGCAGCGGGCCGAGCTGGTGAAGCACCACCTGTGGGTGCTGTGGACCGACTACTTCAAGCCGGCCCACTTCGAGAAGTACCCGCACCTGCACCAGCTGTTCAACGAGGCCACCAAGCTGGCCGGCGCGGCCGGTGCCAAGGGCGCCACCGATCCGGCCAAGGCCGACGACCTGCTCCAGAAGATCGACGAGATCTCGAAGATTTTCTGGGAGACCAAGAAGGCGTGACGCCTGGCGCACCGGCACCGGGTACCCGGCCGGCACGTCCCGCGGACGTGCCGGCCGTTGGCGCCCCGGTGCGCGGTCCGGTGCGCGGTCCGGCGGCGAACCGGGGCGCCCCGCGACACGGCCCCGGGTGGTCGCGCCCCACCCCGCGCGAACCGGCCAGCGGGTAGAGTCCGCGACCGGGAGGATGACGCGTGACCCCAACGACCGGCCAGCCGACGATCGACGACGACGACGACGTGGTGCACCTGACGGTGCCCGCGGACGGGGGCTATCTGGGGGTGCTCCGCACCGCCACCGCTGGGCTCGCGGCACGACTGCAGTTCGCCCTCGACGAGATCGAGGACCTGCGCATCGCCGTCGACGAGGCGTGCGCCATGCTGCTCGCGATCGCCACCCGCGACGCCGAACTGGGCTGTCGGTTCGCGGTGACCGCCGACACGCTCACCGTCGAGGTCACCGTGCCGACCGTCGGCGGGGCGAAGCTGCCGGCCGAGTCGTCCTTCGCCTGGAAGGTGCTCACCGCGCTGACCACGTCCGCGACGGCGACCGCCGCCGACGGCCGCGCGACCATATCGCTACTGACCTGCCGCGCCTCCGGCTGACCCCGCCCCGGCCGGGCTCACTCGAAGCCGAGGGCACGGCTGTCGGGCTGCTCACCAGTAGGGCCGGCACGGCGAGACCGAGCGCCATCAGTGGCCCGCCGAGCCAGCCCAGCCCACCCTGGAGCATGAACCAACCGATCGGCAGCAGCATGAGCTGGAGCACGATCGCCGGCGCCCGGGCACCGGCCCGCCGGCGGGCCAACGCCCCGCCCAACGCCCAGAGGGCCGCCGCCGCCGCGGCCGCGAACGCCGTCACGAGCAGGGCCGAGGCCAGGTCGGCGGCAGACGCCGTGAGGTCGGCCCAGAGCAACCAGGCGGCGACCAGCCCGACGGCGACCGCCTCGGCGCGCAGCAGCAGGACGGCCCACCGGAGCGGACCGGGGATCGGGTCGGAGGCGATGGTCACGCGCGTCACGATACCCGGGGCACGGCGCGGTACAGTGCCGCGCATGCGGGCCGTCCTGGTGGTCAATCCGAAGGCCACCACCACCAGCGAACGCAGCCGGGACGTGCTGGTCCGCGCGCTGCGCAGTGAAGTCGACCTCTCCGTGCGGTACACCCGACGCCGGGGTCACGCCGCGATGCTCGCCCGGGAGGCGGCTGACGAGGGCGTGGACCTGGTGGTCACGCTCGGTGGCGACGGCACCGTCAACGAGGTGGTCAACGGCCTGATGTCCGCGCGGCTGCCGAGCGTACCGACCGGGGTGTCCCCGGCCGAGCGGCTGCCCGCCCTCGCCACCGTGCCGGGCGGATCCACGAACGTCTTCGCCCGCGCCCTCGGCCTGCCCCGGGAGTGGCCCGAAGGGGCCAGCATGATCCTCGAGGGGCTGCGCCTGGGCCGACACCGCACGATCGGCCTCGGCCGGGCGGACGATCGCTACTTCACGTTCTGCGCCGGCTTCGGCCTCGACGCGGCCGTCATCCATCGGGTGGAGAGGGCCCGCCGGCGCGGGCGGGTCTCCACCCCCGCGCTCTACTTCCGGTCGACGGTCGCCCAGTACTTCCTCGGCTCGGACCGCCGCCGCCCCGCGATCGCGTTGGAGCGGCCGGGCGACGCCACCGAGGAGCAGCTCGCGACCGTCGTCATCCAGAACACCGCACCGTGGACGTACGTCGGCGACCGTGAGGTGAATCCAAACCCGGAGGCCTCGTTCGACCTGGGGCTGGACGTGTTCGCGCTTCGTCAGCTCCGGGTAGCCAGCACGACACGTACGGTGAGTCAGTTCTTCTCGCACCAGCCGGACCCGCACGGCAGGCAGGTGCTCCGGCTACACGACATGACCGAGTTCACCCTGGTGGCCAACCGTCCACAGGCGCTCCAACTCGACGGCGAGTACCTGGGCGAGCGGGAGAAAGTCAGATTTTCGTCCGCACCGGCGGCACTGAGAGTAATCTGCTAGGTCTCGGGTACTCCCGTTGGTTGAACGACGGGCCCGTCGCACCCACGGCGACGGCCGCCACGCCGAGAGGGAGTGCCGGAAATGTCAGCATTGTCACGCGGAATGTACTACATTGATCCCCGGCTGTGGTACTCCGGGTAACCGGATCACCGACAAACTCGGACAAACGGGCTGTGGGCTTGCTCACCGCACGGAGTTTTTCCGAGCGTCACCTCTTGACATCCCGAGCGTTCGTGAAAGTATTCACAAGCGAACTTGAGTTACCGGGACATTGCCTGGACATGCTCAACAGGTTGAGCCGTTCCAGCAGGTCCCCGGGGCCAACAGCCTGCTCACGCAGTGCCGAATAGTCGCACGCGAACCGTGACGGCCGGCACTGCGGACGCATACAGGAAAAGCACCACTGCACTATCTGCCACCCATCCAGAATGAGGAGTGTTGCCGCCATGGACTGGCGTCACCATGCTGTCTGCCGCGACGAGGACCCGGAGCTGTTCTTCCCGATCGGGACGTCCGGTCCGGCTCTCCTGCAAGTCGAGCAGGCCAAGGCCGTCTGCCGGCGCTGCTCCGTGACCAACCAGTGCCTGCAGTGGGCACTTGAGTCGGGTCAGGACGCCGGCGTCTGGGGCGGGATGAGCGAGGAGGAGCGGCGCGCCGTCAAGCGTCGCGGCGGCCTCCGAGTGCTGCGCGCTCACTCCGCCTGACCACGAACCAGAGCACACGCCCCGACGGCCCAGCCGCCGGGGCGTTCTGCTGCCCGGGGCAGGATTCGGCGGCAGGCACCGTCGTCGATCCCACCTGTCCGACAGGGGACCGCTACCGAGCCGTCAAGAGCTGCCTTCCTTGTGTCGCGGCCACGCGGCGGAGGACCAGGTCTGCCAGTTCGGGAGCGTCGGTGAGGGGAGCGGCCACCGCCACGGCACCGGCGCCCCGGGCCGCCGCGGCGACCGCGTCATGGAACAGCCCGGGGGCGAGGAAGTACGCCGCCACCGCCACCCGCCGCGCGCCACGCGCCCGGAGGCGGGCCACGGCCGCACCGGCGGCCGGTGGCGCCGCGGAGGCGTAGGAGACCCGGGTCGGAGCGCCCAGCGCCATACGAAGGGCCGCCGCGACCCGCCCCACCGAGGCGCGGGCGGCTGGGTCGCGGGTACCCGCCGCTGCCAGCACCAGCGCGTCGTACCCGCCGGGCCCCGCCTCGGCGAGCCGCCGCCGCAACCCGGCCAGGAGCGCGTCGTCGACGCCGGCGACCACCGGCCCGAGCACGTCGGTCACCCGTACCGCCAGGCCCGGCACCGTCTCTCGGGCCGCGGCCACCGCCACCGGGATGTCCACCCGTCGGTGGTAGGCGGCGGTGAGCAGCAGCGGCACCAGAACCGCCCGGGGATGCCCGGCGGCACCCAGCTCTCGCAGCACCTCGGTCGGGCCCGGCTCGGTGTGGTCGAGCCAGCTCGGCAGCACCCGGAGGCCGGGTCGGGCGGCGGCCACCGCACGGGCCAGCGCCCGGGTGGCCGCAGCGGCCCGCTGGTCCCGGCTGCCGTGGGCGACCAGGACCACCGGGTCCGGGCACGAGGCCACACCGGGACCCGCCGCGCCGGTCAGACGTGCAGGCCGCACTCGGTCTTCTCGAACATCGCCCAGCGACCGGCACGCGGATCCTCCCCCGCCCTGGTACGGCGGGTGCACGGCCAGCAGCCGATCGAACCGTAGCCGCGCCTGAACAGGTCGTTGACCGGCACGTTCCAGCGGGAGATGTAGGCGTCCACGTCGGCCTGCGACCACGCCGCGATCGGGTTCACCTTGACGTTGCCCCGGCTGGCCTCGAAGGTCACCACCGGCGTGTTCGCCCGGGTCGGCGACTCGTCCCGGCGCAGGCCGGCGGCCCACGCGTCGTAGCCGGCGAGCGCCCGCTCCAACGGCTCCACCTTACGCAGCTGGCAGCAGTCGTCCGGGGACCGGTTGAACAGTCGGGGGCCGTACTCGCCGTCCTGCTGGCCCACGGTCAGTCGGGGTCGGATCGACCGGACGGTGACCGGCAGGGTACGGGCCACCCGGTCGCGGACCCGGAGCGTCTCCGGGAAGTGCAGCCCGGTGTCCAGAAAGACCACGTCCACCCCGGGTGCGACCCGGGCGACCAGGTGGGCCAGCACGGCGTCGGCCATCGAACTGGTGACGCAGAACCGGTCGCCGAAGGTCTCGGCGGCCCAGCGGGCGATCTCCAGCGCGGGAGCGCCCTCCAGTTCCCGGCCGGCCTCCTCGGCCAGCGCCCGCAACTCCTCCGGGTCGCGCCGCCGCGCCTCGACGGGGGGCGGGCCACCGATCCCGACCAGGCCGAGGTTCACGGCGGAGGTGGGTCCTGCCGGTTCCGGCGCCGCCCACCCGGCCACGGAGCCGACACCCGCACTCCGCGCGCTCACCGGGCCACCGCCTGGGAGAGCAGACCGGCGAACGTCACGGTGAAGACCCGCGCGCAGGCATGGCACTCCCAGCGGCCGTGCCCGGACTCGCTCGGCCGCAGGTCTTCCTCACCGCAGTACGGGCAGTACAGCGGCACGGACCGGGACTCGCTCATCTCAGCTCCTCCTCGTCGACCCTGATCACCCAGTTGGCGAACGTCTCACCCTCGTTCCGGCCGGCCAGGTAGCGGCGGGCCAGCCGTTCCACGTACTCCGGAAGCTCCGCGGCGGTGACTTTCAAGCCGCGCAGCTTCCGACCGAAACCGGCGGTGCGCCCCTGCGCCATCCCGAGGCCGCCGCCCAGGTGCACCTGGAAGCCCTCCACCTGCTGGCCGTCCGGGCCGACCACCAGCTGGCCCTTGAGACCGATGTCGGCGACCTGGGTGCGGGCGCAGGCGTTCGGGCAACCGTTGAGGTGGATGGATATGTCGGCGTCGAAGTCCCGCAGCCGCTGCTCCAGCCGGGCCACCAGGTCCTCGCCCCGCACCTTGGTCTCGACGATGGCGAGCTTGCAGTACTCGATGCCGGTGCAGGCCATGGTGCCGCGCCGCCAGGCCGAGGGCCGGGCTTCCAGACCGATCCCGCGCAGCCCCTCGACCAGGGAATCCGTGCGCTCCGGGGGCACGTCCAACACCAGCAGCTTCTGGTACGGGGTGAGCCGCACCCGGTCGCTGCCGTGCGCCTCGACGACGTCGGCGAGCCGACCGAGCTGGCTGCCGGAGACCCGGCCGACGACGGGCGCGGCGCCGACATAGTGGCGCCCGTCGCGCTGCGGGTGCACGCCGATGTGGTCGACCGGCTTCGCCGGCAGGTCCGCCGCCGGCCCGTCCAGCAGGGCCCGCCCGAGATACTCCTTCTCCAGCACCTCCCGGAACGTCGTCACCCCCCAGTCGGCGACCAGGAACTTCAGCCGGGCGCGGTTGCGCAGCCGGCGGTAGCCGTAGTCGCGGAAGACGCCGACCACACCGGCCCACACGTCCGGCACCTCGGGTAGCGGCACCCACACGCCCAACCGCTTGGCGAGCATCGGGTTGGTGGAGAGGCCACCACCAACCCACAGGTCGAAGCCGGGCCCGTGCTCCGGGTGCTCGACGCCGAGGAACGCGATGTCGTTCGCCTCGTACGGGGTGTCGACGAGCCAGGAGATCGAGGACTTGAACTTCCGGGGCAGGTTGGAGAACTCCCTGTCGCCGACGTACCGGCGAACGATCTCGTCGATGGCCGGGGTCGGGTCCAGCAGCTCGTCCCGGGCCACCCCGGCGACCGGGCTGCCCAGCACGATCCGGGGGCAGTCGCCGCACGCCTCGGTGGTCTGCAGCCCGACCGACTCCAGCCGGCGCCAGATCTCCGGCATGTCCTCGACCCGGATCCAGTGGTACTGGATGTTCTGCCGGTCGGTGATGTCGGCGGTGTCCCGGGCGAACTCGCGGGAAATGTCCGCGACGACCCGGAGCTGGGCCAGGTTGAGCTGGCCGCCGTCGACCCGCACCCGGAGCATGAAGAACTCGTCCTCCAGCTCGTGCGGTTCCAGCACGGCGGTACGCCCGCCGTCGATGCCTGCCTTGCGCTGCGTGTAGAGGCCCCACCAACGGAACCGGCCACGCAGGTCCTGCGGGTCGATCGAGGCGAAGCCCCGGTGGGCGTAGATGTTCTCGATTCGGGCCCGCACGTTCAGCGGGTCGTCGTCCTTCTTGATCCGCTCGTTGGCGTTGAGCGGCTCACGGTGGCCGAGCGCCCACTGGCCCTCCCCTCGCTGCCGGCGAGGGGCCCGGACGGGACGGGCTGTCGGATCCTCGGGCCGGGCCGGGATGCTGCTGACCGCCATCGCGGCGTCCTCCGTTGTCTGGTGTGGCTCGGTGGATGCGCGGGCGCGGCGGCGGCCCGAGCAGTCGGGCTGGAGACAACGGTGTCGGAAAGCCGGCGCGCAGCGCCCGAGACGGATGGATCGGGCGTCGTCAGTGGGCCGGACAGATCGCGCTGCGCACACGGCCGTAGTCGACGTGGCGGCGGGCCACGAAGCGGCGGACGACAGCGGCGGTCATGACGACATGCTGCCACAGCGTCACCGGGCCGGCCAACGCGTACGTGCGAGATCCCACATCACGGGCCGAGGAAGGGCAGGAGGTCGACGGCGGCGGCAGTTGGTGCGGAGCACGTGGACCGCTTCGCCCCCGGCGCGGCTGTGGTGTGCGAGGCTCGGCGACGTGGACGGTATGTCCGTGATGCGGCGGCTGCCGGTGTGGTTGCCGCCGGCACTGCTCACGCTCGCGGTCACCCTCACGGGGCTCGACCGGGCGCAGCTCTGGCGGGACGAGCTGGCGACGTGGAGTGCGGCCACCCGCTCGATCGGCGACCTGCTCCGGCTCGCCGGCACCATCGACGCCGCGACCGGGCCGTACTACCTGCTCATGCACGCCTGGGTGGCCGTCGCGGGCGACTCGGTGGCCGCGCTGCGCCTGCCGGCGGCGTTGGCGATGACCGGCGCCGCGGCCCTGACCGCCGTACTCGGCGCCCGGCACCACGGGCGGCGGGTCGGGCTGCTCGCCGGGCTGCTCTTCGCGGTACTGCCCGGCACATCCCGGTACGGCCAGGAGACCCGCCCGTACGCGCTGGCCACCTTCCTCGCCGTGCTGTCGACCCTGCTCCTGGTCGTCGCGCTGGGTCCGCCACCCGGGACCCGGCCCGTCGGCCGTCTCGCCCGCTGGACCGGATACGCCGCCGCCGTGGCCGCGCTCGGGCTGACCCACCTGGTCGCCCTCACGCTGCTCGCGGCACACGGGGTGGTGGTGCTCGCGGCGGCCCGCCACGCCCGGCCGTCGGCCCGCGAGCCGACGGCACCGGTCACCCGCACACCGGACCGGACGGCACCGCCGGCCGGTGCCGCGACGCCGGCCGGCTGGTGGATCGTCACGGCCTGGCTGCTCGCGCTGCTGCCGGCGACGCTGCTGGTGGGCCCGCTGGTGTTGGTCGCCCGGGGCCAGCGCGCCCGCCAGCTCGACTGGGTCGACGCCGCCCGTCCGGCGGACTTGGCCGGCCTCGCCGGCGGGGTGGCACAGAGCGGAGTGGTCGGCGGCCTGCTGGTCGGGCTCGCCGCGCTCGGCGTGGTCCGGCTTGGCCGGCGGGCACTGCTGCCCGGGACAGCCGTGATCCTGCCGATCCTGCTGGTCTTCGCCGCCGGTGTGCTCGTCCCGCTCTGGGTGCCGCGCTACCTGGTCTTCGTGGTGCCGTTCGGCTGCCTGCTGGCCGCCGCGGCGCTGGCCACCGTGCCGGTGTTTCCGGCACTGGCCGTGGTGGCCCTGGCCGGGGCGCTCGGCCTGCCCGACCAGGCGGCGCTGCGCCGCACGCACGAGTGGCCGCGGTCCGCGCCGATCGACTACGCCGGCGCCGCCCGGATCGTCGTCGACGGTCAACGCCCGGGTGATGTGATCGTCTACTCGCCTCGGGAGAGCTGGCTCTTTCTCGACCTGGGTCTGGAGTACCACCTTGGCGACCACCGACCGCGGGACGTGCTGGCCACGGTAGACCAGGCGCATCGGGGGGACCTGTGGGCTGCCGAGTGCACCCGCCCGGACGAGTGCCTGGCCGGCGCCGACCGCCTCTGGCTCGTGGTTGCCGGCCGGCGGAGCGATCCGATCGCCGCCGTACCGGGCGCCAAGGGCGGCGCCCTGCGCGCCGGTTGGGCGGTCGAACGCGTACAGCACCGCCCGGGGCTGACCGTCGCCCTGCTGACGAGGTAGCTGGTCAGCCGTGCCCCTTGCGCTCCAGGAGCACCACCCGGACCCGGTCGAACCGCCACACTGCCCGGATCTCGAACCGATCGCGCAGGAACCTACCCCGGCCGGCGGGCATACCGGCCAAGCTGTCCTCCGGGTGTCCGGTCTCGATCAGCCAGATCCGCTTGGTGTCGCCGACGCACGGCGTCGCGTCGACGCACTCCCGGGCCATCAGCCATCCGGCGTCCGCGGCCGACAGCGCGAGAAAGACGTCCCGCGGCTGCTGGTGGCCCGCCCGGAACCCGTAGTTGGCGGACTTCCGGGCCACGTCCGTGGATCCGCCGAACCCGTCGTTGAACGCGATCCCGTCATCCTGTCGGGCCCGCGCGGCGATGTGACGCACGGCCTCGACGTAGCGGGGTTGATAGTCGGCCTCGTCGGACCGAACCCGCTCGTGCGCCGGCAGACCTGCGTACCCGATCGCGGGCAGCAGGAGAACCGCACCGAGGAGCGCTGCCGCGGTCGCTCGGTCTCGGGTGACCGCCCGGAACAACTGGGCCGCCCCGGCGGCGGCGAGCAGCGCCCAGGCCGGCACCGTGAAGAGAAAGTACCGGGCCAGGAAGAGTTGCAGCACCGCGAACGTCACGTAGCCGATCACCGGAGGCAGCACCGCCCACGCCAGCAGCATGAGCACGGCAGGGCGCCGAACCGGGCCGGCCAGGGCCAACCCCAGCACGCCGAAGGTCACCACTATGCCAAGGATGGCGTACGTCCCGGTCAGGCTCTCCGTGAAGCGTTGCACCGCCACCCAGTCGTTGTCGACCCAGGAGATCTGGCCGGACTGCCCGCTCGCCAGCACCAGCAACGGCAGCACGCCGAGCATGGCGAGACCGCTGGTCACCGCGTACCGCCATCGGGCGACCTCGGCGGGAACCGCACGCCGGAGATAGCCGACATGACCGACCGCCACCAGCAGCGCCACGAAGTGCAGCCACCCGATGATCACGAGTGCGATCCCGTACGCCCACCAGCGCCTTCGGGACGGCCGCTCCACGCCCCGCAGGAACAACCAGGTGGCCGCAACGGCCGCCAACGTCACCAGAGCGTACGACCGGGCCTCCTGCGCGTACCGGGAGACGGTCGGGAACAGCGCGAAGACCAGACCGGCCAGCACACCGACCGGGGTGTCGAGGCGGAACCACCCGGCGCACAGCGCGACGGCGGCGGGGAGCAGGGCCCACCAGCCCGAGGTGGAAGAAGGAGTGGGGCGGGGCGCGGCGTCGACCGCGACACCGGCCGGGGTGTCGTGGCCGGTCCGCCGCGTGACAGGCGCGGCGGTCATCGCACCTTCCTGACATCGAAGCCGTAGACGTTGTTCTTCGCCTGGTTGGCGAAGGCCCGCAGGGTGGCCGCGTCCTTGTCGATGTTCCAGTCACCGGAGCCGTTGATGTTGAAGTAGGCGACGCCGACGAAGTCCTTGCTGGTGGCCACGTTCGACAACAGGTTCTCGATGTGCGCCGGCCGCCCGGAGCCGGACTCGGAACCGGTCTCGACGACCAGCATCGGCAGCTTCGTGAAGGTCCGGACCTCCCTGACGGTCGGCCCGAAGAGATCCCTGAAGGTCTGCTGGCCCCGCCGAGTGTAGTAACCGTCGACGCCCACCCAGTCGACGAACGTGTCACCCGGGTAGTACGCCTTGAGTTTTCTCGAACGCAGGTAGTTGATGACGTTCGGCGTCCAGGTCCAGATGACGTTGGTCGCGCCCTGCTGGTCGAAGACCTTGTGCAGGTGGCGCCACGCGGCGACGAAGTCGGCGGCCGTGTTGTCCCAGAAGGGAACGCAGGTTGTAAATCAACCCGCCGTCTCGGTGAAGATCTTGTAAAATTCTGACCGGCCATTCCACAGCGGACACCGAAGGCGCCATGTCGGACACTGCTGGTGTCGAGCGCGCCACGCCAGTCTGGCTTCGGCTCAGAGCCGGGCGAGCGGAACGACGAGCATCACCTCGGTGCCGCCGCTGGCACTGGCATGCAGCTCGATCGTGCCGCGCAGTTCGCCGGTGACCAGCGCGCGGACGATCTGCAGGCCGAGGTTTCCGCCACCCTCGGCGTCGAAATTCGGCGGCAGCCCGCTCCCGTTGTCGGCCACCGAGACGTGCAACATCTTGCGGAACCGGTGCGCCGACACCACCACCTCGGCTGCCGCGCCCCGGCCCGCCCTGGCCGGCCCGCCGGAGCCGGACCCGCCACCACCCGGCACCGGTCCACTATCCTCGGGCGAGCCCGCCTCACCGTCGGCCGGGAAACCGTGCTCGACGGCGTTCAACAGGAGCTCGTTGAGGACCATCACCAGCGACGTGGCGATCTCGGCGGGGAGCACACCGAAACTGCCCTGCCGGCGCATCCGGACCACCGTCTCGGTGGCGGCCACCTCGGTCGCCGCGCTGGCCACCCGGTCGACGATCCCGTCGAACTCGACCGCCTCGTCGCTGGACATGGCGAGCGTCTCGTGCACCAGCGCGATGGAGGCGACCCGGCGCACCGACTCCTCGAGCGCGACCCGCGCCTCCGGCATGGCCACCCGGCGGGCCTGGAGGCGCAGCAGCGCCGCGACGGTCTGCAGGTTGTTCTTGACCCGGTGATGGATCTCCCGGATGGTGGCATCCTTGGTCATCAGGGCACGGTCCCGGCGGCGGACCTCGGTGACGTCGCGGACCAGCACCAGCGCGCCGATCGGCACCCCGGCCGGCATCAGCGGCAGCGCCCGGGTCAGCATGGTCGCCCCGCGGGCATCGATCTCGCGGCGTGGCGGCGCCTCGCCGCGCAGAGCGGCGAGGGCGGCGTTGGCCGCGTCGGTGCCCTCGAGTGGGTCGGCGGCGAGGCGCCGGTGCAGCGCGGCGAGGTCCTCGCCCACCAGATGCGCGGCGTGACCCAACCGGCGGTACGCGGACTGCGCGTTGGGGCTCGCGTACGTGACCTTGCCGCTCGCGTCCAACCGGACCAGCCCGTCGCCCACCCGAGGCGCCGAGGTGGTCTCCCCGGGGTGCCCGGACGGCGGGAAGGTCCCGTCGGCGATCATCTGCGCCAGGTCGTCGGCGGTCGTCAGGTAGTTCAGCTCCAGCTGGCTGGGCGTCCGCGCGGTCGACAGATTTGTGTCCCGTCCGACCACGGCGATCACCTCGTGCTCACCGTCCCCGGTCCGTAACCGAACCGGGATCGCCTCGTGCCGCGCAGGCACATCGCCGTACCAGACCGGGTCGCCCTCCCGCCAGATCCGGCCCTGCCGGTAGGCGACCTCGAGATGCGCCACCTCCGGTCCACCGATGATCCGGCCCACCTGGTCGTCCTGGTACGCCGTCGGTGCGGTGGTCGGTCGGACCTGCGCCACGCACAGAAAGGCGCCGTCCCCGTCCACCGGAACCCAGAGCAGCAGGTCGGCGAAGGACAGGTCGGAGAGCAACTGCCAGTCGCCCGCGATCCGGTGCAGGTGGTCGATGTCGGCCCGACGGAGCTGGGTGTGCTCCTCGGCGAGGTCGCGCAGCGTGGACACGGTGACCAGCGTGCCACGCCGGCTCTCACATCGTCGTGGTGACCTTCCTGAGCCCTCGGGGCGCATCCGGGTCCTCGCCACGGGCCAGCGCGAGCGCCAGGGCCAGACGTTGCAGCGGCAGGATGTCCAGCAGCGGGGCGTACCGCTCGTCGACCTCGGGAACGGCCATCCGGGTCGCGCCCGAGACGTCGGCCGAGCCGACCACCACCACGTCGGCGCGGCGTTCACCGAGCCGAGGCAGCACCTCCCCCATCGACCGCCCGCCGGGGCCGGATCCCACCACCGCGAGGACCGGCACATCCGGGTCGGTCATGGCGAGTGGGCCGTGCAGCAGATCGGCACCGGAGAAGGCCAGCGTCGGCAGGTAGGAGGTCTCCATCAGCTTCAGCGCCGCCTCCCGGGCGGTCGGGTACGCGTACCCTCGCCCGGTCGTCACCAGCTGCGCGGCGAACCGGTAGCGCGGCGCGAGCTGGGTTGGGGTCTCGTCGGCCAGGATGCGGGTGGCCAACTCGGGCAGCGCGTCGAGCGCCGCCCGTTCGTCGGCGGGGAGTACCCCGTCGCCGGCCCGAATCCCCTCTACCAGCATCAGAAGGGCGAGCAGCTCGGCGGTGTAGGTCTTGGTGGCGGCCACCGCCCGTTCGCGACCGGCGGCGAGGTCGACGCTCAGCTCCGCGACGCCGGCCAGCGGCGAGTCGGGCGCGTTGGTGACCGCGAGGGTGAGCGCGCCCGAGACACGGGCAGCCCGGAGGACCTCGGTGAGGTCCGGGGATCCCCCGCTCTGGCTCACCCCGACCACCAACGCACCGGACAGGTCCGGCCGCGCGCCGTACACGGTGACGGCGCTGGGCGAGGCGAGCCCGGCGGGCAGGCCGAGGCGGATCTCGGTCAGGTACGCACCGTAGAGCGCGGCGTGGTCGGAGGTGCCGCGTGCGGTGAACACCACGTGTCGCGGACGGCGGTCGGCGATGACGGCGGCGACCCGGGCGATCTCCCCGGCGTGCTCGGTGGAGAGCAGTCGGGCGTACCCCGCCGGCTGCTCGTCGATGTCGGCGACCATACCGGCTCCTGGACGGGTCACGGAAGCTCCTCCCAGTGCGCATATTCCGCGCGTTTCCTGCTCAGTCTTGCATCTTTGATCGGAGCAATGCAATGCAATGAACAGCATTGCGCACTGATCACTAAGATCCGTCAACATCACCTACGCTGACGACCCGACCTCGCACAGCACGGGAGCGGAGCGGACGACGTGGCCGAGCACGAACGGGATCTGCCTGCGGCGGAGGAACTGGCCCTGGCCCGGTCGGCCCTGGCCGACGGCGACCTGGCTGACGCCGCCACGCACGTCGCAGGCGCGCTGGCACAGGCGCCGACCATGCCGGAGGTGCACGAGGTGCTCGCCCGCTTCGCCGCCGCCGACGGGGGCGGGCTCGACCTGTTCCCCCTGCGCCACAACGTGTTCGTCGGCACCGTCGTCGCCCGGGCGCACCTGCTCGCCGCCGCCGGCCGCCCGGCCGAAGGGCTCGACCTGCTCGTCGCGGCCACCGGCCACGCGCCGGCGACGCCGTGGGCCGAGGTGCCCTGGGTGACCGCCCCCGACCTGGCCGAACGCCTCGAACCGGACCGCATCGCCCGGATCCTCATGCAGGTCTGCGCGGCCACCCCCGATCCGGCGCCCCGGTCCGGCCGGACAGCTCTTGCCCCGTACCTCGCGCTGGCTCGCAACGCGGTCACCGTCCACCCCGAAGACGCCCTGCTCCTCGGCGCGGCGTCCGCGCTGGCCCGGCGGGTCGGTGAGGTCGAGTTCGCGATCCGCTGGGCCACCCGGGGGGTTCGTGTCGAGCCGTCGAAAATCGGCGAGGTGTGGCTCGGGTACGCATGTCGCAGCGCGGGCCGAATCCGGGAGGCCCTCGCGGCGCTCGAACGCGCCGTCGGGCACGACCCCGACGACCTGGCCGTGTACGCCGACATCGCCGGTACCCTCGCCGACCACGGCCGTCTCGACGAAGCACTCGTCTGGATCGACCGGGCGCTGGCCCGGGACCCGTCCTTCGACTGTGCGGTGCACACGGCGCACCGATTGCGCTTTCTGCGCGATGGTGACGTCGGGCACCTGGTCGCGCTGGCCGACTTCGCACGCGAGTACCCGGACGACTCCCACGAGCACGCCGACCTGGCCGAAGCCTGCCGCAGCCACCCGTGGCTCGGGCAGGTCACCCCCGCCGTCGGGCCGACGGTCGACGCGCTGCGCGCCGCCCTCGCCGACGACCGCCGCGGCCTGGGCACCGCCGTCCGGCTGGTCTCGCCGGCACCGCCGAGTGCCCTGCGTACGCTCGCCTCGGCCGCGCCCCGCCTGCGCGTGGAGGTGACGGACGGGCCTGGCCCGGACCCACGCGAGCCCCGGCGGGCGACCGGCAGACGACTGTGGCGCTACGAGGGCGACGCGGTCACGCCCGCCCTCGCGGCGCCGTCACCGGATGCCGCCGAACACCTCCGGCAGTTCGTCCACCCGGCCTGGCCGCACCCGCCGGCGGCGTACGACGCAGCCGTCGCCCTGGCCACTTTGGACCTCGCTGACCTACTCGGCCTGCTCGTGCACCCGCCCGCCGCCCCGCCGACCGCGCTGGGCCGGGTGCTCGGCGAGCAGGACCCGACGCTGTGGACCCGCAGCGTCCAGGTCTGGGCCTGCCTTGGGCTGCTGCATCACCGTACCGACGAGCCGTGGCCGGACTCGACCCGGCGGCAGGTGTTGTTGGACCTGGTCTGGGGCGTCGAGGACTGGATCACCGAGGCCGCGTTGTTCGCCCTGGTGACCGCCGCCTGGGTCGACCCGTCGGTACGCCCCGACGTCGCCGCGGTGGTGGCCGAGCGGCTCGCGGACGCGGCGCACACCGCCCGGGACCGCACGGTGCCGATCGCCGCCTCCCTGGGCCACCTGGCCCTGGCCACCCCCGACCTGGACCCGGCGGCGCGGGCGCTGGCCCGCACCCTGACCGGCCGGCCGGCACCGCGGGCTCCCCGATCGCTACGCCGCCTCTGGCGGCGCCTCACCGCCGCCCTCCGCCGCCCCTGACCAGCCCCCACACCGGGGCCCGCGTCCCGGCGCAGTCGCCGCACGCCCGAGTTCCGCGGGTGGGTCAGGGGGTCGGGGCCTTGGCGACGGCCGTCTCCGTCTCGTCGGCGGGCGCCGGGTGTGACGCGTCGGCAGTCCGCAGCGGGATCTCCTTGATGAACCACGCGAGCACCGGCACCATGATCGTGAAGAGCACCGCCCAGAGGAAGACGTGCGAGATCGCGTCGGCGAGACCGCTGAACATCACCTCGCGGGCCTGTGCCGGCAGGTCCCGGAGTCGCCCCAGGTCCATCGCCACACCGGCCTCGCCGCCTCCGCCGAACGAATCGCCGGCCGACGAACCAGCCAGCCGGTTGGCGAAGACGGCACCGAAGAGCGAGATGCCGAACGAACCGCCGATCGAGCGGAAGAACGTCGCCGCACCGCTCGCCGCGCCCAGGTCGCGCTGCTCGACGCTGTTCTGCGCGATGAGCATCGAGGTCTGCATGAGGAAGCCCATCCCGACGCCGAGCACGACCATGTAGAGCGAGGACTCGACCCTGCTGGTGTGCACGTCGAGCCGGGTCAGCAGGGCCATGCCGGCGGTCATCACCGCGCCGCCGACAATCGGGAAGATCCGGTAGCGACCGGTCCGCGTGATCGCCCGGCCCACCACCAGCGAGACCACCAACATGCCGAACATCAACGGCAGCAGCAGCAGGCCGGAGTTGGTGGCCGAGGCACCCTGCACGGTCTGCTGGTAGAGCGGGAGGAAGCTCATCGCGCCGAACATCGCGAAGCCGAGCAGGAAACCGACCACCGAGATCAGCGCGAAGTTGCGGTTGGCGAAGAGCTTGAGCGACAGGATCGGCTCGGCCGCACGGCGCTCGACCAGAGCGAAGCCGACGAGTGCCACCAGCACGAGAGCGGCCAGGCCGAGGATCTGCGGCGATACCCAGTCGTACTCGGTGCCGCCCCAGGTGGTGACCAGTACGATCCCGGTGATACCCACCGAGAGCAACGCGGCGCCGAGCCAGTCGATCCGGTGCTCGGTACGGTGCCGAGGCACGCGCAGGGTGGCGACCAGCAGCACCAGCGCGACGCCGCCCAGCGGCAGGTTGACGTAGAACGCCCAGCGCCACGAGAGGTGGTCGGTGATGAACCCGCCGACGAGCGGGCCGGCCACCATGGCGATGGCCATGACGCCGGCGATCATGCCCTGGTAGCGGCCCCGCTCCCGGGGCGGGACCAGGTCGCCGATGATCGCCATCACGCCGACCATCAGGCCACCGCCGCCGAGGCCCTGGACGGCACGGAAGGCGATCAGCTCGACCATGCCGTCGTCCGGCCCGCCGAGCAGCGCGGATCCCGCCATTCCGCAGAGCGCGGATCCGACCAGGAAGATCACCACAGCGGTCAGGAAGACCGTCTTGCGACCGTACAGGTCACCGAGCTTGCCCCAGATCGGGGTGGAGACGGTGGTACCGAGGACATAGGCGGTGACCACCCAGGTGAAGTGGTCCAACCCGCCGAACTCGCCCACGATCCTGGGCAGGGCCGTGCTGACGATCATGTTGTCGAGCATCGCCAGCGTCATGGCGATCATCAGGCTGAAGAGCACGAGCCGGATGTTCGGCCGTGCCGGTGCCTGGGTTGCCTGGGCCATCGGTAGGCTCCCCCGAGAGTGTGTAACTTACTTGCCGCCCGGCTAGTCACCTTACTAGCCGCACGGTAAGTTGGGTAGCGACACCGGTCAGGCGAGTCGGGTGGTGAGGGTGAGAGAGAACACAGGCGGGACGCAGGAGCGCATCAAGGCCGTCGCGCTGGAGCTCTTCACCGAGCAGGGGTACGAGAAGACCTCGCTACGGGAGATCGCCGAGCGGCTGAAGGTGACGAAGGCCGCGCTCTACTACCACTTCAAGAGCAAGGACGAGATCGTCAGCAGCTTCGTCGAGGACCGCCTCGACCGGATGGACGAACTCATCGCCTGGGCTGAGACGCAACCGGCAACCCGGGCCACCCGGCGCACGGTCATCAGCCGGTACGCCGACACGATGTTCGCCGGCGAGCAGCCCTCAGTGATGCGCTTCTTCGAGCAGAACCAGACGGTGCTGAAGAGCCTCACCGCTGGCAAGCAGATGCGCGACCGAATGTTCGGGCTGGCCAACGTCCTGTGCCGGGGGGACACCTCACCCGGCGCTCAGCTACGCGCCGTACTGGCGCTCTTCGCCGTGCACAGCAGTTGGTTCGCGGTGCGGACGCCGGGCATCAGCGACGCCGAGCGCCGGGCGACCGCCCTGGAGGTGGCCGACGAACTGCTCGCCGCCATCCACCCCAGGCCGGCCGACGACCCAGCCTGACCCGTACACACGAAACCAGGTCGGGTCGCCGCACCGCACCCCGGCCGCACCGCAGACACGTCGCGTCCCCGGGCACCGGCCGGACGACCGCCACGCGTCGGGTGACCCACGGTGGGCGTCCCACCGCAGCCACCCTGACACGTCGCCCCCGCCGGAGCACGTGGGCCGGACGGCCGGCTCGCACCGGGCCGGCCCAGGTGCGATCAGCCGGTGAGGTCCAGCCGCAGCGCGAGCAGGTGCACCCCGGCCAGTGGCGACCAGTCCTTCGCCGGCACGCGGACGAACCCCCGCCGCTGGTAGAGCCGCTGAGCCGAAGCCGCGAAGCCGTCCCGGACGCAGATCACCACGGCGGAGCAGCCTCCCTTCGCGGCGCGTGCGACACACTCGTCGACCAGCGCCGCACCGACGCCCCGGCCCTGGGCCGCCGGATCCACGGCGAGCATTCGGAACTCCGCCTCGCCGGGACCGCTGAGCTCGGCGTACCGGGTGCCGGGCAGCACGAAGGTCACCGAGCCGAGTACCGCCGCCGTGGCTTGGTCCACCACGACCAGCACGTCACCGTGCTCCGCCCGGGTGGCCACGTCGGCGAGCACCTCGGCGTAGCCGGTCTCGCCCTTGAGCTGCCCGTCGGCCTCGTACGCGGCCACCGTCAGCCGCGCCACCGCGACGAAGTCGGCCGGCCCCGCGAGACGCACCCGAAGGCTCAACCGATCACCGCGATCAGATCGCCGTCCTGCACCACGTCGCCCTCGTTGACCGCGAGCTGTTGCACGACGCCGTCGGACTCGGCGACGACCGGGATCTCCATCTTCATCGACTCCAGGATCACCAGCGTGTCCCCCTCGGACACGGTGTCCCCGGCCGCCGCGACGACCTTCCAGACGTTCGCCACCATCTCGGCGCGGATCTCCTCGGCCATCCTCCGGCCCTCCCTCTCGCGACTACCTGCCGACGTATCCAATCATGGGACCGGGTCGCGGTGGGCGCGGAGCGGACGGTCGGAAACCGTGATCCGCTCCGACGTGCCCGATCCGGCTGGCCGCCCGCCGGCTGCGCCAGCGCGGCGTACCCGGAATCGGCCCCGGAGGACGTCGGCCGGTGGTGACGGCACTAGCATCAGCGGTCGGAGCCGGCCGGCGCCTGCCGCGGCGTCGAGGGCACCCGGCGGCCGGAACGGCACTCACGAGGAGGTCACCATGGCGAAGAAGGCCCGCAAGAAGAAGGCTCGCAAGAAGAGCGCCGCCAACCACGGCAAGCGCCCCAACTCCTGAACGCGCGGCCGGGCGGACGAGCCCGCTCAGCCGGTGGACACCACACCGGTGGCCCGGGTCGTTCCCGACCCGGGCCACCGGTGTGCCACGTCGTCAGTCGGCCAGTTCCCGCGACTCGCTGCTCTCGACCACGACCAGCTCGGTCAGCGTGACCCGGAGCCGCTCCCGCAGTTGGTCGGGGGCCGTCTCGTTGCCGCAGCAGCGGGCGACCAGCGCCTTGACCTCCTGCTCGATGCCGTACTCGCGCAGGCACGGCCCGCACTCGTCGAGGTGGTGCCGGATCAGCGTCCGGCGTTCCTCGGCGCATTCCAGGTCCAGGTAGAGGTAGACCTCCGCCAGCACCTCACGGCAGTCTGTCTCGTGCGGCTGTCCACAGCTCACGTCACACCTCCCGGCTGGCGGTGGCCGTCGAGCCCTTCGCCGACGACGCGGAGGTGAAGCCCCGCTCCGCCGCGTACTGCTCGAGCAGCTTGCGCAAATTGCGTCGACCCCGGTGCAGGCGCGACATCACCGTGCCGATCGGCGTGCCCATGATGTCGGCGACCTCCTTGTAGGAGAATCCCTCGACGTCGGTGAGATAAACCGTCAGCCGGAACTCCTCCGACAGTTGCTGGAGGGCCTCCTTGACGTCGCTGTCCGGGAGCCGGTCCAGCGCCTCCGTCTCCGCGGAGCGCAGCCCGCTGGAGGTGTGTGACTCGGCCTCGGCAAGCTGCCAGTCGGTGATCTCGTCGGTCGGCGCCTGGATCGGCTGCCGTTGCCGCCGACGATAGGAGTTGATGTAGGTATTGGTCAGGATCCGGTACAGCCAGGCCTTCAGGTTGGTGCCCTGCTCGAACTGGTGGAAGGCGGAGTACGCCTTCAGGTACGTCTCCTGGACCAGGTCCTCGGCATCTGCCGGGTTGCGGGTCATCCGCAGGCCGGCAGCATAGAGCTGGTCGACGAAGGGCATCGCGTCCCGCTCGAAGCGGGCCCTGCGCTCGTCCGTCTTCTCGGTGGTCAACCGCACATCCCCTCGCGTCGGATGCTTTCCCGCCGAGGATACGCGCACAGACCTTCCCTCAGATCCACTTCCGGCGGGTGTGCCCGCGCTCACCAGCCCGGCCGGCGGCACCGCCGCGGGCCAGTCCGGACCGTCCAACAGTTGACGTAGCTGCCGTGCGCCCCGCTCCCGGGCCCGCGCCTCGGTCGACACCGGTCACCCCCCTTGCCAGAAATGCTGTCCGGGGGAAGCAACGCGTATTGGCGGGCCGGACATTCCGGCATCCGGCCCCGTTCCTGGTCCCGGCCGATCTCGGCGGAGACCACGGCTGGGACCAGGAAGGGCCTGGGAGGACCGGCGCCGGCCGCCCGAACCGGGCAACCGGCACCATCCGATGCAACGAGAGTGACCGGCCCCGGTCACGCCCCGCCCGCAGACCCGCCCTCCCGCGGCACCAGGCCCCGCCGCGGGCCGCACGCTTCATGCGCCTGCGCGCAGAGCGACGGAGCGCCACACCCGCTGACCGCGCGCGGAGCCGGCGTGGCCGGCCGGCGTCAGGGGCGGGTCCAGCCACGGGCGTGCAGCCAGTCGAGCACGATCCCGGCCACCGCCGCCGGATCCCTGCGCAGGTCATGCCGCTCGCCCGGACGGGTCACCACGTCCACCGACGGGCCCGTCTCCGGCACCCCGAAGGGATCCCGGTCACCGTTCACCACCAGGGTCGGGACGCCGGTCACCAACTCGTCCGCCCGGGACCGCTCGGGGCGGCCGGGCGGGTGCAGCGGGAAGGCGAGGGCGACCACACCGGCCGCGCCGACGGTCGTCGCGGTCCGGCAGGCCACCCGCGCGCCACTGGACCGGCCGCCGACCACCAGGGGTGGGCCGGTCCACCGCTCCAGGAGCGCGGACAACACCGTCGCCCATGCCTCGTCGAGCTGCCCCGCGGGCGCCGGCGCACGCCGGCCGGCGACCCGGTATGGCTGCGTCACCCGAGCGACCAGCAGGCCGCCACCTACCGCGGCGTCGCGCAGCGCGGTCAGATCGGGGGCGTCCACCCCGCCACCCGCGCCGTGCCCGAGCACCAGCAGGGCGGTCGGCGACCCGAGCGGCGGGTCGAGGTCGGCCCGAGCCGGACCGCGCGGGGTGGGAATCTCCTCGGTCGGTGACACCAGCACATTCTGCGGCCCGTCGCACCGGTCCTGGGGAACGCCACCCGAGTACCGCCCGACCGTGACCCAACCGCACGCCGACACGCCGGCATCGCGCACCGTTGGCGATTCACCCGACGGCGCACCAGCGGGAATCCGGGACACGCCCTGACGCTGGTCGACCCGGACCCGGCGGCGCCCGACCGTGCCGCCGGGTGCGTTCGGATCAAACCGATGCCGGCGACCTGACGGGCCGGGACATTCGCGGCCAGCTCGATCCCCGCCGAGCGGGTCAGCTCGGTCGTGGAGTCAGCCGGTCGCTGGCTCAGCGGCCGAGCGGCACCAGGGTGAGCAGCCGGTCGCGAACCGGTGGGCCCGCCTCGTCGGCGGCGCCCCGATCCGGCTGCACCTCGCTGCGCCAGGCGATCAGCATCGCCCGGCGCTCGCGGGGGGTGGTGCCGCCCCACACCCCGTGACAGTCGCCCACCTCCAGCGCCCAGGCCAGGCAGGAGCCCTGCACGTCACAGGCGCGGCAGAGCTCCACAGCCGCGTCGGCCGGCTCGTTCGGCGCTGGAAAGAACGTCTCCGGATCGACGCTCTGGCAGGTACCTCTGGTGCGCCACGTCTCATCCTGCCGACGTTCGTGCAGCGCCCGCCGTAGGCGCGGATCTCGTCGCGCGGCGGCCACCTCGTGCGGACGGGGCATTCGTGCCCGAGTCATCCACCCACCTCCCCCGTGGGACCGGCAAACCGATGGACGTCGTCCGCCCCGTGCGAATCGGCACCCACCACCGGCGGCTGTGTTCTATCGCGATTCCGGGCATCGATACAAGGGCCTCCGAGAAGATGGGGCGACAAGCACGCCACGTTTTGCCCGGAAGTCACGCCACGTTTCGCCCGGAAGCTCGGCAAACACACCTGACACCTGCCGATGCGGGTCACCGTCAGAAGAGCGTCAGACCCCCCGCGTCACCGTCGCGGGGCACCGGCGCCGCCGCCCGCTCGACGAGGTGCGGGCCGTCGTTACGGACGTCGCCCACCGCCGGCCCCACCGGTCGGATCTCGAGCCCGGCGAGCCACGCCGGCGGCGGGGGGACGAGCAGGCTCTCCGGCCGGTGGGTCGGCGCCAGCCAGTCGCGCCACCGCCCACCGGGCAGCAGCAGGGGCATCCGGTCGTGCACGTCGGCCAGCGCGCCGAGGGCGGCGGTGGTCAGCACGCTGCACGTGAGTAGCGGGCCGCCGGGGCCGTCCCAGACCGACCAGATGCCGGCGAAGGCGAGCACGGAGCCGTCCCGGGGCGTCAGGTAGTATGCCTGCTTGCCACCCGGGTGGCGGACCCACTCGTACCACCCGTCGGCCGGCACGAGACAGCGTCGGCGGGCGAAGGCGCCCGCGTACGCCCGGCTGGTCGCCACCGTCTCGACGCGGGCGTTGATCATACGGGCGGCTCCGGCCGGCGACCGGGACCAGGCCGGCACCAGCCCCCAGCGGCCGAGCGACAACGCACGGTGCCCCGCCGGAGTGACCCGCACCAGCGGCACCGGGTCGGTGGGTGCGACGTTGTGGTCGGGGTTGAGCCGACCGTCGGTGTCGTCGTACGACTCGAACAGCGCGCTCAGGTCCCCGGAGGACCGGGTGGTCGCGTACCTCCCGCACATGCCGCACACGCTAACGCGTTGACGACGGCAAGGCTGTCCCGACGATCGGGAGTCCGCCCGGGTGGCCGTCTCCGCCGATCGGCGGAGACGGCAGAATGTAACCGTGGAGAATCTGACCGCGGCCCGGCTGCCACGGCCGTGGACCGCTCCAACCGCCTCGGACCCGGTCTCGGCGACGCTGCGCCTGCCCGGCTCCAAGTCGCTGACCGCACGCGCACTGGTGCTCAGCAGCCTGGCCAGTGGCCCGTCGACACTGGCCGGCCCGTTGCGGGCCCGGGACACCGAGCTGATGGCCGGCGGGCTGCAGGCGATGGGCACGCACCTGTCGATCAGCGACGACGAGCGCTGGCTGGTCCGGCCCCATCCGCTCGTCGGGCCGGCGCACGTCGACGTCGGTCTCGCCGGCACGGTGATGCGCTTCCTGCCTCCGGTCGCGAGCCTCGCGGACGGGCGGGTCACGTTCGACGGCGATCCGCAGGCTCGGGTCCGGCCGCTCGGGCCGCTCGTCGGCGCCCTGCACGGGCTCGGCGTCCGGGTCGACACCCCACCCACCGGAAGCCTGCCGCTGGCGGTGCTCGGCACCGGTCGAGTCACCGGCGGCGAGATCGTGATCGACGCCTCCGCCTCCAGCCAGCTCGTCTCCGGGCTGCTGCTGGCCGCGCCGCGCTTCGACCGGGGCGTGGTGGTCCGGCACGTCGGGCCACCGGTGCCGTCCGCGCCGCACCTGCGGATGACGGTGCGGATGCTGCGGGCAGCCGGCGCCGCCGTCGACGACACCACCCCGGACGTGTGGTCGGTGGAGCCGGGCCAGCTCGCCGGGCGCGGCTGGGAGATCGAGCCCGACCTCTCCGGCGCGGTGCCGTTCTTCGCCGCCGCCCTCGTCACCGGGGGCGAAGTGACCGTCCCGGGGTGGCCGCACAGCAGCGCCCAGCCGGTCGAGCGGCTGCGTACGCTGTTGCAGGCGATGGGCGGCGAGATGACACTGTCCACCGCCGGGCTGACCGTGCGGGGAACCGGCGCCGTGCACGGCCTCACCGCCGACCTGTCCGACGTCAGCGAGCTGACTCCGGTGCTGACCGCGCTGGCCACGCTCGCCGACTCGCCCTCACGGTTCACCGGCATCGCCCACATCCGGGGGCACGAGACCGACCGGATCGCGGCCCTCGCCCGCGAGTTCGGCGCCCTGGGCGCCGACCTCACCGAGTCCCACGACGGCCTCGAAATCCGGCCCCGGCCGCTGCGCGGCGGGCCGTTCGAGACCTACCACGACCACCGCATGGCGCACGCCGCGGCGGTCGCCGGCCTGGCCGTGCCGGGAATCGAGCTGGACGACGTGGTGTGCACCTCGAAGACGATGCCGAAGTTTCCGGCACTATGGTCGGCGATGGTGACCGGCAAGAGCTGACGCGACAGGGGGCGGGTCCTGGCGACGAGACGACGGGAGTACGACGAGGACGATGTCCGGGTCCGGCCCGGGAAGTCGTCGCGCCCACGTACCCGGATGCGCCCCCGGCACGCCGACGCGGTGGACGGGTTCGTCATCGCCGTCGACCGGGGCCGGTACACCTGTGTGCTGACCGCCACCGGCCCGGACACGCCGCCGGTGACCGCGATGCGCGCCCGCGAGCTGGGCCGCAAGTCGGTCGTGGTGGGTGACCGGGTCGGGCTGGTCGGCGACACCTCCGGCACGCCCGGAGCACTGGCCCGGATCGTCCGGATCGCCGAGCGCAGCTCGGTGCTACGCCGCACCGCGGAGGACGACGCGACCACGGCCGAGGGGCGGCTGGAACGGGTGGTGGTGGCGAACGCCGACCAACTCGTCATCGTCAGCGCGCTGGCTGACCCGCCACCCCGGACCGGCTTCATCGACCGGTGCCTGGTGGCGGCGTACGACGCCGACGTCGAGCCGCTGCTCTGTCTCACCAAAGCCGACCTGGCCGGCCCCGATGCGGTGCTCGGCTACTACGCCGAGCTGGAGCTGCCGTACGTGCTGATCCGGCCCGACTCGACCCTCGACGCCCTGCGCGGCCTCCTCGCCGGGCGAATCTCGGTGTTGGTGGGGCACTCCGGGGTGGGCAAGTCGACGCTCGTCAACCGCCTGGTCCCGGACGCCGCCCGCGCGGTCGGCCAGGTCAGCGCGATCGGCCGGGGCCGGCACACGTCGACCAGCGCGGTGGCGTTGCGGTTGCCGCCGCTGGCGGGCAGCGACGACGACCGCCGGCACCACCAGGGCCACGCGTCCGACACCGCGCCCCGTTCCGGAGCCGATCCGGGCTGGATCATCGACACCCCCGGCGTACGCAGCTTCGGGCTGGCGCACGTCTCCGCCGACAGCCTGCTGCACGGGTTCCCCGACCTGGTGCAGGGCACGGTCGACTGCCCGGCCAACTGTCCGCACACCGCCGACGAGGCGGCCTGTGGTCTGGACGCGTGGGTGGCCGCCGGCAAGGCCGACCCGCGCCGGCTGGCCTCGTACCGCCGGCTGCTCGCCTCGCGGGCCGGCGAGAGCGACCCACCGACCGGAGCGTGAGCGGGGCGGCGCTACCGTCTGCGGCATGACCGGGTACGCCGACGATCTCGCCCTCGCCCACCGCCTCGCCGACGCCGCCGACGCTGTATCCACCGAGCGGTTCCGCGCGGTGGATCTACGCGTCGACGCGAAGCCCGACCTGACCCCGGTCTCCGACGCGGACACCGCCGTGGAGCGACAGATCCGAGCGTTGCTCGCCGCGCACCGACCCGGTGACGGCCTGCTCGGTGAGGAGTACGGCGAGCAGCCCGCGGCCCACCCGGGCGGTCGGCGCTGGGTGGTCGACCCGATCGACGGCACGAAGAACTTCATCCGCGGCGTACCGGTCTGGGCCACCCTCATCGCGCTGCTGGAGGGAGACCGGCCGGTAGCCGGCCTGGTGTCCGCACCGGCGCTGGGCCGCCGGTGGTGGGCGGCGCTCGGCGAGGGGGCGTACGCGGGGCCGGACCCGGCCGCCGGCACGCCGATCCGGGTCTCCGGGGTAACCGACCTCGTCGACGGGAGTTTCTGCTACTCCTCGCTGACCGGATGGGAGGACGCCGGTCGGTTGGACGCCGTTCTCGACATCATGCGTGCCGCCTGGCGCAGCCGGGCGTACGGCGACTTCTACGGTTACATGCTGCTCGCCGAGGGCGCACTGGACGTGATGGTGGAGCCGGAACTTTCGCTGTGGGACATCGCCGCGCTGGTACCGATCGTCACCGAGGCCGGCGGCACGTTCACCGACCTGGCCGGTCGTCCCGCCCCTGGTGACATCACCTCCGGCGAGATCAGCGCGATCGCCACGAACGGCTCGCTGCACGCCGACATCCTCGCCCGCCTGGATCGGCCAACCGCGCACTGACCACCACCAACCTCTATCCTCGCCAGGTGGTCTCCTCCGGCTGGTGCTTCCTCGCGTCGATGATCGCGGCGTACGGCATCGCCAACCTGCTTCAGTCGGTCGCAGCGGCCCGCACCACCGTGCACCACACATTCGACCCGGGCCTGCTGCTGCGCCTCGCCGGCCACCGCACCTACCTGGTCGGTCTGGGCTGCCAGGTGGCCGGGTTCGTGCTGGCCTTCCTGGCCCGTCGGGACCTCCCGCTCTTCCTCGTGCAGGCCAGCGTGGCCGCCGGGCTCGGGGTGACCGCCGTACTCGGGGTGGTCGTGCTCAAGTGGCGGCTACCGGCTGCCGAGATCGCCTTGTTGGTGCTCCTCCTCGGCGGCGTCACCGCGCTGGTGCTGTCGGCCCGGCCAGCGCCGTCCCGGCAACTCGGTACCGCCGGCCTGGTCGCCCTGGTGGCGACCCTCGGGGTGATCGCCGTGTTGGGCTTCTTCGCGGTACGCCTGCACGGAGCGCCCGGCTCGGTGGCGCTCGGCTCGCTGGCCGGGCTGGCCTTCTCCGCCGCCGCCGTGGCGGCCCGACCGCTGGCCTCGACGCACTCGGCGGAGGCGTTCCTCGGCAACCCGCTGCTCTATCTGCTCATCGCCCATTCGGTCGTGGGCCAACTGCTGCTCGGCCTGGCCATGCAGCGCGGGTCGACCACGGCAGCGGTGGCGGCGATGGACGCCGCCGGGGCGGTACCCGCCGCGATCGTCGGCCTGCTGCTGCTCAACGACAAGATCTGGCCGGGGCGGGAGTGGCTGGCCGGATTCGGGTTCCTGGTCACCCTGGCGGCGGTGATCGGGTTGACGCGGTACGCGGAGCCACAGCACCACCATGCCGTCGCCAGTGCGGGGAAGCCGGCGATGGCGCCAACCGGTCGCCCGGGCTGACCGGCACGCGGGTCAGGCCGCCTCGACCGGCCGGCGGCGGCTGACCACCCGCTCGTAGAGGCGTTCCAGCGCGCCGGCGGTCCGGTCCCAGGTGTAACTGCACCGCACCCGGTCCACGGCGGCGTGGCCGTACGCGAACCGCCCGGCATCGTCCGCGAGCAGCCGGCGCAGCGTCACCCCGAGGGCGCGGAGGTCACCCGGTGTCACCAGGCGCCCGGTCACCTCGTCCACCACCGCGTCGGCGATGCCGCCCATCGCGTAGCCCACGACCGGTACCCCGCAGGCCATCGCCTCCAGCGACACCCGTCCCGCCGACGAGTAGCGCGGGGTGCAGGCCACCACGTCCGCCGACCGGTACCAGGTGGCCATCTGGTCGTGCGGCACCGCCCCCACCAGGGTCACCTGGTCGGCCACCCCACTCCGCTCGGCCAGCTCGCGCAGCTGGCGCGCCTCCGCGTGCCCGCCGAGCTGCTCAACGGGTGGACCGCCGGCGATCACCAGCTCGGCGTCCCCGACCAGCCGCATGGCGCGGACCAGGTCCTCCTGTCCATGACCGGCGTCGAACGCGGTGACCGAGAGGATCCGCGCCCGCTCCTCGCGCGGCGCCGCCTCGCCGTCCGGGTGGAACCGCCCGGTGTCGACCCCTGGCGGCACCAACGCCACCGACGTGCGTTGCACCCCCATCCGGGTCAGCTCGTCGACCTCGTCGTTGCACTGCGCCACCGCGATGTCCACGGCCCGGATGAGCGCCCGCTCCAGCGGGATCCGCTCGTCCGGCGCGTCGTAGCGCGAACCGAGGTGGCGCAGCCGCTCCGCACCGAGCGAGTGGAAGGTCTGCACGACCGGGATGTCGGTCTCCCGGACCGCGTGCGCCGCGGCCAGCCCGCCCACCCAGTAGTGCCCGTGCACCACCTCGGGCGTCCACTTCCCGGTCCACCGGTCGGCCAGCCAGCGGCCGAACTCGGCGACGTACGGGACCAGCTCGGCGGTGGGCACCCCGACCGCCGGACCGACCGGGACACGCTCGACGTGGTAGCCGTCAACGGTGTCCGTCGCCGCCTGCGCCGAATCGTCTCGGCGCTCGTACACCCGGACGTCGTGACCTCGCCCGGCCAGCTCGGCGGCGACCCGCGCGATGTGCTGGTGGGTTCCGACGGCCGGCCCGCCGGCTCGCCGGGACGGGTCGGCGTGCGCGCAGACCAGGCCGACGCGCATGGGTCACCTCCAGGCGATCGTCTCGGCGGTGGTCCTCCAGGTCAGAGGGTCCCATTAACCCGGTGCTCCGGAGTCCAAACCTGGCAGATCGAGAAGACTGGCGGGTACCGCAACGCAATGATCGGCTGCGGGTATCCGACGCGGGCGGGCGGCATGACCCACATCGAGCGGGGTACCGCCGAAGAATGCCTCTCACCCGCAGCCTCGCCGATGCCGTCGTGGTGATCACCGGAGCCTCCAGCGGGATCGGCACCGCCACCGCGTACGCGCTCGCCCGCCGGGGCACCGCGGTCGTGCTGGCCGCCCGCAGCGATTCGGCCCTGCACCGGGTCGCACGGCGCTGCCGCGAACTGGGCGGACGGGCCGTGGCCGTCCCGACCGACGTGACCGACCCGGCGGCGGTGGAGCGGCTGGCCGACCGGGCGGTGACGGAATTCGACCGGATCGACGGCTGGGTCAACAACGCCGCGGTCGGCGCGGTCGGGCTGTTCGACGAGATCCCGGTCGAGGAGTTCCGCCGGGTCCTGGAGGTGAACCTGCTCGGCGCCGCCTACGGAATCCGCGCCGCCCTACCTCACCTCGGCGCGGCCGGCGGCGGGGTGGTGGTCAACAACGCGTCGATGCTCGCCGAGGTGGCGATGCCGTACCAGGCGGCGTACAACGCGACGAAGCACGGGATCCGGGGACTGGCCGACACGGTCCGCCAGGAGCTGCGGCTGACCGGACGGGGCGACATCTCGATCTGCACCGTGCTGCCCGCCACGATCGACACGCCGTTCTTCCGGCACGCCGCCAACCACACCGGGAAGGAACTGCTGCCGCCCCCGCCGGTCTACCCGCCGGATGTGGTGGCGCGGACGATCGTCCGGATGCTGCGGCGACCACGCCGCGAGGCGTACGCGGGCGGCGCCGCCCGCCTCGTCGGCCTGCAGTGGCGGGTCGCGCCGGCGCTCGCCGAGCGGCTGCTCGGCTGGTACGCCCAGCGCACCCAGTTCGGCCCGGGCGCCCGCCTCGACAGCAGCGGAAACATCTTCTCCCCACACGCCGGGGCCGAACGCGAGGGCGGCTGGCACGGCCGGCGTCGACAACTGGTCCGGATGGGCACCGCTTTCGGCCTCGCCGCCGGAACGGCGCTGGGTACGGCCGCGGCGATGGCCCGACGGGGATGGGCAGACCACCGATGACGCCGGCCTCGGCGAGCGCGTCGACTGGCCCGCCACGGCGCGCTGACCGTCCTCGCGGCAACACCGCCCGCCCCCGGGAAACCATCCTCGTACCGGACGGCAAGGTCGTCTGGTGCGTTCCGCACCAGACGACGAACCTTGACCGCACCGCGCGGCGGTTACGGGGCGGCTGGCAGCGGGTAGAGCATCGGCATGCGCGACGACGAGTATCCGACCCCCGTGTCCGATCCCGAGGCGGACGGACTGCCCGACACCGCCGACGACGACTCGACCGCGGACGACGACGTCCTGACCGGGCGCGAAGCGGACGGCCCGAGGCCGGCCCAACTGCCCGGGGACCGCACGCCGGTGGCGGTCGACCGGTTCGGGACCACCGCCGAAGAGCAGCTCGACGGCGAGTCGCTGGACTCCAAGCTCGACCGGGAACAGTACGAACGTGCTGCGGACGACCCGCTGGCCGGCCCGGTCGATCCGGACATCGCCGCCGAGGCGGACAGCGAGGAGCAGGCCGCCCAGGCCCAGCTCGACGCCGACGTGATCGACCCGGGGCCCACCTCCGACCCGGGCTCGCCGGTCTCCGTCTACGACCACGGCCGGCTCGGCAGCGGCGCGGACGCGGAGATCGGCCGGCTGGTGGAGCCGGACGAGGGCGCGCACACCGACCAGGAGACCGACTCGATCGCGTACGACGCGGGATCGGCCGGGGGTGGGGCGACCGCCGAGGAACTGGCCATCCACGAGACCCGCCCGCCGCACTCGGTCTGAGTCGGGGGCGCGTCCCCTGGTGTCGTCCGGGCCGAGAATCCGGGGCCTCCCGTCGGACGGAGCGGATGCGGGCCCGGCGGTTGGCGCGGGCGGGTCGAGCTCGAACGGGCGTGGCCCCACCGGCACCCCGGGACGCGTTCAGCCGTCGAGGCCCTGCTCGATCGCGTACCGGGTCAGCTCGACCCGGTTGTGCAGCTGGAGCTTGCCCAGCGTGTTCTGCACGTGGTTCTGCACCGTCCGGTGGGAGATCGCGAGGCGCTCGGCGATCTGCTTGTACGACATCCCCTTGGCCACCAGGCGCAGCACCTCCGTCTCCCGGTCGGTGAGCCGGGGAGCCCCGGCCGCGCCCCGCTCGGCGGGGAACGGGCCGGCCGCGAGGCGGCGGTACTCGCCGAGCACCAGACCAGCCAGCCCGGGCGTGAAGACCGGTTCCCCGGCCGCCGTCCGGCGTACCGCTTCCAGGAACTCCGCGGGAGCGGCGGACTTCACCAGGTAGCCGGTGGCGCCCGCCTTCACCGCGTCCAGCACGTCCTGCTGCTCCCCGCTCGCCGAGAGCATCAGCACCCGGACCGCGGGCAGCGCGGCGCGCAGCCCGCGGATCACCGCCACCCCGGAGACATCCGGCAGTTGCAGGTCGAGCACGACCACGTCAGGTCGTGCGGCCGGCGCGACCCGGACCGCCTGACGCCCCTCGCCAACCGTGGCCACCACCTCGTGACCCGCTTCGGTCAGGTCCCGGGCCACCCCGTCCCGCCACATCGGGTGGTCGTCCACCACCATCATCCGTGCCACGTCGCCTCCTTCAGCCGCCGGGGAACGGTCAGCTCCACCTCGGTCCCGACGCCGGGCGTGGAGGTGATCCGGACCGTACCCCCGAGATCGTCGATGCGGCCCCGGATCGAGCGGGCCACTCCCAGCCGCCCCTGCGCCGCCGCCTCGGCCAGCCGCCCGTCGGCGAAGCCGGGGCCATCGTCACGAACCGACACGGTGACGGCGGTCCCCTCGTCCTCCACCAGCACCCAGGCGCGCCCGCCGGCGTGCCGGGCCACGTTGTCGAGGGCGGCGGCCGTCGCGGCGGCCAGTTCCCGCGCGACCGGGCCGGGCAACGGCACCGAGCCGGCCGGTGCCGACAGGGTGATCGACGGCGACGCGTACCGCCTGAGCAGCGCCCGCAGGTCCGCCGGCCCGTCGTCACGCCGTGCGGGGGGTGCCCCGGCGATCAGGGCACGCAGCGCCGTCTCCTGCTCGCCGGCAAGCCGGGCCAGCTCGCCGGCCTCGCCGCCGAGTTGGGCGCCGCGCCGCTGTACCAGCGCGAGGACCTGGAGTACGGAGTCGTGGATGCCCCGGGCGAGCCGTTCCCGCTCCCGGGTGGCGGCCTCCAGCTCGACCGCCCGCTGGAGCCGTTCCTCGGCGGTCACCGCGAGCCGGGCCACGTGGCCGACCACCACCCCGGCGAGGAGCAACAGGATCACCCCGGTGAGCGAGGACTCGCCGATCCGTTCCCGGGTGGCGAGGTCCGCCAGGCCTATCAGCAGCGCGGCCACCGTGCCCCGACGCCGGCCGCCGGAGACCGCCCAGGCCAGCACCGGGCCGGCGAGCCAGGCCACCCCCAGGGTGGGAACCCCGCTGGCCAGCGCGGACCGGCCGACCACCCACGGGGTGGCCAGCACGACACCGAGAACGACTCCCAGGTCGGCCGAGAGCAGCGGCCAGCCACGCCGGGCCGGGCGCGCGTACCCGACCGCGGTGGTGGCGGTCCAGGCGGCCATCACCAGGACCACGCCAGCGGCCGCGAGCGGGTGGGCATACCGGTCGGCGTGGCGCAGGGCCGACACGACCACGTATCCGAGGGACGCCACCCGGAACACGGCGAGGGCCCGCCAGAGCGGGACCTCGAAACCCTCGGGAGACGTCCGCACGTCGACACCCTGCCACAGCCCGACGAACGGTCCGCGAGGCCGCCGGGTGCGGCCCCGGGAACCCTGACGTACGGTTGAGCCCATCGGACCTTCCCTCCTCATCGCCGAAGCCTTCGACGGGGCTCAGGTGACCGAGCTACGGCACTCGGTCACCTCCTGCGCGCGTGCTGGGGGCCTGTGGGGCCAGCGCCTGGACGACTTCGTGCTGGCGGTCAACGAGCTGATCACCAACGCGGTCCGGCACGGCGGTGGGCACGGCTGGCTCCGCATGTGGCAGCAGCGGAGCGCGCTGGTGTGCGAGGTGTCCGATCATGGGCACGGCATCAGCACGCAGCGGCTCGTCGACCGCAACCGCCCGGCCCCGGACACGGCCGGGGGCTGGGGCCTGTGGCTGGCTCGGGAACTGAGCGACACGATGGAGGTCGAGACGGGCAACGCCGGGACCATCGTCCGCATCACCACCGTTCTCTCTCCCCAACCCGCCCCCGACTGATACGCGAGCCTCCCGGCTCGTTCCCTTTTGGTGTTGCCGCAGGCTGCCGGGTTACCGACCCGATCCCACCTCGTCCTACCCACGCCGCTCCGGCGATCTCACCCTTCGCCGTCCTTCCCCTTCTGCCCGTCCCGGGTGACAGGGGGCAGTCGGATCGGGGGCTGGGTCAGGTGAAGAGGGCGCTGACCGACTCTCCGATGTGGATTCGGCGCACCGCCTCGGCCAGGGCCGGAGCGACGGAGAGGACCGTCAGCTTCGGCACCCGCTTGTCTGCCGGGATCGGCACCGTGTTGGTGCAGACGATCTCCAGCACCCCCTCCTGAGCGGCGAGCCGTCGCAGGGCACCACCCGAGAAGAGGCCGTGGGTGCAGGCCAGCCGGATCGAGCGAATCCTCAGCTCACGCAGGCGCTCTATCAACTCGATCACTGTACTGCCCTTGGCGATCTCGTCGTCCAGCACGATCACGTCCCGGTCCACCACGTCACCGATGACCGCGCTGATCTGCACCCGGTCGTCGCTGAACCGCTGCTTCGCGCCGGCGGCGACCGGCGTGCCCAGCCGGCGGGCGAACGCCGCCGCCTCCTTGGCGTTACCCAGATCCGGTGAGACGACGACGGTGTTGCCCAGGTCGTGTCCCCGGAAGTGGGCGGCCAACTCGCGCAACGCGTGCAGGTGGTCGACCGGCACGCCGAAGAACCCGTGGACCTGCGGCGAGTGCAGGGTCATCGCGAGCACCCGGTTCGCGCCGGCCGACGTGAGCAGGTCCGCGACCAGCCGGCCGCCGATCGAGATGCGCGGCGCGTCCTTCTTGTCCGACCGGGCGTACGCGTAGTGCGGCAGCACCACCGTGATCCGACCGGACGACGCACCCCGCGCCGCGTCGATCATGAGCAGCAGCTCGACCAGGTGCTCCTGCACCGGCGGCACCAGAGGCTGGATCAGGAAGACGTCCCGCTCCCGGCAATTGGCCTGCAACTGCACTTCCAGGCAGTCGTTGGCAAACCGGGACACCCGCACCGGATGCAGCGGGACACCGAGGTGGGCGCAGATCTCGGCGGCGAGTTCGGGATGGGCGGTTCCGCTGAAAACGGCGATGTCGCGCACGTCTGCACATCGTACGGGCGGCGGAGCGGCGCGGACCGCCGGCACCATCCGGAGCCCCCGGGCGGTGAGCCGCGCCCGGGAGTGCCGGAAGCGCGACCCGCGGACCTGGCGGGCGGTACCCGGGCCGCCGGCGCGCGGAGCACCGCGCTGCTGGTCGGACTTCGCCTGACCTGTCCCGCGACGCTGGGAGGTGTTCGCGCTGCACAGGCGGCCGGTCCTCACCAACCACGCACAGCGGGTACCGGTCAGTCCCAGCGGTTGCCGGTGAGCTTCTCGTAGACGTCGACGTAACGGGCGCGGGTCGCCTCGACCACCTCGGCCGGCACCTCCGGCGCGGGGCCCTGCTTGTCCCAGCCGCTCTCGGCCGCCCAGTCCCGGACGTACTGCTTGTCGTACGAGAACTGGGCCCGCCCCGGCTGGTAGGACTCGGCCGGCCAGAACCGTGACGAATCCGAGGTGAGGAGCTCGTCGCCGACCGTCAGCGTGCCGTCCGCCGCCCAGCCCAGCTCGATTTTGGTGTCGGCGATCAGAATCCCCCGGTCGGCGGCCAGCTCGGCTCCTCGCCGGTAGAGGTCCAGGGTGACCGTGCGCAGCCGCTCAGCGGTCTCCGCGCCGACCTTGTCCACCACCTCGGTGAAGGTGATCGGCTGGTCGTGCTCCCCCATCGGCGCCTTGGTGGAGGGGGTGAAGATCGGCTCAGGCAGGATGGCCGCCTCGACCAGCCCGCGCGGCAGTTCCACACCGGAGACGGCGCCGGTGCGCTGGTACTCGGCGAGGCCGCCGCCGGACAGGAAGCCTCGAGCGACGCACTCCACCGGGACCATCTCCAACCGCCGGCACCGGATCGCCCGGCCGGCGAACCCGGCCGGCACGTCGGTGGCCGAGATCACGTGGTTCGGCGCCAGGTCGGCGAGCTGCTCGAACCACCACAACGAGAGCGCGGTGAGCAGCTTGCCCTTGTCCGGGATCGGCGTCGGCAGCACCACGTCGTAGATGGAAAGGCGATCCGACGCGACCAGGATCAGGTCGTCGCCATCGGCGTAGACGTCCCGGACCTTGCCCGAGTGCAGAAGTTCCACGCCGCTAGTACACCACGCGGCCCGCGTAACACCGGCGCCGGTTGCCCGGGGGCGACGACCGGCACACCCACCGGCGCGGCGCAATCATTATCGCCGGCGGTGCGGCCTGCGTCCAGGGTTCACCCCCGGCCGAGCACCGCACCACCGCGCACCGTTCCCCGCTCCGGTGCCGGACCCGCCGCCGGGCTACCGGGCGCGCCGGTAGCCCTCACCGGTTGGCCGGTCAACGCGGACCACCACGCCGGTTACGCATCACGCGTAGCAGGAGTAGGACGATCACGGCCACCACGATCAGGCAGCAGAGCAGCCCGAAGAGTCCGAAACCGCCACCGCGGGAGCGTCGCCGGACAGCTTCGACCGCCACCTCACCCGGACCGGTCGAGGCCCACGCCGCCATCGGAACGAACACCGACAACACGACCGCGCCGAGGACCGTGCCCAACCGGCCCCACCACTTGCCGAAAACAGACATGGCCCCATCCTCGCCGAATCGCGCAACTCCGGACGCGGGGTCGGGGCACGCAGCGGATCGACCGGGGAAACACGCGCCCGATCCACATGATCCGTTCCGTATCGGCCAGTATCGGTGCCCCGTACCCGACTACGCGATGCCCCGGGCGTCGCGCACCCGCCAGGGGCGGGCACGGTCACCGACACGACGAAGGCCCCGGAGGATCCCGGGGCCTTCGCCAACGAGTAGCGGGGACAGGATTTGAACCTGCGACCTCTGGGTTATGAGCCCAGCGAGCTACCGAGCTGCTCCACCCCGCGTCGGTTTCATCAGTCTAGCCCATCCCGCGCCGCCATGATCGCCCCCCCCTCCGGCGGCCCGGACGCTCGGCTCCGGCCGGCAGAATCCGCCGCCCCGACCCGGTCGCGGGCAGCACCGCGCGACGAGCGGGGCACGGGCGTCCCGACAAAGCGATCCGGCCACGGGCCACACCCGAACGCGACAGGCGCTCCGGAACCGCGAACGCCGGACACGACAAAAGCCGGGGAACGACGAAGGCCCCGGAAGATCCGGGGCCTTCGCCAACGAGTAGCGGGGACAGGATTTGAACCTGCGACCTCTGGGTTATGAGCCCAGCGAGCTACCGAGCTGCTCCACCCCGCGTCGGTTTCCCAACCGTATCGCACCACCCCGGCACCCTGCAAAACGACCGGACCACCGCGGCGTGGGAGGGTCCCGACCGTCCGGGGTCGGGACCCTCCCACGCCTCAACGGAGGACACGGCTCGTCAGCCGAGCCAGGACATGATCGCGCGCACCGCGCGGTGGCTGTCGGCGTCGACCTGCGCACGCTCCGCCGAGGTGCCCTCCCAGCCCTGCTCCCACAGGAGCGTCACCACGTCGCCGACCCGGATCGCGCGGATCAACCGCACCTGCTCCCCGTCGACCGGATTTCCCGCCAGGTCACGGGCGTCGGACCGGATCTCGAACAGCACCGACTCGTCACCGAAGTCGCCGCCGTCGAGTAGCTTCGGGTGGTACGTCGCCGGGTTGCTCCCGCCCGCGCCCCGCTGCGTCGGGCAGGCGCGGACCGCGTCACGCAACTCACCCATCGCGTCGTCGGCACGGCCCGGCTCGTAGATCGTGATGGAGTTCACGTAGCTGCCGTCCGGGATGTAGCCCGCGTTCGCGGGACTGCTGGCCTTCTTGTAGGCGAGGTGCCGGCTCCGGCGCTGCACGACCGCGTCGTCGCTGGCAAGACGGGCCCCGCACAGTGGCGGCAGCACCTCGGCGTCGACGAAGGTCGAGATCCCCTTGTCGTTCTCCGGAGCGAGCTGGAAGAACGCCTCATCCGGGATCGAGGTCGGCCGGTACGGAGTGCCCGTCGCGGTCGACGGGCTACCGCTGGGGATCGCCGACGGCGTCGGGCTCGGCACGGACGGCGAGGTCGGGGGCCCGCCAGGCGGGGCGACCGGGGCAGGATCGGCGGAGAGCACGAGCTGCGAACCGGCCGCCGCCCCGGTGACCAGGACTGCCACCGCGAGCGCCGTGCCAGCCATCCGGATCCGGGCGCGCCGATCCGCGGTACGGCGGAGCTTCTCCGGCGCGGGCAGCGTACGCGTGCCCGCCTCGTCGGCGAGCGAACGGTAGAGGTCGGACAGGTCAGGCGACATCGTTCGCCTCCAGTCGCTCGTCGGTGAGGTTTGGCAGGAGGGCCGCCAGCCGGGCACGCCCCCGGGACAGCCAGGACTTCACGGTCCCGGTCGCCACGTTCGTCTCGCGGGCGATGTCTTCGACGGACATGTCGTAGAGGTAGTGCAGGGCGAGCGCCTGCCGTTGGTTGGCCGGGAGCTGCCGGAGCGCGCCGACCAGGAGCACGCTGTCCTCGTTGGGGGGCGGCACCGGGCCCGGCACGCCGGAGCGGCGCATCGCCGTCCGCCAACCGGTCAGCCGGCGCCAACGGTCGGTGGCCAGCCGGGCCACCACCAGCCGCAGCCAGGCCTCCGGCGCGGGGTGCCCGGTGAGTTTCCCCCACTGCCGCCAGGCCCGGGCGTACGCCTCCTGCACGAGATCCTGTGCCTCGGCGTGGTCGCCCGCGACGGCGTAGCCGTAGCGCAGCATCCGGTGCGCGGTGCTCCGGTAGAACTCGTCGAAACTCGCCGCGTCCCTCATGTCACCATCACATGTCCCCAAGGTCCGTCGCTGTCGTTGTCCTAAGAACGGTGCCGCTGCCCGGCGGGTTGCACAGATGTCGGGAACACGGCGGCGCCCCCGGATCCTCGCTGGGAGATCCGGGGGCGCCGCCGATCGCGGTGCCGGCTCAGCCGCCGGTCGTCGGTGTGCCCGTGGGCGTCGGAGTGGGCGTGCCACCGGGCGCCGGGGCGGCCGCGCCCTGTGCCTGTTGGAAAGCCGTGATCGCCTCGTCCAGCGCCTTCAACGCCCGGCCGTACCGCTCGAAGTCACCGGAGGCCTGCGCGACCTTAACCTCCGTCATCGCGGCCTCGAGCCGGTTCGCCGCCTCGGTCAGCTCGCCGGTGAACGGGGGCGGGGTCGCACCCGGGCTCGGCGACGGCGACGGCGGCGTCTCACCGGACGGCGGCGGGGTGGTCGGCGCGCCGGCCTGCTTGCCCTGCTCGACGAGTTGCTTGATGCCGTCGGTGAGGTTGTCGGCCAGCACGACGTACGAGCCGCCGTCGCCGTACGACAGGAGAACCTTCTGCAGCAGCGGGTACGCGTCCTGCTGGTTGCTCTTCACATACACCGGCTCGACGTAGAGCATTCCGTCGCCGAACGGCAGGGAGAGCAGGTTGCCGTACTGGACCTGCGCCTGGTTGGAGGAGAGCAGGTTGAGCTGCTGCCGGATCTGGGCGTTGTTGGTCATCTGCTGGTGCACCTGCACCGGGCCGGAGATCCGCGTCTGGTCCGGCAGCTCCAGCACCTCCAGCCGCGGCTGACCGTCAACGTAGGAGCCGGAGATCAACGCGGCCAGGTTCTGCCGTCCGTTAGGGGTGACCGCGGCGGTGAGCTGGAACCGCGGCGACTCCTGCCCCGGGAACTGGGTGAAGAGGTAGTACGGCGGCTGCTTCTGCCCGCTGTCGGGCGCGTCCGGCACGTTGGGGACCTGCCAGAAGTCCTGCCCGGAGTAGAAGTCGCCAGGGCTGGTCACGTGGAACCGGGTGAGCAGGTTGCGCTGCACCTTGAACAGGTCGGCCGGGTACCGGAAGTGCGCGACCAGATCCTCCGGGATCTCCGACCTCGGTTTGACCAGGTCACCGCCGAACGCCCGGTTCCAGGCCCGCAGCACCGGGTCGCCGTCGTCGAACTCGTACAGCGTGACGGTGCCGTCGTACGCGTCGACGGTCGCCTTCACCGAGTTGCGGATGTAGTTGACGTTCTCGCGGGCGAGCTGGAACGTGCCGCGGCCGGTCAGCTCGTCGGTCGTCTCCTGCTGGAGGTTGACCCGCTCGGCGTACGGGTAGGTGGCGGCGGTGGTGTAGCCGTCGACGATCCACTGCACCCGGCCGCCGACCACCGCCGGGTACGGGTCGCCGTCCACGGTGAGGAACGGGGCGACCTTTTCCACCCGGTCGCGGGGGTTACGGACGTAGAGCAGCTTGGAGTTCTCATTGACCGCCTCGGAGAGCAGGAAGTTCGTCTCCTGCTCCTTGACGGCGTAGAGCAGCCGTCGGGTGAAGGAACCGATCTCGACGCCGCCGGAGCCGGTGTAGGTGTAGTAGGACTCGGGACCGTTGTCGCCACCCTCGCCCACCGGCCGGTCGAACTCGGCGGGGTTGGCTTCCGGGTCGGCCTTGCCGACGATGGCGTAGTCGCCGGTCTCCATCCGCTCGCCGTAGTAGATTCGCGGCTGGCTGGCCGGGACCTGCTCGCTCTGCGCGGAGCAGGCCTCCTGCGACCGCTCGCCGAGGAAGCCCGAGACGAAGAATGGCTGGCCGCCGCAGACGACCTGGTTGGCCGGGGCGGCGACCAGGCCGTAGCCGTGGGTGTAGACGGTGTGCCGGTTGATCCAGTTGCTCTGCTGCGCGGTCAGCTCACCGTAGTTGATCTCACGGACGCCGACCACGTAGTCCTGCGTCTTGCCGTCCACGGTGTAGCGGTCGATGTCGAGCTTAGGGCCGAAGTCGTAGAAGCCGCGTACCTGCTGGAGCTGGGTGTAGGTCTCGCTGACCAGCTGCGGGTCCAGCAGGCGGGCGTTCGGCACCACCGCGGTGTCGGTGGCCAGGGTGGCCGGCGGGGTGAGATTGCTCGCCGCGTACGGCCTGTTCTCGACGCCGGCGAGGGTGAACGCGGCGCGGGTGGCGTCGATGCTGCGTTGGATGTACGGCGCCTCCTTGTCCCGGGCGCTCGGCTTCACCTCGAAGGTCTGCACCGCCCACGGGTAGATGCCGCCGATCGCGACGGCGGAGACGCCGAGCAGGGCCAGCGAGATGCCCGGCCAGACCAGGTTCCGCATCCAGGCGTTGGAGAAGACGATGATCGCGATCGCCACCACGACCGAGATGTAGGCGAGGATCTCCTTCGCCGGCAGCAGCGCGTTGACGTCGGCGTAGCCGGCGCCGTAGACGTTGGCCCCGTCGTTGTACTCCAGCAACATCGCCCGCCGGTCCAGCACGTACGCGACGGCCTTGAGCAGCACGAAGATCGCGACCAGGCTGCTCAGATGGACCCGTGCGGCATTGCTCATCCGGTCCCCGACGCCCTGCAGGCGGACGCCGCCGAAGATGTAGTGGACGGCGAGCGCCCCGATCAGCGCAAGCACCACCGCGGTGAAGCCAACCCCGAGCAGATAACGCCAGAACGGCAGGTCGAACACGTAGAAGCCGACGTCCACCCCGAACTCCGGGTCCGTCACGCCGAAGTCCCCGCCGTTGCGGAAGAGCAGCCACTGGTCCCACCGACTCTGCGCCGACAGCCCGGCGAAGAGGCCGATCACGGCGGCGACCAGCGCGATCCAGGCGCCGAGCCGTGGGCTCAGCAGCATCCGGTACCGCTCCAGGGTGGCCTGCTCCGGGGACTGCGGACGCAGCCGGGGCCGCAGCCGGTGCGCCAGCCAGAGGTTCCCGCCCACCACGACCGCCATGCCGAGCCCGACCGCGAGGAAGAGCAGCAGCCGGGTGGCGAGCACCCCGGTGAAGACCTGGGTGTACGCGACCTCGTCGAACCACAGCCAGTCTGTCCACGCCTGCACACCCCAGCCGAGCAGGGTGAAGAGCACAAACACCCCGACCAGGACACCGATCGTGACGCGTCCGCGTCGGCTCATCCTCGGCAGGGGGGCATTGCTACGCATGACCACTGTTGGCTCCGCACGCTCGATGTGATCGGCTCCGACCAGGCCACCAGAGTACGGGGTCTTCCTGAACGTTCCGGGCCACGGTCAGGTCGCACCGCACGCGGCGACGCCGGCCCGCCCTCGTGAGCTCGTGGCGCCGGGGCTGCGGCGGGGCTGGTGACGGTCGGGAGCGTCACCTAACAGCGGGCAGGGTGATCACCTGCGCGCAGGGCTTGCAGTGCGTGCAGTGCGTCGTCGAGGGTGGCCACCCTCAGCAGCGGGAGATCCGGCTGCGGGTTGCGGACGGCCTCGGCGCAGTTGTCGGCCGGGACCAGGAACGCGGTGGCCCCCGCGTCCCTCGCCCCGACCAGCTTCTGGGCTATCCCGCCGATCGGGCCGACCCGTCCGTCGTCGTCGATCGTGCCGGTGCCGGCGATGATCCGCCCGCCGGTCAGGTCCTCCGGGGTCAGCTTGTCCACGATCCCGAGGGCGAACATCAGGCCGGCGCTCGGCCCGCCGATGTCCGTCAGGTCGATCTTCAGCGTGAAGGGATGCGGCTGCTCCTGATCGATCTCGATCCCGATCCGGGGCCGGCCGTCCTGCTCCTGGCTGGTGATCCGGGCGATCGCCGCGGCCCCGTCCCTGGTGTAACCGACCTCCAGGGTAGTCCCGGCCGGCTTGGCCCGGATCAGCTCGGTGAGCCGGCCGGCGGCCGTCGCCGGCTGCCCGTCTACCGAGGTCACCACGTCGCCGGGCTTGAGGATACCGGCTGACGGGCCGTCCGCGGCGACGGTCTTGACCACGATCCGCACCGGGAACCCCAGCTCGCGCAGCGCCGCGGTCTCCGCGCTGCTCTGCGACACCTTGAAGTCCTCCGCGTTACGCTCCTCGACCTCCTCCTGGGTCTCCCCCGGCGGATACACCAGCTCGCGCGGCACCACCGCCTCGTCGTCGGAGAACCAGCCCTGGATGGCCGAGCGCAGCTTGACCGAGGGCTGCACCCCCACCGTGGTCAGCCGCAGCTGTCCCGCCGACGTGGAGGTCTCCCGGCCGGTGACCTGGATGACCTCCTTTCCGTTGTCGGAGCCGAGCGTGTTGACGGTCGGGCCGGGACCGAGCACCACGTACGGGATGGGTGCCGCGAGCACGCCGATGCTGAGCAGTGTGGTGAGCAGGGCACCGAGCAGGACGGTCAGGCCGCGACGTCTCATGCCGCAGAGCGTACCGACCGGACCGGGTCGCGCCGGCGGACGAGCCGGGACTTCGCCGTCAGCGCAACGGCAGCAGACGCTACCTGGGGCGCGGCGCGCGTACCGTAGACCTCGTGCCTGATATTCCGTTCGGTTTTGCGCTCCCGGGTGGGCAACCACCAGACCCCAACGACCCCGCGCAGATGCAGCAGTTCATGTCGCAGTTGCAGCATCTGCTCGCCACGCCCGGCAGCGGACCGGTGAACTGGGACCTGGCCCGCCAGGTGGCCGCGAGCCAGCTCGCCGCGGCGGGCGACCCGGCGGTCTCACCGTACGAGCGCAACGCGGTGGAGGAGGCGCTGCGCCTGGCCGACCTGTGGCTGGAGCCGGCCTCCGCGCTGCCGTCGGGCATCCACACCTCGGTCGCGTGGAACCGGAACGAATGGATCTACAAGACGCTCGACGTCTGGCGGAAGCTGTGCGACCCGGTGGCCAGCCGGATGGTGGGCGCCATGGGTGACCTGGTGCCGCCGGAGGCACGCGCCCAGCTCGGCCCGATGCAGTCGATGGTGGCCACGCTCGGTGGGGCGCTCTTCGGCGGTCAGCTGGGCCAGGCCCTCGGCTCGCTCGCCGCCGAGGTGCTCTCCGCCGGCGACATCGGGCTGCCGCTCGGCCCGGCTGCCACGGCCGCGCTCATCCCGACCAACATCCGCCAGTACGGTGCCGGCCTGGAGCTACCCGAGGACGAGGTCCGCCTCTACGTGGCCCTACGCGAGGCCGCCCACCAGCGGCTCTTCGAGCACGTGCCGTGGCTGCGTGGACACGTGCTCAGCGCGGTGGAGATGTACGCCGCTGGGATCCGGGTCAACCGCGAGGCGATCGAGGAGGCGATGGGTCGGGTCGACCCGACCGACCCGGAGTCGATGCAGGCGATCGCGTTGGAGGGCATCTTCACGCCGGAGGACAGCCCGGCGCAGAAGGCGTCGCTGGCCCGGTTGGAGACCGCGCTCGCCCTGGTCGAGGGCTGGGTCTGCCATGTGGTGGACAGCGCGGCGGGGGGCCGGCTGCCCAACGTCGTCCGGCTCGGCGAGGCGTTCCGGCGGCGGCGGGCCGCGGGCGGGCCGGCCGAGCAGACCTTCGCCGCGCTGGTGGGTCTCGAGCTGCGCCCGCGCCGGCTGCGGGAGGCGGCCGCGCTGTGGGCGGCCCTCACCGAGCATCGCGGGATCGCCGGCCGGGACGCCCTGTGGGGCCACCCGGATCTGCTGCCGTCCGATGACGACTTCGCCGACCCGGTGGCCTTCGCTCGGTCCCAGCTCGACCTCGGCGAGCTGGAGAGCTTCGACTTCGGCGCCCCGGGCGGCCCGAAGGAGAAGGCGCCGGGCGAGCCGGGGAGCGGCCCCGGGGCCGATGGCGGCGACAAGCCGTCCTGACCGTTCGATCCCTTCTGACCGTTTCGTGCGATTCCGGCTCGGCGTCGACTCACCCGGACCGGTATCGGCTCACCGTGCCCGCCGGTCCGGGCCGGCACATCCGCCCGGCCGGTCCACAAGATTTGCCGGCCCGAGGTCTTCGGACCTGGCCCGGCGGCCACGGGTTCGGCCGGGCTCGCCGGAAGCCGGTGGATTCCGGCGAGCCGGGCGGTCAGCCGGGGCGTCCGACGCCGGCGAGCAGGGCCCGGGTGGTGTCCCAACCGTCCAGTGCCGGATTCAGCCGGGCCAGGTCGGCGGGGCCACGCAGGCGGTGCCAGGCCGACGTCACCGCGAGGTCGCCAGGGCGGGGAGCCGCCGCGCGCACGGCCGCCGGCCGCGCGGTGTCGAGATCCACCGCCGGCAGCCACTCAGGTACGGGTAGCCGCATCGCCAAACCGAGCAGGCCCACGCTCCCCTCGGCCGGCGCGACCGCGACCGGTCTGCTGGTGAGCGGCCGGAGCAGCTTACCGATGATCAGACCGGGCAGGTCCGGAGCATCCCCAGCGATCACCACCGCCTGGTCGTACCCACCGCCGCCCCGACCATCCCCCACGACCGCGGCGAGGACGGCGTCGACCGTGGGCTCCGGCACCTCGTACACGGTGGTGCCGGGCCAGAGCACCGCGTCCGCCAGCCAGCGATCGGCCGATGTCACGGCCACCGCCGGGTCGACCCCGTTGAGCGTGGTCAGCAGATCGACCACGTCGTCGGCCAGCGCGGTGCGCCACGCGACGGGATCGATGCCCGGTGGCGCCCAGGCGACCGGCCCGAGCAACGCCACCACCACACGTCGTGCCACGCCCCGACCCTACGCGCATCCGAGTCGGGTCGACGACGGTGATCGGCCTCCGGCCGCCGGCACAGACCGCTGCCCGGCCGGGCGTTCCGCTGCCGGCGGCATGGAGTGAATCACCGCCCGGCGGAGGTTCCGTGACCGACCCCGGCGGCCAGAACCGGCGACGGCACGTCAGGACCCGGCGACGGCGGCGACGCCCTCGAGGTAGCCACGGGCCCGTTCTGTCTTCGGGTACCGGCCGACCAGCTCCCAGAACGCGGCATTGTGGCTCGGCACGATGAGATGGGCCAACTCGTGTAGCAGGACGTAGTCGATGACCCAGTCCGGCATGTCCTGGACCCGGTGCGAGATGCGGATCGTCCGGTCCGCCGGCGTGCAGGAACCCCACCGGCCGTTCTGGTTGGTCACCCAGCGCACGCTGACCGGGACGGCGTCCGGGCCGTGGTCGGCCAGGTAGAACGTGATGAGCCGGGTGGCTCGGGCGAGCAGTTCGGCGTCGGAGCGGGCCAGCCGGCCCTCACGGGCGGCGAGCCGGGCGAGCATCCGGTCCACCCACTCGCTCTCCTCGGCCCGGGAGAACTGGTCGGGGATCAGCACGACGACCCGTTCGCCGTCCCGATATGCGGACACCGTCCGTCGCCGACGCTGGCTGCGCCGCACCTCGACGACCGGCTTGCGCACTGCTGCCATCAGCGGGCCGCGCAGCCTCGGTTTCCTGTCACGAGGGAAAGCTAATGCGTGGAGGCCGGGGGTCCGCAAGGGTCAACACCCCAACACGCGCCCGGAAAAAGGGGATTGGTCGCCAGGAGTCCCGAAAATTTCTGTGACGGAGCGTCTCCAGCCGCCCTCCATAACGGCCCACGACGATCTTCAGCCACCACCCACCACCGTAAACGATCATTCAGGGATCCGTCACTCAGGGGGCGCCAGACGCTGTTCTGACGGCATCCGGTCGGCGTGTCCCCGGCAAACTCACTTATCCGACCGAATTCCCCATGCACACTCTCGACGTCAACTTGCTCACAGTGAGCATGCGGAGCTGACAAGGAACCGCGCAGACCTGGGTAGGGTCCGCGGACCAGCGGTCACGACAGTGGCCGAGACGAAAAGCCCAGCGCCGGAGCCCCCCGAGGCCCGCCGCCGGGGACACCCGCCGGATGAGCGTTTCGCCGGTGGACGAGACGAGGAGGACACCGTGGCCGACCAGGCCCAGACCTACAACGGTTACTGCGTCAAGTGCAAGGAGAAGCGGGACTTCGAGGGGCACGTCGAGGTTTCCAAGACCGGGATGAACATGGCCAAGGGAAAGTGCCCGGTATGCGGCACAACAGTGAACCGCATTCTGGGCAAGGCGAAGGTCTGACCCGCCCGGGCGCCGCGGAAGGGTGGCCGCCGGCCACCCTTCCGCGGCGTCCGACCACTGTCGGTTGCCGGACAGGCACACCGCGAACCTGTGGAAAACTCGCGATTTCCTGTGGACGACCCTGAACAGGGCTGTGCACATCTGTGGACAACGGCCCACGGACAGCACGGTTTCGATCACTATTCGTGACCATGTCCCGTACCGCACTTCCCCGGCCTACTCTTCTACCCGGTCTCGTCCGTCTCTGGCGGGACCGGCACACCCTGCAGCTGGGCGTCGAGCCGGGCCGCGCCGTCCTCCTGGAGATCGCCAATCCCCGGGCGGCCAGGCTGCTCGACCTGCTCGACGGCGCGCACAGCGAGCGACACGTCCTGGAACACGCAGCTCGGATCGACGTGGGCCGGGACGAGGCCAGTACCCTGATCGAGACGTTGCGCGCCGCCGGACTGGTCGTGCCCGCGCACACGCTGATGCCGCGGGACCTGGCCGGCCCGCCGCGGACCCGGCTCACCGCCGAGGCCGGGGCACTCGCCCTGGCCGGCCCGCGGCTGCCCGGGACGCCCGCCCAGGTGCTGCGCCGTCGGCTCGCCGCGCGGGTGGTCGTGGCCGGTATCGGCCGTCTCGGGGCACCGATCGCGCTCGCGCTGGCGCAGGCCGGAGTCGGCCACGTCCGATCGCAGCTGGCCGGTCCGGTCCAGCCGGCAGACCTGGTCGGGACCGGCATCCCGGCCAGCGACATCGGCCGCCCGCTCGACGACGCGGTCCGCGCCGCGCTAGCCCGGAGCGCCCCCGGCACCGCCATCGGCCCGATCCGCCCGAGCCGCGCCGATCTGGTGATCCAGGCCGGCACCGGCCAGCCGGCAGCCCTGGTCGCCACCGCCCACGCCCAGCGCCGGCAGACGCACCTGCTGATCGACCTCCGGGAGGGCGTGCCGGTGATCGGTCCCCTGGTCCGGCCGCCGATCGGGCCCTGCCTGAACTGCCTCGACCTGCACCGGACCGACCACGACGCCAACTGGCCGGTGCTCGCCGCCCAGCTCGCCACCGGAGCGTCGGAGACCGCGTGCGCGACGGCGACGCTGCTCGCCGCCGCGGCGTACGCGACCGCGGAGGCGCTGGCGCACCTGGACGGAGGCGTCCCGGAGACCCTGGGCTGCGGCGTCGAGGTAACCGTTGCCGGTCGGCTACGCCGCCGCTGGCCGCCGCACCCGTCCTGCGTCTGCTCGCGGCGGACCCGGCCCGGGGCTGCGCCCGCCCGCACGGCGTCGACCGGGCCCACCGGAAGGGCACCCCAGCCCGGCCGCACGGCAGCCGCGGGCCCGCCGAGTCGGTAACAATGACCGGGTGACCGACATCCCGCGCCGGGCCGTGTCCCGGACCGCCAAGCTCGCCACTCTGCCGCTCGGCTTCGCCGGTCGAACCGTCCTGGGCATGGGAAAGCGCGTCACCGGGCTCGCCTCCGACGTGATCTCCGCGGAGATCCAACAACGCACCGCCGAGCAGCTCTTCAGCGTCCTCGGCCAGCTCAAGGGCGGCGCGATGAAGTTCGGTCAGGCACTGTCGGTCTTCGAGGCCGCACTGCCCGAGGAGGTCGCCGCCCCGTACCGGCAGGCGCTGACCAAGCTCCAGGAGGCCGCGCCGCCGCTGCCCGTGGCGAGCGTGCACAAGGTGCTCACCGAGCAACTCGGCCCGGACTGGCGGGACCGGTTCGTGGAGTTCGACGACACACCGGCCGCCGCCGCCAGCATCGGGCAGGTGCACCACGCGCTGTGGCGGGAACCAGGCTACGGGCCCGAGGGCGCGCCACGGACCCGCCCGGTCGCGGTCAAGATTCAGTACCCGGGCGCCGGCGACGCCCTGCTCGCCGACCTCAAACAGCTCTCCCGGCTGGGTGGGATGTTCCGGGCGGTCCAGCCCGGGCTGGAGGTCAAGCCGCTCCTGGTCGAGCTGCGGGAACGGATCACCGAGGAACTGGACTACGAGTTGGAGGCCGAGTCGCAACGCGCGTTCGCCACAGCGTACGCCGACGACCCCGAGATCTACATCCCGGCCGTGGTCGCCGCGTCGCCCCGGGTTCTGGTAACCGAGTGGGTCGAGGGGACACCCCTGTCGCAGATCATCGCGAACGGCGTTGCGGAGCAGCGCGATGAGGCGGGCCGGCTGATGGCCGAACTGCACCTCTCCGCCCCGATGCGGGCCGGGCTGCTGCACGCCGACCCGCATCCGGGCAACTTCCGGCTGCTGGCGGACGGACGGCTCGGCGTGATCGACTTCGGGGCGGTGGCCCGGTTGCCGGAAGGCACCCCCGAGCCGATCGGCCGACTGGCGGGGCGCGCCCTCCGCGGCGAGGCCGAGGCGGTGGTGGCCGGGCTACGCGAGGAGGGCTTCGTCAGCGCCACCGATCCCATCGACGCCCACGCCGTGCTGGAGTTCATCCGACCGATGCTGGAGCCGGTCGCCGAGGAGGAGTTCCGGTTCACCCGGGCCTGGCTGCGAGCCGAGGCTACCCGCCTGGCCAACCCTCGCTCGCCCGCTTACCAGCTGAGCCGACAGCTCAACCTGCCCCCGTCGTACCTGCTGATCCACCGGGTGACGCTCGGGTCGATCGGAGTGCTCTGCCAGTTGGAGGCGAAGGCACCGTACCGAGCCATCCTGGAGCGCTGGCTGCCCGGCTTCGCGCCGGTCGCCTAAACGTAGCCGGGCGCGCCCGGAGGTTCCGGGCGCGCCCGGCGCGCTGGTGTTGACATGGGCCCTTCCTCGACGCAGGCATCAAGGACAGGCCCCTTCCTTACAGGACGCCCAGCTCGCGGGCCGACCGGCTGCGGGCGGCCATGGCGATGGTACGGGCGGAACGGGTTGCCTCAGTGCTCGTGGTGGTGCGACCGGCCTGAGGCCGGAGCATTCGAGCCCTCGACAACGCTTCGTTGAGTAGTTGCAGGTCGTTTCCGTTCGGCAGATGCAGCATCCTCGTCAGCTTTCTCGCGGCCGGTGGGTCACCGGCGATGGGTGGAATGGATCGGGAAGTTGTCAGGCCGCCAGCCGGACCGCGTCGCGCGTGGGCAGCCCACTGGCCGCCAGGCGCGCCTCGGCCTCGACCCGGAGCGCGGCGTCACGGGCGACGTCCTCCTTGCGTGGACGGCCCCGGGGCCGCTTGCGCGGGACGACCGCGCCACGCTCGAAGATCTCGCCACCCCAGACGCCCCAGGGCTCCGCCCGCTCCACCGCACCGGCCAGGCACTCGACGCGCAGCGGGCAGTCCCCGCAGAGCGACTTGGCCAGCTCGAGCTCGGTGGGCGAGTCGGAGAACCACAGGTCGGGGTCGAACTTCCGGCAGGGCAGGTTCGCCTCCAGCTCGACGCTGATGTCGAGCGGGGCCAACGCCAGACTCATCGCCCGGTCACCTCTCTCTCACTTCGATCTTGTGGATCGCAATTCCGACGTACTTCGGCAGGGCAAAAAACTGAGGCCGCGGATCCCGGTGTGCGGGTTCCGCGGCCTCGAGGTGAGCCGGTGGTCTGGTTCAGACCGGTCTACCTCGAGGTGGAACACCGCGGACGTCCGTGCGCCGCTTGACGACATCGACGTCCTTGCCCGTGAAGCCACTGCTCCCCTGGACCACAGTCACTGCCGGCGCGAGAATCAGCTCGGCCTGAGTCTCGACCCGGTGCAGCTGCGGAACGCACGGTCGCGCAGTGGCAGGGGCGGCCGACAGCGGAGCAACGGCAGCGGGCAGCGCCGCCGGACGCTCATTGATGTAGAAGATCTCCATTGGTGCCACCTCCCTGACGTTCCTCGTGCCGACTGGACCACGCCCGTGAGCAGCCCGAATGCCGTCGCTCGCGAGGTGTGCCATGAGGCTATTCCGCGCCCTGGGGCGAGGGCAAACGAATTTACGACGAGATTCCGAAAGTTTTCTCCGGGCAGACGTCGTCCACCGCCGCGCCGGCCACCAGCGCCAACACCGCCTCCCCGTAGAGCCCCAGCTTGCGCGGCCCGATTCCGGCGATCGCGGTCAGGTCCTGCGACCGGCCGGGCCGTCGTTCGGCCAGCGCCACCAGGGTCGCGTCGGTGAAGACCACGTAGGGCGGCACCCGCTGACCAACGGCAACCCGGCGGCGCCACTCGCGCAGCCGCTCGTGCAGTTCCTCGTCGATGTCCGACGGGCAGGTGGCGCAGCGGCCCACCTTGCGGTCCGGGCCGGCGAGCAGGGCGGTGCCGCAGATCCGGCAGGAGACGACCTGGATCCGACGTCGGTCCGGGCGCCGGACTCCGCCGGCGCCGGCCCGCTCGGTCCCACCCGAGCGGTTCAGCTGGGGCAGGAATCGGCAGGGCCGCCGCGCCCGACCACCCGGCGAGCGGGCCGTGGCGTACGACAGCCACAGCCACTCCCGCGCCCGCGTAAGCCCCACATAGAGCAGCCGACGCTCCTCCTCCACCTGCTCCACGGTCTTCGCATAGGTGGTCGGGAGGGTGCCCTCGGAGAGCCCGACCAAGAACACAGCGTTCCACTCCAGGCCCTTGGCGGAGTGCAGCGACGCGAGGATGACTCCCTCGACCGGCGGCGCGTGCTGGGCGGCGGCCCGCCGGGCCAGCTCGTCGGTGAAGTCGACCAGCGTGACCGGCCGCTCGACCGACGCGGCCGGGCCGATCGGCAGCACCGCCGCCGTGGCCGCGTACTCCTCGGCGAGCTGGACCAGCGCGGCGAGCGCCTCCCACCGCTCACGGGCCGCACCGCCGGCCGGCGGCCTGTCGGGCACCCAACCCACCGCGGCGAGCGCCTCGGTCACGACCTCCGGCAGCGGGGTCTCCCGCTGCGGCAGCTCCAGCCCAGCGCCGCTGGTGGCGCGCCCAGACCCGGAGCCCTCGATGGAGCGGGTGGCGGCACGCAACGCGACCATCGCCTGCCGTACCTCGGCGCGCTCGAAGAACCGCTCCGCTCCCTGCACCTGGTACGGAACCTCGGCCTCGGTGAGCGCCTTCTCGTACGCCTCGGACTGCGCGTTGGTGCGAAACAGCACGGCGATCTCCCGGGCCGGTGTGCCGGCGGCGACCAGGGCGCGGCAGCGGGCGGCGACCGCCGCCGCCTCGGCCGGCTCGTCGGTGAAGATCCGCAGCTCCGGCTCCGGCCCGGGCGGACGCTGGCCGACCAGCTCCAACCGCAGCCGGGCCTCGGCGCCCCGGGCCTGCGAGATCACCGCGTTCGCCAGCCCGACCACCTGGGGGGTGGAACGGTAGTCGCGGACCAGCCGGATCACCGACGCACCACGGTGCCGGCGGGGAAAGTCGACCAGGTACGACGAGGTGGCGCCGGTGAACGAGTAGATGGTCTGGCTGGCGTCGCCGACCACGGTCAGGTCGTCCCGCCCCCCCAGCCACGCCTCCAGCAGCCGCTGTTGGAGGGGGTTGACGTCCTGGTACTCGTCGACGACGAAGTGCCGATACTGGGCGCGGACCTGCTCGGCCACGTCGGGGTGCTCTTCGATCCCCCAGACCGCGGCCCGCAGCATGTCCTCGAAGTCGATCACCCCACCGGACCGCTTTGCCTTCTCGTACGCGGCGAAGACGGCTGCGACCCTCGCTGGCTCGTACGGCGTGTCGCGCAGCGCCTTCGCCGCCGCCACGACGTACTCCGCGGGCTCGACCAGCGACGACTTGGCCCACTCGATCTCACCGGCGAGGTCCCGGGCACCCGCCCGATCGGCGCGCAGCCCGACCTTCGCCGCGGCGAGGGCGACCAACCGGACCTTGCTGTCCACCAGTTCGGGCACCGCCCGGCCGTCGAGCAGCCGAGGCGCGAAGTACCGCACCTGACGCAGGGCCGCCGCGTGGAACGTCCGCGCCTGCACGCCGGGCACCCCGAGCACGGTGAGCCGGCTGCGCATCTCGGCTGCGGCCCGGGCGGTGAAGGTGACCGCGAGCACGTGCCGGGCGGAGATCTCGCCGGTCAGCGCCCGGTAGGCGATCCGCGAGGTGACTGCCCGGGTTTTCCCGGTGCCGGCACCGGCCAGGATGCAGACCGGTCCGGCCGGGGCGGTCACCGCCGACCGCTGCTCCGGGTCGAGCCCGGCGAGCGTGCGCTCGGATGCTGAGTGAACCACCACAGCCCGGAATTGTCTCAGCCTGGTCGGACGTTGCACCGGGGGCATGCCTCCCGAGTGTCGATTTTGCGGTAGGCATGACCTGGCAACCTCGGCTTGATCGGCAAGCCGCGCCCCGTACCGTTGGAGGACCTGACGATGCTGACCATGTATTCCACCTCGTGGTGCGGCTACTGCCACCGGTTGAGGTCGCAGTTGGACCGGGAGGGCATCGGCTACGAGGTGGTCGACATCGAGCGCGACCCGCAGGCCGCGGATTTCGTGATGAGTGTCAACGGCGGCAACCAGACGGTCCCGACCCTGCGCTTCGCCGACGGCAGCGCACTGACCAACCCGTCGATCAAGCAGGTCAAGCAACACCTGGCGCAGCTGGCCGTCTGACCGCACAGCCGACGAGCGGCCGGTCCCTCTTCCCGGGCCGGCCGCTGCCGCCTCCGGCCCGGTCCACCCCTCTGCTCATCGCCCCGGCCGCCGGCGGACGGCGACGACGTCATGATCGACCGGTCGCCTCGGGGACGGCAGCGGGACCGGCGGGCGGGCACCGGCCGGCGGGGTCAGGGTGCGGCCATGCCAGAGGTAGGCGCTGGCGAGCAGGGTGGCCAGACCGACCGCCACGAAGAGCAGGCGGTAGTCGAGGACACCGACGAGCAGCGCTCCCGCGCCGATCGAGAACGCCTGCGGCCCGCTGACCACCGCCTCGGAGGCGGCGGCGACGCGGCCGATGAGACCCGGCGGGGTGCGTCGCTGGATCAGCGTGTGCAGCCCGACCATGGTCAGCGGCAGCGACACTCCGGCCAGCAGCACCGCGCCGAAGCCCAGCCACAGGTTCGGGTACGCCAACGCCAGTGCGGCCGGCCCGAAGAGTGCCACCCCCGTGGCGAGCGTGCCCACCTCACCGACCCGGCGGACGACGGCCGGTGACAGGAGCCCGCCGACCAGTCCGCCGACTCCCTGCACGGTCACCAGCACACCGACGAACGCGGCGTCGCGGCGGAGCCCCTGGTCGACATACGCGAAGATCAGCGACTCACTGAAACCCATCACCAGCGAGCCGAGGCCGTAGCCGAGCAACGCCCGGTGCAGCGCCGGCTCGGCGGCCAGGTGCCGCAGGCCAGCGACCAGCTCGGTCGACCAGCGTGGCTGTCGCCGCGGCCGCTGGGTCTCGTCGACCCGCAGCAGTCCCACCACCGCGGCGGCGGTCAGGAATCCGGCCATCGCGACTCCGGTCAGCAGCCACCCGCCGGCGGCGGCGTAGAGGCCGGCTCCGGCCAGTGGGCCGACGAGCCGCAGCCCCTGACGTACGGTCTGCAGCACGCCGTTCGCGTCGGCGAGCAGATCCGCCGGCACCAGCTGCCGGATCAGGCCGCTGAGCAGGGCGCTGAGCGTGATGTACGCCAGCCCGTAGAGGACTGACACCAGGTAGATGATCCAGACGTCGGCCCGGTCCCGGACCGCGAACAGCGGGGTGAGCAGCACCGCGGTGACCAGGTTCGCGGCGATGAAGAAGGGCCTGCGGCGCACCCGGTCGACGAACCAGCCGACCAGCGGCGCCACCGTCATCGGCGCGATGATCGCGAAGATGGTGGCGCCGGCCAGTCCGTCCGACCCGGTCAGCTCCTTCACCCACACGGCGAGCGCGAGCAGCAGGATCGACTCGGCCGCCATGCTGGCCAGCAGACCGCCGAAGAGCAGCCGGAAGTCCGGGCGGCGCAGGACAGTGCGCATGTGTCCTCCGTCGAGGGTGGTGGGGTGGCGTGCCGGCTTTCCGACGAGACACGCCCCCGGCCGGAACCTCCGTCGCCGATCGCGCCGTCCATACTGACGGTGGGGGGCGAATTTCATACAGTTGCCGTCGCGTCCACGGCGGTCTACGGAAAAGAGGACATCGTGCCTCCTGCCGCACCCAGTCCCATCCTGCGACGGCGCAGGCTGGGCACCGAGCTGCGCCGGCTGCGCGAGACCGCGGGTCTCACCGGTGACCAGGTCATCGAGCGGATCGGTTGGGCCTCCGCGTCGAAGCTCTCCCGGCTGGAGAACGGCCGCAGCCGGCCGGACCCGCAGGACGTCCGCGACCTGCTCGACCTCTACCGGGCCGACCCGGGACAGCGCGACGACCTGCTGACCATCACCCAGGAGGCCGGCGACATGCGCGGCTGGCTGCGGAACTACCCGGTGATGACCCAGCAGCAACGCGGCTTCGCCGAGCTGGAGGCGGGCTGCGTGGAGATCTCCGAGTACAACCCGGTGTTGGTGCCGGGGTTGCTCCAGACGCCCGGGTACGCGAGGGTCCGGATCGCCTCGGCGCGCGAGGTCGACCAGGCGGCCGGGGAGCCGGAGGCGACCGAAGACGTCGACACCGAGGTACGCGCCCGGCTGGCCCGTCAGTCGCTGCTCACCCGGGCACCGGACGCGCCCCGCTACACGGCCGTGCTCGAGGAGCCGGCGCTCGTCGGACGGGCTGGCCCACCCGACGTGCTACGTGAGCAGCTCATCCAGCTCTGTGAGCTGGCCATGCTGCCGAACGTCATGCTCCACGTGCTGCCCCGGGACACCCGGCTCGGCGACTGGTACCTACCGCCGACCGCGTTCTCTCTCTACCGTTTCGCCGACCCGCAGGACCCGGAGACGCTGGCGATCGAGGGCGGCTTCCTCAACGTCATGTCGACAGAGGTAAAAGCACTAAATCGCTATAAAGTGGTGTTCGAGTGGTTATGCACGACGGCGCTCTCCGCATCGGACTCCCTCTCCTGGCTGATCCAGGCCACGGGCCGGCTGCCCGACGCGGTGACCCCGCCCATGGCGGCGTACGGGCCGGCAACGGCGCCGGCCCAACGCCGCCGGCACCCCGGGCACCTGACGGAAAGGTGAATCGGGCAGTGCTCCCGGGTCACGTCGAAGATCCGGGCACCCGTCCTGAAAGCACCCCGCCGTCAGGTCGTGCGGCGCCACTCGTTCCGTCGGTCGGTTCACCACAGGAGTGAAACCATGAACGAGATCCGCAACACAACGTCCGCCCTCGCCCGGCTGGCTGAGATCCCCTGGCGCAAGAGCACGCGGAGCCAGACCTCGAACTGCGTCGAGGTGGCGCCGCTGCCGACCGACCCGGCCGCGGTGGCCATCCGAGACAGTAAGGACCGCGGCGGTCCGATCCTACTGTTCGACCAGGCTGGATGGCTGGGCTTCCTGGCCGGAACCAAGAACGGTCGGTTCGACCGGGTCTGATCGTCGTCCGCTCGGGGCCGCCGGTGTCGTGCCGGCGGCCCCGAGGCGTGTCGGACCGGACCGGCGGCCTCCCCTGATCGGCTGGGCTCCCCGACCGATGGTCGCGGTTCACTTGCTAGGGCAGCTACGGGGCGTAACATGGCCGGTGAGTGACGTGGAACTTCCACCCGGTTCCCGTCGTCGCGGCACATCCGGAGACCGACATGCGGTTCCTGATCGTTCGCACCGACGTCCGCGCGGCAGCCGACGTGGACATCGCCGCCGCCTGGGCCGGCGACAGCCAGCTGCGCGACGAGACCGTCTCACCCGAACCACGTCGACAGATCGTCCACGCCGAGGACCGGGACGCCGCCTTGGTGCTGGCCCGGGCCCTCGCCTCGGTCGGCGCGGTCCGCGCCGGCCGGCAGCGGGTCAAGGTGCTCCCGCTCGACGAACCGGCATCGTACTGGCCCGGCTGGACGGACGACCCGGGCGGCTGACCGGAGACGTCCGTCGTGGCCGGCTCGGCTCCCTCGCCGGGCTTCTTGTTCCAGTCGGCCACGACGGCTCGGGTTCCCGGCCCGTGACCGTCGCGGCAACGTCGGTCACGGGCCGGACCGCGCGCTCGGGTCGGAAACCGGCGACAAAGCCACCCGAGCGCGCTCCGCCCGCCCGACACACCGGCGGAGCGCCGGACCGTGATGGCCGACGGTCCGCCGTGGACCGCCCAGCGGCCACCGCGCCCCCACCGCGAACCGGTCAACAGTGGCCGTCGAGCCAGCGGTGGATCAAAGAAAGAGCGATCGACGACGGTGAGGGCAGGACCAACCGTCCGCCGTCGACGTCGACCGTCCGCCCGGCGGACGCCGCACCGATCTCGGCCCGGGTGAACCAGCGGGCGTACGCGATCTCCGCCGGGTCAAGGTGGAGCGGATGTCGCGGGTCGGCCGTCGCGAGGAACCCCAACATCAACGTGCCGGGGAACGGCCAGGCCTGGCTACCCGCGTACGCGATGTCGGTGACCGCGACACCCACCTCCTCGCGAACCTCGCGCAGCACGGCCGCCTCGGCCGACTCACCCGGCTCGACGTACCCGGCCAGGCAGGAGAAGCGTCGCCCGCCCGGGACACCCGGCCAGGCAGCGTTGTTGCCGAGCAGGCACCGCCCGTCGAGGCCAGGCACGCGGTCGTGCACCAACACGATCATCGCAGGGTCGGTGCGCGGCCAGACCCGCTCGCCACCCTCGTCGACGCGGGACCAGCCGCCCTCGTCCATCCGGGTGGGGTGACCGGTGACCGGTGAGTAGGCGTGCCGTTGATGCCAGTTGAGCAGAGCCAGGCCGGTGGTGAACAGGCCGGCGTCCCGGTCGCCGAGCAGGTGGCCCACCTCGCGCAGGTGTGCCGGACGGGTGCCGGGCAGCGCCGGCAACGGCGCGTCCACGAGGAACACCGGTACGCCGTCCGGCTCAACGCCGAGGAACATCGCGCGGGCCACAGCCTCCACCGGCACCTCACCCGGGCCGATCAGCGCCAGCGCCGGCGGGACGGCGTCGATCCGCAGCAGCCCCCGACCCTCGGCAGCGCTGTCCAGCACCAGCACCCGGGCCCGGCCCCACGCCTCGGCCAGCCAGCCCAGATCGGTACGGCGGTGCGCCGCTCGGTCCAGAGTGGAGCGAGCCAACGGTGCCGGCTCCCCGGTCACGACAGCGCCGGGGAGGTGATGACCGAGGTGAGCACCGCCAGCTGCGGGACGACCCGCTCGGCGTCACCCAGGACAACGGTGACCGCCCGCGCCGGGGCGAGGTACAGAGCCGCCGCGTCGGCGACATCGGATACCGTTGCCCTCGCCAGCCGCGCCGCATGCTCGGCGAGGAAGTCCAGGCGCAGGCCGCTGCCGGCGTACGCACTGGTCAACGACGCCAGCCCAGCCTGGGTGGACATGCCGAGCTGGAGCGTGCCGAGGGCATACTGGCGAGCCTGCTCCAACTCCTCCTCCCGCGGCGCGACGGAGGCCAGCCGACCCAGCTCGTACGTGGTTTCCAGCAGCGCCGGCCCGGTCACCTCGGTGGCCACCTCGGCGGCGGCGACCAGCACCGACCCGGCCACCGAGTGCTCGACCAACGAGTGCGGCCCATACGTGTAACCCTTGTCCTCACGGATGTTCTCCACCCACCGGGACGAGAAGTATCCGCCAAAGACCAGGTTGGCCAGTTGCAGCGCGGCGTGGTCGGGATGGGTACGCGGCACCGCCGGCAGAGCCACACGTAGCGAGGACTGCACCGAGCCGGGACGGTCGACGAGCAGCAGCGGCCCCGGCTCCAGCGGCGGCGTACGGGGCAACTCGACGGCGCGGCCCCCGCCGTTCCAGCCGGCGAGCGCCTTCTCGGCCGCGTCCAGCGCCCGATCCGGCTGGATGTCCCCGACCAGTGCGAGAACCGCGCCGGCCGGATGCACCCGCTGCGCGTGCAGACTGCGCAGCACCCCCGGCCGCACCGCCCGGACCTGCTCCGGCTCGGGGGTCTGCACCGCGTACGGGTGCCGTCCGTAGATCCGCTTGAGCAGTGCGGTGCGGGCCAAGTGGGCGGGCTGGCTCTGCGCCACCTGGATCCGGTCGACCAGCCGGTCCCGCTCGGTCGCGACATCGTCGGCCGGGTATGTCGCCCCGGTCAACACGTCGGCCAGGATCTCCAGCATCCGGTCCAGGCCGGTGACCAGCCCGGCGCCGGAGAGCATCAGCCGGTCCGGGTCGATCCCGGCAGACAGCCCGCCGCCGACCTTCTGCAACTCGGCGGCGATCCGCACGGCGTCCATCGTCTCCGTGCCGGAGAGCATCGTCTGCGCGAGCATCGCGCCCCGGGCCAGGTGCACCCGCCCAAACGGCATCCCGAGCCGCAGCTCGACCAGGGGCACCGCCGGCCGGCGTACGGCGATCACGGTGAGCCCGTTGGCCAGCGTGCGCTCGGCCTGCTTCGGCAGCCTGAGCCTGCGGGTGGGGCCGAGCGGCGGCAGGGTGTGCGGCGCGACCAAACCCGGCTCACTCCTCACGCTCACCGAGCCTCCCCTCCCGATCGCGACTGCGGGGCTCGCAAACCCGGCTCACTCCTCACGCTCACCGAGCCTCCCCTCCCGATCGCGACTGCGGGGCTCGCAAACCCGGCTCACTCCTCACGCTCACCGAGCACCTCCGGCCACGACCTCGATGGACGCGCGGCGCTCCGGCCGCAGGGTGGCGGCGGCGGCACGGATCTGTTCCGCGGTGACCTCGCCGACCAGCCGGGGTAACTCGTTGAGCAGCCCCGGCTCGCCGCGTTGCTGCTCGAGGACGGCCATCCGCAGCGCCCGCCCGAGCACCGCGTCGGTGTCGCGCAGCAGGTGGGTGGCCATTCGGGCCTGGGTACGGGCCAGCTCGCCGTCGGCCAGTCCGTCGGTGGCCAGCCGGTCCAGCTCCTCGTCCACGGTGCGCAGCACCTTGTCCACGCCGCCGCCGGGAGGCAGGTGCGCCTGGAGCAGGAAGGCCGTCGGGTCGCGGACGTCGAACGGGTCGCCCATGAAGCCGAGGTAACCGCCGACGCTCGTCACCGTCCGGTCCCGCTGGACCAGCCGTTCCACCAGCCGGGACGCGTCACCGTCGGTGAGCACCTCGGCGAGCACCACGTACGGCAGATAGCCGGCGAAGTCGCCGACCGGATCGGGCACCCGCCACGCCGAGGCGACCGCCGGCAGCGGGGCCAGCCGGTCGGTGTACGACGTCCGCCGTTCCGCGGTCAGGTCCGGCTCGTCGAATTGCGGCCGACCGGGCGCGGGGCGGGCCGGCACGTCGCCGAAGTGTCGCTCGATCAGCGCCAGCGCCTCCGCGACGTCGATGTCCCCGCTGACCGCCAGCACCGCGTTGCCACTGGCGTAGTAGTGCTGGAAGAAGTCGGCCGCATCCTCGACAGCCGCCGACTCCAGGTCGCCGAAGGATCCGTAGCCGTCGTGGGCGTTGGGAAACGTTTCGAACATGACCGGCGGCAGGGTCAGCCAGGGGAACCCACCGTAGGGCCGGTTGAGCACGTTGACCCGGATCTCCTCCTTGACCACGTCGACCTGGTTGCGGAGGTTCTCCTCGGTCAGCCGGGGGCCGCGCATTCGGTCGGCCTCGAGGAACAGCGCCCGTTCCAGTGCGTTGCTCGGCAACGTCTCGAAATAGTCCGTGTAGTCAAGGTGGGTGGAGCCGTTGAAGGTGCCACCGGCGCCCTGGACGTGCCGGAAGTGCGCCAGCTTCGGCAGGTTCTCCGAGCCCTGGAACATCAGATGCTCGAAGAGATGAGCGAAGCCGGTGCGCCCCTCCGGCTCGGAACGGATGCCGACGTCGTAGACGACCGCCACCCCGATCACCGGGGCACTGCGGTCGGGTGTCAGCACCACCCGCAGGCCGTTGTCGAGGGTGAACCGCTCGACGGGATACCTCGTCGCTGGGATCTTCGTTCTGCGCGCCGGCACGGCTCGACCCTAGCGCGTCGACACCCCACGCAACGACGACCTACCGGCACCGGGCGCCGCCCGGCGAGCGGCGCCCACGGCGACGCGGTCGTGCTCAGCTCTCGGTCGAGGCGGATCCGCCATCCGGGCTGCGCAGTTCCACCGGCGCGACTGGAGCGGCCCCACCTGGCGCGGCGTGCCACGGGGTGAAAGCCGCGACCACGGCGAGCAGCACTCCGGCGGTGGCCAGCGCCACGACCAGCAGCAGTTCCCGCACCGCACCCGAGCCGGTGTCCCCCGTCATGGCTGCCCTCCCACGCCGGGCGGTCGGCCCGGCGCTGTCCCCGGACAGCCTCCCGCGGACGCGGGCCCCGCGCAGTCGTCCATCGGACCCACCAGGTGCCGATTGCCGACTGAGTCCACCCGTCGAGTGGTGGGTGGTCAGCCGACAAGCGATCCAGCGACCAGGAGACCGGCCGCAGCCACGGGCCCGGCCCGGTCAGGTGGCCCGCGGACGCCGCCCCCGGCGCGGGCGGCCCGAGGACCGGTGTCCCATCCGGCCGTCGGTGCCGCCGGACCGACCCGCGGCCTCCCGACTGCCGGCACCGCTCGGGCGGGACGCCTGCGCGGTCGGCGGCGGTGCGATCGTCACCGGTACACCGGACGGCTCCCGGGCGCCGGTGACCCGGACCAGTTCCGGGTCACCGGGACGTACCCGGGTGGCCTGCGGGCGGATCCCCGCCGTCGCCATCAGGCGGGACACGTCCCGCCGCTGCTCGGGCAGGACCAACGTGACCACGGTGCCGGACTCCCCCGCCCGGGCGGTCCGGCCGCCCCTGTGCAGGTAGTCCTTCGCCTCCGTCGGCGGGTCCACGTTGACCACCAGGTCCAGCCCGTCCACATGGATGCCCCGGGCGGCGACGTCCGTGGCGACCAACGCGGTCACCTGCCCGGTGCGGAACTGCTCCAGGATCCGGGTGCGCTGCGGCTGCGACTTGCCGCCGTGCAGCGCCGCCGCGCGTACGCCCTTGGCGAGCAGCTGCCGGGCGACCCGGTCGGCACGGTACTTGGTGCCCATGAACAGGATGGTCCGGCCCTCCCGGGCCGCGATCCAGCTCAACGCGGCCGGCTTGTCCGCGGCCTCGATGTGCAGGACGTGATGGGTCATCGCAGTGACGGTGGCGGTGCCCGGGTCCACCGAGTGGGTGACCGGGTCGGTGAGGAACCGGCGGACCAGCCGGTCCACGCCGCCGTCCAAGGTGGCCGAGAAGAGCATCCGCTGACCGCCCGGGGCGACCTGCTCCAGCAGCCGGGTGACCTGTGGCAGGAACCCCATGTCGGCCATCTGGTCGGCCTCGTCGAGGACGGTTACGCCGACCTGGTCGAGCCGGACGTCCCCCCGGTCGATCAGGTCGTGCAGCCGACCGGGGGTGGCCACGACCAGTTCGGCGCCGGCCCGCAGCGTCTGCGCCTGCCGGTTCAGCGACAGCCCACCGACCACGGTGGCGCAGCGCAGCCCGACCGCGCGGGCGTACGGGTCGAGGGCCTCGGTCACCTGCTGGGCCAGCTCACGGGTGGGCACCAGGAGCAGGGCGAGCGGACGTCCCGGCCGGGCCCGGCGGCCGGCGGTGCGGGAGAGAACAGGAAGCCCGAAGGCCAGGGTCTTACCGGAGCCGGTTCGGCCACGACCGAGCACGTCCCGGCCGGCGAGTGAGTCCGGCAGCGTGGCCGCCTGGATCGGAAACGGGGCGGTGATGCCCTGGGCGGCCAGCTCGGCGACGAGCGCCGGGGCCAGCCCGGTGTGGGCGAACGACGGGGTGACAGTGATCATATGAGCCTTCCTCGACGCGGCACGTGTCGAGGAAGTGCGCCGGACGGCGCTTATCGACCGGCGGACCCGTCCGCCGGGAACTCACAAGCACGAACCGAGGGGTACGGGCCCGGCCCACCGCCGCGTCGCCGCCTGGTAATCAGGTCGACGGCGGGGCGGGCCGGTCCCGCCACCGCGCCCGGAGGGCGCGGTGGATGGTGCGCGATCCGGGGATCAGAGCGGGCGGATGTTCTCCGCCTGCGGGCCCTTCTGGCCCTGGGTCACGTCGAACTCGACCCGCTGGTTCTCGTCCAGGCTCCGGTAGCCGGACGTCTGGATGGCCGAGAAGTGGGCGAAGACGTCGGCCCCGCCGCCGTCCGGGGTGATGAAGCCGAAGCCCTTGTCAGCGTTGAACCACTTGACGGTGCCGATAGCCATGTTCGTCTCCTTGACGGAACGTCGGGCCCGCACCTGTTGCGGGCCCGAAGAGATACGGACCGCGCGGAACTGCGCGGACCGCCTGTCGCTTCTGGTCGCCCCGCCCGGAGAGCTCCGGACACAACAAAGAGCGCCTGGGGCCACAATCCGCCAGGCGCACACAGAGTCTCTGGGAACCATAACTGCAACGCCACTAAGGTATCACGAATGTCCGGGCCGGCCACCCGCCGCCGTAGTTTCCGGCACCGCGGCGATCAACGCGGTCAGACCGGCCACATCGAGCAGGTCGACCGGTCGGACGGTGACCGCGTCCCGGACGTAGTGGAACGCCGCCCCGACCCGCTCGGCCGGCACTCCGGCCAGCTCCGCCCAGGCCAGCCGGTACACGGCGAGCTGCACCGCAGCCGCCTCGGCGGCGGCGCCGGCCGGCTGTCGGCCGGTCTTCCAGTCGACCACGTCGAACCGGCCGGCGGGGCGGGCGAAGACGGCGTCCATCCGGCCGCGGACCACGATGCCGGCGATCACCGTCGCGAATGGGACCTCCACCTCCACCGGCACCCGGTCGGCCCACTCACTGACCAGGAAGCGCTCCTGGAGCTCGGCCTGCGCCTCGTCCGGCGCGGCGTCGGCGTCCGCCGCGCCGGGCATCTCGTCGACGTCGAGCAGCCGGTCGGCCCCGAAACGCTGCTCCAGCCAGGCGTGAAACGCGGTGCCCCGCCGGGCGTACGGGTTGGGTTCGCTGGGCAGCGGGCGGCGCAGCGTCCGGGCCAGGCCGGCCGGATCCCGACGCAGCGCGACCAGCTGGGTCACCGAAAGTTGCCCGGGCAGCGCGACCTCGACCGGGCCGGACCACCGCGTCAGTTCAGCCCGCTCGGCGAGGAGCAGGTCCGCCTCCCGCCGCCACCGCGCCACCTCCGGGTCCCCGGCGGCCGGGTCGGCCTCGCCCGTGGGCGGGTCAGCGGCGTCGACGCCCGTCGGGCCGGTCCCGGTGCCGGCCGGGCGGTCCCCGGCACCGCCCGACAACCCGGCATCGGCCACCGGTCGGCGGGCACCGGCGCCGTCGGCAAGGTACCGCCGGATCAGCGCGGCCGCCTCGGCGAGGGCCGGACGGCGGGCGCCCAGCGGGTCCGCCGGCCACTCCGCCCGCAGCACCACCTCGGTGGTCGGGTTCGCCGCGTCCGGCGCGGGCTCCGCGGTCCACTCGTCGACCAGATGCCCGGCGCCACCGTCGAGGCAGGCGTCGCGTATCTCACACAGCAGCACCGACGGGCCACGTGGACGCTTGGTGCCCTCGCCCCACCAGTGACCGGAGCAGAGCAGCAGCCGGCGCGGCCGGGTCACCGCCACGTACGCCAGCCGCCGTTCCTCCCGCTCGTCGTGCGCCCGCCACGCGTCGGTGAAGTCCTCCACCGCCCGTGCCATCCCGCGCTGCTCCTCGACGTCGGCCAGGGCCAGCGCGGGCAGCCCGTCGGCGTCCCCACGGAGTGGGAACGGCAACACGCCCAGCCCGCCCAGCCAGTGGTCGGAGTTGCGCACCGGGCCCGGCCACACTCCGCGGCTGAGCCCCACGACCGCCACCACGTCCCACTCCAGGCCCTTGGCCGCGTGCGCGGTGAGGATCTGCACAGCTCCCTCGACGACCTCCACCTCGCCAGGGGCGAGACCGCGCTCCTCGTCCTCCGCGGCAGCGAGGTAGGCGAGGAACGCGGTGAGGGTCGCCCCCGGGGTCTCCCCGCTGAACCGGGCCGCGACGTCGCCGAGCGCGTCCAGGTGACCCCGGGCCAGGCCGGCGTCGCCGGCCCCGTCCCGGCCGGCCCGCACCGCCACTTCCACGTCGAGACCGATGGTGCGCTCCACGTCCGCGATCAGATCCGGCAGGGACTGGTCCAACCGGTACCGCAGCAGCCCCAACTCCCGGGCGTACGCGCTCAGCCGCGGGTAGCCCTCCGCCGAGTACGCCTGCGCCGGGCCGAGATCGGCGAGCGCCTCCACCAGCGTCGCCTCGTCCAGCGCGTCCGGGACGATCTCCGGCTCGTCGCCGGCCGCGAACCGGCGGCGGGCGGCGGCGATGGTCCGGGCGCGCCGGTGCAGGGCCACCAGATCGCGCGGTCCGATCCGCCAGCGGGCACCGGTCAGCAGGCGCAGCAGCGCCGCCCCGTCGGTCGGGTCGGCGAGCACCCGCAGGGTGCACACCACGTCGCGGACCTCCGGCGTGTCCAGCAGGCCGCCCAACCCGACGACGTCGACCGGCAGGCCCCGCGCCCGCAGCGCCGACTCGATCGCCGGGATCTGACTGCGCAGCCGCACCAGCACCGCCGTGGTCGGGCGTGCCGCCACCGGAATGTGCTCGGGCAGCGCACCCGGGGTTCCCGCCGCGCCCCGCCAGGCGCGCAGCACACTGTCGGCGATCCAGTCGGCCTCCTCGGCGTACGTCGGCAGCAGCGCGCAGTGGACGGTGCCGGCGGCGGCGCCGCGGGGGCTGCGGTGCGGGATGGAGTCCTTGACGCTGCGCGCGGCGTGCAGTTCCGGCACCCGGGCCCCGGCCGCGCGCAGCGGCGTCGCCAGAGCGTTCGCCACACCGAGGATCTCCGGCCGGTTACGCCAGCTGGTGGTGAGGCTGCGCACTCCGGCTGGGACTCCGTCGGCGCGGGCGAACTCGGCGGGGAACCGGTCCAGGGTGCCGGCACTGGCCCCACGCCAGCCGTAGATCGACTGGCAAGGATCACCGACGGCGGTCACCGCATGCCCCCCGCCGAAGAGAGCGTTGAGCAGCACCACCTGGGCGTGGCTGGTGTCCTGGTACTCGTCGAGTAGCACGACCCGGTACCGATCCCGCTCGATCTCGCCAACCGCCGGGTGGTCTCGGGCGACCCGGGCGGCCCGGGCCAGCTGGTCGGCGAAATCCATCGCCTCGAAGTCGTCCTTGCGGCGGGCGTACGAGCGCACCAGCGGAAGCAGCTTCAACCGGGTCCGCTGGAGCGCCAGCGCCCTGCGTACGTCGGCGTACACCCGGCCCGGCCGGGCCTGCACCTCGGCGAAGAACCGGCCGGTCCAGGCGGCCAGGTCGTCCGCGTCGACCAGATGCTCGTCCAGCTCGCCGGCGAGGGCCAGCACCGCGTCGGTGATCGTGCTCGGCATCCGGTCCACGTCGGACATGTCACCGTCGTAGTTGCGCACGATCAGGTCCATCAGCTGCCAGCGGGACGCCTCGGTGAGCAGCCGGGCGGACGGCTCGTACCCGGCCCGCAGGCCGTGTTCGGTCACGATCCGGCCGGCGTAGGAGTGGTACGTGGAGACGGTCGCCTCGCCGGACAGGGGGTCGTCGAGCGGGTCGCGCCCGCGCCGGCCCATTCGACGGGCCAGCTGGTCGAGCCGCGTCCGTACTCGATGCGCCAGCTCCCCGGCGGCCTTACGGGTGAAGGTGAGCCCGAGCACCTGCTCCGGCCGGACATAGGAGTTGGCCACCAGCCAGACCACCCGGGCGGCCATCGTCTCGGTCTTGCCCGAACCGGCGCCGGCCACCACCAGCAGCGGCTCCACCGGTGCGGCGACGATCGCCGCCTGTTCCCGGGTCGGTGCCGGAAGCCGCAGCAGCTTCGCCAGCTCGACCGGGGTGTACCGGGGGCCGGCGTCGGCCGTCCGGGGGGCCGGGGCCGCGGCGCTGAACAGGGTCGGCTGGGTCACCGGGCTACCCTCGTCCGCGACTGTGTGGCTGGCAACACTCACTCCCCCGGCTCTGCGGTCGCCGGCCCGGTCGGCGGTTCGACGACCTGGCGCCCCTGCCCGGACACCGGGCAGCTCGCCCGCACCGGGCAGACCCGGCACTTCGAGTTGGCGACCGCGGCGAAGGTCGCGGCGGCCATCGTATCGGCGGTCCGCCGGACCAGGGCGGTCGCCCAGCCGGCCCCCGCCCCGACCGCCGGCTGGGTCTGCTCCTTCGCGTCCTTCGCGCCGGTGCCGAGTTGCACCAGCGCGGCCCCGCCGGACTCCTCACCGAAGTCCGCGAACGCCCCGGCCTCGACCGCCGCCTGGTACGCGCCGAGCTGCGGATGCTCGGCGAGGTCCGCGGCGGTCACCGCAGTGGACTTGCCGGTCTTCAGGTCGATCACCACGAGGCGGCCGTCCGCGTCGACCTCCAGCCGGTCCACCCGGCCGACCAACTCGACCGGCCGGCGCGGATCGTCGAGCCGGACGGCGAACTCGTGCTCGATGGCGAGCAGCCGACGCGGGTTGGCCGCCAGCCAGCGCAGCAGCTTGTCGACCATCGCCTCGGCACGGGCCCGCTCCGGACCGGCCATCCAGCGAGCTGCCAGCTCGATCGCGTCGAAGCGGGCCGCGACGTAGTCGAGCAGCGCCTCCCGGTCCGCGCTGGCGTCCTCGGCGAGCATCGCGGCGGCGTGCACGAGGTTGCCGACGCCCTGGGCGGTCCCGGCCGGGGCGCTCCCGCCGTGGCGTTCCAGCAGCCAGCGCAGGCTGCACCGCAGCGCGCTCTCCATCGCCGACGGGGTGACCCGGACCGGCTCCCCCTCGTCGATCAGTGGCCGGTCGTCGGAGAGCGGGCGCAGCCCCCACCAGTCGTCCGGATGCGCGCCGGAGACCCCGGCGGCCGCCAGGTGGGCCAGCTCGGCCGCCGCCGCGTGCCGCCGGGCGACCGACGCGGCCGGGTCGGTCACCGCGGTACGCAGTTCGGCCACCAACGACGCCAGGGTCAGCGCCCGGGGCGGCCGGCTCACCGGCAGCGTGGTCGCCCGCTCGGTCTCCCCGCCCGGTCGTGGCCCGTCGCCGGTGGGCGACCCACCGGTCGGTCCGTCGTCTTCCGGCGGGTCGGTCGGACCGAGTTCGTAGAGGAACCGGCTGGGCTGCTCCTCATGGTCGTCCCCGCCGACCGCCGCCGAGGCGACCGCGCTGACCAGCAGCCGACGCCGGGCGCGGGACACCGCGACGTGAAACAGCCGGCGCTCCTCGTCCAGCAGGGCCGAGGTCTGCCCGACCACCGTGGCGAGCCGACCCTCGCCGGCCGAGCGCCCGGCGAGCACGTCGACGAGGCGCTCGGAACCGAGCAGGCTGCCACGCAGCCGCAGATCGGGCCAGACGCCCTCCTGCACCCCGGCGACGGCGACCAGGTCCCACTCCAGACCCTTGGCGGCGTGCGCGGTGAGCAGCCGAACCGCGTCGCCCCGGTCGGCGGTCGGGGCGAGCGTGTCCGCCGGCAGGTCCTGCGCGAGCACGTGGTCGAGGAACACCTCGGTGCGCGCGCCGGGCAGTCGGTCGGTGAAGCGGGCGGCGGCGTCGAAGAGCACCATCACGGCGTCCAGATCCCGATCGGCCGCCTCAGCGCGCCGACGCCGCGCGATGTCGCCCTCGCCCGTCGCCGCCGGGGTTCGGGTCAACGCCGCCGACCACAGCTCGGCGAGGCCGCTGGTCCGCCAGACCGCCCAGAGCACGTCCTCGACGGTGGCGCCGGGCCGGGACGCCGTTTCCCTGGCTACGGCGAGCAGGCCGGCCACCGTCTGCGCCGGCTCCGCCCAACGGCGATCGATCCCGGCCAGCTCGGCCGGATCGCGCAGCGCCTCGACAATCAACTCGCCCGACGGGCGGCGGTCCCCGGCGGCCAGCGCCATCACCCGTAGCCCCTGCCGCAGTCGCCGCTCAGCAAGCGGGTCGGCCCCGCCCAGCGGCGAGTGCAGCAGGGCGACGGCGGCTTCCTCGTCGAGCCGCTCCGGCTCCAGCGCAGCGCGCAGCAGGAGCAGCAGTGGGGCGACCGCTGGCTGTAGGTGCAGCGGCAGGTCCTCGCCGTGCACCACGGTCGGCACGCCGGCGGCGTGCAGGGCGCGGCGCAGCGAGGGCAGCTGCCGCGCGGTGGACCGCACCAGCACCGCCATCTCCGACCAGGGCACCCCGCCGAGCAGGTGCGCCTCCCGCAGCGCGTACGCCAGCCAGGCCGCCTCGCTGCTGGCCGAGCGAAACGTGCGCACCTCCATCGTGCCGCCGGCGGCGGGCAGCGGACGTGCCCGGCGGTGTGCCCCCGGACCACGCAGCCGGCGGGCCAGCCGGGCACGCGCCGCCAGCAGCCGGGGACCGGCCCGGTAGGAGGTGGTCAGGATGACCTGGGCGGCGGGTGCCCCGGTGGCGGTGCGGAACCGGTGCGGAAAGGCCAGCACGCCGGTCGGGTCGGCGCCACGGAAGGCGTACGTGGACGAGTCGGGATCGGCGAAGGCCACCAGGGTCCGGCCGCCACCGGCCACGGTGGCCAGCAGATCCTGCTGGGCGGGGTCGGTGTCGGCGTACTCGTCGACGTAGACGTACGCCAGCCGGCGCAGCTCGGTGTCCTGCAGCTCCGGGTCGTCGAGCAGCATGCCGGTGGCGGCCCGGACCAGCTCGGCCGGGTCGTACGCGATCGAGCCACGGCTACTCACATCGCGCAGCGCGAGCACGGCGACGTACTCCCGGAGGAAACGCGCGGCGGCCGGCCAGTCGGCCCGGCCGAGCTTCTCCCCCAGCCGGGCCAGCTCGACCGGGCCGACACCGCGCTCGGCGGCACGCATCAACAGGTCACGCAGCTGCGCCGCGAAGGCCCGGGTACGCAGCGCCGGGCGCAGATCCTCCGGCCAACCCACGGGATCGTCGCCCGGCTCCTCGCCGACCAGGTCGAGCAGCTCGCGGATGATCAGATCCTGCTCGGGGCCGGTGAGGAGCCGGGGCGACGGCTCGCCGCGCTCGGCGGCCGCGCGCCGCAGCAGCCCGAAGGCGTACGCCGGGAAGGTGCGCACCAGCGGCTCCCGCAGCACCCGGTGCCCGGCGCTGGCGACCCGGGCCTCGATCTGCCGACGCAGCGCGGTGGCCTGCCGGCGGCCGAAGGTAAGCACCAGGATCTGTTCCGGATCGGCTCCCTCGGCCACCCGGGCGGCGACCGCCTCGACCAGGGTGGCGGTCTTGCCGGTGCCGGGGCCGCCGAGCACGAGCATCGGCCCATCGGTGTGTCCGACGACCTCCGCCTGCCGCGGATCGTCGACCCGGGTGCTCGCTCCCGCCGGCCCGCCGGACCGGCGGTCCACCTGGGCCGCGTCGGCGGGCCGGCGCACCAGCCGGTACGCCTGCATCCCCCCATCCCACCAGACCCGGCCGACACCGGGGCCGGGCCCCCGCCCCGCCACGCCGCCCGGAGTGCTGGGCGGAGCACGACGTGGCACCGGCTCCGCCGGCGGGCACCGCGGTCCCCGGCGCGCGGTGCGGGTCGGCGCCGGTCGCGATCCTCAGGACAGTCGGGACTCCAGGACGTCGAGGGCGGCAGGAACGGAATCGACGACCGTGAGCAACGCGAGGCCGGCCGGCTTGAGGAAGGTCTGGCCGGCGAGGCCGCCCAGCCAGTCGAGCAGCGGACGGTAGAAGCCCTCGGCGTCGACCAGCACCATCGGCTTTGCGTGTCGGGCCAGCGTGGCCGTGGTCCAGACCTCGAAGAGCTCGTCCAGCGTGCCGAGGCCACCCGGAAGCGTGAGGAACGCGTCCGACTTGTCGATCATCAGCGTCTTGCGGTCCGCCATCGACTCGGTGACCAGCAGTTCGTCCGAGGCGAGGTCGGCGACCTCCAGGTCGACCAGGTTCTGCGGGATCACCCCCAGGGTCCGCCCGCCGACGGCCCGCGCGCCGGCCGCGACCGCGCCCATCATCCCCACGCAGCCGCCGCCGCTGACCAGGGTGTGGCCGCGCCGGGCAAGCTCCGCGCCGGTCTTGGTCGCGAGGTCCAGCCAGCGCTGGTCGAGGGTGCGGGAGGAGGCACAGAACACGCAGATCGCTGCCACGGTCAGCTCCGACCGCCCTCGTCGGAAGCGGCCCGTCGTTCGGCGGCGGCGATGGCGCCCGCCTCCTCGCGGATCGCCTCCTGCTCGGCGCTGAGCGCCGCCTCCGTCTCGACGATGTGCCGGACAGCCGTGTTGACGTCGTCGGTCAGGCAGAGCAGTTCCAGGTCGACCGCCCCGATCTTGCCGTCGGCCGCCATCGTGTCACGCAGCCAGTCCAGCAGCCCCCGCCAGTAGTCCGCGCCCATCAGCACCACCGGGAAACGGGTCACCTTGCCGGTCTGTACCAGGGTGAGCGCCTCGAACAGCTCGTCCATGGTGCCGAACCCGCCGGGGAGAACCACGAATGCCTGGGCGTACTTGACGAACATGGTCTTGCGGGCGAAGAAGTAGCGGAAGTCGATCGCCAGGTCGACCCAATCGTTGAAGCCCTGCTCGAAGGGCAGCTCGATGCCGAGCCCGACGGAGAGACCACCGGCCTCGTTGGCGCCCCGGTTCGCCGCCGCCATCACACCCGGTCCGCCGCCGGTGATGACCGCGTACCCGGCCCGGGCCAGCGCGCCGCCCAACGCCTCGGCCATCCGGCACTCCGGGCTGTCCGACCGGCTGCGGGCCGAGCCGAAGACACTGACCGCCGGTGGCAGGTCGGACAGCGTGTCGAAGCCCTCGACGAACTCGGAGAGGATCCGCAGCGCCCGCCACGCGTCCCTGGTCTTCCAGTCGCTGCGCTGCCGCGAGTCGAGCAGGCGCTGGTCGGCGGTGCTGCCGGTAATCGACGCGTGGCGCAGCGCGACGGCGCTCCGGTGCCGATCCCGCCGCGGCTCGCGCTCCGCTGCCCACCCGTTGCTCTCACCCATGTGAGCAACCGTAGTGGAGGCGCATCCGCCGGGAGCGGACGGCGAGCCGGCTCGGAATGTTTGTCGTGATCAAGGGCAACCATCTTGGTTGCCCGTACGTCCTACTATTCACATACCGGGTATGCCTCGGCGCGCCTTCGGGGGGAGGAGCCAGCATGATCAGCAACAACGAGATGGTCCGGATCCGCCGTCAGATGCAGCGGCGGATCCAGGACGTGGTGGCCGAACGCCGTCGCACCCGCCTGATGGAGCCGCCCACCCGCGACCGGGCCGGTGACCCGACGGAGTCCGGCGGCGGATCCGCCCTGAGCAGGACAGCCTGACACCCACCTGCCGCCGGCCGGGCGGGTCGAGGTGCCCCTTTCGACCGACAAGCGGACGGGGTGGAGAACGGGCCTGATCAGGCGGGGGCCAACCAGCGGTGGAGGGTGGCGATTCCGTCGCGGATCTTTCCGATCTCGACGTGCTCGTCCTTGTGGTGAGCCAAATTCGGGTCACCGGGGCCGAAGTTCAGCGCCGGCACGCCCATCGCGGCGAACCGGGCGACGTCGGTCCAGCCGAGCTTGCCGATCGGCGCCGCCCCGACGGCCGCCAGGAACTCCCGCGCCGCCGGGCTGTCCAGCCCCGGCGCCGCTCCCGCCGCCGCGTCGGTGACCGCCAGGTCGAAGCCGGCGAAGACATCGCGCAGATGGGCTTCCGCCGCCGCCGGATCACGGTCCGGGGCGTACCGATAGTTGATCTCGATCTCGCATCGGTCCGGAATGACGTTGCCCGCCACCCCACCGTTGATCCGGACCGCGTTCAGCCCCTCGCGATAGTCACAGCTATCGATGGTCACACGGCGCCCCTCGTACGCCGTCAGCCGGCGCAGCACCTCGCCCGCGCCGTGAATGGCGTTCACCCCGTGCCAGGAGCGGGCCGCGTGGGCCCGCTCGCCGTGTGTGGTGACGATCGCCCGCATGGTGCCCTGGCAGCCGGCCTCGACGATCCCGTACGTCGGCTCCAGCAGGACCGCGAGGTCGGCCCGGAGCCACTGCGGGTGCGCTTCGGAGACGAGGAAGAGACCGTTGTACTTGGACTCGATCTCCTCCGCCTCGTAGAAAAAGTACGTCACGTCGTACCGCGGCTCGGGCAGGGTCACCGCGAGGTGCAGCGCGTACGCCACACCGGACTTCATGTCGGAGGTGCCGCAGCCGTACATGAGGTCGCCGCGTACCGTCGCGGGGAAGTTGTTGTTCAGCGGAACCGTGTCGAGGTGTCCGGCGAGCACGACCCGCTGCGCGCGACCGAGGTCGGTACGGGCCATCACCGTGTTGCCGTGCCGGTAGGTGGTCAGGTGCGGCACCCGGCGCAGCACCTCCTCGACGCAGTCGGCGATCGCCTTCTCGTCGAGCGAGACGGACTCGATGTCGACCAGTGCGCGCGTCAACGCCACCGGATCAGCCAGGACCTCGGGGGTCAGCGGGTTCTCCATGGATCGCACGGTACCGTCACACCCGTGAGCGCGAGGAGCGAGCTTGCGAGCCCCGCAGCCGCGAACGAAAGGTAGACCCGTGAGCGCGAGGAGCGAGCCTGCGAGCCCCGCAGCCGCGAACGAAAGGTAGACCCGTGAGCGCGAGGAGCGAGCCTGCGAGCCCCCGCAGCCGCGAACGAAAGGTAGAACAGTGACGTCCGCAGCATCCGCCTGGGGCATCGGCCTGGCCACCGTGACGACTGACGATCTGGTGCTCGACACCTGGTACCCGACCGGAAAGCTGGGCCTCGGCGACCTGCCGCTGATCCCCGGCGAGGACGAGGCGGACGTCCTCGACCTACCGCCGGGCGCGGTCGGTGATCGCGCACTGCCGAATCTGCGGACCGTCCAGGTGGTCACCGTGATCGGCGCGCTGACGGGTCCGATCAAGGACGCCACCGACGCGTACCTCCGGCTGCACCTGCTCTCCCACCGGTTGGTGCGGCCCAACGAGCTGAACCTCGACGGCATCTTCGGCAAGCTGGCCAACGTCGCCTGGACCTCGGCCGGGCCCTGCCCGCCGGAACGGGTCGACGAGCTGCGGGTGATCGAGCGGGCCGCCGGCCGCCACCTGGCCGTGTACGGGGTGGACAAGTTCCCCCGGATGACCGATTACGTGGTCCCCTCCGGGGTGCGGATCGCCGACGCTGACCGGGTGCGGCTCGGCGCGCACCTTGCCGCCGGCACGACGGTGATGCACGAGGGCTTCGTGAACTTCAACGCCGGCACGCTCGGCACCTCGATGGTCGAGGGGCGGATCGTGCAGGGCGTGGTGGTCGGCGACGGTTCCGACATCGGCGGCGGCGCGTCGATCATGGGTACCCTCTCCGGCGGCGGCACCGAGAAGATCCGCATCGGCGAGCGGAGCTTGATCGGAGCCAACGCGGGCGTCGGCATCTCCCTGGGCGACGACTGCGTGGTGGAGGCGGGCTGCTACGTCACCGCCGCGTCCAAGATCTCGTTGCCGGACGGCCGGGTGGTCAAGGCCCGGGAGCTGTCCGGGATCGACGGTCTCCTCTTCTGGCGCAACTCGGTGACCGGCGGTCTGGAGGCGAGGCAGCGCACCGGCAGCGGCATCGAGCTGAACGCCGCCCTGCACGCCAACGACTGACCGGCCGGCGCGCCGCGGAGTGCGACAGCGGTACACGTCGGCGCCGTAGCCACCAGGGACCACTACCCCGGTTGTGTTCGCGGTGGTGTCCCGCCCGGGCGGCCAGCCCGCCGGACCCAGAAATCACCGCCTCTACCTGCGAAAACATCCTTTTGGGGACTGGCGGCGAGCCACCGGCGGGAGCACCGTGGGTGGTGACGTCGTCACCAGGAGGCGGGGGTGGCCGGTCGGATACTGGAACTGCGCGTCCACGGGGTCTCCAACACGCCGCCGGGCCAGCTACTCGGCCTGCGTCATGAGTCGGGGAGCGAGGCGCCCCAGCCAAGACTGGTCGCCGGTGACGCGGTCACCGGCTTCTACCGCTCGCCGGCAGGCCGGCCCGAGGACCCGATCGTCGTCGAGGCGTACAGCTGGGGCCGGCTGACCTCTGGTGCGCGGACCGCGCGGGACGTCGAGCGCGCCCTGTGGACGGTGCTGCTGCCCTTCACGCTGGCCAACGTCGCGCTGCACGCCCGGCCGGGAATCCCGCCGGAGCCGGACACGGAACGCTGGGCCAGCCGAGCCGGTGTCACCGCGTGGCTGATCCGGCTGTTCTGTCTGAGCCTCACCGGGACGGTGGTGCTCACCTTCACCGGCATCGGAGTCGACCTGATCGGCTGGCAGTGCATCGACGACGACTGCCTGGGCCGGATCCCCGGACCGTGGGAGTTCCTCGGTCACGGCTGGTGGAGCGAGGGCGCCCACTCGCTCGCCGTCGGTCTGCTCGTGCCACTGGGCATGCTGACCGTGCTCGGCATCGTGGCCTGGCGGACCTACCAGTACGAGGCGGAGATGCCCGCCGCCCCGGCCACGCCAGCCGCGTGGCGGGAGCCGGTCCCGGCGCCCGCCGACGTGCCGTTTCCGAACGGTGCGTCGCTCGCCCAGCCGGTTCAGCGGCCCGCCCCGACCGACCCACCGCCGGCCCCAGCGGCGAATCCGTTGCAGGACCCGACCTTCTGGTGCGGCGAGGGGCAGCTGCGGCGGGCCGCCGTGCTGCACCTGTGCAGTGGTGCGGTGGCGGCGGCAGGCGTGCCGCTGGGCACCGTGCTCGCGATGGATCCCCCGCGCGGCGCTCGGGCGGCGGTCGCGTGGCCCACCGTGGCGGTCCTCGCTGCCGTCGTGCTGATCGCCGTGGTGGCACTGGCCCGTCCCTGGCTGACCCGCCGGGCCGGGGCCACCCCGCTCGGCCCGTGGAGCCTGACCGTCGTGCTGCTCACCGGCCTCGGTCTGGCCGGCACCATGCTGGTGCTGCTGCTGCCGGACGGACCGGCTGGCGTCCCATTGGCCGAGCTGCGACCGCCGTCGGACTGCCGGCGGCTGCCCGGCACCCCCGGCTGCCTGACCGACCGGTCCCTACCCGGCTTCGACTGGATCATCGCCTGGCTCGGGACCGGCCAGCTGCTACTCCTCGTCGCGATCGGGTCGGTGGCCCGCTCCGGTAGGCGCGGGCTGGTCGCGCCGGCCGCCGCGACGCTCCTCCTCGCCCTCGGTACCGCCTGGACCGCGGGGTGGCTGCCCGCGGACCCGCCCGGGGCGCTGCACACCTGGCACCTCGTCGGCCCAGCCGGCGCGCTGGCCGTGACCGGGCTGCTGCTGCCACGCACGACACCGGCCTCCGGCGGGCAGCCGCTGGAGCCGCACACCGACCTGGCCTGGGGCGGCCGGGGTCCGGCCGTGATCGCCGGCTTCGGCTGGATGCTTGCCGTCTCCTACTGCGCGGGGCTGCTCTACTGGGTCACCGACCGGCTGAACGGCGGCGCAACCCCGAGCGGCCGGTCCCCCGTCATGCCGCCGGTCCCGGTGATGTGGGCCGGGCTCGGCTTCGCCGCCGCGCTGCTCGCGCTCGCCGCCACCGCAGCCCTGGCCGGATTCCTCTTCGTCCGGCTGCGCCGGCGGGAGCACGCCGACCTGGCTCCGCCCGGACATCCGCTCACCGCGCACGAGCTGCGCCGCTGCCGGGACGTCAGCACGTGGCGGGCCCTGCACCGGCTGATCGGGGAGCACGCGCTGCGGCTCACCGGCGGCTACGCGGTCGCGGGACTCACGTTGGTCACGCTCGGCTGCGTCGCCGCGCTCTCGCCGGCGCGTCCGCATCCGGCGGCGGCGACCGGTGGGGCGGCGGTGGTGAAGAGCGTGGCCGACCTGGGCGACTCCCTGCTCGGATGGCTTCCGGTGCTGATCGCCGGGGTCGGCCTGCTGGTGTACCGCAACGAGGCCGTACGCCGCACGGCCGGCGTGGTCTGGGACGTCGGGACGTTCTGGCCCCGGGCGGCCCACCCCCTCGCCCCGCCCAGCTACGCCGAGCGGGCGGTGCCGGAGTTGCAGACCAGGATCACCGGGCTGCTGGCCCTACCCGGGAACGACCCACGCGGGGTCGACGGGATCATCCTGTCCGGGCACAGTCAGGGCACGGTGATCTGCGCGGCGGTGATCCTCCAACTGCCGCCCCGGTGGTGCGGGCGAATCTGGTTCTTTTCGTACGGCTGCCAGCTCACCCGGCTGTACGGGCGGGTGTTCCCGGGGTACTTCGGCCCGGACCGGCTGCCGGTACTCGCCGATTCGCTGGCCCGTTCCGCCGGCACACCCGGCTGGACGAACTTCTGGCGGGGCACCGACCCGCTCGGGTGGGCGGTCGGCGCCGGTGAGCGCGACGTGTCCGTCCGGGACCCGGAGGCGCTGCATCCCAGCGACGGCGAGGTCGCCGACCCGCCGATCCGCAGCCACAGTGGCTATCCGGAGGCCCCGGAGTTCCACCGGGAGCGATCCCGGGTGGCCTGGCTACTGCGGCACGAAGTCCCCGCGCAACGCCGCGGATCCTGAGCCGCCGCCCGGCGCCGGGCAGCCGACGATCTCGCGCTCATCACCCGCGCTACCTTCGCTCGAGAGGAGTTCCGGCGCTACGTGCCAACCAGGGTGGCGACGGTGCCGGCACAACCGGGGAAGGCCCGCCTTCGAGATCACCAACAACAACACGTTGCTCGACCGCTATCCGGCAACGGTGGGCGGAAAGACGGGCTTCCGGGGCGGACGAACGGGCTTCACCGCGCTGGCTCGCGGGACGTACGTGGGCGTGGCCGAACGCGACGGCGCATCGGTGGGCGACGCACCGCTCGCCGGTAGGCACGTCGTCCCGGTGGGTCCGGTCGGGACGACCTGCCGCGCCGCCGGTTGGCCTCATCGCAGGGCCACCAGGACAGCCACACCTGGCGGCCCACAGCAGGCGCCCACCGCCACCACCCGGACATGACCGCCGGGAGCCGGATGCGGAGAAATCTCACCTGTCCGGGGCGTAAACGCTACGCTTACGGCATCTGCGGCTGCGATCGCCGGCATCCCACAACATAACGTGAGGACAACCGTGCTCCTTCGCCTGCACAACTTTCGTCATGTGACCGGGAACGATTCACCTCACGGCGCCGCAACGCAGGCCAAGCTGACGTTGGTCGCAGCATCCTTCTGCATCTTCCTGGTGCAGCTCGACTTCTTCGCGCTCAACCTCGCGCTACCGAGGATGGCTTCGGAGCTGCGCACGTCTACAACCAGCCTGCAGTGGGTGATCAGCGCCTACATGCTCTCCCTGGCGGCGTTCCTGATCCCCGGCGGACGCCTCGGCGACATTCTTGGCCGCAAACGCATTCTCATGTCCGGCGTCGTGATTTTCGGCCTAAGTTCCCTGGGCGGCGCCCTGGCCCCCAACGCCGGGACCGTCATCGCTTTCCGGGTCCTTCAAGGCATCGGCTCCGGCATCATCTTCCCGCTCGCCATCGCCGTCGTCACGAGTGCTTTTCCCGAGAAAAGGGTGAAACGCGCGATCGGCTACGCCTACGGTATTGGCGCCGTGGCGATGGCGCTCGGCCCCCCGTTCGGCGGTGGGATAACAGAGCTGGTCGTCTGGCGGGTCGTGCTGCTCGTGAACGTACCGTTGAGCATTGCTGCAATCGCGATCGTCGCCGGTGGCGTGCGTGAATCGCGCGACCCTACCGTGCCGCGGTCGATCGACCTGCCCGGCCTGGCCCTGGTGGCGTCCGGGATCGCCTTGGTCACGCTCGCGGTGGACCTTGCGAGCACGTGGCTGCCCGTCGCCACGGCCGGGATCGCCGTGGTCGGGCTGCTGATTCTGGCGGTGTTCGTCCTGCGCGAGCGGGTGGCGAAGTATCCTCTGGTCAAACTCGACCTGTTCCGCAACCGCCCCTACGTCATCGTGACCCTGATGGGGACGGTCGCCAACATCGCTCTCGTCATCGGAGTGTTCGGTAGCACCATCTATCTACAACAAGGGGAGAACCGATCGCCTTTCGCTGCGGGTCTGATCCTGCTCGCCGCCTCGGTGGCCGCTGGTGTCGCCGGTCCGATCTCGGGGCGCCTCGGCGAACACCTGGACATTCCGCGCACGATGGCTGTCAGCACGACGATCGGTGGTATTGGCCTGTTCGTGGTCTCTCTCGGTGGTGGTTTCGGTTCCTACCTGCCCGGCCTCGCGTTGTTCGGATTCGGCTACGGCGTGGGGTTCACGATGGCCAACATCGGCACGCAGACGGTTGTCGCCCGGGAACGGGTGGGCGAAGCGTCCGGTGTCACCCTCGCGATCGTCATCGGGGTCGCCGGCATCGGGGTCGCGGCCGCCGGAACGCTGATCGACATCGGAACGAAGAACGTGGGGCTCACGAGAGCCATCGAAGACGTCCTGCGTTGGGCCGCGGCAGGAAGCATCCTGGCCTCCGGGGTTCTCCTCCTGGTGGATCGCCATCGAGCCGTGGATCGCCACCGATCCTGACCCGCACGAGGTGGCCACCGGAGGCGTAGCGACTCAGGCACCGGACGGGGACGGGCGGTGGGCAAGGTAGCTGACCGTGTCCGGCCCGACGGCACATCCGCTCACGTGTCCACCGCCGACGCCAAGGTCCCGCAGCCAGGCCACCTCGTCGGCGTGCCCGCCACCGGTCGGGAAGTCGCGCACCTCCTCGGCGTACGCCCGGCCGCCCAGCGCGGCCCGGGCCAGTCCCGCTGCGGCATACAGGCCGGTCAGCCGGTCGGCGTCGCCGACCCGCAGCGCGTCGGCCAGTTCATCCAGGTACGCGGTGACCCCGGCCAGTCCGGCCAGCACCCGCTCCCGGTTGCCGAGCAGCATGTTCGCCGTCCGCCGGGCCGGGGTGCCGGCGACCCGGGTGCCGTCGGAGAAGCTGCCGGCCGCCAGGGTGAGCACCACGTCGCGCAGCGGCGCCCGGTCCACCGCACCGGCCAGCGCGCCAGCGAGCAGGTGCGGCACGTGCGAGGCCAGCGCCACGGCGGCGTCGTGGTCAGTCGGGGTCATCGGTACGACGCGCGCCCGGAACAGCTCCACGAGCAGCCCGGTGAGCCGGCGAAAGGCGGGTGTACCGGAGCCGGGCGCCGGACAGAGCACCCACGCGGCGGAGTCGAGCAGGGTGGGTGTGGCGGCGGTGAATCCGGCGGATTCGGCACCGGCCATCGGGTGTCCCGGTACGAAGCGGTCGAGCAACCCGTGCTGCTCCGCGAAGGCCGTCAGCGTGCCCTTGGCGCTGCCCACGTCGGTGAGAACGCAGTCGGACGGCGCCACCGCGGCGACCCGCAGCAGGGTCTCCGGCAGGGTGGGGAGCGGCCCACAGCAGAAGACCAGCCCCCGCCCGGCAACCGCCTCGTCCAGGGTCTCCGGAGCGGCGAGCCCTCGGTCGCGCGCGTACGACCGGGTGGCCGGATCCGGGTCCCAGCCGGAAACGTCGATGCCTGCGTCGCACAGCCGCAGGAGCACCGACCCGCCGATCAGGCCGGTGCCGACCACCGCCGCCCGCAGCGCTGCGTCCGCCCTGACCACCATCGCCTACCTCGGTGTCCCGTGTCGGTGGCAGGGCCGGGCGACCCCGCACGAAGTCCTGCGCGGAGGATACCCGGCGGTCCCGGCTGGCCCCGGGACCACTCGGTCCCGACCACCGGCCGTCCCGGTGGGACACCCCACCCGCCGATCGCTACTGAAGATCTTCGGAGGTCTCAACGCCTGACCTGTCCGCCGGCCAGTCCAGACCGCACCAGGACAGGCCCTCGGGCCGGCAGCCCGCGGACGGACAGACTGCTCCGGCGTATCCGCATCGGGACCAGGCGGGGTGGACGTCTCGGCTCGCGGACAGAGCACTGCGCCGGTCAGGCACACAGCCGGCCAGCGACCGCGGCGACGTGCACGTCGGACTCGGTCAGCGCCGCCCGGACGTGCCGGGCACCGGCGGGCCCGTAGAAGGCGCCCGCCGCCACCAGGATGCCGCGCCGGGCGAGCCAGTCGACGGTCTTCCAGCAGTCCTCACCCCGAGTCAGCCAGAGGTAGAGACCGGCCTCGGAGTGCTCGACGGTGAAGCCTGCACCGGTGAACGCGGCGTACAGCGCCGCACGCCGGGCCCGGTACCGTTCGCGCTGCTCCTCGGCGTGCCGCTCGTCGGCCAGGGCGGCCACCATGGCGGCCTGCACCGGCGCGGGCACGATCATCCCCGCGTGCTTGCGCACCTTCAGCAGCTCGGCGACGAGCGCCGGATCACCGGCCACGAACCCGGCCCGGTAGCCGGCGAGGTTGGACCGCTTGGACAGCGAGTGCACCGCCAGCACCCCGTCGTACGACCCGCCGCAGACCTCTGGCGAAAGCACCGAGACGGGCTCGGCGGACCAGCCCAGCGGCAGGTAGCACTCGTCGCTGGCCACCACCGCGCCGCGCTCCCGGGCCCAGTCGACCACCTTGCGCAGATGCGCCGACGGCAGCACTCGACCGGTCGGGTTACCCGGCGAGTTGATCCACACCAGGCGTACCCGGGAGGTCGGGCCGACCGCGGTCAGCGAGTCGGCGCGGACGACGGTCGCCCCGGCGAGCCGGGCGCCGTCCTCGTAGGTCGGATACGCGATCGACGGCACCACCACCACGTCGTCCGGCCCGACCCCGAGCAGGGTCGGTAACCAGGCGACCAGTTCCTTGGAGCCGACCGTCGGCAGCACGCCGTACCCGTCGACACCGGCCCCGCAGGTGCGCGCGACCCAGGCCCTGATCGTGTCGCGCAACGCTGGCGTGCCCGCGGTCAGCGGGTAGCCCGGGGCGTCCGACGCGTCAGCCAGCGCCTGCCGGATCACCGGTGGTACCGGATCGACCGGCGTGCCCATGGAGAGGTTGATCAGGCCCTCCGGGTGCGCCGCGGCCAGTGCGGCCGCGGCGTCCAGGGTGTCCCAGGTGAACTCGGGCAGCCGAGCCGAGACCGGCGAGCGCCGGCTCAGTGGCCTTCTCCGCGCGGCGGCTGGGCGGCGACGAAGGTGGCGTCCTTCTCCACCTTGCCGATCTTGGATGCGCCCCCGGGCGAGCCCAGGTCCTCGAAGAACTCGTAGTTGGCTGCGGTGTAGTCCTTCCACTGTTCCGGGACGTCGTCCTCGTAGAAGATCGCCTCAACCGGGCAGACAGGCTCACAGGCACCACAGTCGACGCACTCGTCGGGGTGGATGTAGAGCATCCGGTTGCCCTCGTAAATGCAGTCGACCGGGCACTCCTCGATGCATGCCTTGTCGAGCACATCCACGCACGGCTCGGCGATGATGTAGGTCACCGGTCTTCTCCTCCGCAAGACACGCCGCGATCACCCGCGACGGTAAGAGCCTAGTATCTCGCCCGGGAGGAGGTCGATCGTGCTCCGACAGCAGGACGTAGGACACCGCATCGTGGTCCGCCGCATTGTGGGGATTCGCGAAGGCCGGCCGCTCTTCTCCGACGCCCTCGGCGAGTTGGTCGAGTTGAACGAGACCCATCTCACTCTCACCACCGCCCAGGGCCGGATCGAGGTCCCCATGGCCGAGGTACACCGCGCGAAGCGGGTCCCGGCGGCCCGCCGGCCGACGGCCGCCGCGGTGGCCGCGCTGGAACTCGCCGCCGATGAGGCGTGGCCGGCCCCGACCCGGGCCCGCCTGGGCGAGTGGCTGCTACGCAGCGCCGACGGCTGGACCGGCCGGGCCAACTCGGCGCTGCCGATCGGGGACCCGGACCGGCCGCTGGCCGGCGCGGTCGACGCGGTCGAACGGTGGTACGCGAGCCTCGGCCAGCCACCTCGCGTCAACACCCCGCTTCCGCTGGCCGCGCCGGTCGGCGCCGAACTCGACACCCGCGGCTGGACCCGCGGTCCCACGGTCCTCGTACAGACCGTCTCGCTGGACAGGCTCACCGGCGCGGCTGCGGACGGCGGTGCGCAGACCTCGCCCGGCCGGGACGCGCCGGCCGCCGGGTCGGACGGACGGGTTGGCGCGACGGAACCGACGGGACGGGCCGGGCTACCGGCCGTCGAGATCGAGTTGGCGGCCGCGCCGTCGGCGGAGTGGCTGTCGATCGCCGCCGGCCGCAAGGGGGGTCTGCCGGACGCCGCCCGTCACGTGCTCACGGCCGTGGATCAGGTCCGCTTCGCCCACGTGTACGTCGACGGCCGGCTGGTCGCCGCCGGCCGGGGCACGGTGACCGGGACCGGGCGCTGGCTCGGCCTGGGCCTGATCGAGGTGTTGCCGGGGGCCCGGCGGCAGGGGCTGGCCCGCCGGGTGGTCGGCGTCCTGGCCGGTTGGGGCACGGTAGCCGGTGCCACCGACGCCTTCCTTCAGGTCGAGCAGCGGAACGCCCCGGCGGTCACCCTCTACCGATCGCTCGGGTTCACCACCCACCACACCTACCTGACCCGGTCCGCGCCCGCCTGAACCGGGATGCGGCACCACGGGTGCCCGCGTGCCCGCGTGCCCCCCGTTACCTTTTTGATCGTCCCCAGCCGGGGACTGCTCGGTCGCCCGGCTCGGTATGACTAACCGCCCCTGTCGTACGCATGATCCGGGGGGTGTTGTCGCCGGGCCGGGTGGCGTCGGCGGACCGCTGATAGGGACCCGGCCGCCCCGCGTGCGGGGTAGGTCTCTTCGTAACGTGGATGCCGGCAGTCCGACGCTGACCAGCGGCCGAGCCACGGTAGCAGTTGGGGAGGCACAGCGTTGTACGACGAGTACGGCGTCTTTATCGGACTGGATGTCGGCAAGGAAGGACACCATGCGGTCGCGCTAACCCCGGAAGGGAAGCGGCTGCACGACGCTACGCTGCCCAATACCGAGGCCGGCCTGCGGAAACTGTTCGACAAGCTCGCCCGGCACGGCCGGGTCCTGATGGTGGTCGACCAGCCCGCATCGATCGGCGCGCTGCCCGTGGCGGTGGCCCGCGTGTGTGGGCATCAGGTGGCCTACCTGCCCGGCCTGGTCATGCGCCGACTGGCCGACCTGCACCCCGGCACCGCGAAGACCGACGCCCGCGACGCCTACGTGATCGCCGACGCCGCCCGCACCCTGCCGCACACGCTGCGCCGCGTCGACGCCGGCGACGACGCCCTCGCTGAGCTGGAAGTCCTGGTCGGCTACGACGACGACCTCGCCGGCGAGGTCACCCGGATCTCCAACCGGATTCGTGGTCTGCTCACCCAGATCCACCCGCCGCTGGAGCGGGTCCTGGGCCCGAAACTGCAGCATCCAGCCGTGCTGGAGCTGCTGTCGCAGTGCGGTGGACCAGCCGGGCTGCGCAAGGCCGGCCGGACGAAACTGGTCGAGATGGTCAAGAAGCGTGCGCCACGCATAGGCGTACGCCTGGTCGCGCAGATCCTCACCGCGCTCGACGCGCAGACCGTCGTCGTGCCTGGCACCGCGGCGGCCGAGACCGTCCTGCCGCGACTGGCTGACAACCTGCGTGACCTGCTGCACCAGCGTGACCAAGTCGCCGAACAGGTTGAGGGGATGCTTGATGCGCACCCTCTTGCCGGGGTCCTGACCTCGATGCCCGGCATCGGCGTCAGGACCGCAGCCCGCATCCTGCTCGAAGTCGGCGACGGCACCACCTTCCCCACCTCCGGCCACCTCGCCGCCTACGCCGGCCTGGCCCCAGTCACCCGCCGCTCCGGCACCAGCATCCGCGGCGAGCACCCACCCAAGGGCGGCAACAAGCAGCTCAAACGCGCGTTCTTCCTGTCCGCGTTCGCCGCCCTGACCGACCCGACCAGCCGCACCTACTACGACCGGAAACGCGCCGAGGGCAAGAAACACAACGCCGCCCTCATCTGCCTCGCCCGACGCCGCGTCGACGTCCTACACGCCATGCTGCGCACCAAGACCCCATACCAGCCGAAACCGGCGGACGAACCCCGCCTCGCGGCTTGACAAAACCCATAGGGACACCCCCCCGAGGTGCCGGATGCCGAGCCGATCAGTCACGGTGAAGTTGGCTTCCCCTCCACCGCCCCGGTCGGGACCGCGCCGTAGACGCCGAGCGGCGCCACGCCGTAGGCGCCGGGGTCAGCGGCGGACCGGTCGGTGTGGCTTCATGGCCTTCTGCTCGGCGTACCGCTTGAGCCCCTGCGACCGTTGGTCGAGACCGAACGCGACGGCCAGCAGGTAGCCCAGGAGCACCCCGATCCCGGTCGCCGCGAGGTAGAGCCAGATCTGCGCGAAGAAGGTGCCCGCACCACCCCCGAACGGGTTCTGCCCGACCAGCAGCGGGCCGACGAGCACGGTCAGCAGCAACGCGACGCCCACCGCGGCGGCCACGTCCGCACCCCACTCGGCGGCCGGCCGGCGTCGGCTCCAGACGAACGCGACCGTAGCCAGTATCAGCCCGACCAGCACGAACATCCCGAGTGACATCCGGTCGGCGGCGGTGATGTCGTCGTCGTCGAAGCCGAACCGGATGATCAGCCGGGCGACCATGTTGACCACGAACAGCGCTCCCGCGAGAATCCCGACCGCGCGCCACCGTTCCCTCATTGCAACGCCTCCCGCCGTACCGCCCGCCGCCCTCCGGCGAGCCTTCCTGGCAGGAATATCTACCATCGCGGGCTGGCGGTCGTCAGGCCCCGGTACGCATGGTGGGCGCGGCGGCCAGGATCTGCCGGAACCCCACCACCGCGAACGTCATCGCGCCGGCCACGACGAGGAGCAGGTCCACCCAGGTTCCGGTGAGCAACACATCACCCTCGGCGGTGCGGATCCCGGCGACCGCGACGATGACGAACCACGGCACCGCCGGCAGCGCCACCGCCCACCGACGCTCCACCGTCCGGTGGGCGAACCAGCCCAGGGCCAGGTTCGCGCCGACCGCCACCAGTACCGCCACGCCGACCAGGTACCCACCGACACGGACCGGGGCGAGCAGCAGTTCCAGCGCCGCGCTGAGCACCCCGCCGACGACGGCCAGCAGGCCGCCGGCCACCCGGAGGGTGAGGTCGACCAGCCGGCCGAACCGGCCGATCGGTGGCGGGACGTTCTCGTCGGGCACGACCGACACCGGCGCGGCGGGCAATGTCACCGGGAACCGGCCGCGCCGACCGGGGAGCGATCCGGGCCGTCGGCGACCGGGAGCCCGGCGAAGAGGTCGTCCTCCCAGCCGTGCGGGCCGGAGCCGGGCCCCTTTTCGCCGGCCGCGAGGGTGTAGTACTCGACTCCCATGAACTCGCTGCCGAAGTTGCCGGCAATCGAGTACAGCCACGAGGTGTCCGGGATCTGGGTGGCGTGTGCGCGCATCGCCGCCTCCTTGGCGGCGTGCTGGTCGGTAGCGTCGATCCGGGCCGCGAGCTGCGCGTCGGGGGTGCAGAACGGCAGCTCGGTAGCCTCCTCGATACCGGCGAAGGGATTGTCCGACGAGCCGGCGAAGTGCGCCATGCCGGCCTCGAGCACGCTCTGCGGCATCGCCGTCCAGTAGATCTTCGCCGGACCGAAACCCTCGGTGCGGGCCAGTGCGGCGGCGCGCATCGCCACTCGGTTCGCCTGAATGTGGTCGGGGTGGCCGTAGAAGCCGTTCCCGTCGTATGTGATCATGACCTGCGGCTGGATCTCGCGCATGATCTCCACCAGGTGCCCGGCCGCCTCGTCGAGCTCGGCCTGCCAGAAGGCGCGTGGGTGTTCGTTGGTGGCGAGGCCCATCATGCCGGAGTCGCGGTAGCGGCCGGCGCCGCCGAGAAACCGGTGGTCGGTCACACCGAGGGCGCGACAGGCGGCGGCGAGTTCGCCGATCCGGTAGCCACCGAGCTGGTCGGCCTCGGCCGCGGCGAGCCGCGCCAGCTCGGGTACGTGGATCTCGCCCTCCTCACCGAGGGTGCAGGTGACCAGCGTGACGTGGGCGCCGGTCGCGGCGTAGTGTGCCATCGTCGAGCCGGTGCCGATGGCTTCGTCGTCAGGATGCGCGTGGACCAGCAGGAGCCGGCGGTCGGGCAGCGTCGTCACGTCCGTCACTCTAACCGGCGGTTCTCCCCGACCGGCCCGGACGCGTCCAGGCAGGTCGGCCACATCACCTCCGGCACCGTCCTACGATCCGACGTGTGGACTTTCCGGAGCTGGCCGCGTGTACCCGTCGGTTCCGCCACGGAGCACCGCGCGCCGTTTCCGTGGCCGACGACGGCTCCCGGGTGCTCTTCCTCCGCTCCGGCGGCCCGGAGGACCCAGCCGACGCACTCTGGCTCCTCGACACCGCCAGCGGAAAGGAGCGGTTGGTCGCCGATCCGGAGGCGCTGCTCGGCGGCGACGTCGACCCGCTCAGCCCAGGCGAGCGGGCGCTGCGGGAACGCCTTCGGTTGAGCGCCGGGGGAATCGGGTCGTACACCGTCGACTCGGCCGGCCGGGTGGCGGTCTTCGCGCTCGGCGGCCGGCTCTTCCGGGCCGACCTGGTCCATGGTGACGTGGTCGAGGTGACCACCGCGGGTCCGGTGCTCGACCCCCGACCCGACCCGACCGGGCAGCGGCTGGCGTACGTGACCGACGAGTCGGACGGGGTCCGCCGCGGGGAACTGCGGGTGGTCGAACACGACGGCACCGACACCATGCTGGCCGGCGAGGACTCCGGGGTGACCTGGGGGCTGGCCGAACACGTCGCGGCCGAGGAGTTCGACCGATTCCGCGGCTACTGGTGGGCTCCCGACGGGCGGTCGGTGCTCGCCGCGCGGGTGGACGAGTCCCGCCTCGAACGCTGGCACCTGCACGACCCGGCCGACCCGGCGAGCACGCCCACGAGCGTCGCGTACCCCCGGGCCGGCGGACCCAACGCAGAGGTGAGCCTGCACCTGCTCGACCTCGACGGCGGCTGGGTCGACGTGCACTGGGACCGGGAGACCTACCCCTACCTGACCACGGTGCACTGGGCTGACGGTGGGCCGCTGATCACCGTACTGCGCCGGTCCCAGCAGCACGGCCTGGTGCTCGCGGTCGACCCGCGGACCGGGGAAACGCAGGTGCACGCCGAGCTGGCTGACCCACGCTGGGTCGAGCCGATCCCCGGCACGCCCGCCCACCTGCCCGACGGCCGGGTACTGGTCGGTGGGGAGCTGGCCCACGACGGGTACGACGCGCGCTGCCTCTTCGCCGACGGGACGCTGCTGACCCCGCCGTCGCTGTACGTGCGCCGGGTGGTTGGTCGACTGCCGGCCGCCTCCGGCAACGGGCCGGCCGACCTGCTGGTCGAGGCGAGCGAGGGCGAGCCCAGCGAGCAACACCTGTTTCGGGTGCACACCACCATCGGCGGGGGCGTGGACGCGCGCCGAATCACCGCCGACTCCGGCTGGCACGTGGCCGCCGTGGGTGGGAACGTGCTGGTGATCGGCAGCGCCTCGCTCGACCACGCGGGCTGGCGGTGGACGGTGTGGCAGGGCGACCGGGAGGTGGCGGCGCTGCGGTCGTCCGCCGCGATCCCGCCGTACTCGCCGCTGCCGCTGCTGGAGCGGGTGACCGACCGGAGGTTGCCGGCCGCGGTGCTCTACCCGGACAACCACGTCACCGGCCGGCGGCTGCCGGTGCTGCTGGACGTCTACGGCGGTCCGGGCCATCAGGAGGTGCTCGCGGCGCGGTCGGCGTGGCTGGAACGGCAGTGGTGGGCCGACGCCGGGTTCGCGGTGGTCGTGGTGGACAACCGGGGTACGCCGGGTGTCGCGCCGTCGTTCGAGAAGGCGATCCACCGCCGGGTGGCGGACGTGATCCTCGCCGATCAGGTGGAGGCGCTCACCGCGCTCGCCGACAAGCACCCCGACCTCGATCTGGGCCGGGTGGCGGTGCGGGGCTGGTCGTTCGGGGGCTGGCTGGCGGGGCTGGCCGTGCTGCGCCACCCGGAGCTGTTCCGGTGCGGGATCGCCGGGGCCCCGGTCACCGACTGGGCCCTGTACGACACCGCGTACACCGAGCGGTACCTGGGCCTACCCGACGACGGTCCGGACGTGTACGCGCACCATTCGCTGGTGGAGCTGGCCGCCGAGCCGTTGACCGGCCCCGACCAGGCCCGTCCGCTGCTGCTGGTGCACGGGCTGGCCGACGACAACGTGGTGGCCGCGCACACGCTGCGGCTGTCGGCGGCGCTGTTGGCCACCGGCCGTCCGCATGCGGTGCTTCCGTTGACCGGCGCGACGCACATGGCCGCCGGGGGTACCGCCGAACGCCTGCTCCGCCTGGAACTCGACTTTCTCCGCACCCACCTGTGAGGTGAGGTACTCGACCTTCTCCACACCGACGTGTGAGGTGAAGTGAGGTGATGGTGCCAGCGTTGGGCCGTCGCCGGCGGCACCCGACCCGCTCCGCGACGCCGGGCGGCCGCATCTGATCGCGCGCTTCGCCGACCTCGTGGGCTCCTGTCTGGAATTGAGTGGACGGACGTGACCGTCTGCGCACCGCCGCGGGTCGGTCCGGACGGCGGCGGGATTGATTGTGACGGAAGGGTTCCCAATCGCCGGGACACACGGGACACTGCCTTGCGCGGACGGCTCGCGGAGATCGGCGTAACGTGTGTCACTTAGCTGCACCGTATCGCCGGCGTGGCTGTTGGTGTGCGCATGACGTTGGCAAGCGGGTGCGGGTTCGCCGGTCCGGTTGCCTACTCGGAACTTGATCCGCCGCCCCGTGGGGCCCCGTCAGGGAGACGACTGGAATGACATCAACGGCAACGAGGCCGGGTGGGGTGCGTTCGCGCGCCGCCATCGCGGCGCGGACGTTGCGTACGGACCGCTGGTGGTTCGCCCCGCTGATCACCGTCATCGGCCTCACCGCGTGGGTCGCGTACGCGACGGTCCGGGTCTTCATGCACGACTTCTACTGGGTCGAGGAGTACCACTACCTGACCCCCTTCTACTCCCCCTGCATCACGGACCGGTGCGTCGAGGGCGCCTCGCACTTCGGGCAGTACCTGCCCGGTTGGTGGATCATCCCGGAGGCGGCGTTCTCACTGCCGTTCCTGCTGTTGTTCCGGCTGACCTGCTACTACTACCGCAAGGCGTACTACCGGTCGTACTGGCTCTCCCCGCCCGCCTGCGCCGTGCCCGACGGCCACCAGACCTACACGGGCGAGACCCGCTTCCCGCTGATCGGCCAGAACCTGCACCGCTACGCCTTCTACGCCGCGGTGATCATCTCGCTGATCAACACCTGGGACGCGATCCTGGCCTTCCACAGCCCCAAGGGCTTCGGGTTCGGCCTGGGCAACATCATCCTGCTCGGCAACGTGGTCATGCTCTGGGCGTACACCGTTTCCTGCCACTCCTGCCGGCACATCATCGGCGGCCGGCTCAAGCACTTCTCCAGGCACCCGATGCGCTACCGGGCCTGGACGTTCGTCTCCGCGCTGAACGTCCGGCACATGCAGCTCGCCTGGATCACCCTCGGCACCCTGGCGCTGACCGACTTCTACGTCATGGCGGTCGCGGCCAACTGGTTCTCCGACCTGCGGTTCATCAACTAGAGGGCCCCTGACATGACCACTACCACGCGAATCGAAAGACACCACTACGACGTCGTCGTGATCGGGGCCGGCGGCGCCGGCCTGCGGGCGGCGATCGAGGCCCGGCTCGCCGGCATGAAGACGGCGATCATCTCGAAGTCGCTCTTCGGCAAGGCCCACACGGTGATGGCCGAGGGCGGCGCCGCCGCCGCGATGGGAAACGTGAACAGCCGGGACAACTGGCAGGTGCACTTCCGCGACACGATGCGCGGCGGCAAGTTCCTGAACAACTTCCGGATGGCCGAGCTGCACGCGAAGGAGTCGCCGCAGCGGATCTGGGAGCTGGAGACCTACGGCGCGCTCTTCGACCGCACGAAGGACGGGAAGATCTCGCAGCGCAACTTCGGTGGCCACGAGTACCCGCGGCTGGCCCACGTCGGCGACCGGACCGGTCTGGAGCTGATCCGCACCCTCCAGCAGAAGGTCGTCTCCCTCCAGCAGGAGGACAAGCGCGAGCACGGCTCGTACGACGCCCGGATCAAGGTCTTCGCCGAAACCACCATCACCGAGCTGCTGCTCGACGGGGACCGGATCGCCGGGGCGTTCGGCTACTACCGCGAGTCCGGCGAGTTCGTCCTGTTCGAGGCACCCGCCGTGGTGCTGGCGACCGGCGGGGTCGGGCGCTCGTACAAGGTCACCTCGAACTCCTGGGAGTACACCGGGGACGGACACGCGCTGGCGCTGCGCGCCGGGGCGACTCTGATCAACATGGAGTTCCTCCAGTTCCACCCGACCGGCATGGTCTGGCCGCCCTCGGTCAAGGGCATCCTGGTCACCGAGTCGGTCCGCGGTGACGGCGGCGTCCTGAAGAACGCCGAGGGCAAGCGGTTCATGTTCGACTACGTACCGGACGTGTTCCGCAAGCAGTACGCGGACAACGAGGCGGAGGCGGACCGCTGGTACTCCGACCCGGACAACAACCGCCGCCCACCCGAGCTGCTCCCGCGTGACGAGGTGGCTCGGGCGATCAACAGCGAGGTGAAGGCCGGTCGTGGCAGCCCCGCCGGGGGTGTCTACCTGGACATCGCCTCCCGGCGGCCGGCCGAGGAGATCCGCCGTCGCCTGCCGTCGATGTACCACCAGTTCAAGGAACTCGCCGATGTCGACATCACCGCCGAGTCGATGGAGGTCGGCCCGACCTGCCACTACGTGATGGGGGGCGTGGAGGTCGACCCGGATTCCGGCGCCGCGCTCGGGCACGTACGCGGACTGTTCGCCGCCGGTGAGGTGTCCGGCGGTATGCACGGCTCCAACCGCCTCGGCGGCAACTCCCTGTCCGACCTGCTGGTCTTCGGCAAGCGGGCGGGAGGCCACGCGGCCACGTACGCCGACGGGCTGGCCGCCCGGCCCCGCGTGCCGGTGACGGCGGTGGAGGCCGCGGTGGAGACGGCCCTGGCACCGTTGCAGCGGGACACCGGCGAGAGCCCGTACACCCTGCAGCAGGATCTGCAGGCGGTGATGGGCGACCTGGTCGGCATCATCCGGCGGGAGGGCGAGCTGGTTGACGCGCTGCGCCGGCTCGGCGAGCTGCGTGAGCGGGTGGCGAAGGTGAGCGCGGCCGGTGGCCGCCGCTACAACCCCGGCTGGCACCTGGCGCTGGATCTGCGCAACATGCTGGTCGTCTCCGAGTGCACCGCGAAGGCGGCGCTGGAGCGGCGGGAGTCGCGCGGCGGCCACACCCGGGAGGACCATCCGGCGATGGACCCGGCGTGGCGCCGGGTGAACCTGGTCTGCTCGCTGGCGGGCGACACCGTGCGTCTGGACCGCAAGCCGCTGCCGCGGATACGCCCCGAGCTGGTGGCACTCTTCGACCGCGCGGAGCTGGCCAAGTACCTGACCGACGAGGAGCTGGCGGAGTTCGACGCCCTCGCTGAGGAGGAGCGCTGAGGAATGGGCACTGACGAGACCCAGGCGGCCGGCAAACCGGGCGCCAAGCGGCAATTCCGCATCTGGCGGGGCGATGAGAGCGGCGGTGACCTGCAGGACTATCTGGTGGAGGTGAACGAGGGCGAGGTGGTCCTCGACGTCATCCACCGGCTCCAGACCACCGACGCGCCGGATCTGGCCTGCCGGTGGAACTGCAAGGCCGGCAAGTGCGGCTCCTGCTCGATGGAGATCAACGGCAAGCCGAAGCTGGGCTGCATGACCCGGATGTCGACGTTCGCCGAGGATGAGACGATCACGGTCACCCCGCTGCGGACGTTCCCGATCATCCGGGACCTGGTCACCGACGTCTCGTTCAACTACGAGAAGGGCCGGGAGACGCCGGCCTTCGCGCCGCCGCCGGGCGTGGCGCCCGGCGACTACCGGATGCGGCAGGTCGACGTCGAGCGCTCGCAGGAGTTCCGCAAGTGCATCGAGTGCTTCCTGTGCCAGACGGTCTGCCACGTGATTCGCGACCACGAGGAGAACATGCCCGCATTCTCCGGGCCGCGATACTTCATCCGCGCCGCGGAGCTGGACATGCACCCGTTGGACGCCCGGACCGACCGCAAGGAGTACGCGCAGGCCGAACAGGGCTTGGGCTACTGCAACATCACCAAGTGCTGCACCGAGGTCTGCCCCGAGCACATCAAAATCACCGACAACGGGATCATCCCCATGAAGGAGCGGGTCGTCGACCGCAGGTACGATCCACTCGTGTGGCTTGGTAGCAAGATTTTCCGGAGGGGTCAGGTGCCTCAGACCAGCGTGACCAGCGAGCACTCCCCAGGCGCGGTGCGCGCCAGCGCGGCGGACGCGGCCGGCGCCGCCGGGGTCCACTCGCACGCGGGCGGCTCGCACGACCCGCGGGCCGAGGAGCAGGCGCAGGCGGGCGTCAACTGGCACCGGGAGGTGCCCAAGCCGACCGCCCCGGCGGTCGACGCGTCGGGCAAGCTGCCGCTGACCGAGCTGACCTTCGACCGGGCGGCGGCGCCGTCGCCGTTCGGTGACGACGTGACGTTCCCGCTGCCGCCGGAGCACCTGAACTTCGCCCACCCGGAGCAGGACAAGCACTGAGCGGGCAGACGACGACGGGGGCCGCGGCGCATGCCGGCGGCCCCCGTCCGTTTCTGGCCCCTCCGGCTCGCGGGACGGATCAGCCGGCAGCCAGGAGGGGGCGGAGGGCGGCGACGATCGGGGCGTCGGCGGGCAGCCAGGTGACGGTGTCCAGCTCGGCGGCGGAGAGCCAGCGCAGCGCCGAATGCTCCAGCGCCTGCGGCTGATCGCCGTGCAGCAGGCGAGCCACGTACACCTTGAGCACCGAGCGTCCGTGGGCCATCCGCACGTTGCGGCCGACCCGGTCGCCGATCTCGACGCGCACGGCGAGTTCCTCGGCGCATTCGCGGACCAGCGCGACCGTCTCGCTCTCCCCCGGCTCGACCTTGCCGCCCGGGAACTCCCACCTGCCGGCCACCTCGGGCGGGGCCGACCGGGCACAGGCGAGCACCCGCCCGTCCTGGATGATCGCCGCGCCGACGATCACCTTCGGCTCCCGTCGCTCAACCCGCCCGCCGTCGTTGGTCCGTTCGGTCCGCACGGGCGTCCAGCGTGCCAGATCAATCGGCGGTTTGGGTAGCGTGGCCGACCGTCAGGCCAGGAAGACCCGGAAGTGTGGCCGTGGACACACTCACCATACGGCGACAGACTAGAGCCGCCGACAAGACACGGGACGGCGACGATTTGGGCACAAGCCGGCAACGGCGCCTGGGAGGTGTGGTGTTGCGCTTGCTGTTCAGCGGGCGGGCGAAGCCCGACTACCTGAGCGACGCGCTGACCCTACTCCCCGGGTGGACCCGGGAGGGCGAGCAGATCCGGCGCACCCTGGTGCTCGACGATTCGCAGCACGCGGCGCTCACCGAGCGGATCAAGGTGGTCTCCGATGCCCTGCGCGTCCGCCCGGAGATCAGCCGGCGCGCCGACCGCACCCAGATCCAGGTCGGGCACGGCAACGCGCCGTTGACCGAGGGCGAGGTCCTGCTCGCCGCCCGCATCGAGGACGCCTTCCGCACGGTCGCCGACTCCTGACCGCCACGCTCGAGGTCCCGCCCATCCGCAGCGACGCGAGCGGGGATCGTTGCCGACGAGGTAGGGCCGGCGCGTCCCGCGGGTACCAGCGCAACCCGACGGCGTTGCCGTCCGCCCGGCGAACCCGGTCCAGATTCCACAAAGGTCATATCTCGACAAAGGGCACATTTCGGCGAAGGACGGACTCGGCGAAGGGACGGATCTCGGCGCTCGATGTCCGACAGTCCTGGCGGTGGCTCCACCACCCTACGCTGAAGTCATGGCGAACGTGACGTACGACCGCAAGGAGCAGTTCCAGCAGATCCAGAGCGGCCTTCTCGAGGGTGAGCAGATCATCGCCGTCTACGACGCCGTCGGCACCGGCACCGGCTTCATCGGCCTGACCGACCGGCGCGTGATAATTCAGGACCGCTCGTTCATCGGCAAGCGGTACGCGATCACCAGCATCCCGTATTCGAAGATCACCAGCGTGAGCGTGGTCAGCAACAAGTCGTGGGGTGGGCAGTTCTTCTCCACCGGCGCCATCGCGATTCACGTCGGCACGCACACCTACGAGGTGGAGTTCCGGGGCGCCCAGAAGAGCCACCACGTCCACAACGTGATCCTGCACTACATCAGCTGATCCGCCGAGACCGAGACCACGGGCGGCATCGCCAGGGCGGCTGCCGCCGCGACGAGCACCTACCCACGCCACGGCGCCGCCGACAGGTCCTTCAGATCATCACCGCCGGGGGCGGGGGTCCCACAGTCGATGCCGCAGCCGGGCGGCGCCACGACACGCGCTCCGGGACACACGACGCCTGGCGTGACGAGCCGCCGCGCCACCGGCCTGACGGCACCGCGGCCCGTCAGGCCAGAACCTGGCCGACAGGTCAACGCCCGATATCATCAAGCACGATCGACGCAACGTCGAACGACCCCGGCCACCCACCCGGCGGCATGGCGGATCAGCAACAATAGCCACCGTTGATTCCCGCTTCGTTACGCTGACCGCGTGATCTACCGCTGGCACCACCCGCCGTCTGATCCGGCTCCGGAACGCCTCTCCCGGTCGGGCCCAACGGATGATTCACTGCGTCGGAAACTGACGTTCGGCGCCGCCGCAATCTGCATTTTCACGTCGCAGCTCGACTTCTTCGCGCTCAGCCTTGCGCTACCACGAATGGCGCAAGAGCTTGACGTCTCCACGACAAACCTGCACTGGGTGATCAGCGGCTACATGATCGCGGTGGGTGCGTTCCTGGTTCCGGCCGGCCGACTTGGTGACATCTTCGGCCGCAAACGTATCCTCATCGTAGGGCTCACCATTTTCGGTCTGGCATCTCTCGGGGGCGGACTCAGCCCGAACGCGAACACGGTTATCGCTTTCCGGCTGGTGCAGGGTATCGGTGCGGGCACACTGGTGCCGCTCAGTATCGCCGTCATCACGGACGCCTTTCCGCATGAGCGGAACAAGCAGGTGATCGGCAACGCATTGGGTGTCGGAGCATTGGCAATGGCACTGGGACCGCTGTTCGGGGGCGTGGCCGTGGAGCTGATCGGGTGGCGAGTCATCCTGCTCACGAACGTCTCACTAAGCGCCATCGCCATCGCGCTCGTCACCGTCGGGGTGCGAGAGTCACGCGACCCGACCGCGGCCCGCTCGATCGATCTTCCCGGCCTTTTCATGCTATCGGGAGGGATCAGCGCCGTCACCTACGCCGTCGACCGCGCGAACGCCTGGCGCGTCACCGAAGTAGTCGGTATGGCCGCGATCGGGCTACTGCTGCTGGGCGGTTTCGTGTTGCGCGAACGACACGCGAAGAATCCCATGATCAAGCTTACCCTGTTTCGGAACACCTGCTTTGTCGTCACCACCACCATGGCAATGATTGCCAATGTCGCGTTCAGCGTCGCAATCTTTTCGATCACGCTCTACCTCCAGCAGGTCAAGGGATACTCTCCCGCCATCGCGGGCGTGATCTTCCTGGCCGCCACCGTTGCCGGCACCGTGGCCGGTCCACTCACGGGCCGGCTGGGCGCGCGGTACAACATCCCCCGCACGATCGCCGCCGCGACGGCCCTCGGCGCCGTCGGGCTGCTCCTGCTCTCGATCGAAGGCGGTCTGGGGCCCTACCTCCCCGGACTCGCGCTGGTCGGGCTCTGCTTCGGCATCGGCTACCAGATGGCCACCGTCGGAACCCAGACGATCGTCAAGACCCGACTCGTGGGAGAGGCCTCCGGCGTCACTCTCACGATCGTCACCGGCCTCGCCGGCCTGGGGGTCGCGGCCATCGCCATGTTGATCGAGGTCAGCTCGACGATGTCCGATCTCGGCGGCGGCATCGCCACGTCCCTGCGCTGGATCGCGGTCACGAGCGCCCTGGTATCGGCGGCTATCGTCGGAATCTGGCGCACATGAGCACCACCGCGCGAGGGCACACGCCCTGAACCCTGGCGACCTGTCGGCGGGCCGCATCTCGGCGGCGCATCTGCGCACCCGCGAGCGGCGGCCGAGTCACCCGACGTCGTGGTCGGAAAGCCCGGCGTCGTGGACCAGCAGTGCGACCTGGACCCGGTTGTTCAGACCCAACTTGGACAGGATGCCGGACACGTGCGTCTTGACAGTCGGGACGCTCAGGTAGAGCGAGGCCCCGATCTCCGCATTGGACCAGCCCCTGCCCACCGCGACCGCCACCTCGCGCTCGCGGTCGTTCAGCACGGCGAGGCGATCCCGGGCCGTCGCCCGCCGTCGATCGCGACCGGATCCGGCAACCCGGTCGATGAGGCGACGGGTCACCGCCGGGGACAACACGGGCTCGCCCTGGGCGACCCGGCGGATCGCGGCCACGATCTCCGCTGGCGGGGTGTCTTTGAGCACGAACCCGGCGGCCCCGGCCCGCAGCGCCCGGACGACGTGTGCATCGGCGTCGAAGGTGGTCAGGATGATGACCTCCGGCGCGTTGGGTCGGGATCGCAGGGACTCGGTGGCGGACAGCCCGTCCATCACCGGCATTCGGATGTCCATCAACACCACGTCGAGAGCGTGCCGGTCAACCAACTCCAGTGCCTGGGCGCCGTCGCCGGTCTCGGCGACCACGCGGACGTCGGCGGCTCGGCTCAGCATCATCACCAGCCCGCTGCGCACCAGCGGGTCGTCGTCAACAATCAGCACGCCGACCGGATCGGCTCCCGGAATGGTCACGGCTGCCAGGGTAGCCAGGCCGAAAGCCGCCAGCCGCCGTCAGTCGTCGGCTCGTGCGACAGACGTCCGTTGGCCAACGTGACCCGCTCGGCCACACCGACCAGCCCCTGGCCGGGTGTCAGCGTGGCGACGGGCTCCCGGCCCGCGGCGGGGGCGTCGTTGTGCACCTCGACCGTCAGGCCATGGTCCGGCGCACCCGCCAGCCGGACGCGCACCTCGGCGCCCGGGGCGTGTTTACGAGCGTTGGTCAAGCCCTCCTGAACGATCCGGTAGGCGGTGCGTCCGACGCCCTGCGGAGCCGGTTCGCTCACGTCGGTGCTCAGGTCTACCCGCATCCCGGCCCGGCCCGACTCGGCGACCAGAACCGGAACGTCGACCAGGGTCGGCAGCGGCAGCTCACCCACCGGGGCGCGGAGGACACCGAGAACCTCTCGTAGGTCCTGCAACGCCTGGTGGGCGCTCTCCCGGATCACCCTGGCCGCGCGGTTGACCTCCTCGGGAGACGCGTCGGGGCAGAACTCCAACGCACCGGCGTGCACGCTCAACAACGACAGCCGGTGGCCGAGCAGATCGTGCATCTCCCTGGCGATCTCCTCTCGGGCGTGGTGCTGGGCCTGCTCGGCCCGCAACCGTGCCTCGGTCTCGGCGCGCACGGCACGGTCCCGTAACGCTTGCATGAGCTGTTGCCGGTGACGGACGAACAGTCCCCAGCCAACCACTCCACCCAGGACGACGATGCCGAACAGAAACGGAACGAGGTCATGCCCGGGTCGGAGCACCAGGTGCGAGAGAGGAGCGAGCAGACTGCCGGCGAACACGATCGCGGTGGTCCGCGGCGAACGGCGCACCGCCACCGTGAAGAGTGCTACCACCAGGGCGATGGCCGCCAGATCCGTGAGGACTCCGACCGCCGTCAACGCTGTTGCCAGCGCCACCGGCCAACGCCGACGCAGCCACAGCCCAACGCAACCGAGTGCGCCGGCGATCTCGGGGAGGGCGAACAGCCATGCCGGCTCCGGCGGGCTGGCCGCCGTCAAGTCTGCGCCGGTAGCCAGTAGCCAGTAACCGCCGGCAAGCAGAAACAGCCCCGAGTCCACCAGCCAGTCCCGCGGGCGTCGCCGCCCCTCGGGCCGCGGCACCGAAGCGTTCACCCCGGCTAGCCTACCGGCCGGGAGGGCTCGGTTACCCCGGCGACCGCGGTGATCGATACGAAGGTCGCACCGCTCCATACATTGGTCGGTCGCGAGCCCGCGGCACGGCGACGCCCGACGCGGGCCGCCATCCCGAAGCCCGATCCCCGCACCGGCCCTGCTCCCTAGCCTTCAAGACATGAACAAGACTGCTGACACCATCGATTGGTCGGATCCGACGCTCCAGACCCGTTCGACGGCAACGGCACGGCAGGCCAGGCTCGCCGGAGTGGGCTATCTCCTCGTCATCGCCGGCGGGCTGTTCGCCGAAGTGGCGGCGCGGGGATCGTTGATCGTGCCCGGCGACGCCGCAGCGACCGCCCGGGCGATCACCGACCACGAAACGCTGTGGCGCTGGGGGCTGGCTGTTCACCTCGTCTACCTGATCCCCGCCGTCGTGGTGAACGTGCTCGTCTCCGGCCTGTTCCGGATGGTTGCGCCGGCCCTCGCGCGCTCCGCGCTGGTGTTCGGCGTCACCGCGGTGACAGTCGAGGCGGTGAGCCTCCTTCACCTCTTCCTGCCGCTCGCCCTGATCGAGGAGACCGGCGCGGTCGCCGCCCTGAGTGACGGGCAGCAGCAGGCGCTGGTCTACCTCGCGACCCGCCTGTTCGCCACCGGCTTCGCGTTCTCCCTGGTCTTCTTCGCCGGCTTCTGCGTGCTCGTGGGCTGGCTCATCCTGCGCTCCCGGTTGGTACCGCGGGTCTTCGGCGTGATGATGATCGTGGCGGGCGGCTGCTATGTCGTGAACACGTTGGCGCTGATCCTCTCGCCGGCACTGGCGGACCGGATCGCTCCGGCGATCCTGCTGCCGATCCTGGTGGCGGAGCTGTCGCTGGCACTACGGCTGGCGGTGCGGGGAGCCGGTCAGGAAACGGTCGGCAGGTAGGGGCCGGTATCGGAGGAACGCACCCGGCGGGCGGTCGACGCGCGGTGGGGCTTTGCCCCACCGCACGGACGCGCCCCTCCTGAGCTGTGGGAACGCGCGGATTCAGACGTTGAAGCGGAACTCCACGACGTCGCCGTCCTGCATGACGTACTCCTTGCCCTCGATGCGGACCCGGCCCGCCGCCTTAGCCGCCGCCATGCTGCCGGCCGCGACCAGGTCGTCGAAAGAGACCACCTCGGCCTTGATGAAGCCGCGCTGGAAGTCGGAGTGGATGACCCCCGCGGCCTCTGGCGCGGTCGAGCCGATCGGGACCGTCCAGGCCCGCGCCTCCTTGGGGCCGGCAGTGAGGTACGTCTGCAGCCCGAGCGTGCGGAACCCCACCCGGACCAGCTGGTCCAGCCCCGGCTCGGACTGCCCGATCGACTCCAGGAGCTCGCGGGCCTCCTCCTCGGGCAGGTCCACCAGCTCGGACTCGATCTTCGCGTCCATGAAGACGGCCTCGGCTGGTGCGACCAGGGCACGCAGCTCGTCGAGGAACTCGGAGTTGGCCAGTTCGGCCTCGTCGACGTTGAAGACGTACAGGAACGGCTTGGTGGTGAGCAGATGCAGTTCCCGCAGGTGCTCCAGCTCGACCCCGGCGGCCGCCGCGCCCGCGTACAGGGTGGTGCCGTTGTCGAGCACGTCGACCGCGGCCTTCGCGGCGGCGAGCGCGGCGGCGCGGTCCTTGCGGAGCTTGGCCTCCTTCTCCAGCCGGGGCACCGCGCGCTCCAGGGTCTGAAGGTCGGCGAGGATCAGCTCGGTGTTGATCGTCTCGATGTCGTCGGCCGGCGAGACCTTGCCGTCGACGTGCACCACGTTCGGGTCGGAGAAGGCCCGGACGACCTGGCAGATCGCGGCGGCGTCCCGGATGTTGGCGAGGAACGCGTTGCCCCGCCCCTGGCCCTTGGAGGCGCCTCGTACCAGGCCGGCGATGTCGACGAACGACACCGGCGCGGGGATCACCTTCTGCGAGCTGAAGATCCCGGAAAGCTTGTCCAGCCGCTCGTCCGGCAGGCCGACGACCCCGACGTTGGGCTCGATCGTGGCGAAGGGGTAGTTCGCCGCGAGCACGTCGTTCTTGGTCAGGGCGTTGAACAGCGTGCTCTTGCCGACGTTGGGCAGGCCGACGATGCCGATGGTGAGACTCACGACGTGCCAGCTTACGCCGGTGCCCGACGATCACCGGCACCTGCCTCGGCTTTCGGAACCGCCGGCCCGCCCCGGTCCCACCCGCCATCACAGGTGGACGACTGACCGGTTGCTACCGCTGCGTGAGCCGGCTCAGTCGAGCAGCCGCGGGCCGATCGGCGTCTCCCGTACGCTGCCGTCCGGGCCGCGGCTGACCTCGTAGGCCGTCACACCGGGACGGTCCGCGACCGCCTCGACCAGCCGCTCGCCCCGGTACATCAGGCCGGTCCCGTCGTCGGTGCAGTGGGCGGTCGGCAGGGCGCCGTCGCCGACCAGACGGTGCATCAGCGGCCGGCGCTGCTCCTCGCTGTCGTAGTGCACGCCGTTGCCGTACGGTAGCCACCCCAGCCCGTCGGTGAAGCCGCGCAAGGTGCGGCCGAAGCTGTCGGTGGCGCCGCCGGCGTGCCAGCAGATCGATCCGGCGGACACCCCGCCGAGCACGACGCCGGCCTCCCAGCACTCGCGCAGGATCTCGCCGAGGCCGTGCACCCGCCACACGGCGACCAGGTTCGCCACGCTGCCGCCGCCGACCCAGACCACGTCCTGCGCGCGCAGGTGGGCGCGGACGTCTTCCACGTTGGGCATCGGGAACAGCGCCAGGTGGGTCATCCGGAAACGGCTGTCGGCGAACGCCTCGTACACCCGGGTCAACGTGGTCGGCTGATCCCCCTCGGCCTGGTTGAGGAAGCAGATCCGCGGCTCGGGCCCGGCACCGGCCAGCTCCGCGGCCAAATCGAAGACAGGGTTGACCCGGCGGGCCGCACCATCCCGGCGCGGCGCGTGGATGCCCATGCTGGTGGCGAGGATGGTCGGTTCGCTGGCGGCCACGGTCGTCCTTCCGTCGGGAGTGTCGCCCATCCTGTCGCAGCGAACGCGGACGCCCGCCACCGGGCGGCCCGACGGTCACGGTTCGCGGGCGGCCACGGCGTCGAGCAGGGTGCGCAGCAGGTCGGCAAGGCGCTCCTGATCCTCCGGTGGCAACGCGTCGAGTAGGCGGCGCTGGACGGTCAGCCCGGCGTCCGCCGCCTCCTCGACCAGCGCCCGCCCCGCCTCGGTCAGGGTCACCTGAAGGCCCCGCCGGTCCGCCGGGTCGGGCGAGCGGCGGACCAGCCCGGCCCGTTCCAGCCGGTCAAGCCGGCCGGTCATCCCGCCGGAGGTGAGCATCAACGACGTGGCAAGCGCCTTCGGCGCCAGCGTGTACGGAGTACCAGCGCGGCGCAGCGCGGCGAGCACGTCGAACTCGCCCCGGTTGATCGACCAACGGGCGTACGTGCGCTCCTGCTCGTCGCCGACCAGCCGGGCCAGCCGGTAGATCCGGCCGAAGACGGCCATTGGCTCGGGCCGCATGCCCGGCCGTTCCCGTTGCCACTGCTCGACGATGCCGTCGACGTCATCCCGCTCTGCCACACCCCGGATTGTGCCGCACGTCGCACTTGCGATATTACTCGACCCCAAGTAGCTTAGGACTAAGATGCTTGGGCTAAAGCTTTTGGAGGAGGACCCATGGCACGCCACCGACTTGACCCCTTGGTCACCGCCGCCGCGCCGGTCGTTTGGGGCACGACGTACCTGGTCACCAGCGAACTACTGCCCCCGGACCGGCCGCTCTGGTCCGGGGTGGCCCGCGCCCTGCCCGCCGGTGCGCTGCTGCTCGCCGTCACCCGACACCGACCGCACGGCTGCTGGTGGTGGCGGTCGGCGGTGCTCGGCGCGCTGAACATCGGGGCCTTCTTCCCCCTGCTCTTCCTGGCCGCGTACCGGCTGCCCGGCGGGACGGCAGCCGTCCTCGGCGCCACCCAGCCGCTGCTGGTCGCCGGCCTGACCGTGCTGGTGCTGCGCGAGCGCCCCCAGCCCCGAGCGCTGGCCGCGGCAGTCGCGGCACTGGTCGGCGTCGCCCTGGTCGTGCTCCGGCCGGACGCCGGCCTGGATCCCCTCGGCGTGGCTGCCGGCCTGACCGCCACCGCGTCGATGGGAGCCGGGCTGGTGCTGACCCGGCGCTGGGGACGCCCACCAGGGGCGGGGACACTCGCCCCCACCGGATGGCAGCTCACCGCCGGCGGGCTGCTGGTGGTGCCGCCCGCCCTGCTGGTCGAGGGGCCGCCGCCGACGCCGGACCTGCCCGCGCTGGCCGGATACGCCTGGCTGACGCTGGCCGGCACGGCCCTGGCGTACGCTCTCTGGTTCCGCGGCGCCGCCCGGCTGCCGGTCACCCAGGTCTCTCTACTCGGGGCGCTGAGCCCGCTGACCGCCGCCGCGCTCGGGTGGGCGGTGCTCGATCAGGCGATGCGCGGGTGGCAGCTCGCCGGCTTCGCCCTCGCCGTCGGCGCGACCGTGGCCGGCCAACTGCCCCCACGGCGGCCAGCCGTCGGGTCGGGGCGTCAGTCCCGGGGACCGGGCTGGCGCGGGACGACGGGCTCGATCCGCAGCGTGCCCGGGGCCAGCTCGGCGGCGGCGGCGAAGGGCAGCGTGAAACGGGCCTCGGCGGCCGGACCGACCGCGTACGACTCGCGGAGCATCCAGCGGACCTCGTCGGCCGTCCACCCCAGCCCCGACCGGGCAGCGATCTCGCGTACCAACCGCAGCGCTGCCCGGGTGTCGTCGTCGTAGAAGCGCATGCACCAGTGGTGTACCCACATGCCGAGGGCGCGCAGCCCGTCCGCGTCCAGGGAACGGACGAGCCGGCCGCAGGCGGTGTCGCCGAAGGCCCGCCCCGGGTCGTCGGCGCGGTCGCGGTCGAGGGCGCCGACCGCCGACGGAGCAACGGCCCGCATGCGTGCGTGGAAGCCCTGCACCACCGCCCGGTCCGGTGGCGGGTGCCCGGCCCGTGTCGGCCCCGCCTGCCGGCCCGCCCCGCTCGCCATCGCCGCACCCCTTCTTCACGTGGTGGCGGGACCGTACCGGCCACAACCGACAGTTCCGCGCGGCTTCCGCCGGGTGAGGGCCCGCTCCGGGCCCTCCTGACGCCCACGTCCGAATACCGCCAGCCGGGGTCTGACGGTGGGGGCATGATCAGGGTGTGGACCTGGACTTCGAGCGGTGCTACCGGGCCGTCGACAGCCGTGACCAACGGTTCGACGGCTGGTTCTACACGGGCGTGACCTCGACCGGCATCTACTGCCGGCCGTCCTGCCCGGCGACCACCCCCAAGCGGCAGAACGTCCGGTTCTTCCCGTCGGCCGCCGCGGCGCAGGGGGCCGGCCTGCGTGCCTGCCGCCGGTGCCGGCCGGACGCGGTGCCCGGCTCCCCCCAGTGGGACGTCCGCGCCGACGTGGTGGGCCGCGCGATGCGGCTGATCGCCGACGGCGTCGTCGACCGGAACGGAGTGCCCGGCCTCGCGGCCCGGCTCGGCTACACCGAACGACACCTGCACCGGATGCTCCGTGCCGAGGTGGGAGCCGGCCCGCTCGCGCTGGCCCGCGCACAGCGCGCGCAGACCGCGCGCACCCTGATCGAAACCACCGGACTCGGGATGGCGGACGTCGCGTTCGCGTCCGGGTTCGGCAGCGTGCGGCAGTTCAACGACACCGTCCGTGAGGTGTACGGTGTACCGCCGACCGAACTGCGGACCGCCCGCGGACGTCGTCCGACACCGGGCGGGGCGGGGACGATCACCCTGCGTCTGGCGTACCGGCCGCCACTGCACGTCCGGTCGCTGCTGGACTTCCTCGCCCTGCGGGCGTTGCCGGGCGTCGACGAGGTGAGCGCCGGGACGTACCGCCGCGGGCTGCGGCTGCCGCACGGCAGCGGCGAGGTGGCCCTGACCCCGGCGCACGGGCACGTGGGGGCGGCCCTGCGGCTGACCGACATGCGGGACCTGGCGCCGGCGGTGGCCCGCTGCCGCCGCCTGCTCGACCTGGACGCCGACCCGGCGGCGGTGGACCAGATGCTCGCCGCCGACCCGGCTCTGGCCCCCGCGGTCTCGGCGGAACCGGGCGTCCGTGTCCCCCGCGCGGCGGACGGCTTCGAGCTGGCGGTCCGCGCGATCATCGGTCAACAGGTCTCGGTCACGTCCGCCCGCACCACCCTGACCCGTCTCCTCGCCCACCTTCCCCCGACCGACGCCGTGGTCGAGCACGAGGTTGGCCGCCGGTCCGATCTCCCTGGAATCCCGCAGGTCGACCTCCCCGGGGCCCCGCACATTCATGATCGACACGGACCGGAGCCGGAGTTGCGGGCGTTCCCGCCCGCCGCCGAGGTGCTCGGGATCCCGGACGAGGGGTTCGGGATGCCGGGGGCGCGGCGGGAGACGATTCGGGCGCTCGCTCGTGCCGTCGCCGGCGGGGACCTGGACCTGGAGCCGGGTGGGGACCGGGAGGAGACCCGGCGGCGGCTCCTGACGCTGCCCGGGATCGGGGAGTGGACGGCGGACTACGTCGCGCTGCGCGCACTCGGCGACCCGGACGTACTCCTCTCCACCGATCTGGCCGTACGCCGCGGCGCCGCAGCCCTCGGCCTGCCCGACGACCCGAAGACCCTGACCACCTACGCCGACCGCTGGCGCCCCTGGCGCTCGTACGCGGTGATCCGACTCTGGAGAGCAGCATGAGCACGATCGACAGCACCGTCATCGCCACCCCGGCCGGCCCACTCAGCATCGTCGCCGGGCCGGACGGGGCGGTGCGGGCCGCCGGCTTCACCGCCGACCCGCAGGCCCTGAGCCCACTGATCCATCCGAGCCTGCGGGCACCGCTGCGCCCCCGGACGGACCTCGGCCCGATCACCGCCGCCGTGACGTCCTACCTGGACGGCGATCCGACCGCAGTCGACGCCGTGCCGGTCGCGCAGCACACCGGCGGTACTTTCCTGGCACATGCCTGGGTGGCACTGCGGGACGTACGGCCCGGCGAGCCGGTCACGTACACCACCTTCGCCGGCTTGGCCGGACGCCCGACGGCGGTCCGGGCCGCCGCCGCGGCCTGCGCGCGCAACGCTGCCGCACTCTTCGTTCCCTGCCACCGGGTACTGCGAACGGATGGGACACTCGGCGGCTACCGCTGGGGCCTAAACGTGAAAAAGTGGCTTCTCGGTCATGAGCGTCGGTTGACGGCAAGCTGACAGCGGCACCGCTCCCACAAGCCGCTACCGTCGGGTAGTGCCTGCGGAGAGCGACGGCGACCCGACCCCCACCATGGAGCGACATCCGCTGCACAGCCTCTGGCGTCTACGGCGCTACCTGCGCCCGTACGCGGTGGAGTTCGCCTGGCTGCTGGTCGCCGGCCTGGCCGCCACCGCGGCCGGAATCGCGGTGCCGCTGGTGGCCCGGCGAGTGGTGGACGGCCCGGTTGCTCGACAGGACCCGGACGGGCTGCTCCGCCTCGCCGGTCTGGCGCTGCTGTTCGGTCTCGCCGAGGCACTGCTGATCTTCGTCCGGCGCTGGGTGCAGTCGTCCTCCTCGGTGGGCATGGAGGCGGCGATCCGCGTCGACCTCTACGCCCATCTGCAACGGCTGCCGGCCAGCTTCCACGACCGGTGGCAGTCCGGTCAGTTGCTGTCCCGGATCACCACCGACCTTTCGGTGATCCGCCGGTTCCTCTCCTTCGGCCTGTTCTTCCTGATCCTCAACGTGATCACGTACGTCGTCGTGGTGCTGCTGCTGATCCGGATGCACCCCGCGCTGGGGCTGGTGGTGACCGCGAGCGCGGTGCCGCTGTTCCTCATCGCCCGGCGCTTCGCGCAGGCGTACCACGCCGCTTCCCGCCGCATGCAGGACCAGCAGGGCGACGTGGCGACACTGGTCGAGGAAACCGCGCAGGGGCTACGCACGATGAGGGCGTACGGGCGGGGCCCGGAGCTCGCCGCCCGGTTCGCCGCCGGCACCCGGGCGCTGCACGACATCGGGGTCGGCAAGGGACGACTGCTGGCCACGACGGCCGCCCGGCTCGACCTGGTGCCGAACCTCACCCTGGGCGTCGTACTGGTCGCCGGCGCTGCCGCCACCGCGAACGGAGTGCTCACCATCGGGGAGTTGGTGGCCTTCGTCAGCCTCCAGCTCATGCTGATCTGGCCGGTACAGGGAATGGGCTGGATCATCGCCGGCGGGCAGGAAGCCGCGACGGCCGCCGACCGGGTGTGCGAGGTATTCGACACCTCCCCGGCCATCGTGGACCGACCGCACGCGGTCGCGCTGCCCCGGCCCGAGGTAGGTGGCCGGCTGGCGTTCGAGGGTGTCTCGTTCCGCTATCCGGGCGCGGCGTCGGCGGTGCTGGACAGCGTGAACCTGACCGTGGAGCCGGGCGAGACAGTGGCGCTGGTCGGTGCGACCGGCTCCGGCAAGAGCACCCTGTTGTCGCTGGTGCCAAGGCTGCACGAGGTAACGAGCGGACGGATCACTCTGGACGGCCACGACGTGCGGGACCTGCGGCTGGCCTCGCTGCGCCGCCTGGTCGGGGTGGCTTTCGAGGAACCGACGCTGTTCTCCATGTCGGTGTGGGAGAACCTCACGCTGGGCCGGCCGGAGGCCGGGGAGGAAGAGGTCCATGCCGCGCTCGCGCTGGCGCAGGCCGACTTCGCGTTCAGTCTGCCGTGGGGGCTGGCCACCCGGGTGGGCGAGCAGGGTCTGTCGCTATCCGGCGGACAGCGGCAGCGGCTGGCGCTGGCCCGGGCCGTACTCGGCCGGCCGGCACTGCTCGTTCTCGACGACCCGTTGTCCGCCCTCGACGTGCACACCGAGTCCCTGGTGGAGGGGGCGCTGCGAAGGATGCTGTGCGAGACCACGGCCCTGGTCGTGGCACACCGGCCGTCCACCGTCGCGCTCGCCGACCGCGTCGCTCTGCTGGAGCAGGGTCGGGTCACGGCGGTGGGACGCCACCCGGAGCTGCTCGCCACCGTGCCCGCGTACCGCGCGCTGCTCTCGGCCGACCCGCCGTCGGGCCCGCCCGCCCCGCCGGCGGCGGGTAGTCCCATGCCCGGCGGGCGGGGCCTGGTGCGGTCGTGACCGGCGCGGACGGCGGCACCGAACTGCCACCACGCTCCATGCCATCCCCGCGCCGGCCCCCCGACCTGGCAGGTTGGCGCGGAGTCGCCACCGACCCGGACGCCGACCGCAGCCGCGCCGAGAACTCCGACCCGGCTGCGGTGGCCCGGCTGCGCACCCGCAGTCGGGTGCTGCTGCGAAACCTGCTGCGCCCGCACCGGTGGCCGCTGATCGCCGCGGTCGCGCTACTGCTCACCCAGAACGCCGCGGGCATGGCCGGGCCGTACCTCGTGATGCTCGGCATCGACCGGGCCATCCCGCCGCTGCGGGCCGGCGACCCCGGCCCGCTGATCGGGATCGCTGCCGCGTTCGCCGTCGCCGCCGCGCTGGAGTACGCGGCGCGCCGTGGCTTCCTCGTGCTCTCCGCGCGGATCGGCCAGGCCGTTCTGCTCGACCTCCGGCAGCGGGTGCACGGCCAGTTCCTCCGGCTGTCGGTGGCGTTCCACGAAAGGTACTCGTCGGGACGGATGGTTTCCCGACTCACCAGCGACCTCGACTCGATCGGCGAGCTGGTCGGCGGCGGCATCGACAGCCTGGTCCTCGCCGCCCTGTCCATCCTGTCGGTGGCCGCCATCCTCCTGTGGCTGGATCTGCCGCTGGCCGTCGTGACCCTGCTCGCCTTTCCCTTCCTGTTCTTGCTGTCGCGCTGGTTCGCCCGTGCCTCGGCCGCCGCGTACCGGCGCACCCGCGAGACAATCGCGCTGGTCATCGTCCATTTCGTCGAGTCCATGCGGGGCGTGCGGGCGGTGCACGCGTTTCGGCGTGAAACCCGTAACCAGCGGATCTTCACGACGGTCAGCGACGACTACCGGCAGGCCAGCGTGCACGCGTTCCGGCTGATCGCCACCTACTCGCCGGGGATCAAGGTGATCGGCAACGTCACCGTGGCGGTCGTCCTGTGCTACGGCGGCTGGCGGGCGCTGGGCGGCCACATCGAGATCGGGGTGCTCGCCGCCTTCCTGCTCTACCTGCGGCGATTCTTCGAGCCGATGCAGGAACTGAGCCAGTTCTACAACTCGTTGCAGTCGGCCACGGCCGCGCTGGAGAAGCTCGCCGGGGTGCTCGACGAACGCCCAGCGGTGCCCGAGCCGGTCCGACCCGTGCCGCTGCCCGCCGGGCCCGGCCGGGGCGCGGTCGCCTTCCGGTCGGTCACCTTCGGGTACCACCCGGCCGACCCGGTCCTGACCGGCCTCGACCTGGAGGTCCCGGCCGGCCAGACCGTCGCGCTGATCGGCCCGACCGGTACCGGCAAGTCGACCATCGCCAAACTGCTCGCCCGCTTTTACGACCCGTCCGGCGGCGCGGTGCTGCTGGACGGGGTCGACCTGCGCGACGTCGTCGACGCCGAGCTGCGTCGCGCGCTCGTGCTGGTCACCCAGGAGACCCACCTGTTCGGCGGCACGGTCGCGGAGAACATCCGCTTCGGCCGTCCCGAGGCAGACGACGCCGCCCTGGAGGCCGCCGCGCGAGCGACCGGCGCCCATGACTTCATCGCCGCGCTCCCCGACGGGTACGCAACCCAGGTGCACCGCCGTGGCGGCCGGCTCTCCGCCGGCCAGCGGCAACTCGTCGCCTTCACCCGCGCCTTCCTGGCCGATCCGACGGTGTTGATCCTCGACGAGGCGACCTCGTCGCTCGACATCCCGACCGAGCGGGCAGTCCAGCGTGCCCTGGGCACGATCCTGCGGGACCGGACCGCGCTGGTGATCGCGCACCGGCTATCCACAGTCGAGATCGCCGACCGGGTGGTGGTGCTGGAGTCGGGACGGATCGTCGAGGACGGTCCGCCGGCACAGCTCGCCCGCGGTGGCGGGCGGTACGCCGCGCTGCACCGCCAGTGGCGCGAGTCGCTGGGTTAGGGGCGGGGATCCCGACGTGCAACCGTCGGAGTAATCCGGTGCCCGGCAGCTGGGTGCTGCCTACGATCGACCGATGACTGATACGGCAAGGACGGCCCGCGCCGGCGTCCCCGAGCGTCCGACCCTGGACGGGCTCGAGGAGACCTGGGCGCGCCGCTGGCAGGAGGACGGCACGTACGCGTTCGACCGGTCCAGAGCCGCTGTCCGGGGTCGCGGCGGGGCATCAGACGCGCCGGCCCCGGCCGGCCGTGGGGCCGACGTGTACGCGATCGACACCCCGCCGCCGACCGTATCCGGCGAGCTGCACATGGGGCACGTCTTCTCGTACACGCACACCGACCTGGTGGCCCGGTTCCAGCGGATGCGCGGTCGGGCCGTGTTCTACCCGATGGGCTGGGACGACAACGGCCTGCCGACCGAGCGCCGGGTGCAGAACGTGTACGGGGTGCGCTGCGACCCGGAGCTGCCCTACGACCCCTCGTGGGTGCCGCCGGCCGCGCCGGTGGACGACGCCGCCCGCAAGGACCCGACACCGATCTCCCGGCGCAACTTCATCGAGCTGTGCGAGCGGCTCACCATCGCCGACGAGCAGGTGTTCGAGGCGCTGTGGCGGCGCCTCGGGTTGTCCGTGGACTGGTCGCTGACGTACACGACGATCGGGCGGGTCGCGCGGGCCACCAGCCAGCGCGCGTTCCTACGCAACCTGGCTCGGGGCGAGGCCTACCAGGCGGAGGCGCCGACCCTGTGGGACGTCGGGTTCGCCACGGCCGTGGCGCAGGCCGAGTTGACGGACCGGGAGCGCCCGGGCGCGTACCACCGGCTGCGGTTCCGCGGGCCCGACGGCCGGGCGGTGCTGATCGACACCACTCGGCCGGAGCTGCTGCCGGCGTGTGTGGCGCTGGTCTGTCACCCGGACGACGAGCGGTACGCGGATCTGGTCGGCGCGGCCGCGCGTACCCCGGTCTTCGGGGTGGAGGTGCCGGTGCGCGCGCACCCGCTGGCGGACCCGGCCAAGGGCACCGGCATCGCGATGGTCTGCACTTTCGGCGACCTGGCCGACGTGACCTGGTGGCGGGAGCTGCGGCTGGACACCCGGGTGGTGATCGGCCGGGACGGCCGGCTGCTGCCGGAAGCCCCGGCCGGAGTGCCGGGGGAACCGTACGCGGCGTTGGCCGGACAGACCGTCAACGGCGCCCGGCGGACCGTGGTGGAGCTGCTGGCCGACGCGGGCGACCTGGTCGGCGAGCCACGCCCGATCACGCACCCGGTGAAGTTCTACGAACGGGGCGACCGGCCACTGGAGATCGTCTCCACCCGGCAGTGGTACCTGCGCAACGGCGGCCGGGACGCCGATCTCCGCGCGCAGCTGCTGGCCCGAGGCCGGGAACTGCGCTGGGTGCCGGAGCACATGCGGCACCGCTACGAGCACTGGGTGGGCGGCTTGACCGGGGACTGGCTGGTCAGCCGGCAGCGCTTCTTCGGCGTGCCGGTGCCGGTGTGGTACCGGCTCGACGACGCCGGCGAGCCGGACTGGTCCCAACCTCTCACACCGGAGGAGGCCGCGCTGCCGGTCGACCCCTCCACCGACGCGCCGCCCGGGTACGACGAGTCGCTGCGCGGCGTGCCGGGCGGCTTCGTCGGCGACCCGGACGTGCTCGACACCTGGGCCACCTCGTCGCTGACCCCGCAGATCGCCGGCGGCTGGGAGACCGACCCGGACCTGTTCGGCCGGGTGTTCCCGATGGACCTTCGCCCCCAGGGGCAGGAGATCATCCGGACCTGGCTGTTCGCCACGGTGGTCCGCTCCCACCTGGAGCACGGCACGCTGCCCTGGCGGGACGCGGAGCTGTCTGGCTGGATCCTCGATCCGGACCGCAAGAAGATGTCCAAGTCCAAGGGGAACGTGGTCACCCCGATGGCGCTGCTGGAGCAGCACGGCTCGGACGCGGTGCGGTACTGGGCGGCCAGCGGCCGGCCCGGCACCGACCTGGCCTTCGACCCGGCGCAGATCAGGGTGGGTCGGCGGCTCGCCACGAAGCTGCTGAACGCGTCGCGGTTCACCCTCGGGCTGGGCGCCGCCGACGTGTTGCGTACCCCGGCGAGCGAACCGCTGGACCGGTCGATGCTCGCCGAGCTGTCGGGCGTGGTCGCCACGGCGACCTCCGCGTTCGAGGCGTACGACCACACGGCCGCGGTGCAGGCCACCGAGGCCTTCTTCTGGCGGTTCTGCGACGACTACATCGAACTGGTGAAGGAGCGTGCCTACGGCAGCGGGGCGGGGGCGGACTCCGCCCGCGCGGCGCTGGCCACCGCGCTCTCGGTGCAGTTGCGGCTCTTCGCCCCGGTGCTGCCGTACGCGACCGAGGAGGTGTGGTCCTGGTGGCGGTACGGCTCGGTGCATCGGGCGCCGTGGCCGACCACGTACGAGGTGGGGCGCGCCGTCACCGGGGAGGGCGACCCGGCGTTACTGCGACTGGCCGGGGACGCGCTCAGCCAGGTGCGGCGCGCCAAGTCGGAGCGGAAGCTGTCGATGAGGGCGGAGGTTCCGCTGGCCGAGGCGCTCGGCCCGGCCGCGCTGCTCGACCGGCTTACGGTCGTCGCTGACGACCTGAGGGCGGCCGGCCGGATCGGCAAGCTCGACCTCCTCCCGGACCGCACCCCCGACCTGGTCGTCGTCTGTGCCTTCTGACCGCGTGGGCCGCAACCGGCATCGCCGCTACCGTCCGAACCGGCATCGCCGCCACCGTCCGTGAGGGCGCCGGAAGAAGCGGTCGCCGCAGAGCGATATGACTGTGAGGAATAGATGTGCCACACAGTCATATCGCTCGTACCCGTCATCGTTTCCACGACACGTCCGGCGGTGCGGGGCCCGTGGGTCGGGTCAGCTGGTTTCGCCCGCCACCGAGAACGACCGGAGGCGGTCGATGGCCAGGGCGGTGAAGCCGACCGCGATCAGCGTCGTCATCACGGTCGCGACCGGCACCGAGACGTCGGTGGCGAGCAGCTCGGTCGGAGCGAAGCGGTCGGCGAGCGCGATCACGTACTGCTGGATGGAGAGCACCTTCGTGCCGCTGACGAAGTTGCCGAGCAGCCCTTCCCAGATCAGCACGTAGACCAGGCCGAGCAGCACGGGCCGCCGGGCGACCAGGCTGAGCGCCACGAAGAACGCCGAGTACGCCACCGCCCCGATCGACGCGGCGGCGGCGAGTGCCAGGCCAAGGCGTACCGAGTCGGCCAGTACGCCGGCGACGTAGAGCGGCACGGCGACGGTGACCGCGGTGACGCCGGCGGCGACCGCCAGCTTCGGCAGCACGATCTGCCAGCGCGGCAGCGGCTTGGTCAGGATGTGCACCACGGTGCCATCGTCGATCTCGGCGCCCAGCACGCCGGTGCCGACGATCAGGGCGACCACCGGCAGCACCACGGCCAGCCCGAGGCCGACCAGCACCGGCGGGCCCCACGCACCCGGGTCCACCCGGAGCGTGCGGGACAGCACGGCGAGCAGCACCAGCAGCACCGGCAGCGGAAGCAGCAGCAGGAAGCGCCGGCGCCCGAACAGCCCCCGCGCGGTGATCCAGGAAACGGTAGACATCAGGCCTCCACCAGGTAGGAGAAGACGCTCTCCAGGGACTCGTCCTCGGGCACCAGCTGCCGGACCCGGATGCTCTGCGCCTGCGCGATCTTCGGCAGCGCCCGGGTGAAGGCGCCGTAGTCCCCGGCCCGAACGGTCAGCCCGGCACGGGTCAGCTCCACGCCGGTCACCGACGGTTCGGCCATCAACGCGACCGCCAGCGCCCGGTCGTCGGTGGACCGGACGGCGAAGACGTGCGGCCGGTTGGTCATCAGACGGCGGATCGTCCGGAAGTCGCCCGAGGCGGCGAGCCGGCCGGCGACCATCACCTGGACGGTACCCGAGACCTGCTCGACCTCCTCCAGGATGTGCGAGCTGAACAGGATGGTCCGTCCGGCGACGCCGAGCTGGTGCAGCAGGTCCATCATGTGTAGCCGCTGCCGTGGGTCCATGCCGTTGAACGGCTCGTCGAGCAGCAGCACCTGCGGGTCGTGGACCAGCGCCGCCGCCACCCGCGCCCGCTGCCGCATGCCCTTGGAGTACGTGCCGATCCGGCGGGACTGCGCACCCTCCAACTCGACCAGAGCGATCGCTCGGCGCGCCGCCTCCTCCGGGTCGGGCAGCCGGTGCAGCCTGGCACTGGCCAGCACGAACTCGTGCGCGGTGAGGAAGGCGTGCACCGCCTCCCGCTCGCTGACCAGGCCCAGCCTCCGGTAGACGTCGGGGTTGCGCCAGGTCGGCGCCCCGTCCAGGGCCACCGTGCCACGCGACGGCGCCAGGAAACCAGCCATCATGTGCAGCAACGTCGTCTTGCCGGCACCGTTCGGGCCCAGCAGCCCGGTGACACCGGGCCCGAGGGCCATGCTCACGTCGTTGACGGCGACCACGTTGCCGTACCAGCGGGACACGCCCGCCAGCTCCAGGGTGCTCGTCGTGCGGGTGGGGGCCGGCGTCCGCTCGGCACTGATCGCGCTCATCGGGCGGCCACCTTCCGGTATCGGGCCAGCAGCAGGGTGACGCAGGCGGCGACGAGCACCACGGCGGTGACCGCGTAGACCGGGCCGAACCCGCCGATCGGCGGTCCACCCCCCTCGGGCACCAACAGGTCACCCAGGGCCCAGGTGCCCACGCCGTTGACCAGGGTCGAGGGCGAGGCCAGGAAGGCCAGCTCGTTGACGGCCCGGGCGGGCAGGATGGACAGCACGCCGACGATCGGCGTGGTCATCAGGAAGACCGCCACGATCCCGCCGGCGCCGAACGCCCGCTTGCCGGTGAGCGCGGCCACCAGCAGCCCGATCGAGGCGAAGACCGCCGCCCAGAGGCCGGCGTAGAGCAGGCCCGGCAGCAGGTCGAGCACCTCGTTCCAGACGCCTCGCATCCCCTCCTTGGTGGTGAAGGCGGCGCCGAGGAACATCACCAGTTGCGGCCCGCCGAGCAGCAGCCACAGGGCCGTGACGAGGGCGAGTAGCTTGGCGAGCGGGTAGTGCGACCGGGGTAGCGGCCGGGAGAAGTACAGCGGCATGACCCCGCTGCGCAGGTCCCGGCTGACCAGTTCCGGGGCGGCCACCGCGACGAAGAAGATGACCAGCCAGCTCATCGCGTCGGCGAACTGCGCGTACGTCATGACGACCTGGCCGATCTGGCTGCGGACGGCGGTGACGCCGGCAGCCACCACGGTCACGATGCCCACCACCAGCCAGGGAAACATCTTCGCCTTGGCGCTGCGGCCGAAGCCGAAGACGGTCCGCAGCCCGTGCAGGTACAGCGCCCCGAACACGGCACCCCGGCCCAGCCGAGGACCCGGGTAGCGCTGGTACCCGATGTCGTGGATGACACCGGTCGGCTCAGACATTGCTGGGCTCCCTCGTGGCGAACAACTCGGCCACCCGGTGCCGGCGCTGGTCCAGCCGGTGCAGCGGCAGGTCCAGCTCGGCGACCGCGCCGAGGATCAAATCGTAGGTGGCGTCGTCAGCGAGCGGGACGAGCAGCAGCCGCCCCTCCCGGGTCACCGGGAGTCGGTACCCGGCGAGCCGGGCGGCCAGTTCCTCCGTGCCCTCGCTGACCTCGACCGCGAGCACGTCGGTGGCCGTGGTCATCGCGGAGATGTGGTCGGCGCGCAGCAGCCGGCCGCCGTCGATGGCGACCAGCGTGTCACAGATCCGCTCCACCTCGCCGAGCAGGTGCGAACAGACGAGCACGGAGATGCCGAACTCGGTGCCGATCCGATGGACCAGGGCGAGCATGGCGTCCCGCCCGGCCGGGTCGAGGCCGTTCGTGGGCTCGTCGAGGAGCAACAGGTCCGGGTCGTGCACGAGCGCTTGGGCCAGCTTGACCCGCTGCTTCATACCGGTCGAGTAGCCACCGACGGGCCGGTACCGCTCCTCGTAGAGCCCGACGTGCCGTAGTGCCTCGCTGGCCCGCTCGCGGGCCACCGTCCGGGGCAGGCCGCTCATCCGGCCAAGGTGGGTGACCAGCTCGGCGGCGCTGAGGTCGGGGGGCAGGGCATCGTGCTCCGGCATGTAGCCGACCCGGGCGCGTACCTGGTCAGGCTGGGTGGTCGGGTCCAGGCCGAGCACCCGGGCCCGCCCGCTGGTCGGGTTGAGCAGACCGAGCAAGATCTTGATCAACGTGGACTTGCCGGCGCCGTTCGCGCCGACCAGGCCGATGATGCCAGGCTGGACCTCGACGGTCAGGTCGGCCAGCGCGGTGACCCCACCCCCGTACGTCTTGGTCAGCGATTCGGTCGCGATGAGTGTCACGCCCGCAAGCCTAGGCAGGTTGGGCACGTTCCGCGTATCCGGCGCGCCCCTGATCCGCCCACTAGGGGTGCGGCGTAAGGCTCCGGTAAGTTCTCCGACGGCGTTGCCGCGCCAGACTGGGCGGCATGGTCTTCCGACTGCTACGCGCCCCGCTCACCTGGGTCGCGGCCGCCGTGCTCGTCGCCGGCGCCGCGTTCGGCCTCTACTGGTTTCAGCCGTGGAAGCTGGTCACCGACACCGCGGTCGACGAGGAACTGACCGTCGTGGCGACCGCGGCGGCTCCGTCCGACGCGGCCTCCGTCCCGGCCGGACCGGCGGTCGTCCGCAGTGGCGAGTTCGTCACGCACGAACACGAGACCACCGGCAGCGCCCGGATCGTCCGGGACGCCGACGGCCAGCTGCGGTTGGAGCTGGTCGGGCTGGCCACCTCCAACGGTCCGGACCTACGGGTCTGGCTCACCGACCAGCAGGTCCGCACCGGCACCGCGGGGTGGCGGGTGTTCGACGACGGGCGCTGGGTGGAGCTGGGCCGGCTCAAGGGCAACCGGGGCAACCAGGCGTACGACATTCCCGCCGACGTGGACCTGGCCGGGCTGACCAGCGTCTCGATCTGGTGCAAGCGCTTCTCCGTGTCGTTCGGCGCGGCCCCGTTGACCGGCTGAGTCGCCGCCGGCCGTTCACCGGGCCGGCGTCCGGGCACCGGTGTGCCCGACAACCGGCCTCCCCCGTGCCCTGCTGTGGTACTCGACCGATCCCCGGTGAGCTGCGAAACTGTGTGCCGGTCAGCGGGTTGGGGGTTCGATGAGCAACGGCTGGGTGGTGCCGGACGAGGTACTCCGGGATACGCCGGCGTACACACCACGCCCTGGTGAGCTGGCCGACCTGGAACTGGTGCTGAGCGGGGCGTACGCCCCGCTGACCGGCTTCATGACCCGCGCCGACCTGGTGTCGGTCAGCCGGCGTGGTCGCCTGGCCGACGGCGCGCCCTGGCCGGTGCCGGTGACCCTCCAGGTGCCCCCGGCGCTCGCCGCGGGGCTGGACGTGCGCGACCCGGCGAGCCGCGCACTGGTGCTGACCGACGGCGAGGGCGCTCCCGTGGCGGCGCTGGAGGTCACCGACGTGTGGCAGGTCCGGGACGGCGTGGCCGGCGTCGGCGGGCCGGTGCGTCGGCTCGGCGACGGAGGGCACGGGCCGTTCCAGCGGCTGCGGCGCGTTCCGGAGGAAGTCCGGGCGATGCTGCCGCCCGGACGGGTGCTCGGGGTGATCGCCGATCGCCCGCTGCATCGGCCGCAGCTCGCACAGATCGCGCACGCCGCGCGCACTCTCAGCGCCCACCTGCTGGTGCTGATCCCGATCGGCGAGGACAGCGGCGACGGGGTGCCACCGGAGGCTCTGGTCCGCAGCGTCTTCGCGGCCCGCGACCGGATGCCCCCGGCGACGCTGGTCGCCGTGCCGCTGTCCCATCGCCGGGACGAGATCAGCGAAGCCCTGCTGCGGGCCCGGGTGTCCGCCGCGTACGGGGTGACGCACCTACTCTCCACCGGCGAGATGCTCCCCGGGGCCGGGCTGCGGGTGCTGGTGCCTCGGGAGTTGGCTTACGACAGCCGGGACGGGCAGTGGCGCTGGCGGGAGGACATCCCCCCGCGCAACCGCCGGCTGCCGCTGACCCAGGCCGAGATCGACGACCTGCTGGACCGGGGCTTCCCGCTGCCGGAGTGGCACACGCCGCCGGCGGTGGCCAAGGAGTTGGTCCGGGCCCGGCCGCCCCGGCGCTACCGGGGTTTGGTGATCTTCATGACCGGCTTGTCCGGCTCCGGCAAGTCAACGATCGCCCGGGGTCTGGCGGACGCGCTCCGTGAGCAGGGCGAGCGGACGGTCACGCTGCTCGACGGCGACGTCGTGCGCCGGGAGCTGTCGGCCGGGTTGGGGTTCGGCAGGGCCGACCGGGACGCGAACGTCCGCCGGATCGGCTGGGTGGCTGCCGAGATCGCCCGGCACCGGGGGCTGGCGGTTTGCTGCCCGATCGCCCCGTACGCGCAGGCGCGGGCGACCGCCCGGGAGATGACCCTGGCTGCCGGGGCGGGCTTCCTGCTGGTCCACGTCGCCACTCCGCTGGAGGTCTGCGAGCGGCGGGACCGCAAGGGTCTGTACGCGCGGGCCCGTGCCGGCCTGCTCACCGGAATGACCGGCGTCGACGACCCGTACGAGGAGCCGACCGACGCCGACCTGGTGATCGACACAGCCGATCTGTCGGTCGACGAAGCCGTGCAGGCGGTGCTGCACCATCTGACTGAGACCGGTTGGGTCGAGCCCCGCCACCCGACGGTCTAGGGCCCGGTCGCCCCTCCCTTTCGTGGGCGATACCAGCGCGCTAGTGTTCATTCTTGTCCGAACATGTTTGACCGCGTGAGAGCATGCGGGTGATTGCGCGGAGGTGCGGCGCGTGCTGGCGCAGCAACGGCAGGCGGCGATTCTCGACCGGGTCCGTGCCGCTGGCGGGGTGCGGGTGACCGAGCTGGCGGCCGAGTTCGGCGTGTCGGACATGACCATCCGGCGCGATCTCGATCTCCTGCACGAGCGCGGGCTGCTGGCCAAGGTGCACGGCGGCGCGACCGTCGCCGGACCGGGCTCGACCGACGAGCCCGGGTTCGGGGCCAAGTCGGTCCGCCAGCTCCCGGAGAAGGCCGCCATCGCCAGCCGTGCCGCCGAGCTGGTCCGGCCCGGGGCGGCCGTGGCCCTCTCCGCCGGCACCACCACCGCCGAGCTGGCCCGCCGGCTGGTCGACGTGCCCGGCCTCACCGTGGTGACCAACTCCCTTCCGGTGGCCGAGGTCCTGTACGCGGCCGGCCGGCCGGACCAGACCGTGGTGCTCACCGGTGGTGTCCGCACGCCCTCCGACGCGCTGGTCGGGCCGCTCGCCGTGGACGCGGTCCGCTCACTGCACCTGGATCTGCTGTTCCTCGGCGTGCACGGAATCAGCGAGCGGGCGGGGTTCACCACCCCGAACCTGATGGAGGCCGAGACCGACCGAGCCCTGGTGGCCGCGTCCGACCGCCTGGTGGTGCTCGCCGACCACACCAAGTGGGGCACGGTCGGAATCTCCTCCATCGTCGGGCTCGCCGCCGCGGACATCCTGGTCACCGACGACCAGCTGCCCGCCACCGCCCGACGGGTACTCGACGAGCAGGTGGGCGAGCTGGTGATCGTCAGTGGCGCGGGCCGGACCACGCCGACGGGTGGAGGGGTGGCGCCGTGAAGCGCACCGCGATCGAGCTGGCCGACGGCCGTGAGCTGATCTACTTCGACGAGCGCGAGGACGCCGTCCGCGACCAGGCGGACCGCCGGGACCTGCCGCCGCCCCCACCCGCGTCGCAGCTACGGTACGACCCGCTCACCGACGAGTGGGTGGCGCTCGCCGTGCACCGGCAGACCCGCACCTTCCTCCCCCCGGCCAACCAGTGCCCGCTCTGTCCGTCCCGGGACGGACGGCGCGGCGAGATCCCGGCCACCGCCTACGACGTGGTGGTCTTCGAGAACCGCTTTCCCTCGTTCAGCGGCCGCATCGCCACGGAGCCGGCGGAGATCACCCCGTTCACCCCGGTCCGGCCGGGCCAGGGCCGCTGCGAGGTGGTCTGCTTCACCGACGACCACCACGCCTCGCTCGCCAACCTCGCCCCCCGCCGGGTACGGACCGTCCTCGACGCGCTCGCCGACCGGACCGCCGCCCTGAGCGACCTGCCCGGGGTGCAGCAGGTCTTCCCGTTCGAGAATCGGGGCGTCGAGATCGGGGTGACTCTGCACCACCCGCACGGGCAGATCTACGCGTACCCATTCGTGACACCGCGGACCCGCGCGCTGCTGGCCGCCGCCCGCCGGCACGCCGACCGCACCGACGGGCGCAACCTGTACGCCGACGTACTCGCCGCCGAGCGCGCGGCCGGCGACCGGGTGGTCGCCGACAACGAACACTGGACCGCGTACGTACCGGCCGCGGCCCGGTGGCCGTTCGAGGTGCACGTGGCGCCGCACCGGCCGGTGCCGGACATTCCCGCGCTCCGCGACGCGGAGCGGGCTTCGTTCGGGCCGCTCTACCTGGACCTGCTGCGCCGCTTCGACGGACTGTTCGACGTTCCCATGCCGTACGTCGCGGCGTGGCACCAGGCCCCGGTCCGGATCGACCGAGAGCTGGGCCACCTGCACCTACAACTGTTCAGCGTCCGGCGGGCGAAGGACAAGCTGAAGTACCTGGCCGGGTCGGAATCCGGAATGGGCGTGTTCATCAACGACATCGCTCCGGAACGCGCCGCCCAGTTACTCAGGGGAGCGTGAGACCCGACACAGGGCGCGGGGGGCCCGGGACAGGGCCCCCCGCAGGGAAGGGACGGCTGGCTGTGCACGACAGCCGGGAAGGCTGGCTGATCGGCACGCATACGGGGCGACCGTGGTCAACCTTCCTGGACGTGACTGGCATCTCGTCCACCCAGGTCAACGAGGCGCGCCGGACAAAGTGACGCAATTCTGTGTGTCACCTGCCCGGCACAGGCCCGACCACCGTTCGGTGGCGCCAGGAAGGGACCCCTCACAACGCGAGCGCAAGGGGCCCCTGCGTACCCTCAGGCGGCGAGCTTGCGGGCCAGGTTCTCGTCCAGCGCCTTCATGAACTCGTCGGTGGTCAGCCACGGGGCGTCCCGGGAGATGAGCAGCGCGAGGTCCTTGGTCATCTGGCCACCTTCGACGGTGTCGACGATGACCTGCTCCAGCGTGTTGGCGAACTCGGTCACCGCCGGGGTGTTGTCCAGCTTGCCCCGGTGGGCCAGGCCCCGGGTCCAGGCGTAGATCGAGGCGATCGGGTTGGTCGAGGTCTTCTCGCCCTTCTGCCACTGCCGGTAGTGCCGGGTGACGGTGCCGTGCGCGGCCTCGGCCTCGACCGTGCGGCCGTCCGGGGTCATCAGCACCGAGGTCATCAGGCCGAGCGAGCCGAAGCCCTGCGCGACGGTGTCGGACTGGACGTCACCGTCGTAGTTCTTGCAGGCCCAGACGAAGCCGCCCTCCCACTTGAGCGCGGCGGCGACCATGTCGTCGATCAGCCGGTGCTCGTAGGTGATGCCGGCGGCCTCGAAGTCGGCCTTGAACTCGTTCTCGAACACCTCGGCGAAGATGTCCTTGAACCGGCCGTCGTACGCCTTGAGGATGGTGTTCTTGGTCGACAGGTAGACCGGGTAGCCGCGGTCCAGGCCGTACCGCATGGAGGCACGGGCGAAGTCACGGATCGACTCGTCGAAGTTGTACATACCCATCGCGACGCCGCCGCCGGTGAAGTTGGCGACCTCCATCTCCACCGGTGCGCCGCCGTCGGTCGGCGTGTAGGTGATGGTCACCGTGCCCGGACCGGGGACGACGAAGTCGCTCGCCTTGTACTGGTCGCCGTGGGCGTGCCGACCGATGATGATCGGCTTGGTCCAGCCCGGCACGAGCCGCGGAACGTTGGACATGATGATCGGCTCGCGGAAGACGACACCGCCGAGGATGTTGCGGATGGTGCCGTTCGGCGACCGCCACATCTTCTTCAGGCCGAACTCCTCGACCCGGGCCTCGTCCGGGGTGATCGTGGCGCACTTGACGCCCACGCCGTGCTGCTTGATGGCGTTCGCGGCGTCGACGGTGACCTGGTCGTCGGTCTGGTCACGGTACTGGATCGACAGGTCGTAGTAGTGCAGGTCGACGTCGAGGTAGGGCAGGATCAGCTGCTCCCGGATCTGCTTCCAGATGATCCGGGTCATCTCGTCGCCGTCCAGCTCAACGACCGGGTTGTTTACCTTGATCTTCGCCATCGGCCGGCGCTCCTCTCGGGGGACACGTGCTCAAGCAGTACGAGCGTACTGGAAACCGGCCGGCGACCCCCAGCCGGCCTCCGCCCGAGTGGGCCACGGCGGTGCGGAGGTCGCTGGCAGGCGTCGCCGCGCGCCACCGGGCGGCACTCCTGGGTCTATCACGGCGATCCGGTCCCGGCCCGGCGAGGACGGCATCGGGCACCGGGTGGAGACGGCGAAGGGCCGCCGGCTTTCGCCGGCGGCCCTTCGCCGAGGGGGCAGCTCACATGCTGGAGACATCGGCCTGCTTGGCGCGAACGGCCTCGGCGGCCTCCTTCAGGGCGGCGAGCTCGTCCGCGTCCAGGTCGGTCTCAACGACCCGCCTGACGCCCTGAGCGCCGATCTCGGCCTCGACGCCCAGGTAGACGCCGGAGATGCCAAACTGGCCGTCGACCCAGGCGCAGACCGGCATGACCGCGCCGGAGTCCTCGGCCACGGCCTTCGCCATCCGGGCGGCGGCGGCCGACGGAGCGTAGTACGCCGAACCGGTCCTGAGGAGGGCGACCACCTCGGCGCCGCCGTTACGGGTCTTGACCACCAGTTCCTCGATCCGGTCGGCCGGCATGACCTCCCGCAGCGGCTTGCCGTCGACCGTGCTCTTCGACGGCACCGGCACCATGGTGTCGCCGTGCGAGCCGAGGGTCAGCGTCCGGACCGACTTCACCGGTACGTTCAGCGCCTCGGCGACGAAGTTGGTGAACCGGGCGGTGTCCAGCATGCCGGCCTGGCCGAGCACCCGGTTCTTCGGGAACTGCGTGGCGATCTGGGCGAGCGCGGTCATCTCGTCGAGCGGGTTGGAGACCACGATGACGACGGCGTTCGGGGCGTACTTCGCGACGTTCTCGGCAACCTGCCGGACGATCTTTGCGTTGGTCTCCAGCAGGTCCATCCGGCTCATCCCCGGCCGACGGGGCAGACCGGCGGTGATGACCACGACGTCGGAGCCCTCGATGGCCTCGTAGCCCTCGCCGTTCGGACCGGTGGTGACACCGACAAGCTTGGTCTCGAAGCCCTCGACGGCGCGTGACTGGTTGAGGTCCAGCGCGAGACCCGCCGGCTTGCCCTCCACGATGTCGGTGATCACGACGGTGTCGAAGACGTCGTACTCGGCCAGGCGCTGTGCGGTGGTGGAGCCGTAGAAGCCGGCCCCGACGACAGTGACCTTCTTACCCATGGTCGTCCCACTCCCTGATACCAGTCGGTTTTCCGGACCGTATCAGCCATCCTGGCACCGATCCGGCCAGGGGCGGACGGTTATGACCCCGATGGGCGGAACGGGTTCAGTCCCGTTCGGCACGCTCGACGACGTTGGTCAGCAGCATCGCACGGGTCATCGGGCCGACGCCGCCGGGCATCGGCACCAGAGCGCCGGCCACCTCGGTCACCTCCGGATCGACGTCCCCGGTGTAGCGCCCCTTGCCGTCCGGGCCGACCACCCGGGTGATGCCGACGTCGACAACGGCTGCGCCCGGTGTGACCATGTCGGCGGTGAGCAGACCGGGCACTCCGGCCGCGACGATCACGATGTCCGCGGCGCGGGTGTGCGCGGCGAGGTCCAGGGTGCCGGTGTGGCAGAGGGTGACCGTGGCGTTCTCGCTGCGCCGGGTGAGCAGCAGCCCGAGCGGGCGACCCACGGTGTTGCCCCGGCCGACGACGGCGACCTTGGCGCCGCGCAGCGCCACGTCGTGCCGGCGCAGCAGCTCGATGATGCCGCGCGGGGTGCAGGGCAGCGGGCCCGGGTAACCGAGCACCAGCCGGCCCAGGTTGACCGGGTGCAGGCCGTCGGCGTCCTTGGCCGGGTCGATCAACTCCAGCACCCGCTGGGTGTCCAGGTGGCCGGGCAGCGGCAGCTGGACGATGTAGCCGTGGCAGGCCGGGTCGGCGTTCAGCTCGGCGAGGACGGCGTCGACCTGTTCCTGGGTGGCTTCCGCCGGCAGCTCCCGCCGGATCGACGCGATGCCGACCTCGGCGCAGTCGCGGTGCTTGCCGTTGACGTACGCCTGGGAGCCGGGATCGGCACCGACGAGGACTGTGCCGAGTCCGGGCGTGACGCCCCGCTCGGCCAGAGCCTTCACCCGGGCCCGCAGCTCGTCCTTGATCTCGGCCGCGGTCGCCTTGCCGTTCAGAAGCGTCGCCGTCACGCCCAGATCGTCTCACGCCCGGCGCCCGGCGGACCGACGACCCGGGTAGCCGCCGGTAGGCCCTCGCCCCGACAACTGGACAGGTGACGGCATGTGACGTGGGATAGCTCACTCAGGGTGATGATCGATCGACGCGGGTCGGGACAGGCAACGGATAGAGAGGATGCCGCGGCCATCACCTCCGCAACGTGTCCCGACGGCACGACGGGGCCAATCAGGTCACGCCTGGGCCCACTGATCTGGACCTAACATCCCGTTTAACGGCCAATTCAGACTCGGCACGGCTACCAGAAGCCAGCCACGGACGCAAGACCCTGGGGGGTGGTCTGTTATGACTTTGCAATGCTCTCGTTGTCGATTACGAATGCGCGACCTACCGTTGCCCATCGTTGCGCAGCGTGAACCCAGCGCCGGGCCCGACTGCGCAGCGTGAGGAGATGAGGAGGCTTCATGCGCGTTCGTAGGCTCGCCGCCTGGACCGCCCTCCCGCTCGCGGTGACCCTGGGCCTGGTGGCCTGCGGCTCGGGCGGCGACGGCGGATCCGGTGGCACCAACCCCAACGCGGCCGTGCGGATCGAGATCGCCGAGCCGCAGCACCTGGTGCCGACCAACACCAACGAGACGAGTGGCTCACAGGTGCTCGCCGCCCTGTTCAGCCCGCTGGTCGCCTATGACGACGCCAACAAGGCGTACGAGGTCGCGGCCGAGTCCGTGACGTCCGAGGACAACGTCACCTGGACGATCACGCTCGAGGACGGCTACACCTTCCACAACGGCGAGCAGGTCACCGCCGACAACTACATCGACGCCTGGAACTACGGCGCGTACGCCCCGAACGGCCAGAACTCGAGCTACTTCTTCGAGAAGATCGCCGGGTACGAGGACCTGCAGGGCGAGCAGCCGACGGCGAAGACGATGTCCGGCCTGAAGAAGGTCGACGACCGGACCTTCACGGTCACCCTGTCGCAGCCGTACACCGAGTTCAGGAAGATGCTCGGGTACACCGCCTTCTACCCGCTGCCGAAGGCCGCGTTCTCGGCGCCCGGCGTGCTGGCCGAGGGGTACGAGCAGGCGCCGATCGGCCAGGGACCGTTCAAGATGAAGGGCACCTGGCAGCACGACGCCAAGGTCGAGGTCGAGAAGTACGACGCCTTCGCCGGTGAGCAGCCGAAGGTCGCCGGCGTCGAGTTCCGGATCTACCAGCAGCAGACCGCCGCGTACGCGGACGTGCTGTCGGACAACCTGGACGTGATCAAGAGCATCCCGACCGAGAACCTGTCGACCGCCTCGACCGACCTGGGCGACCGGTTCAAGACCAGCCCCGCCTCGTCGTTCCAGTTCCTCTCCTTCCCGACGTACCAGGAGGAGTTCAGCAACCCGGACGTACGCAAGGCGATCTCGATGGCGATCGACCGCGAGGAGATCACAAAGGCGATCTTCAAGGAGTCGCAGCAGCCGGCGCGTTCCTTCGTCTCCCCGGTCGTCGCGGGCTACCGCGGAGACACCATCGGCGCGGCCGGGCAGTTCGACCCTGCCGCGGCGAAGACGCTCTACCAGGCCGCGGGGGGCCCGAGCAAGATCGAGCTGTCGTACAACGGCGACGGTGGCCACAAGGACTGGATCGACGCCACCTGCAACCAGCTCAAGGCGAACCTGGGCGTGGACTGCGTCGGCACCGCCGAGCCGAAGTTCGCGGACCTGCTGACCAAGGTCAAGACGAAGGAGCCGGTCGGCCTGTTCCGGATGGGCTGGGTCATGGACTACCCGTCCATGGAGAACTACCTCGGACCGCTGTACAGCAGCAACGGCTCGTCGAACTACTACGGCTACAGCAACCGCGAGTTCGACAAGCTGGTCGCCGAGGGCTCGGCGGCACCAACCGAGGAAGAGGCGATCAAGAAGTACCAGCAGGCCGAGGACCTGCTGGCCGAGGACCTGCCGGTGATCCCGCTCCGGTTCGGCCAGAACAACTTCGGGCACTCGACCAACGTCAAGAACGTGGAGATGGATCTCTTCAACCGGGTCGACCTGCTGAAGATCGAGATCGTCGAGTAACGCGGCACGGCACGACGGGTCGGGTCACCGGGGGACGGTGACCCGACCCGCCCTCGCCTTCGCCCTTTTTCAGAGAGACTGCCTAGTATGTTCCGCTTCATTCTGCGGCGACTGCTCCAGATGGTCCTCGCCTTCTTCGGGACCACATTGATCGTCTACGCGTTGATGTTCGCCGGGCAGGGTGACCCGATCCAGGCGCTCGCCGGCGAACGTCCGGTCACCGCCGCCCAGCGGGCGTACCTGACAGAGAAGTTCAACCTGGACCGGACCGGGATCGACGGCTTCTTCTACCGGTACTTCGACTACGTCAAGAACCTGCTCCGGGGTGACCTCGGCGAGTCCCTCACCGGGCGACAGATCGGCGACATCCTGGCCGCCGCCTGGCCGGTGACCATCAAGTTGGCACTCATCGCCATGGCGGTCGCCGTGCTGTTCGGCGTCACCGCGGGCGTCCTCGCCGGCGTCCGCCGGGCCAGCATCTTCGACAACTCGACGCTGGTGCTCACCCTGCTCGTGCTCGGCATCCCGACCATCGTGCTGGCCCCGCTCGCGCAGTTCTTCCTCGGCGTGAAGTGGCAGATCTTCCCACCCACCGCCGGAGCCGACCCCGACCTGTACGCGCTGCTCCTGCCCGGCATCGTGCTCGGCTCGCTCTCCCTGGCCACCGCGCTGCGGCTGACCCGGACCTCGGTGGCGGAGAACCTGCGCGCCGACTACGTCCGCACCGCCCGATCCAAGGGCCTGGTCAAGCGCCGGATCGTCGGGATCCACGTGCTACGCAACTCGCTGATCCCGGTGGTCACCTTCCTCGGCGTCGAGCTGGGCAACCTGATGAGCGGCGCGATCATCACCGAGGGAGTGTTCAACATCCCCGGTGTCGGCTTCAACCTCTTCCGGGGCATCCGCACGGAGGACGGCCCGCTGGTGGTGGGCATCGTCAGCGTGCTGGTCGTGGTCTACCTGGTCGCCAACCTGGTGGTGGACATCCTCTACGCCGTACTCGACCCGAGGATCCGCTATGAGTGATTTCGAGACGGTGGCGGCGAGTGAGAACCAGGCCGCGCGACGGGGACCGTCCGGCGAACCCGGCGCCCCGAACCAGGTCGGCGGTACGACGGTCGCCACCGGCAAGCCCCGCAGCCTCGCCGGCGACGCCTGGCGCGACCTGCGCCGCAAGCCGATCTTCTGGCTCAGCCTCGGGCTGGTCGTCCTGATCACCGCCATGGCGGCCGTGCCGAGCCTGTTCACCGCCAACGATCCCACCGACTGCGTGCTCGCGCGGCAGCACGACGGGGCGTCCGGCGGGGCCATCTTCGGGTACGACTTCCAGGGCTGCGACACCTACGCCCGGGCGGTGTACGGTGCCCGCGCGTCCCTCCTGGTCGGCGCGTTCTCCGCCCTGCTCACCGGACTGGTCGCGCTCACCGTCGGAATGGTCGCCGGTTACTTCGGCCGGTGGATCGACGCGGTGCTCTCCCGCGTGATCGACATCGTGCTCGGCATTCCGCTGCTCCTCGCCGCGATCGTGCTGCTCAAGCGGGTGGCCAGCGACAGCTCGACGGTCCGGATCGCTGCGGTGATCTTCGTGCTCGCGGTACTGGGCTGGACGACGGCGGCCCGGGTCGTCCGCTCGTCGGTGATCACGGCGAAGGAGCAGGACTACGTGGCCGCGGCCCGGATGCTCGGTGCCAGCAACGGCCGGATCATGTGGCGGCACATCCTGCCCAACGCGCTCGCCCCGGCCATCGTCGTGCTGACCATCGCCCTCGGCTCCTTCATCTCCGCCGAGGCGACCCTCTCCTTCCTCGGCATCGGCCTGAAGGAGCCGACGATCTCCTGGGGCATCGACATCAACAACGGTCGGCTCCACATGCGGGAATCGGCCACCCCACTGGTCGTCCCATCGACCTTCCTCGCGCTGACCGTGCTGGCCTTCATCATGCTCGGCGACGCGATCCGTGACGCCTTCGACCCGAAGCTCCGGTGATGCCGACATGAGCCAGTCCGCTGTCCGCCCCACCCCGGCCTCCCCGACGCCCGAGGGCGGCCACCTGCTGGAGGTGCGGGACCTGCACGTCGAGTTCCGCACCAACGAGGGCGTGGCGAAGGTGATCAACGGCGTCTCCTACCACCTGGACGCCGGTGAAACCCTCGCCGTGCTCGGCGAGTCCGGTTCGGGCAAGTCGGTCACCGCTCAGGCCATCATGGGAATTCTGGACACGCCACCCGCGTTCATCCGCTCCGGCCAGATCCGGTACCAGGGCCGGGACCTGCTCACCCAGTCCGAGGAGCAGCGCCGGCAGGTACGCGGCAAAGAGATCGCAATGATCTTCCAGGACGCCCTGTCCGCGTTGAACCCCACGTTCCCCGTCGGCTGGCAGATCGGCGAGACACTACGCCAGCGCGCGGGAATGTCCCGGCGGGACGCCCGCCGCCGCGCCGTCGACCTGATGGACCTGGTCAAGATCCCGGCCGCGGCCGACCGGCTGGGCGACTATCCGCACCAGTTCTCGGGCGGCATGCGACAACGAGTCATGATCGCGATGGCGCTGGCGATGACCCCGAAGATCCTCATCGCCGACGAACCCACCACGGCACTGGACGTGACCGTGCAGGCCCAGATCATGGACCTCCTCGGCGACCTGCGCCGCGACCTCGACATGGCGATGATCCTGATCACCCACGACCTCGGCGTGGTCGCCGACGTCGCGGACCGGATCGCCGTCATGTACGCGGGTCGGATCGTCGAACACGCCGATGTGCGGTCGCTGTACAAGACCCCGGCCCACCCGTACACCAAGGGGTTGCTGGAGTCGATCCCGCGGATGGACGTCCGGGGCCAGCGGCTTGCGACGATCAAGGGCTTGCCGCCGAACCTGATGCGAATCCCATCCGGCTGCCCGTTCCACCCCCGGTGCCCGTACGTCCAGCAGGTCTGCGTGGACGTCGTACCGCACGACCTGGTCCTCGGCGACGGCCGGACCAGCGCGTGCCACTTCGCGCAGGAGGTCCGCGATGACAGCGCCCGCTAGCTCGACCAAGGTCCGGGGCGAGACGATCCTCTCCGTCGACCACCTGGTCAAGCACTTCCCGATCACCCGCGGCGTGGTGTTCCAGAAGCAGATCGGCGCCGTCAAGGCCGTCGACGGAGTCAGCTTCGAGCTGCGCCGCGGCGAGACGCTGGGGGTGGTCGGCGAGTCCGGCTGCGGCAAGTCGACCCTGGCCCGGCTGCTCATGCGGCTGGAGACGCCGACCTCCGGGCGAGCGACGCTCGAGGGGCAGGACCTGTTCAAGGCGTCGGGCGCCGAGCTACGCCGGCTGCGCCGCAACATGCAGATGGTGCTCCAGGACCCATACACGTCGCTGAACCCGCGGATGACGGTCGGCGACATCATCGGCGAGCCGTTCGAGATCCACCCGGAGGCGGCACCCAAGGGCAGCCGGCAGCGGCGGGTGCAGGAACTGTTGGACGTGGTCGGCCTCAACCCCGAGCACATCAACCGCTACCCGCACCAGTTCTCCGGCGGCCAGCGGCAGCGCATCGGCATCGCCCGTGCGCTGGCCCTGCGGCCCGAGGTCATCGTCTGCGACGAGCCGGTCTCCGCGCTGGACGTGTCGATCCAGGCACAGGTGATCAACCTGCTGGAGGAGTTGCAGGACGAACTCGGGCTGTCGTACGTCTTCATCGCGCACGACCTGTCGGTGGTCCGGCACATCTCGGACCGGGTCGCGGTGATGTACCTGGGCAGGATCGTGGAGATCGGCACCGAGGACGAGATCTACCAGCGCGCCACCCACCCGTACACCCAGGCGCTGCTGTCCGCGGTGCCGGTCCCGGATCCGGAGCTGCGCGACCGGCGCGAGATGATCCGACTGGTCGGGGACGTGCCGAGCCCGGCGGACCCGCCGAGCGGCTGCCACTTCCGCACCCGGTGCTGGAAGGCCCAGGAGATCTGCGCCCGCAAAGACCCGCTCGCGGTGCTCCGCGCCGCCGATCCGCACCCGTCGGCCTGCCACTTCGCCGAACTCCGCGGGTAGACGACTCGAACCCGTCAGGCCCGCGGTGGAATCGTCCACGCCGCTGGTGGAACCGTCATGTCGTCAGTGGAAGAAGTGGCGGGTGCCGGTCAGGTACATGGTCACCCCGGCCTCCTTGCAGGCCGCGACGGTCTCCTCGTCCCGGATCGAGCCGCCCGGCTGGACGATCGCCTTCACCCCGGCGTCGATGAGGATCTTCGGGCCGTCCGGGAACGGGAAGAACGCGTCCGAGGCGGCGACCGATCCACGGACCCGTTCGGCACCGGCCCGGGCCACCGCCAGGCGGGCCGAGTCGACCCGGTTGACCTGCCCCATTCCGACGCCGACGGTCGCGCCGTCCCGGGCCAGCACGATCGCGTTGCTCTTCACCGCCCGCACCGCGCGCCAGGCGAAAACCAGATCGTGCACGGTCGCCTCGTCCGCCGCCTCGCCGGTGGCCAGCCGCCAGTTGGCCGGGTCGTCGCCCTCGGCGTCGATCCGGTCCCGCAGCTGCATCAGCACGCCGCCGGTGACCTGCCGCCACTCGGCCGGCAGCGGGGCGTACGCCGGCGCCCGCAGCAGCCGGACGTTCTTCTTGGCGGCAAGGATCTCGACGGCACCGGGCTCGAAGTCCGGCGCGACGACCACCTCGGTGAAGATCTCCGCGACCTGCCGGGCCAACCCGACGCTGACCGGACGGTTCACCGCGATCACGCCGCCGAACGCCGACACCGGGTCGCACTCGTGCGCCTTACGGTGCGCCTCCGCCACGTCCGCGCCGACCGCGATCCCGCACGGGTTGGCGTGCTTGATGATCGCCGCCGCCGGTTGGTCGACGACGTCGTTGGCCGCCCGCCACGCGGCGTCCGCGTCCACGTAGTTGTTGTAGGACATCTCCTTGCCGTGCAGCTGCTCGGCCTGGGCGAGCCCGGCCGGGCTGGACGGGTCGGCGTAGAGGGCGGCGGCCTGGTGCGGATTCTCCCCGTAGCGGAGCACCGCCTGCCGGCGCAGCGCCAGACCGGCGAACTCCGGCCACCCGTCCTCGGCTGGCGCCAGCTCCCGGGCACACCACTGCGCGACGGCCACGTCGTAGTCGGCGATCACGGCGAACGCGCGGGCCGCGAGCGCCTTGCGCTGCGCCGGCGTGAAACCGCCGGCCCGCACGGCGTCCAGCAGCAGCGGGTACGCGGACGGCTCGGTCACCACGGCGACCGAGGCGTGGTTCTTGGCGGCGGCCCGGACCATCGCCGGGCCGCCGATGTCGATCTGTTCGACACACTCGTCCTGGCTCGCGCCGGAGGCGACGGTGGCCTGGAACGGGTAGAGGTTGGACACCAGCAGGTCGATCCCGGCGATGCCGTGCTCGGCGAGCTGCCCGGCGTGCGCCTCCTTGCGCAGGTCGGCGAGGAGCCCCCCGTGGATCTTCGGGTGCAGCGTCTTGACCCGGCCGTCGAGGATCTCCGGGAAGCCGGTCACCGATTCCACCGCGGTCACCGGCACGCCGGCACCGGCGACGGCGGACGCGGTGCTTCCGGTCGAGACGATCTCCACGCCGGCATCGTGCAACGCCCGGGCCAGCTCGACCAGGCCGGTCTTGTCGTAGACGCTGACCAGCGCCCGCCGGATCGGGCGGCGCTCGTCCTGACTGGAACTCACTCCAACCGTGACCTTTCTTCCGGTGATCGTCCAACCTTCACGGACCAGGCGGCCCACCTGCTCGACGAGCTGGCGCCGCTCGGCGGACTTGATGCGCTCGGTGAGCGTCTCCACGTCGTCGTCGTCGCGCACCGGCACGGCGACCTGCGCGACGATCGGGCCGGTGTCCGTGCCGGCGTCGACGAAGAAGAGGGTAGCCCCGGTGATCTTGACGCCGTAGGCGAGCGCGTCGCGCGGACCGTGGATGCCAGGAAACGCCGGCAGCAGCGTGTTGTGTGTGTTGAGGTAACGGCCGCCGAAGGCGGCCAGGAACTGCGGGCCGACCAGCTTCAGGAAGCCGGCGGAGATGACCAGGTCCGGCTCGTGCTCGGCGACCCGGGCGGTGAGCGCGGCGTCCCAGTCCACGCGGGTCGGATAGTCCTTGACCCGCTCGACGAACGTCGGCACCCCGGCTACGGCGGCCCGGTCCAGCCCCACGATGCCGTCCCGGTCGGCGCCGACCGCGACCACCCGCGCCCCGTACGCCGCGTTCGCGCCCGCGTCGAGCAGCGCCTGGAGGTTGCTGCCGGAGCCGGAGACAAGGACGACGATGCGGGCGACGGACGCGGGCTCGGTCACCGGCCAACCCTATCGGGGAGGTCAGTTCGCCCGACCGCTGGGCGGCACGGTGGTCTACGGGCGCCCCGGCTGGCACGAACCGGGTACGCTGCCGGTCGCTCCGGGCCGGCGCGTGCCCGGCCCGGCACGTCCGACGCCCCGGCGTCCACCCCGTTCGAGGAGTAGCGAGAGAAATGCAGCCCGGATACCCACCCCAGCAGCCCGCCCACGTCGACAACAACATGACGATGTCGATCGTCTCGATCCTCCTGTTCTGGCCGCTGGCCATCCCCGCCATCATCAACGCCAGCAAGGTCAACCCGCTGGTCCAGCAGGGCGACTACGCGGGTGCCCAGGCCGCCGCCGCCGAGTCGAAGAAGTGGTCCAAGTGGGCGCTCATCGTCGGCATCGTCATCTGGGTGATCAACATCGTGTGCTGCCTGGCCATCGTCGCCACCGGCACGCTGAACAGCACCAGCAGCGTCTGACCCGACCGGGAAACGTGTGCAGCCGGGCTCGGAACCGTACGGCCAGCCGCGGCCGGACCCGACCGGACCGCCACCGCAGCCCGACCCCGTACGCCCCGCCGTACGGGGTCGGGCTGCGGCGAGCCGCACGGCTGGCCCCGGATCCGTGCGGCACACCGTCGGGGGGGGGACAGCCGTACCAGCCTCCCGACCCGGACGGCGGTACGCCGACGTATCCGCATACGGGCTACCCGTACCCACCGGGACAGCGGAAGGCGCCGGGTCGGTCTCCGTTGCGACACGGCCGCCGATACCCACGCCAGGAAACGGATCGGCGCGACGGGAGCGACGGTTCAGGGACGGCTCAGGACCCGGGTCGTGGCGGCACCGAGCAACACACCCACTCCGGTCACCGCGGTCGCCACCGCCGCCACCTGCCACGGCACCGGACCGACCTCGGCCAGCCGGCCGCCGCCCAGCGGCCCGCCGGAGGCGGCCGCCGCGGCCCCGAGCAGCAGGCCCGCGACCGGTCCGGCGAGCGCCGCCGGGCGCAGCAGGGGCGCCCAGCGCGGCGGCGCCTTGTCGTCGGCGGCGAGCCGGAGCACCCGGCGGGCCAGCAGCCAGCCGGCCATCATCCCGGCCAGGACCGGCACCGCGAGCAGCGCCGCCCCGAGCCCGTCCACCGGTCCACCGGGGAGGCCGGCCACCAGCGGTACGGCCGGCAGCGCGCCCACCGCCACCTCGCTGGTCCGCACGGCGGTGTCGGTGCCGACGGCGAACCCCGGCCCGAGCAGGTAGCTGACCGACCAGATCGCGACGTTCGGGGCGTATGCCAGGCTGACCAGGGTGATGCCGGCCTGCCCGGCGACCCCGGTGCGGTACGCCCCGATCAGGTCGGCGGCGTCCCCACCACCGGTCGCCACCGCGAGTCCCGCCGCGCCGGCGCCCGCCGCGAGCAGTAGCAGGCCGGCCACCAAGCCGGTGCGGATCCCGTCGCGCAGCGGTCGGGGAGCCCGCTCGGCGAGCGACCGGGCCACCCCGGTGGTGCGCACCGCGCCGACCAGAGCGGCGAGCGCGCCGAACCCGGCCAGGGTCACCCCGGCCCGCACCGGCGACACACCGGGCCCACCGGCGGTGACCAGCAGCGCGGCGAGCACGCCGAGCGTCGCGTACGCGATGCCGACCGCACCGGCGGCGACGAGCGCCCGGTGCGCGGAGCGGCTGCCGCGCGCACCGATCGCACGGCTCGTGTGCACCCCGGCGCGGGTGAGCCGCCAAGCGGCGAGCAGGGTCAACGCCAGCGGGGCGAGCCCGAGCGGCCCGGCCTCGGTTGTCAGCGGAACCCCGTGGCCGAGCAGCCACCCGGCCAACCCGGCGCGGACGGCGCCAGGCACGGTCGCGGCGCCCTCGCTGAGCTGGAAGAGCCAGAGTACCGCCGCGACCGGCAGCCAGGAGGTGAGCGCGGCGCCGGCGGCGGCGACGGCGGCGGCGACGGCGAGCGGGGGGCGACGGCGAACGGGCTCGCCCGCGCGCGGCGCGGGAATCCGCCGGCCCGGCCCGGGGCGCCCGGGCGGCCGTGGGCCCACCTCCCTGGGACGGCCGGGATGATCGGGGGTGACGAACGACATCGGGGTCTACTCTGGCACGTCGCACTGGCGATGGCAGTCCGAAAAGGTCGCCGGGCGGCAGCGAGTTCCGTGATCCACCGTCTCCCAGCTCCGATCCGGTCTAGCCTCGGCCACAGGACGCGACCGCGGCCGGCGGGTGTTGACCAAGGGCCTTGCTACTTCCGCGGGGCGTGGGAGGGGACCCTCGCCACGCCGGCGCGCGGCGACGACGCGGAGGAGGCACACCGTGAACGCTCCCTACCCACCGCCCCCGCCCCCGGGTGCGGGCCGGGACCGGACCACCCTCTGGGGTGTCCTCGGCATCGTCACCGGCCTGCTCTGCTGCGGCATCCTGGGAGTGGTCTTCGGTTATCTGTCGATCCGCGACGCCCGGCGCTTCGGCCAGTCACCGGTACTGGGCTGGCTGGGCATCATCTTCGGCATTGTCAACATCGTCGGCAGCGGCATCCTCTGGGCCGGCGGCAACTACCCCCTCGGCAACGGCTGAGCGCGCCGGAGGGGGCTGACCGTGGACGGTCAGCCCCCTCCGGCGTACTGCGTCGGACTCAGCCCGCCGACATGATCTCCCGCATCAGCTTCGCGGTCTCGGTCGGGGTCTTGCCGACCCGGACACCGACCGCCTCCAGCGCTGCCTTCTTGGCCTCGGCGGTGCCGGCCGAGCCGGAGATGATCGCGCCGGCGTGCCCCATCGTCTTGCCGGGCGGCGCGGTGAAGCCGGCGATGTACCCGACCACCGGTTTGGTCACGTTCGCCTTGATGAACTCGGCGGCCCGCTCCTCGGCGTCGCCGCCGATCTCGCCGATCATGACGATGGCGTCGGTGTCCGGATCGGCCTGGAACGCGGCCAGCGCGTCGATGTGGGTGGTGCCGATGATCGGGTCACCGCCGATGCCGACGCAGGTGGAGAAACCGATGTCCCGCAGCTCGTACATCATCTGGTAGGTCAGGGTGCCGCTCTTGCTGACCAGGCCGATCCGGCCGGTGCCGGTGATGTCGGCCGGGATGATGCCGGCGTTGGAGGCGCCCGGCGAGGCGATCCCGGGGCAGTTCGGACCGATGATCCGGGTTCGCTCCCCCTGCGCCACGTTGTACGCCCAGAAGGCGGCGGTGTCGTGCACCGGCACGCCCTCGGTGATGACCACGGCCAGCGGGATGCCCGCGTCGATCGCCTCGGTCACCGCGCTCTTGGTGAACTGCGGCGGCACGAAGATGACCGTCACATCGGCACCGGTCTCCTTCATGGCGTCCGCGACGCTCGCGAAGACCGGCAGCTCGGCGCCGTCGACGTCGACGGTGGTGCCCGCCTTGCGCGGGTTCACGCCGCCGACGACCGTGGTGCCCGCGGCGAGCATCCGCCGGGTGTGCTTGGAACCCTCCGAACCGGTCATCCCCTGGACGATGACCTTCGAGTCCTTGGTCAGCCAGATCGCCATTGTCAGACCCCCGCAGCTGCCAGCTCGGCGGCCCGCTCGGCCGCGCCGTCCATTGTGTCGACCCGCTGCACGAGCGGGTTGTCCGCGCCGTCCAGGATCGCCCGACCGGCCTCGGCGTTGTTGCCGTCGAGGCGGACGACCAGCGGCTTGGTGACCTTCTCGCCACGTTGCTCGAGCAGGGCCAGCGCCTGCACGATGCCGTTGGCAACCTCGTCACAGGCGGTGATGCCGCCGAACACGTTGACGAAGACGCTCTTGACCGACGGATCGGAGAGCACGATCTCCAGACCGTTGGCCATCACGGCCGCGCTCGCGCCACCACCGATGTCGAGGAAGTTGGCCGGCTTCACGCCGCCGTGCCGCTCCCCGGCGTACGCGACCACGTCCAGGGTCGACATGACCAGGCCCGCGCCGTTGCCGATGATGCCGACCTCGCCGTCGAGCTTGACGTAGTTGAGGTCCTTCTCCTTGGCGGCCTGCTCCAGCGGGTCCACCGCGGCCTGGTCGACCAGTGCCTCGTGGTCCGGGTGCCGGAACCCGGCGTTCTCGTCCAGGGTGATCTTGGCATCGAGCAGCAGCAGCCTGCCCTCGCCGGTCTTGGCCAGCGGGTTCACCTCGACCAGCGTCGCGTCCTCGGCGACGAAGGCCCGCCACAGACCCACTGCGATCTCGACGACCTGGTCGGCCACCTCGGCTGGGAAACCGGCCGCGGCGACGATCTTGCGCGCGGTGGTCTCGTCGACGCCGGTGTTCGCGTCGATCGGCGCTTTGACGACCTTCTCCGGGGTTTCGGCGGCCACCTGCTCGATGTCCATGCCGCCCGCGACGCTGGCGATACAGAGAAAGGTACGGTTCGCCCGGTCCAGCAGGTAGGAGAAGTAGAACTCCTCGGCCACGTCCGCGGTCACGGTGATCATGACCTTGTGGACGGTGTGCCCCTTGATGTCCATGCCGAGGATGTCGGTGGCCCGAGCCACGGTATCCTCCGCGCCCTCGGCCAGCTTCACACCGCCGGCCTTGCCTCGGCCACCGACCTTCACCTGCGCCTTGACGACCACCCGGTCGCCGAGGCGTTCGGCGATCGCGCGGGCCTCCTCCGGGGTGTTGGCGACGCCGCCGGCCAACACGGGCAACCCGTGCCGCTCGAACAGGTCCCGCCCCTGGTACTCGTACAGGTCCACGATTGCGCGTCCCGTCCCGTCTCCGCGGCGCGCCGTCGCGCCGCTACCAGCGTATGGAAATCAGTTTGACGCCTGTCATCAGTTGAAACAGGCCATTGGGCGCAGCCTAGCGAGGTCGGGACCGCCGATTACCGAGCGGGTGCCTGGTGTGCGGTAATGCACAACCGCCCCGCGGCCACCCGGCCGTCACCCGAATGTCAGTCGTCCGGGCGATGTTGCCCGAGGTGCGTAACTCCCCTGCGGGGGCGTCGTTGAGTCAGATGTCGGCGCGCTGGTTCGGCGTGACGGCGGGAGACGGCCGATGCCCTGTCGGTCGAGGGGTGGCGGCGGGGCATCGCGCATAGAGGGGCCGGACGTGTGAGGGGTGCGTCCGGCCCCTCCCCCCGTTCCGGCGAGACCGCCGACCAGCCAACCAACGCCTGCCGGTGATGCGTCAGCTGACGGGCTGCGCCACATTCTGCCGAACCCATTCCACGATCGACTGGGTCGTCGCTCCGGGCGTGAAGATCTTGGCAACCCCGAGCTTCTCCAGCTCCGGCATGTCGGCGTCCGGGATGATCCCGCCGCCGAACACCACGATGTCCCGCGCGTCCCGCTCCCCGAGCAGCTCCAGCACCCGACGGAAGAGCGTCATGTGCGCGCCGGAGAGAACGGAGAGGCCGACCGCGTCGGCGTCCTCCTGGATGGCGGTCTCCACGATCTGCTCGGGTGTCTGGTGCAGGCCGGTGTAGATGACCTCCATGCCGGCGTCCCGGAGGGCACGCGCGACGACCTTGGCACCACGGTCGTGGCCGTCCAGGCCCGGCTTGGCCACGACGACGCGAACACGAGAGCTCATCTGCGTATCCCTTTCACCGGCTCAGCGGCTTGACCTGAACGAACGGTAACCCGACCAACCCAGGCCCGGGAATCCGGGCCAGGTCACGTCCGGCAATCCGGCCCGTCCGGCGCCAGGGACGACTGTCCACCCTGCGCCGCGCGGGGCGGCCGACCCCTCCCCCGTCAAGCCGGACGACTCCGCCGTTCGGTCACCGTGCGCGACGAACGGGTGGTGCCGGGGTCATAGTTACTCGCCCGCGATGCATGACATTCAGGGATGGAATTGGACAGAACGCATCGCAATTTCGGCGCTCCGGCTTGTGACGGGCGTGGCGGTTGGTTAACGTGTCCACGGTTGTCATCAGGTCCATGGACGGGTGATGACGCGGTCAGCGAAGGTTCGTCGGATCTTGCCGAACTTTCGCGACCGCTTCGGTACCCCGACAACGGAGGGTGTGCGTGCGCCAGCGCCTGTCGTCTGAGCCCGATCGATATCGCGGTCGCCGGCGTGTACCCACTCCGCCGCGGAGCCGCTACGCCGCCGTCGTCACCACCGCTTTCGTCGGCGCCGGTGGAGTCGCACTCCTGGCGGGTGCCCTGCCCGACGCCAAGAGCGTCAGCCCGTCGGTTCTCGACGAGCTGAAGGCCGCCTCCACGCTGAACCAGGACGCCGCCGAGCGCGCCGAGGCCGCCGGTCGCGCGACGCGTGGCGGCGCCCGCGACGGCGCAGAGGCCGAGCCGGAGGTCTGGCTCCTTCCACTACAGGGCTACGACTTCAACTCGCCGTACGGGGTGCGTTGGGGCAAGCTGCACACCGGTGTCGACCTGGTCGCCCCCGAGGGAACCCCCTATGTCGCCATTCACGAGGGCACCGTCACGAAAGCCGGCTGGTTCGGCGGGTACGGCTACACCGTGATAGTCCGCCACGCCGACGGCAGCGAGGCCATCTACGGCCATTCCTCCGCCGTCACGGTGCAGGAGGGGCAGCAGGTCAAGGCGGGTGACCAGCTCGGCCTGGTCGGCAACACCGGTCACTCATACGGCTCTCATCTGCACCTCGAGATCCATGTCAAGGGCGAGCCGCTCGACCCGGTGCCCTGGCTCAAGGAGCGCGGAGCGGACATCCAGCTCCAAGTGGAGGCAATCTACAGTGAGGCAGCGGCATCCTGACGCTGCCTCACGCCCGATAACCGCCCGGATCGTCGATCCGGGCGGTTTTCTTTGCGTGCCGACCCGCTGAAAAGTATTTCGGCTCACAGCTGACGATGTGAGCAAGGGCACGATCACTCATGATCATATTTTGGGCTGTATCAGCACAGAGAACGACAGAAGCCCCGCGTTCACATCGGACTCCACCGGCCGCCCCGGTCCCCCCCACCCGGCCCGACCGGGACCACACCAGGATTTCCAGGTCACGTGCCCCTCGAATCAGTGAGGTCCGTAGTGCAGGACGACAGCCTCATCCCGAACACGAACAGCGCACCCGCCCGGCATCGGCGGCGGGCCAGCACCCGTAACCGGCTGCTGGCGGCGACGGCGGTCGCGGTGGCCGCGCTCGGCGTCACAGGGGCCGCCGTCGCCGCCGCCGGCAACGACGACGACGGCGCCGCGCCCGCCGCCGCGATCGACACACAGGCCCGCCTCGACGCCGCCGCCAGGGCAGACCGCGCCGCCCGCGGGTCGGCCAACCCCACCCCGACGAGCCCGACGCCCAGCCCGGCCACCCCAAGCCCGGCCGCGGCGAGCCCGACCACGGCGAGTCTCACGCCGGCGGCCACCACCAAGCCGACGGCGTCGGCCACGCCGACGAAGACCGCCCCGCCGAAGCCGGCGTGGGTCATCCCGATGCAGGGCGCGACGATCACGTCCTGCTACGGCCTCCGGTGGGGTGTCCTGCACGCCGGCATCGACTTCGCCATGCCCGCCGGCACGCCGGTCCGCGCCGCGTTCGGCGGCACCGTGGAGAAGGCCGGCGACGTCGGCGACGGCTACGGCATCTCGATCGTGGTCAATCACGGCAACGGCTACCTCACCCACTACGGCCACCTGAGTACCGCCAAGGTGAACGTGGGCGACCAGGTCGGCGCCGGCCAGACCATCGGTCTGGAGGGTTCCACCGGTGACTCCACCGGCCCTCACCTGCACTTCGAGGTGCACCAGGGCCAGCTGTGGAACCAGATCGACCCGGCGCCGTTCCTGCGCGCCCAGGGCATCGACGTGGCCTGTTGACGGTCACGGGCGGATTCCCGTCGTCGACGGCGCCGTCGCGCAGGCACCGGCCGGCTCAGCGACAATGGCCCGCCCGGGCCGCGTCGGCCGGGGACCTCGGGCCGACTTGCTTCACAGCTTGTCGATCGGGGCGTGCCGCAGGATCAGCCACATGACCTGGTCGCCGAAGTCGATCTGAGCCCGCGCCGCCGGGCCGTGCCCCTCCACGGCGAGCACCCGACCCAGCCCGTAGCGCTGGTGGTTGACCCGGTCCCCGACCGCAACCTTGGGCACCTGCGGTAGCTCACTCGCCGTGGCCAGCCGGCTGCCATCCACGCCCAGACGCCGCGCGAGCTGGGCGGCCTTCGGGGTACCTCCGGAGAAGCCGGCACGCCCGCGGTCCGCACGGTCCGCGCGACCCCCCACGCCCCCGCCACCGCCGGCCCAGGAGGTGTACGAGCCCTCGGTGCGCTCCCATCGCACCAGCTCGGTAGGCAGCTCCTCCAGGAACCGGGACGGCGGGTTGTACGCCGGCGCCCCCCACGCCGAGCGGGTAACCGCCCGGGACAGGTAGAGGCGCTGCCGGGCCCGGGTGATCCCCACGTAGGCCAGGCGCCGCTCCTCCTCCAGCTCCCGCGTATCGCCGAGCGACCGCAGGTGGGGAAAGACGCCATCCTCCAGGCCGGTCAGGAACACCACCGGAAACTCCAGGCCCTTGGCGGTGTGCAGGGTCATCAGGGTGACCACGCCCTGATGGTCCGGGTCGTCGGTGGGCACCTGGTCGGCGTCGGCGACCAACGCGACCTGCTCCAGGAAGCCGGCTAGGGTGGCCCGCTCCCCGTCGGCGCCGAGGGCCTCGACCCGCTCCGTGTACTCACGGGCGACGCTGACAAGTTCCTGGAGGTTGTCCACCCGGCCGGCGTCCTGCGGATCGAGGCTCTCCTCCAGCTCGGTGAGGTACCCCGAACGGGTCAGCAACGCCTCCAGCACCTCCTCCGGCGTACCGGTCCCGGCCAGCTCGCGGGCGCCGTCGAGCAGTGCGACGAACTCGGCGATGCCGTTGGCGGCCCGGGTGGAGATACCCGGCGCGTCCTTGGCCCGGCGCAGGGCCGCCCCGAAGGAGGTCCGGTGCCGGCTGGCGAGCGTCTCCACGCACGCCTCGGCCCGCTCCCCGATGCCCCGGCGCGGCGTGTTCAGGATTCGGCGGAGACTCACCGTGTCGTCGTCGTTGACCACCGCGCGCAGGTACGCGAGGGCGTCGCGGACCTCCTTGCGTTCGTAGAAGCGCACCCCGCCGACCACCTTGTACGGCAGGCCGACCCGGATGAACACCTCCTCGAAGACCCGGGACATGGCGTTGGTGCGGTAGAAGACCGCGACGTCCCCGGGGCGGGCGGGCCCGTCGTCGACGAGCCGGTCCGTCTCCCGGGCCACCCAGTCCGCCTCGGCGTGCTCGGTGTCGGCGACATAGCCCACGATCGGGTCGCCGGACCCGGTGTCACTCCACAGCCGCTTCGGCTTGCGCGAGGTGTTGCGGTCGATCACCGCGTTGGCCGCGTTCAGGATGGTCTGTGTGGAGCGGTAGTTCTGCTCCAACAGGATCGTCCGGGCATCGGTGAAGTCCCGCTCGAACTCCAGGATGTTGCGGATCGTCGCACCCCGGAACGCGTAGATCGACTGGTCGGCGTCACCCACCACGCACAGCTCCGCCGGGTCGAGCCCCTCGGTGCCCGAGACCAGCTCCTTGATCAGCACGTACTGGGCGTGGTTGGTGTCCTGGTACTCGTCGACCAGCACGTGCCGGAACCGGCGCCGGTAGGTCTCGGCGACGTGCGGGTGCGACTGGAGCAGGTGCACCGTAGTCATGATCAAGTCATCGAAGTCCAGCGCATGCGCCTCCCGCAGCCGCCGCTGGTAGAGCTGGTACGCCTCGGCGAGCGCCCGCTCGTTCGGGCCCTTGGCCCGGGCGGCGAACGCCTCCGGGTCGACCAGTTCGTTCTTCAGGTTGGACACCTGGGTGGCCAGGCCGCGGGCCGGGTAGCGCTTCGGGTCGAGGTCCAGTTCGCGGGCGACGAGCTGCATCAGCCGGCGGGAGTCGTCCGCGTCGTAGATCGAGAAGGTGGACTTGAGACCGGCGTGCTCGTGCTCGGCCCGCAGGATGCGGACGCAGGCGGAGTGGAACGTCGACACCCACATCAGCCGGGCACGCGGGCCGACCAGCGCGGCCACCCGCTCCTTCATCTCGCCGGCGGCCTTGTTCGTGAAGGTGATCGCGATGATCTCGCCGGGGTGTACGTCCCGGGCCGCGAGCAGGTACGCGATCCGGTGGGTGAGCACCCGGGTCTTACCCGATCCCGCGCCGGCCACGATGAGCAGCGGCGACCCGGCGTGGGTGACCGCGTCCCGTTGCGGGCCGTTCAGCCCGTCGAGCAACTGCTGCGGGTCGAGGCGCGCGGCCACGGACCGGCGCGGTGGGGCAGGCTCGGGCGTGGGCGTGGGCGTGGGCGGGGACACGGGGACGTCGAAGAGAGGATGCATCGCACGGCGAGTCTATGCCGCCGCCCCGACGAAACCCGCCCGGCACGGCCGCGGGGTAACGAAGGTCCTTCCCAACAACTCAGGGGCCGGCCACAACGACTCAGGGGCCGGCCTCGACGACTCAGGGGCCGGGATAGTGGAAGGGGTCCCTGTTGGCGACTTTCCTTGCGGCGCCCGCACCGCCCGCGGCATACTCGACGACGTGTTCGGTCAGCGCTCCTACTTTTACTACTACGGCTCCGGGAGTCCGGCAGCCGTAGGTCGCGCCTGATCAACCAGACCTGCGAAAGCCCCGGGCTCGGCGAGCCCGGGGCTTTCTCGTCCCGGGATCCGGGCACCGGGCCCGACATCCGAGGGGTACGAGATGATGACAGATGTGGCGGAGCAGAGCGGGAGCCGAGCCGACGGGGGCGACGGCTGCGTCGATCCCGGCACCGGCACCCAGGAGCCGATGGCGGCGGCCCGGATCGCGGAGGTCCGGCAGCGGATCGACGAGATCGACCGGGCGCTGATCGCGCTCTGGCAGGAGCGGGCCGGGCTCTCCCAGCAGGTCGGTGCCACCCGAATGGCGTCCGGGGGCACCCGCCTCGTGCTGTCCCGCGAGCGGGAGATCCTGGAGCGGTTCCGCGCCGCGCTCGGCGCGGACGGCACCCAGTTCGCCCTGCTGCTGCTCCGCGCCGGCCGCGGCCCCCTCTGACCGCCCGCCGGTGGGGCGGGACGAGGACCGGGGCGCCGGCCAGGTACGGCCGGCGCCCCGAATCGCTGAGGAGGCACCACGTTCAGCGCCGGCCCGTACGGCGGTCGGGCGACGGCGCTTTCGGGGCTAGTCGACCGCGTGCACCACGTTGCGGACCTCGGCGAAGTGGCAGGCGCTCGGGTGGCCGGACCGGTCCTGGACCGTCAGGACCGGCTCCTGCCGGGCACAGATGTCCTGTGCCTTCCAGCAACGTGTCCGGAACCGGCAGCCGGACGGCGGGTTCGCCGGCGACGGGACATCACCGGTCAGGACGATCTGGTCCCGCAGGCCACGTAGCTTCGGGTCCGGCACCGGAACCGCCGAGAGCAGCGCCTGGGTGTACGGGTGGGTCGGGTTGTCGTAGATCTGGTCCTCGGTGCCGATCTCGACGACCTTGCCGAGGTACATCACCGCGACCCGGTCGGCGATGTGCCGCACCACGGACAGGTCGTGGGCGATGAAGATGTAGGACAGACCCAGCTCGCTCTGGAGCTTCTCCAGCAAGTTGATCACCTGCGCCTGGATCGACACGTCCAGCGCGGAGACCGGCTCGTCGCAGAGAATGATCTCCGGGTTGAGCGCGAGCGCCCGGGCGATGCCGATCCGCTGGCGCTGGCCCCCGGAGAACTGGTGCGGGTACCGGTTGATGTGGTCGGGGTTCAGCCCGACCAGCTCCAGCAGCTCCTGCACCCGGGCCCGCCGCTTCGCCCGCGGCAGCACGTCGGGGTGCACCTCGAAGGGCTCGCCGACGATGTCACCGACGGTCATCCGCGGATTCAGCGACGTGTACGGGTCCTGCATGACCAGCTGGATGTTCCGCCGGCCGCGACGCCGTTCGGTGGCGCTCACCTTGGACATGTTCCGACCCTGGACGAACAGGTCGCCGGAGGTCGGGGTCTCCAGGCCCACGAGCATTCTGGCCAGGGTCGACTTGCCGCAGCCGGACTCGCCGACGACGCCGAGCGTCTCGCCCCGGCGCAGCTGCAGATTGATCCCGTCGACCGCACGGACCGCGCCGATCTGCTTCTTGAAGACGATCCCCCGGGTCAGCGGGAAATGCTTCACCAGGTCACGGGTCTCCAGCACGATGTCAGACATCGCCCTTGACCTCCTTCCAGAAGTGGCAGGCAGCGGTCCGCACCGGCGACACCTGGAGCAGCGGCGGCGTCGGGTCGTGGCGGCAGACGTCCTGCGCGTACCGGCACCGCGGGTTGAACGCGCATCCCTTCGGGATGTCCGTCAGCATCGGTGGCAGTCCCTTGATCGCGGACAGTTCCTGGCCCTTGAGGTCCAGCCGCGGGATCGACTCCAGCAGGCCCTTGGTGTACGGATGCGACGGGCTGGCGTAGATGTCCTCGACCGGCGCCTCCTCGATGACCCGACCGGCGTACATCACGGAGATCCGGTCGGCCACGTCGGCCACCACACCCATGTCGTGTGTGATCAGCACGAGGCTCATGTTCCGCTCGCGCTGGAGCTCGGCCAGCAGGGTCATGATCTGCGCCTGCACGGTCACGTCCAGGGCCGTGGTCGGCTCGTCGGCGATCAGCACCTCCGGGTCGAGGGCGAGCGCCATTGCGATCATGACGCGCTGCCGCATACCACCGGAGAACTGGTGCGGGTAGTCGTTCACCCGCTGCTTCGCCGCCGGGATCTTCACCAGGTCGAGCAGCTCGACCGCGCGCACCTTGCTGTCCCTGCGGGACATGCCCCGGTGCTTACGGAACAGCTCGCTGAGCTGGAACCCGACGGTGAAGACCGGGTTCAGCGCGGACAGGGCGTCCTGGAAGATCATCGCGACCTTGTTCGCCCGGACCTTGCGCCGCTGCGCCTCCGGCAGCGTGAGCAGGTCGACACCGCGATAGCGGATCTGGCCGCCGGTGATGAACCCGGGCGGGCTGTCCAGAATGCCCATGATCGCCTGGGCGGTGACGCTCTTGCCGCAGCCGGACTCACCCAGGATGGCCCGGGTCTCACCCGGCCGCAGGTCGAAGCTCACGCCGTTGACCGCGTGGGCGATGCCGTTGCGGGTGCGGAACTCGACGTGCAGGTCCTTGACCTGCAGCGGCATCGCGTTCGGGTCGAGGCCGGGCAGGGCGTCCAGCTTGACGTTCACATCAGTGCTCATGGCGCTCACCGGAACTTCGGGTCGAGGGCGTCACGCAGGGCGTCACCCATGAGGATGAAGGACAGCACCGTGCCGACCAGCAGCCCGCAGGGGAAGAGCAGCAGCCACGGGTCCTCCAGGAAGTAGACCTGGTGGGCCGAGATCATGATGCCCCAGGACTGGGCGGGGGGCTGGAGCCCGACACCGAGGAACGTCAGGGTGGCCTCCGCGGCGACGAACGCGCCGAGCACGATGGTCGCGTACACCAGCATCGGGGCGATCGCGTTGGGCAGGATGTGCCGGAACATCAGCCGGCCGTTGCCCGCCCCGACCGCCTTGGCGGCCTGCACGTAGTCCAGGTCCTTCGAGGAGATGACGCTACCGCGGATGATCCGGGCGATCGTCGGCCAGCTCAGCAGGAACAGCACCATGGCGATGGTCCAGATGTTCTGCCGCTTGATCACGGTCAGGAACACGATCGCGCCGAGCAGGAACGGCAGCGAGAAGAAGATGTCCATCAGCCGGGAGATGATGGTGTCGACCCAGCCGCCGTAGTAGCCGGCGAGGAGACCCATCAGGCCGCCGAAGACCACGATGCCCCCGGTGGCCATGATGGCGATCACCATCGACGGCCGGGCACCGTAGATGGCGTGCGAGTAGTAGTCGCAGCCCAGGACGTCGAAGCCGAACGGGTGGTCCCAGCTCGGCCCGACCCGGGACCGGTCGGTGGTGCACGCCCGCGGGTCCTGGCTGGTCCAGAGCTTGGGGAAGGCCGCCATCGAGCCGACCACGAAAACGTACAGCAGGGCGACCACGAAGACCGGGTCGCGGACCAGTTGCCGGCGGGCGTCCGCCCACAGGCTGGCGTTGCGCTCCTTGCCGCCCTTCCTCGTCTCGCCCGGGGCCGGGCCGTCGCCGGAGACCGGCGCACCGCCGACGGCCGTGCCGCCACTCGTCACGTCGCTCATGTCCACACCTCGTTTCGCTTCGCCCTGCCGCGGGCGGCCGGGATCGCCGGCCGCCGGTTGCTGACCACGGTGCCGTCACTCATAGCGGATCCTCGGGTCGAGCACGGCGTACAGAATGTCGACCAGCAGGTTGGCGAGCAGGACGACCAGCACCAGCATGGTCACCACGCCGATGACCACGGACGACTCCCCGGTGCGGGCGGAGAGCGTCACCAGCCGCCCGATGCCTGGCACGTTGAAGATCGTCTCGGTGACCACCGCGCCGGCCATGGCCGACCCGATGTCGACACCGAGGAAGGTGATCACCGGGATCAGCGAGTTGCGCAGCGTGTGCACGCCGATGACCCGCTTGTTGGCCAGGCCCTTGGCCCGCGCCGTCCGGACGTAGTCGGCCCGGATGTTCTCCATGATGCTGGTCCGGGTAAGCCGTGCGGTGGTGGCGAGCGAGACCGCGCCGAGCACCATGCCGGGAATCACCAGGCTGGCGAAGGGATAGTCCATCTTGAAGCCCGGGCTGAAGACGCCGTTCGAGATGACCTCGGGAATCCAGCTCTGGTCCCGCAGCACGTTGCCGAGCTTGACCCCGACGAACTCCCGCACCACCACACCGAGCACGAAGATCGGCACGGAGATCACGAAGACGGTGCTGATCTTCACCAGGTTGTCGGCGAAGCTGCCGCCCCGCAGGCCCGCCCACACACCGGCGGCGATACCCACGACCGCCTCGAAGACGATCGCGATCACCAGCAGCTTCAGGGTGTACGGGATGGCGTCGGCCACCAGGTCGGTGACCTCGCGCTGCCGCAGGTTGATGCCGAAGTCGAAGTGGAAGAAGACCCCGGTCACCCGGTCGACGAACAACCCGAAGCACGGGTTGCCCTTCTGGTCCAGGCAGGGGTCGCCGTAGCCGAGCCGCTCGGTGACCGCCTGGAGCAGGGCCGGCGGTGGCGTCCGGTCGCCGAAGAGCGCCCGGACCGGGTTCCCGCTGAACTGGATCGCCAGCGAGGTCATGTAGTGGAGCAGGAACATGGTGCCCAGCACGGTCGGGATGAACTGGAGCAACCGTCGGATGACGTAGCGCCCCATGTCGGGGTCTCCTCTCGGCGCTGACGTGGCGGCAACGATCACCCTGGTGGGGTGATCGTTGCCGCCACGTCCTGTTACGGCTGGATCAGATTACTGAAGCTCAGTTCTGCTTCAGCGAGGTCGCACCGTAGTCGGCGTCCGAGACGGCGTTCCAGACGAACGTGTCGACGTTCTCGCTGTAGGCCGCACCGACCTTGTTGAACCACATCGGGATGACCGGCAGCTCCTCGACCAGGATGTCCTCGGCCTTCTGGTAGAAGGGGATGGCCTCCTCGACGGACTTGGCGGCGTCACCCTGCTTCAGCAGGCTGTCGAACTCCGGGTTGCTGAAGGTGGAGTTGTTGCTGTCGGCACCGGTGCTGTACAGCGGAGCCAGGTAGGTCTCCAGGAACGGGTAGTCCGGACCCCAGCCGAGGCGGAACGGGCCGGTGAACTTCCGGCTGTCCGCGGTCTCCAGGTACTCGGCGAACTGCAGGTTGACCTTCAGCTCGTAGTCGATACCCAGCGCGGCCTTGATCTGGTCACCGACGGCCTGGAGCCACTGGTCGTGGCCGGCACCGGCGTTCGCCCAGAGCTGGAGCTTCTTACCGGCCGGCCAACCGCCGGCCTCGGCGAGCAGCTGCTTGGCCTTCTCGACGTCCTTCTTGCAGTACTGGCAGACGTTCTCGCGGGCGCCCTGGAAGGTCGGCGCGACGTAGCCGGTGGCCGGGGTGTACCGGCCGTCGAAGACGGCGTCGACGATGGACTGCCGGTCGATCGCCAGCGAGAGCGCCTGGCGGACCCGCTTGTCCTTGAACTCCGGCAGGTACAGCGGCATGCCGACGTAGGTGAAGCTGTCACCCGGCTGCTCGTAGAGGCGGTCGCCGTACTGCTGCTTGGCCTCCTTGTACCGCGCCGGCGGCAGGGTGTACATCACGTCCAGCTCGCCGGCCTGGAAGGCGGCGTAGGCGGCGTCGACGTCCGCGAAGATCCGATACTTGATCTTGTCGGGCTTGCCCGGCTCCCCCTTCCAGGAGTCGCTGCGGACCAGGTTGATCTCGACGTTGTGCTGCCAGCTGCCGTCGATCTTGTACGGGCCGTTGCCGATCGGCGTCTCGTTGCACTTGCCCGCGTCGTCGACGCACGCCTGGGCCATCGGGAAGAAGCCCGAGTAGCCGACCGTGGTCGGGAAGCCGGAGAACGGCTCGCTGAGCTCGACGGTGAAGGTCAGGTCGTCGACCTTCTTCAGGCCGGACAGCTCCTTGGCCTTGGGCTCCGGGGCCGTCTTCGGGCCGTCGCCGTCCGGGTCCTTGGACGTGACGTCGTCGATACCGGCGATCCGCGTCATGAAGTAGCCGTTGTTCTGGGCGTTCGGCCCGTACGCCGCGTAGTTCCACGACCGGATGAAGGCGTCGGCGTTGACCGACTCGCCGTTGTCGAAGGTGTAGCCGCTCTTGATCTTGATAGTCCAGAGCTTCTGGTCGTCCGAGGTGATCGACTCGGCCAGGTCGTTCTCCGGGGCGGCGGTCTCCGCGTTGTACCGGACCAGGCCACGGTAGAGCTGGCGGATCACGTAGATCGACGGTTCGTCGTCACCGGCGGACGGCATCAGGAACGCCGGCTCCGCGTCGTAGACGCGCAGCTCACCGCCGGCCTGGCCGCCGCCGGCCTCCGAGTCGCCGCCGCCGCTACAGGCGGTGGCCAACATGGCGGTGGCGGTCGCCGCGACCGCCACCTTCAGGAATTTCCCGCGCATGGGAGTGCCTCCTCAGGGCGCTCGGCTCACGAGGGGGTTGTGAGGTGCCTGCCACTGTGACACCCGATGCCTCCTGGCGGGAAGGCGTGTTATCAACCCGATACCCGGCCGGGACGGCCCCGACATCGACCCGGAGCTGCCTGCGCCGCGCCCAGCTAGGCGTGGTAAGAGCTGCGGGAACGCCAGTGCCCGACGTGTTCGCGACACGTAGGCTCGAGCCACGATGACCTTTCCGCCCTCGGCCGTGCCGCTGACCGACGTCCGCCGCGCCCTCGCCATCTTCGCCCACCCGGACGATGTCGACTTCGGCTGTGCGGGCACGGTGGCGACCTGGACGGACGCCGGGATCGAGGTCGCGTACGTCCTGGTCACCTACGGTGACGCGGGGGGTTGCGTCGACCCGCCGCGGCCGGAGCTGGTCCAGCAGCGGGCGGCGGAGCAGCGCGCGGCGGCCGCCGCCGTCGGCGTCCGGCAGGTGGACGTGCTGACCGGGTACGCCGACGGCGCCCTGGCGGCGACGCTCGAGCTACGCCGCGACCTCACCGCGGCCATCCGGCGGTTCCGCCCGGACCGGGTGCTGACCAGTTCACCGCTGCGCCGGTGGGAGCACATCGCCGGGCCGGGCCACCCCGACCACCAGGCGGTCGGGGAGGCGGCCACCTGCGCGATCTACCCGGACGCCCGCACCCCGTTCGCGCACCCCGACCTGTTCGCCGCCGGCCTTCGGCCGTGGACGGTAAGGGAGGTCTGGTACGCGGGCGGACCGGCACCGGACCACACGGTCGATGTGACGGACAGTTACGAACGCAAGGTTACCGCCATGCGTGCCCACCGGTCGCAGACCGCCCACCTGGACGTGCCGACCTGGGTACGCGACCAGCTCGCCACCGCGGCGGCGGACGCCGGCCTGCCCGCCGGCCGACTCGCCGAGGCGTTCACCGTGCTACGGACGGAGTGAGCGGCGAGGCCGGGCGCCGGGCCAGTCAGACGAGCCGACGGTCGGCGGCCCAGCGGGACAGCTCGTAGCGGTTGGACATCTGGAGCTTTCGAAGCACGTTCGACACGTGCGTCTCGACCGTCTTGATCGAAATGTACAGCTCCTTGGCGATCTCCTTGTACGCGTACCCCCGGGCGAGCAGCCGCAGCACCTCGCGCTCACGGTTGGTGAGCAGGTCCAGCTCGGGATCGGACACCGGGGTGTCCGGCCGGGCCGCGAAGGCGTCCAGCACGAACCCGGCCAACCGGGGACTGAACACCGCGTCCCCGTCGGCGACCCGGCGGATCGCCGACGCCAGTTCGTCCGGAGAGATGGTCTTGGTGACGTAGCCGCGGGCGCCGGCGCGGATCAACCCGATCACGTCCTCGGCGGCGTCCGAGACGCTCAGCGCCAGGAACCACACCTGCGGGTGGGTACGCCGCATCGCCTCCAGCACCGCGCGACCGCCGCCGTCGGGCATGTGCACGTCGAGCAGCACCACGTCGGGCTCCGTGGCGGCGATCCGGCTGACCGCCTCGGCGACCGTGCTCGCCTCCCCCACCACCTCGACGTGCACGCCCAGTTCGGCGCGTACCCCGGCCCGGAACATCGCGTGGTCGTCGACGAGGAAGACCCGCAGCCGTTCCGGGGCGACCGCCGCTCGTTCGACCGAGTCCGTCGTCTGGTCCGCCATCACCTGTCCCTTTCCGCTGTGGACGAGTCCCGGAAGATCGGCAGGATCAACCGGACCTCGGTCCCCTCCCCCGGCCCGGACCGGATCTCCGCCCGGCCGCCGTGCCGTTCCATCCGCCCGACGATCGAGCCCCGGACACCGTGCCGGTGGTCCTCCACGGTATCCGGATCGAAGCCCTTCCCCCGATCCCGGACGAAGACGCTGACCTGCTCGGGCTCGACCTCCGCATAGAGCGAGACGGTCTGCACGCCGGCGTGCCGGGCAGCGTTGACCAGGGCTTCGCGGGCCGCGGCCACCAGTGCGCCCACCCGCTCGTCGGTCTCCTGGTCACCGACCACCACCGTCTCGACGGTGATCGCGAAAGTGTCCTCAACCTCGGCCGCCGCCTGCTCCAGGGCCGCCGCGAAGCGCTCGGTCGGGGAGGCGGTCGGCTTGTAGAGCCAGTTGCGCAGCGAGCGTTCCTGGCCCCGGGCGAGCCGCTGCACCGTCTTCACGTCGCCGGCGTTGCGCTGGATCAGGGCGAGCGTGTGCAGCACCTGGTCGTGCACCATGGCGGCCAGTTCGGCTCGTTCCTGCTCACGGATCCGCCCCTCGCGCTCCGACCGAAGCTGGTTCCAGGTCCGCCAGAGCACCGGCGCGGCGACCACCCCGACACCGGCCAGGCCGACCAGCGCGAAGATCACGCCGTTGAGCACCGCGTCGAAGTTCTGTGCCGGGGAGTACACCGCCGCGACGCCGATGATCCCCACCGCGACCAGCACACCGCCGCCGATGAACCGCAGCACGAACGCCCGCCGGTCGCTCTCCTCGACCACCGCGCTCAGCCACGGCACCGGCATGGAGTCGGCCCGTTGCCGCCGCCGTTCGGGGGCCGACTGGTGCCAGATCACTCCGGCCCCGACAGCGATGATCGCGACCAGCCAACCGGCGGTCCCGGCGGCGCCCACCGAGTCGAAGAGCGCCATCTGGAGCAGCAGCACCGCGAGCCCGATCGCCACGAACGGCAGCAGCTGCCCCACGTCGCGCCGGGACGGCACCGCGGTGTCACCCGGGCGGAGCGGCACCACCGCCCAGAAGGCGGCGTAGAGCAGCAGGCCGAGGCCGCTCAGGCCGAGCAGCACCATGAAGGCGACCCGGACGCGGAGCGCCGAGATACCGAGGTGCTCGGCGATGCCCGCCGCCACCCCGGCGGCCATCCGGTGCTCGGGGGCACGGTAGAGGCGCGGGGGTTGGGTCACGACGCTGATCGCTGCCTCCCTGGTCACGACGCGGACGGCGCGGGCGACCCTCCACCGCCGGCACCGGTTCGATCGTCACACGGCAGCCGTACGCCCGGCCACGGGGACGCCCCGGACATCCGGGTACCTGGATCTCAGGGTGGGGTCAGGGTCTCCTCCCTGAGCCGTCGGCGTGCCACGGGGAGCAGAATCGGGACATGACCGAGGAAGCCGCCCAGCCCCCGACCTCCGGGGCGACGCCGCCCCCGGTGTCCGCGCCGGCCGACGGCACCCCGCCCTGGGCGTCGACCGACACGTCGTCCGCCCTCCCGCCACCGTCGGGTGGGGGGGCCAGCTTCACCTCCCGGTACGGGTTGGTCCGCCCGCGCGACGGCCGCTACCTGGCCGGCGTGTGCGCGGCGATCGGCCGGGCGACCAACACCGATCCGGTGCTGTGGCGGGTGTTGCTGGCGGTGCTCGGCTTCTTCGGCGGCATCGGCATCCTGGTGTATGTCTCCGCCTGGCTGATCATCCCCGGCGAGGGCGACAGCGCCTCCCCGGTCGAGTCGATGCTGGGCCGGGGGCGGTCCAGCATGTCCCCGGTCACCGTGATCGTCCTCAGCATTCTGGTGGCGGTCAGCTTCGCGTTCATCGTCACCGACGCGTTCCGGGCGGTGCTGCTGGGCGCGGCCATCCTGGTCTGCGGGGCGCTGCTGCTCAACCGCGACCGGCCCGCCGGCCCGCCGGTCGGTGCCGCGCCCCCCGGCCCGGTCGCCCCGCCACCCGGCCCGGTCCCACCGGTCAGCTACCCCGCGCCGGCCGGCTACGCGGTGCCCTGGCCGGCTGCGGCCGCGCCGGCCGTCGCCCCGGCCATGCAGTCCGGTCCGGCCAGCCCTACGCCAACGGCTGAGCCGACCGTGCCGCTGCCCGCGCCCCCGGGAACCGCGGCCGAACCGACCGCCGAGTTGCCCCTGTCGTCGCCGGGCGAGACGGCACCGGCAGCCTGGGGCGGGGTGGGCGGCGTGACGTCGACGGCATGGGGCGGGGTGGGCGGCACGGCCGCACCTGCACCCCCGGGCGGATACCGGCCGGCGTTCGCCCCGCACGGCCCGTACGCCGGATCAACTCCGCCGCCGAGGCCGCCGGCCGCACCGCCGAAGCGGCCGCGGGAGCGGTCGGCGCTGGGTGCGGTGACCTTCTCACTGATCTTCCTCGCCCTCGGCGTGGTGGCCGTCCTCGATCTGCTGGACGTGTTTCCGGTCGGCGCGTCGGCATACTTCGCCGCCGTTCTGACCGTTGTCGGCCTCGGCCTGCTCGTCGGCACCTGGTTCGGCCGCGCCCGGTGGCTGATCGCCCTCGGCCTGGTGACCGCCGCCGCGCTGGCGGTGGCGACCGTCGCCGGTTCCTACGACCGCATCCGGGGGGTGGACGGTGCGGTGACCTGGGCTCCGGCCAGCCACGCCGACCTCGCCACCCGGTACGAGAACAGCTTCGGCGATGCGGTGCTCGACCTACGTGCGGTGGACTTCACCACGTGGGACACCGAGATCACCCTCGCGGTCAACTTCGGCGAGGCAACCGTGGTGGTGCCGCCCGACGTCGACGTGACCGTCACGGCCGACGTCAACGCTGGTGACGCCGTCGTCTTCGGCCGCCGGCCCGGGACGCCGGGCGAGCGCGGCGGCCTCGACGGACCGCTGCTGGAGACCACCGACCTGGGCGCGGACGGACCCGGCGGCGGGAAGCTGCGCCTCTTCGTCCACGTCAACGCCGGCGAACTGGAGGTGACCCGGTGAGGGCACACCGCACCGACCTCGTGTCCCTGGCGTTCGGGCTGCTCTTCGTCGGCCTGGCCGGCTGGTGGTTGGTCGCCCGGTTGCTCGGGTTGGTGCTGCCGCCGGTCGGCTGGTTCCTGGCCGGCGCGCTGCTGTTGACCGGCGTGCTCGGGCTGGTGGGCGCGCTGCGCGCCGCCAACTCCACCCGTCCGGCCGGGCCGGACGGCGCCGCCGGGCCGGAGCCCGGGCGCCCGGAGCCCGAGTTCGCGGCCGGGCGGAGCGACTGGGCGGAGGACGTGGAACGGTGGCCGGACACCCGCCACCAGGAGTGGGACGTGTCCGCGCCGGTGTCGGGCGGCCCGGCGACCGGCAACGCGGACCGGACGGAGGCCGACGAGTGGCCGACCGGGGCGGTCACCGACCACCGCACCGGCGCCGTCGAAGACCGACGGGCGGACGTTACCGGGGACGGCCCGCCGGGCCCACCCGCCGGTGACGGCCGTCGCTGACCACAGCGATGCGTCGGCCGCGCGCCGGCGCATATGCTGGCCGGTGGAACCCGACCAGGCCACCGTCCACACCTGCCGGTCCGGCCGCGGCCGACGGCCGGATCCGGCCGTCGGCCGGATCCGTCGCAACCGTCGCCTCGACCCGTCAGGAGCCCGCCCGACATGACCCAGTCCCCCGCCGTGCGCCCCTCCGGCCGGTCCGGTCCGGTCCGCATCGGCGAGCGCGCCGCCCGGACCCTCGTCGCCGAGTTCGCGCGGATCAACGACCCGAAAGCCGCTCTCCTGGTCGGCGCCAGCCCGGAGTCTCCGGTGCTCGCCGCGGCGATCGAGGCGCTGCTGCCCGGCGACACGCTCACCGTGGTGCCGGCCGCGTCGGCGAGCGCCACGCTGCTGCGCGAGCACGTCGCCGCGCAGGGCAGCTGGGTGGCGGAGCGGGTGCGCGTCGTCGGCGACCTGACCGAGGCTGAGGTCGCGGCCGTCGCCATCGTCGGGGAGCCGTTCACCGGGTCCGCCGAAGAGACCCGCGCCGCCGTCGAGGGGCTGGGAAAGTACCTGGCCGGCGGTGCGGTCCTCACCGTCGCCGCGCCGGTCGCCCCGGGCCGCACCGCCGGCGCCGCCGACGAGCTGGACCGCCAGGGCGCGCTGCACGGCGTCGGCAGTGACCTGGTGCTGCGCAACAACCCGCCGCTGCGGGTGCACCGGCTCCGCTTCACTCCGGTGGACGCCGCCGCGGCCGACCGGCTGGCTCCGGCGTACCGGCCGTCCAGCGTGCCGCTGACCCGCACCATGCGCATCGATTCCAACGGCGTGGCTGCCGCGGGTGTCGCGCTCGGTCTGGCGGCGCTGAGCCGGCTGACCCGGCCGAAGTCGAAGCTGTGGCTGCTGCCCGCCCTGGCCGCGGCCCCGGTGGCTGCCTTCTTCCGCGACCCGGAACGGGACGTTCCGGAGGACCCGTCGGCGGTGGTCGCCGCCGCGGACGGCCAGGTGCTCTCCGTGCAACGGCTGCACGACGAGCGCTTCGGCGAGGGCGAGTGGTTGCGGATCGCGGTCTTCCTGTCGGTGCTCGACGTACACGTCAACCGCGCCCCCGTGGCCGGTAAGGTGGTCGACTACTTCGTGGCCGACGGCGGCTTCGCCAACGCGATGAAGCCGGAGGCGGAGCACAACGTGGCCGCGTACACGGTGTTGGACACGGCTCACGGCACGGTGGTGGTGGCCCAGCGGACCGGGCTGATCGCCCGGCGGATCGTGCAGCGGGCGCCGATCGGAGCGCTGCTGGCGAAGGGCGAACGGTTCGGCCTTATCCGGTTCGGTTCGCGTACCGACGTCTACCTGCCCGCCGAGGCCGCGGAGCCGCTGGTCGGGCCGGGCGACACGGTGGTCGGCGGGTCGTCCGTCATCGCCCGCTGGCGCTGATCTCCGGATCGCGGCCGAAGGGGCGCCACGGAGATCCGTGGCACCCCTTCGGCGATCCGGGTGTCAGACGGCGCGACGCTGGCGCAGCCAGAGCACCGGCCCGCTGAGCAGATAGCCCACCACGACCAGGGCGAAAGTGAGCCGGATGTCGACCAGCGCGCCCAGCACCGGGGCCAGCCAGACCCACGCCGGCAACGTCACCAGTCGGGCGAGTTTCGCGTACGGGAAGCTGGAGACCATGGCGAAGGCGAGCAGCGCCACCCCGCCGACCAACACCAGCCCGGACACCGGCAGCCCAATGGCGACCGTCAGGGCGAGCACGGCGGCGGCCATCGTGGTCGGCACGCCGCAGAAGAACCGACCGTCCCTCGGCGAGACGTTGAACCGGGCAAGCCGGATCGCGGCACACGCCGCGACGAGGGCACACGCCACAGCGGCGGCCGCGGGCGGCACGGAGCCGGCGAGCGAGGCATAGACCACCACCGGGGCGGCGAGCCCGAAGGAGCACATGTCAGCCAGCGAGTCCATCTGCGCGCCGAACGGGCTGACCACGCCGAGCTTGCGGGCCAGGGCGCCGTCGAGACCGTCGAAGGCCACACAGGCGATCAGACAAAGGGCCGCCACCCGAACCTCGCCCTGCATGGCGAGGAAGATCGCCAGCATGCCCAGCAGCAGGCTGGCGAGGGTGCAGGCGTTCACCACCGCGAACTTCATCCGGCGGGCGACGGTCCGCTCACCGGGGAGCAGCGGAATCGACATCGCGGCCGGCTCGTCGGCCACCGGCGCCGGGGCGGGGGCGGGGCTGACCGGGACGACGGCCTCGACCTCGGCGTACCGGCCGTACCGGGGGTCCGCGTACCTGCGTTTGACGAGCGCCACATCGGTGCCGGCACGAAGGTCGCCGTCGCGGCGACCGACCCGAACCAGCAGCACCTGGCGGGCGAACGTACTGCTGCGGCGCAGCCGGCCCGCCCAGCGGCGCCCTGCGGGGCGCGGACTGTCAGTCACACGACGCCGGCGCCATGGGGCTCTCGGCACGTTTCCTCCATCACCGGATCGGCTCACCGCTTCGGCGGCGTGTGCCCGGCTGTCTCGTGCCGGGCCTTGCTGGCCCGGCAGCCGCTTTGCGGAGTACACCATCGCATAGGGGAACGGGGATTGGCGATAGCTGCCGGCGGTACTTAAATCTCCCTTAAGTCGCGCGAACTACGCCATTCTTCCCATCTCGGATGAAGTCCTCCACCTCGGATGACATCGCCCGTTTCGGCGCCAACTCCCTCACCTGAATGTACCGGACCTGGTCGACGTCGTCGCATCGACCGATCCCAGTGCCATCAGGTGCCCGGTTTCCGCCCTGATGCCCACCGGGCAAGGTCACGGTGACTGGGTCCGTCCGCAGGGACGGCCCGGCGGGGCGGACGCTTCAGCGGACACGGCCCATGATCGCCCGGGATGCGATGTCGGTAAGTGGGAGGTCGGCGAGCCGCCCGGCCGGGAACCACGCGGCATCCGCCGTCGACCCCCCGGCCAACTCGGTCACCTGGGGTTCGGTTGGCTCGTCGACCGCCACCCGGTAGACCACCCGCACGCCGTGCCAGTCCAGCGGACGTCCCTCCGGCCCGAACGCCGCAGGGTTGTGCAGGTTGTCCACGCCGACCAGCTCCACCACCCGCCCGAACTGGCCCGCCTCCTCCACCAGCTCGCGCAGCAGCGCGGGCTCCGGCGCCTCGCCGTGGTCGGTGCCGCCACCGGGCAGGTGCCAGCGCCCGGCACCCGGGTAGCCGTCCGCGATCAGGGACATCAGTATCCGCCCCCCGGGGTCGGTGACCAGCCCGTATGCGCCGAAGCGCTGCCGTCGGTCGGCCGACACCGGCGCGAAGGGCGCCCGGCGACGCAGTGCCCCCGACGGCAGTGGGGTGACCGGCAGGCCGAGCACCTCGGCGGTGAACGGCAGCAAGGGCAGGACCGCCGCTTCGGCGGGAGTCAGCCAGCAGGCCAGGTCGGCGCTGCCGTGCCGCTCGGCGCGCCGCATTCCGCCGAGCGGCGCGAGGTCGAACACCAGGCGGTCGGTGTGCAGGGCGACCCCGAGGTCCGGGTACGGCAGCACGTCGGCCACCGCCGCCCGAAGGCCGGCCACCCCGACCGTCAGCCCGGTCTCCTCGGCGACCGCACGAACCACCGCGTACGCGGGGTGCTCGGCGTGCTCGATCCCGCCACCGGGAAGCGACCACACCCCGGGAAAGTCCGCGGCAGCCGACCCGCGTGCGAGTAGCACCCGGTCGCCCGCGTCCCGTAGCACGCCGTATGCCGCCACCCGTCGCCGCTGCTCCACGGACCCGCTCCCCCCCGCACCGACACTTCGTCGATCACGAAACTATCGCCGTCGACACCGGCGCGCCCGACGACAACTCCATGATCACCGAAGCGCGAGGCGACGTCACGTGAGGCGGGCGGCCTGAACGGCCTCGGCGGTGACCTCCGTCAGACGATCGGTCGGTAGAGCGCCGAGTTCGTCGCGGGCGAACCAGCGGGCCTCGCAGGTCGAACCGCCCACGTCGACGACCGTGGGTGGGGCGGGCTGGTCGACCACGACCCGATAGAAGGCGCGGACCCCGTGCCAGTCGATCGGGTACCCCTCCGGGCCGAGCGAGGCGGCGTCCCGGTGACTCACCACGCCGAGCAGCTCGACCAGCCGGCCGGTCTGCCCGGTCTCCTCGACCAGTTCCCGGATCAGGGCGGCGCCCGGCTGCTCGCCGTAGTCGGTGCCGCCGCCGGGCAGGTGCCAACAGCCGGCCCCCGGATACCCGTCGGAGACCCGGGTGAGCAGCACCCGCCCGTCCGGGTCGGTGACCACCGCGTACGCGGCGAAACGCTGCGCCCGGTGCAGGCCGTCCGGCCCAGGCACCGCGTAGAAGGAGGGAAACTCGGGCGGCTCGTCGGGGACGATGTCCGCCGAGGCGCCGGGCAATCCCAGGGCACGAGCCGTGAACGACCGCAGCGGCAGCTCGCGGACCTGGTCGAGGGTGAACCACCGGGCCAGGTCGGTGGGCCGGCCGACCCGGTCGGTAAGCGTCCCGCCTCGGACCGAAACATGGTAGAGAAGACGGTCGGTATGGATGGTAATGCCCCGTTCGGGCAACGCCCGCATGTCGGCCAACACGTCCTTCAGGCCGGCGACACTGACCGAGAGGCCGGTCTCGGCCGCGGTCTCGCGAACAACGGTGTGGTGGGGATCCTCGCCGTGGTCGACGGCACCACCGGGCAACGACCACGTGCCGGGGGTGCCGGAGCGCTCCGACGCGCGGACCAGCAACACCCGGCCGACTGAATCAGCACAGACTGCGTATGCCGCGATCCTGCGGAGCGGCTCCAGCATGGTGGTCACGGAGCTAAATTCTCCTCCGGAACGCGTTACCACCACCGAGAAGAGTCGGATTCCTGACTCTCGACTCCCACCTCAGGGACGGTTCAGGGTAGGTGTCCGGGCGGTCACCGAGGTCGATCCGGCGCCGGGCGGAGACCGTGGAGACATGACGACCACCGGTATTCCCCAGCCCCCGTACAAGCAGCTCCGCCGCCCCGTCACCGACCGGATGGTCGCCGGGGTGGCCAGTGGAGTCGGCCGGTACTTCAGCGTCGACCCCACCCTGGTCCGGGTGATCTTCGCGGTCACCGGACTGCTGACCGGCGGGCTCGCGCTGCTCGCGTACCCGATCATGTGGTTCCTGATGCCGGAGGAGCCGGCCGGCGCGCCCGCCTGGCCGCACCCGACGGCCGCCGCCACCGCGCAGCCGGCGACCCACCCGACCGCGTTCGCGACCAACCAGCCGGCGACACGCCCCACCGCCACCGAGCCGGCGACAGCGACCAGGCCGACCACCGGTCCCACGCCGGAGTCCCGGCCGGTGCCTCAACCGCCGACGCCGCCGGCGTCGTGAGCCCGGCTCACTCCCACTCGATGGTGCCCGGCGGCTTGCTGGTCACATCCAGGACCACCCGGTTGATCTCGGCGACCTCGTTGGTGATCCGGGTGGAGATCCGGGCGATCACGTCGTACGGCAGCCGAGACCAGTCGGCGGTCATCGCATCCTCGCTGGAGACCGGGCGCAGCACCACCGGATGCCCGTAGCTGCGCCCGTCACCCTGCACGCCCACGCTGCGCACGTCGGCCAGGAGAACCACCGGGAACTGCCACACGCCCCGGTCGAGACCGGCGGCGCTGAGCTCCTGGCGGGCGATGAAGTCGGCCCGGCGGAGCACGCCGAGCCGCTCCCGGTCCACCGCGCCGATGATCCGGATAGCCAGGCCCGGACCCGGGAACGGGTGCCGCCAGACCATCGCCTCCGGCAGGCCGAGCTGACGGCCGAGCGCGCGGACCTCGTCCTTGAACAGGGCACGCAACGGCTCGACCAGGGCGAACCTCAGGTCCTCCGGGAGCCCACCAACGTTGTGATGGCTCTTGATGTTGGCGGTGCCGGTGCCACCGCCGGACTCGACCACGTCCGGGTAGAGGGTGCCCTGCACCAGGAACTCCACGTCGCCGTGGGAGGCGATCTCCCGGGCGGCGGCCTCGAATACCCGGATGAACTCCCGACCGATGATTTTGCGCTTCTGCTCCGGATCGGTCACCCCGGCGAGGGCGCCGAGGAACCGGTCGGCCGCGTCGACCACCTTCAGCTTGATGCCGGTGGCGGCAACGTAGTCCTTCTCCACCTGCTCGGCCTCACCGGCACGCAGCAGCCCATGATCGACGAAGACACAGGTGAGCTGGTCGCCGACGGCCCGGTGCACCAGAGCCGCGGCGACAGCGGAGTCGACACCGCCACTCAGGCCGCAGATGACCTCCTTGTCGCCTACCTGCTCGCGAATCCGGGCCACCTGCTCGTCGATGATGTTCTCCGGCGTCCAGGTGGGCTCGATGCCGGCGATGTCGTACAGAAAACGGGTCAGCACCTCCTGGCCCTGCGCGGTGTGCCCCACCTCCGGGTGGAACTGCACGCCCGCGCGGCGGCCGGTCAGGTCCTCGAAGGCGGCCACCGGCGCGCCCGCCGACTCGGCGGTGACCGTGAAGCCGGCCGGCGCCTCGGTGACACAGTCGCCGTGGCTCATCCAGACCGGCAGGTCGTCGGGGAGGTCCCGGAGCAGCACGCCGGCCTCGGCGCGAGGGTGCAACGGGGTGCCGCCGTACTCCCGGTTGCCGGTCTTCGCGACGGTGCCGCCGAGGGCCTCCGCCATCGCCTGGAAGCCGTAGCAGATGCCGAACACCGGCACCCCGGCGGTGAACACTCCGGCGTCGATCTGCGGGGCGTCGGGCGCGTAGACGCTGGACGGGCCGCCGGAGAGGATGATCGCGGCCGGCTCCTTCGCCAGCATCTCGGCGACCGGCATCGTGTGCGGGACGATCTCCGAGTAGACCTTCGCCTCGCGCACCCGGCGCGCGATGAGCTGGGCGTACTGGGCTCCGAAGTCCACCACCAGGACGGGGCGAGGCATGCTCATGTGCAGCAAGCCTACCCACCGTCACCACGGGTTCGGCCCCGACCCGGCGGTGTGGCGGGGTGCGGGTGCGGAAAGCCCCGGCGCTACGAAGGCGTCAACGACGGGACCCGTCCCTACCGCAGGGCGGCGGGGGCGTCCGGTGGCACGGCGAGGCGGCGGGGCGGGACGGCGGACAGGCGAGTGTACGGGGAGCCGAGAGGTGGGCGGGGGTCCTCGTCGCCCCTGTTCGGCCAGAAGGACATGGCGCGCTCGGCCTGGGCGGTGATGGTGAGGCTCGGGTTGACGCCCAGGTTGGCCGAGACCGCCGCGCCGTCGACCACGTGCAGGCCCGGGTGCCCGTACACCCGGTGCCAGGGGTCGACCACGCCGTCAGCGGAAGTGGCACCGATCACCGCGCCGCCCAGGATGTGCGCGGTCATCGGGACGTTGAACGGTTCGGTCAGCGCCCCGCCCGGCACCCCGCCGATCTCCTCGGCGAGCAGCCGCACCGCCTGGTTGCCGGCGGGGATCCAGGTCGGATTCGGGACACCGTGGCCGGCGCCGGCGACCAACCTCCGGCCGAGCAGCCCACGCCGCATCCGCGTGGTCAGCGAGTTGTCCACCGACTGCATGACCAGGGCGATCACCGTCCGCTCCGACCAGCCGCGGACCGACAGCATCCGGGCCGCCGCGACCGGCTGCCGCGCGACGGTCGCCAGCCAGCGACGCACCCGGCGCGGACCGCCGTCGACCAGCAGCGACTGGAGCAACCCCATCGCGTTCGATCCCCGGCCGTAGCGGACCGGCTCGATGTGGGTCTGCGGATCAGGGTGGAACGAGCTGGTGATCGCCACCCCTTCGGTGAAGTCGGTCCGGGCGGCCCGGGCTTGCCGGCGGGGCACCGACGCGCCGAGGATCGCCTCCGAGTTGGTCCGGGTCAGCTCGCCGAGGCGGACCGAGAGCCGGGGCAACGCACCGGTGGCCCGCATCCCGTGCAGCAGCCGCTGGGTGCCCAGCGCGCCAGCCGCGAAGACCACCTGGTCGGCGTGGATCAGTTGGCGCCGCGGGTGCAGCCACGACCCGGTGCGGACGGTGTGCACCGTGTACCCGCCGCCGTGCGCCGGGTGGACGGCGGTCACCGTCGTCAGCGGGCGCACCTCGGCACCGAGCTTCTCGGCGAGCCAGAGGTAGTTCTTGACCAGGGTGTTCTTCGCCCCGAGCCGGCACCCGGTCATGCAGGCGCCGCAGTGCGTGCAGCCGGTGCGCTCCGGGCCGGCCCCGCCGAAGTACGGGTCGGGCACCCGCTGCCCCGGCCGGCCGATGTGCACTCCGACCGGGGTGGCGTGGAAGGTGTGCCCGGCCCCCATCCGGTCGGCCACCGAACGCATCGCCCGGTCCGCCCCGGTGACGACCGGGTAGGTGGTCACGCCGAGCATCCGCTTCGCCTGGTCGTAGTGGCGGGCCAGCTCGTCGCGCCAATCGGTGATGTCCCGCCACTGCGGGTCGTCGTAGAACGCGTCGAGCGGTTCGTACAGGGTGTTCGCGTAGACCAGCGAGCCACCGCCCACCCCGCTTCCGGAGAGCACCATGACTCCGCCGCCGGCCCGGCGGTCAGCCGCCCGCAGCAGGGTGATCCGCTGGAGGCCGTAGCAGCCGAGCCGTGGTGCCCAGAGGAAGCGGCGCACCCGCCAGGAGGTCTGCGGGAACTCATCGTCGGCGAAGCGGCGCCCGGCCTCCAGAACACCGACGGTGTAGCCCTTCTCGGCGAGTCGCAGCGCCGTGACGCTGCCGCCGAAGCCGGACCCGATGACGACCACGTCGTACCGCATGAACGCATCATTACCGGCGGGTAGCCGCCGCGCCAGAGGCAACGTCGACGGTCACGAACTCCGCTCGCTGACCCGATTCCCGCGATCTTGCCGCTTCGGGGCCCCCTCCTGCGGTTTCACCCGCTGTTGAGGCAGCGAGAGCGCGGGATCGCGGTCAACGCGGGGGTTCGGGGCGGGTGGGACGGGTCGTGCCCATCAGCCAGGCGTCGAAGAGGGACGTCAGCTCGGTCCTGGCGACGCGTTCGGCCAACGCCACGAACTCGGCGGTGGTGGCGTTGTCGTCGCGCTTCTGCGCCGCCCAGCTCTTGAGGATCTCGAAGAAGGCCTGGTCGCCGACGGTCATCCGGAGCGCGTGCACCGTCATCGCGCCGCGCTTGTACACCGACTCGCTGAACAGGTTTCGCACTCCGGGCTCACCAGGCGGCGTCCGCCACACCCGGTCGGGCGAGCCGGCGTACCGTGCGTCGAACTCCGCCTGTGCCGTCCGCCCGCCGTCGTGCTCGGCCCACAGCCACTCCGCGTACGAGGACAGTCCCTCGTTGAGCCAGATGTCCTGCCACCTCTTCAACGCCACGCTGTTGCCGAACCACTGGTGGGCCAGTTCGTGCGCGACCACCCCGGTGTTCTCGCCCCGCCGGAAGAAGCCGGCGGAGTAAACCGGCCGACTCTGCGTCTCCAGCGCGTACCGGATGCGGTCGTCGGAGACCACCACGCCACCGTACGCCTCCACCGGGTACGGGCCGAAAACGCTCTCCAGGTAGTCCGCCACCTTGAGGGTCTTGGCGATCGACGCGTCGGCGGCCCCCTTGGCCACCTTCGAGGTGACCGCGTGGAACACGGGGCGTCCCCTGTGCTCACCCTGGGTCAGACGAAATGTGCCGATCGCCACCGTGCTGAGGTAGCTGGCCATCGGGGTGTTCTCGGCCCACGTCCAGGTCGTCCAGCCACCGGCGCTGCTCTTCCCACCGGGCACACCGTTGCTGACCGCGGTCAAGCCGTCCGGGACGGTGATCTCGAACTGGTAGGTCGCCTTGTCCGACGGATGGTCGTTGACCGGAAACCAGGTGCTCGCCGACTCCGGCTGCCCCACCGCGATCGCCCCGTCGCTGGTGTGCAGCCAGCCGCCGTCGCCGCCGCCGAGCACCTCGTTCTTCAACGGCTTCGGTACCCCCGCGTAGGTGATCTCGGCGGTGAACCCGTTGCCCGCCACCAGCCCGGCGGCCGGGGTCACCACCAACTCGTTCTCCTCCTGCCGGTGCTTGGCGGCGGCACCGTCGACGGCCACGCCGCTGACCTTCAGCCCGGCCAGGTCCAGATTGAACGACGACAGGTCGGCCGTGGCCGAGCCCCGCACCGTCGTCACCCCGCTCAGCTGGTCCGTCGCCGGGTCGTAGCGGACCTTCACGGTGTACGCCGTGACGTCGTACCCGCCGTTGCCGTAGCCGGGGAAGTACGGATCGCCGACCCCAGCCGCTCCGGGCTTGAAGTCCCGCGTCGGCGTCGGCGTCGGACTCGGCGACCGCGTCGGCGCCGCCGCCGGCCCGGACGCACCACAGGCGGTCAGCCCGACCGACCCGGCCAGCAGCAGGCCGATGCCCACCCGGACGCGTTCCATCACCAGTCCCCTTCCCCGAAGGCCCGCCGGCCGCGCGCCCGCCGATCGCTGCGGCCCGCTGTGGAAGGCCGCAGACAGGAGGGTAGCGACCGCCGTTCATGACGTCACGGCAGGGCGGGAGCGGTGGTACCGGTCAGCCAGGCGTCGAAAAGCGGGCGCAACGGCTTCTCGGAGACCCGTTCGGCGAGCGCGACGAGGTCGTCGGTGGTGGCGTTGCCGCCCCGCCGCTGGTCCGTCCAGGTCCGTAGGATCGTGAAGAAGGTGTCGTCGCCGACCACCCGCCGCAGTGCGTGCACGGCCAGCGCCCCGCGCTGGTAGACGGCGGTGCCGAACAGTCGCTCCCGACCCGGGTCGAGGGTCGGCCGCGACCAGTCGGTCATCGCGTACTGCGACTCGAAGATCCGCTGTGCGGACCGGCCGCCGTCGTGCTCCTCCCACAGCCACTCGGCGTAGGTGGCGAAGCCCTCGTTGAGCCAGATGTCCCGCCAGCCGGTCACCGTCACGCTGTTGCCGAACCACTGGTGCGCCAGCTCGTGCGTCACCACGCCCAGGTTGAGCCGGCCGTTCCGGAAGAAGCTGGGCCCGTAGACCGGCCGGGACTGTGTCTCCAGCGCATACCCCACCCGGTCGTCGGTGACCACCACCCCGCCGTAGGAGTCGAACGGGTACGGCCCGAACCGGCTGGCGAGGAAGTCGGCGATCTCGCCGGTGCGGGCCACCGACGTCGCCTCCGGGCCCGTCGCGGGCAGGCTCGCCGGCACCGCGGTGACGATCGGCTTTCCCGCGTGGGTGCCGGTCTCCACCCGGTAGTCCCCGATCACCAGGGTGGCCAGGTAGCTCGCCATCGGCGACCGCTCGGACCAGCGCCACGTGGTCCAGCCGTCCCGGCTGACCCGCTCCTCCGGCACGCCGTTGCTGAGCGCCGCCAGCCCGTCCGGAACGGTGGCCTCGATGTCGTAGGTGGCCTTGTCCGAGGGGTGGTCGTTGACCGGGAACCAGGCGGCGGCCGAGTGCGGCTGGCCGAGCGCGATCGCGCCGTCGGCGGTGTGCAGGAACCCGCCGCTGCCCAGCGGACCGGCGGACCGGGCGGTCGGGACGCCGGAGTACTCCACGTCGACGGTGAACCGTCGGCCCGCCGGGATGCCGCTGCCCGGGGTCACCACCAGCTCGTGGCCGTCGCGGTGGTGCCGGGCCGGGCCACCGTCGACCGTCACCGCCGCCACCTCGAGGCCGGTGAGGTCCAGGTTGAACCGGGACAGACCGTGGGTGGCGGTCGCCTCGATCCGGGCCCGCCCGGCCAGCCGGTCCGAGGCCGGGTCGTAGCGCACCGCGAGGCGGTAGGCCGCCACGTCGTACCCGCCGTTGCCACTGCCCGGCACGTACGGGTCGGCCAGGTCCGCGCTGCCAGCCCGAAAGACGGCGCGCGCTTCCCGGTCCTCCGGCTCGGTGGTACAGCCGACCAGAACGAGGGCCGCCGCGACGGCCACGGCCAGCGCCGGGCGGATCTGGGCTGAGGTACGACGCACCGGTCGAGCCTATCGGCGCGACCGGTGCGTACGGTGCCACTCGGCGCGGATCAGCGGTCCAGGACCAAACCGACCTTCTGGAACTCCTTGAGGTCGCGGTAGCCGCACTTGGCCATCGCCCGGCGCAGTCCACCGAACAGGTTGAGCTGGCCGTCCGGGTCGTCGGCCGGGCCGAACAGCAGCTGCTCCATCGAGCCGAGCGGCTCCCCGGCCACCTCGAACGCGCCCCGTGGCAGCGACGGGTGGCTGGCGGCCGAGTGCCACCACGCGCCACCGGCCGGTGCCTCCGCGCACAGCGACAGCGGCTCGCCGAGCATCACCGCGTCCGCACCGCAGCCGAGAGCCTTGGCGATGTCGCCCGAGGTCTGCATGTCGCCGTCGGCGATGAGGTGGACGTACCGGCCGCCGGTCTCGTCGAGGTAGTCCCGCCGGGCCGCCGCCGCGTCGGCGATCGCGGTGGCCATCGGTACCCGGATGCCGAGCACGGACTCGGTGGTGGACCAGTCGTCACCGCCGATGCCGACGATCACCCCGGCCGCGCCGGTGCGCATCAGGTGCAGGGCGGTCTTGTAGTCGGTGCAGCCGCCGACGACGACCGGCAGGTCGAGGTCGGCGATGAACTCCTTGAGGTTCAGCGGCTCGTCGGTGGTGGAGACGTGCTCGGCCGAGACGATCGTGCCCTGGATGACCAGGATGTCGACACCGGCGTCGAGGACCACCGGGGCGAGCGCCAGGGTGTGCTGCGGGGAAACCCGCACAGCCACCGTGCCGCCACCGGCGCGCAGCTCGCGGACCCGCTCGGCGATCAGGTCGGGGCGGATCGGCTCGGCGTACACCTCCTGGAGCCGCTTGGTGTGGCGTGCCTCCTCGCCCAGGCCGGACAGCTCCTCCAGGATCTTCGTCGGGTTCTCGTAGCGGGTCCACAGACCCTCCACGTTGAGCACGCCGAGACCGCCGAGCTGGCCCAGCCGCCCCGCCGAGGACGGACTCATCGTCGCGTCGGAGGGGTGCCCGACGCAGGGGATGCCGAACTGGTACGCGTCGAGCTGCCAGGCCGTCGAGACGTCGTCGACATCCCGGGTACGGCGGCTCGGCACGATCGCGATGTCGTCCAGGTGGTAGCCGCGCTGCGCGGTCTTGCCCAGCCCGATCTCGACCACGTCACGCATGGGTTCTCCAGGTGTGTTCGGGGGTGGTGGGGAAGGTCAGCGGGTGTGGTAGTTGGGCGACTCGACGGTCATCTGGATGTCGTGCGGGTGGCTCTCCTTGAGCCCGGCCGCGGTGATCCGGATCAGCTGACCGCGCTGGTGCAGCTCGGCGATGCTCTCCGCGCCGGCGTACCCCATCGCCAGCCGCAACCCACCGACCAGCTGGTGGGCGACCCGGGACAGCGGTCCGCGGTAGGGCACCTGGCCCTCGACGCCCTCCGGGACCAGCTTCTCGTCGCTGGTCACATCCTGCTGGAAGTAGCGGTCCTTGGAGTACGACTTCGCCTGGCCCCGGGACTGCATCGCGCCCAGCGAACCCATCCCCCGGTACGCCTTGAACTGCTTGCCGTTGACGAAGATCAGCTCGCCCGGGCTCTCCTCGCAGCCGGCCAGCAGGCTGCCCAGCATGACGGTGTCCGCCCCGGCGACGAGCGCCTTGGCGATGTCGCCCGAGTACTGGACGCCGCCGTCGGCGACGACCGGAACACCGGCCGGCCGTGCCGCCCGCGCGGCCTCCATGATCGCGGTGATCTGGGGTACGCCGACCCCGGCCACGATCCGGGTGGTGCAGATCGCACCGGGGCCCACCCCCACCTTCACGCCGTCCACACCGGCCTCGATCAGTGCCTTCGCGCCGGCATACGTGGCGATATTGCCACCGATGACGTCGACACCGGTGTCCTGCTTGACTCGGGCGACCATCTCCAGCACCGCCCGCTGGTGACCGTGTGCGGTGTCCACGATCAGCACGTCGACACCGGCATCGACCAGGGTGCGGGCCCGCTTGTAGGCGTCTTCGCCGACACCGACCGCCGCGGCCACCCGTAGCCGGCCGGCGGCGTCCTTGGTGGCGTTCGGGTACTGCTCGCTCTTGGTGAAGTCCTTGACGGTGATGAGCCCGCGCAGTTTGCCGGAGTGGTCGACGATCGGGAGCTTCTCGACCTTGTGCTGGCGCAGCAGGCTCAGCGCGTCGTCCTTGCTGACCCCGACCGGCGCGGTGACCAGCGGCGTACGGGTCATGATCTCGCGAACCGGGGTGGCCGGGTCGGAGACGAAACGCATGTCGCGGTTGGTGACGATACCGACCAACTGGCCGTCGCCGTCCACCACCGGCACACCGGAGATGCGGTACCGCCCGCACAGCGAGTCGACGTCCTGCAGGGTGTCGTCCGGGCTGGCGGTCACCGGATTGGTGATCATACCGGACTCCGAGCGCTTCACCAGGTCGACCTGGAACGCCTGGTCCTCCACGGAGAGGTTGCGGTGCAGCACACCGATGCCGCCCTGGCGGGCCATGGCGATCGCCATCCGCGCCTCGGTCACCGTGTCCATCGCGCTGGACAGCAGCGGAACGGAGAGCGTGACGTTGCGGGTCAGCCGGGTGACGGTGTTGACCCGGCTGGGCACCACGTCCGACTCGCCCGGCTGGAGCAGCACGTCGTCGAAGGTCAGCCCGAGCGGCACCACCCGCGCCGAGCCGGCGGGTAGCTCCGGCAGGTGACCACCCAGCTCGCCGTTGTCGGCGCCGGTCGGTTGAGCGGTGCTGGGCGAAATTTCCACGATTGCTCCCCTGAGCTGCTCGGACGGGCTTCAACGCGGTGGCGCGGGGCGGGCACCGGCGCACGCCGGGTGACGGCGCGTCGTCCCATCGTACCCAGTGACCTGGCCCGTCCCCGCGACGGCGGGCAGGCCACACGGCACCCGGGGGGCGGGCGTCGGCGGGATGTTGGGTCTACGGTGAGGGGGTGCACGACGAGCCCATCGACCCGTTCAACGGCGACCCGGCCGATCCGGCAGCTGGCCTGCATCCCACCGGCGACGAGCCACTCGACCCACTGACCGACGTCGAGCGGCAGGACGTGCTGGAGGACCTGGCCGATCTGGAGATCTACCAGGCGTTGCTGACACCGATCGGGGTGCGCGGGCTGGTCATCGAATGTGAGGACTGCCGCGAGCCGCACTACTTCGACTGGGATCTACTCCGCGGGAACCTGCGTCACCTGCTCACGTCCGGCCGCCCCCGGGTACACGAGCCGGCGTACGATCCTGACCCGGATCGCTACGTCACCTGGGACTACGCCCGGGGCTACGCCGACGGGGTGCACGACACGCTGAGCGAGGACGCCGACGACGAGCCCGGCGCCGATCACTGAGCCCGCCTGATCACGCCGATCACCGGGCCCGCTGATCAGGCCGGCCGGATCGGTCACCACGGTCGATCGCGCCGGGAGGGCCGGCTCCGGGCGGCGGGCGCTCAGGCGACCAGCCCGGCGCGGAAGCCGGCGGCCACGGCATGAGCCCGGTCGCGCGCGCCGAGCTTGCGGAACAGACGCCGGGCGTGGGTCTTGACCGTGTCCTCGGAGACGAACAGCTCCCGCCCGATCTCGGCGTTGCTCTTGCCCTCCGCCATGCCCAGCAGCACCTGCAACTCGCGTTCGGTCAGCCCGACCGTCGGCCGCCCCTCCCGGGCGGCCGACGCGGTGTGCTGACCGCTCGCAGCCGCCTCCTCCGCTTCCCCGGCGGTCGGGTCGGCGGGGTCGTCGCCGCGCTGCACCGGCACCATCGCCGGATGTCCGCCCGTGCCGTCGGCGGCCCCGGCCGGCCAGGCCGGCGGCGAGTCGGCGGGCGCCCTACCGGGCGACGAAGAGCGGGCCGGCCCACCCACCGACGCCGCGTCCCGGGCGGGATCGGTGATCCGGTTCCGGCTGGCTCGCCCGGGGGCCGCGAGCAGCAGCAAGGCTTTCGCCACCGCGCTGGTGAGGTCGTGGTCGGTGCCCTGGATGAGTCCGCGGGCACCGGCGCTGATCGTCGCCGCGGCCGCCTCGGACTCCTCGGCGCCGAGGAGCAGCACCGCGGCCTGCGGCGCCCGGGCAAGGACCCGCCGGACGAACCCGGCACTGTCCGGCCGGGTGAGCGCCGTGTCGGCGAGTACCACGTCGGCGGGACGTTCCGCCAGCCGCAGCATCACCTCGGGGTCGGAGACCGCGGTCCGCACCGCCCCGGACAGTCCCAGCCGCGCCGCCGCGGAGGTCAGGTGCTGTGCCGCCAAGGGCGTCCGAACGCACACGAGAACCGTACGCACAGTGGTCTCCTCTCCGCCAACGAGCAGACCATGAGCCGGTGACCTCGGGAGGAGGTTCCGGGCAATCTTCCGAACTTTTCCGACAGTTGGGGCATATGCCGCTGATTGTCCAAGGTTTGGATCACAGACGTGTGAGTCGCACCCGCCCCGGGTACCGGAACGTCGAGCCGGACACGGCGCGCCAGCGCGGACGCCGACCGCACGGGATCTCCGCGTACCGCGCGGAAGGAGGGTGCTGATGCCGAACGTACGCAGACTTCCCAGCCCCATCGTCGACCGCTGGGACTGGCAGCGCCTCGGCGCCTGCCGGGGCCAGGACAGCGCCCAGTTCTTCCACCCCGACGGCGAGCGGGGATCGTCCCGGCTGCGCCGGGAGTCAGGCGCGAAGGCGGTCTGCCGTGTCTGCCCGGTCCGGGCCGAGTGCGCGGCACACGCGCTCTCGGTCCGCGAACCGTACGGCGTGTGGGGCGGCTTCAGCGAGTTCGAGCGGCTGCGCCTACTCGCCGTCGGCTGGGAGGACCTGGCCGACCGCCGGCAGACTCGGGTCGACGTCGCCCGGCTGGAGGCCCGCCTGGGCCGACCGCACACGTCGACCGTTCCCAACCAGCGCAAAATCGCTTAAGCCCGACGGGAGACCACCGCGGTGTCGCGCCCGGACACCCGCAGGTCTGGATCGCGGCCCGGCCCGCGACCACCAGCACGGTCGTTTCGACTGGCGAGAGGGCCCGTGGGCGTCAGACCACGGTCACCCGGACCGTGTGCCACCCGGTCGCGCCGTCCGGTGCCACCGACGAGCGGCGGGCGGTCTGCGTCTCGCCCGTCGAGTCGGTGGCGCGGACCTCGAGTTTGTGCTCACCCACCGTCGCCTCCCACCGCCACGACCACTGCACCCAGGTGTCCACCGAGACCGTGGGAGCCAGCTCGGCCGTCCGCCACGGGCCCTCGTCCACCCGGACTTCGACCCGGCGAATACCACGGTGCTGGGCCCAGGCCACCCCGGCGACGACCACCGCGCCGACGGTCAGCCGGTTGCGAGGGCGCGGGGTGTCGATCCGCGACTGGGTCTTGACCGGACCCTGCGCCGACCAGCCGCGCGGCACCCAGTACGCGTCGAAGTCCGCGAAGCTGGTCAGCTCCAGCTCGCTGACCCACTTGCAGGCGGACACGTAGCCGTAGAGGCCGGGAACCACCATCCGGGCCGGGAAGCCGTGCTCGACCGGCAGCGGCTCGCCATTCATACCCACGGCCAGCAGGGCATCCCGCCCGTCACGCAACACCGCGGTCGGGGTGCCGCAGGTCCAGCCGTCGACGGAGCGCCCGACAACCTGGTCGGCCCCTTCCTCCGGGTCCGCCTCGTCGAGCAGTTCCCTCAGCGGCACACCAAGCCAGCTGGCGGTCCCGATCAGATCGCCGCCGACCTCGTTGGAAACGCAGGCGAGGGTGACGTACCGCTCCACCATCGGCCGAGCCAGCAGATCGTCGAACGTGAGGGTGATCGGGTTGCGCACCCGGCCGTGGATGCGCAACCGCCAGGTGGCCGGGTCCACCTGAGGCACCACCAGCGCGGTGTCGATCCGGTAGAAATCGGCGTTCGGGGTCACGAAGGACGCGAGCTGCGCGACGCCGAGATCGGCGCCGGCGGGAACGGCGGGTGCCGGGGACGCCGGTGACGGCAGGGCGACCGCGCCGCGGGCCACCGACACGCCCCGCCGGCTGGCCAGCCAGCGACCGCCGACACCGGCCACTCCGGCCGCCCCGAGCAGCAGCCCGGTGGCGGCGAGAAACCGCCGCCGCGACTCCGGATCCGGGGGTACGGTCTCCTCGGTGTCGCCGTGCGCGGCGACACCGAGGCGCTCCGGGCGGCCCGACGGGACCGGCCGCTCGGGGGGAACCGGGGGGACCCCAGGCGCCGCAAAACCGGTCGTGCCGGGAACGGCCGGTGCTGGCGGGGTGACAGCGGGCGGGGTGGGCGGAGACCAGGGCCAGGGGTCCAACTCCAGCGGACCGGCGATGAACGCCCAGAGCACCAGCGCGCCGAGGGCGCCACCGGCCAGCGCCGGCAGGGCGTCGGCGGCGTCCGCGCCAGCCCGGGTCAGCGCCGCCCCGACGCCCAGGGCGGTGAACGCCGCGACGCCGGCGAGGCCGTACGTCAGCCGACGCCGGGACACCACGCCGAGCAGCGCGGCGAACCCGGCCAGCAGCAGCGCCGTCCCCACCAACAGAGCGATCTTGTCGTACCTGCCGAAGACCGCGATGCCGACCCGCTTGAGCGGCTCGGGCACGGTGTCGACCACCAGCCCTCCGACGGCGACCAGCGGTGCCGCGCGAGGGCCGGTCAGCGCGGCCACGGGTTCCGCCGAGCCGATCGCCACCGCGGCGGCGGTCACCCCGGCGAGCGCGGCATGGCGGCGCGTCGTCGTCGTGCTCACGCCGGCCAGTCTTTCCGATCGGCGCGAGAGCCGGTAGGCCACGTCAGCATTCCGTAAGCACCACCGCGGAGAACGCGTCGGGGCGTGCCGCCGGACGGCGACACGCCCCGACCAGGCGTACGGCTCGGCTCAGAAGCCGGGACCGTGCTGGTGGCCGTGACCGTGCGAGTGGCCGTTGCCGCCCGCGGCCGGCTCCGGCTCCGCCGGCTTCTCCACCACGAGGCTCTCCGTGGTGAGCAACAGGCCGGCGATCGACGCGGCGTTGGCGACCGCGTTGCGGGTCACCTTCACCGGGTCCAGGACGCCGGCCTTGGCCAGGTCGACGTACTCGCCGGTGGCCGCGTTGAGGCCGTGCCCCCAACCCTTGCCGGCGACCTTCTGCACCACGACGTAGCCGTCGTGGCCGGCGTTCTGGGCGATCCAGCGCAGCGGTTCGACCAGCGCCTTACGCACGATCGACACGCCCACCTTCTCGTCACCGGTGAATCCGAGGTCGTCGTCGAGCACCGACAGGATCTGCACCAGGGCGGCGCCGCCACCGGGAACCGTGCCCTCCTCGACCGCGGCCTTGGTCGCGGCGATGGCGTCCTCGATGCGGTGCTTACGCTCCTTCATCTCGACCTCGGTCGCCGCGCCCACCTTGATGACGGCGATCCCACCGGAGAGCTTGGCCAGCCGCTCGGAGAGCTTCTCCCGGTCCCACTCGGAGTCCGAGGCCTCGATCTCCTTGCGAATCTGCGCGACCCGGTCGGCGACGTCGGCGGCCTGGCCGACGCCGTCGACGATCGTCGTGTTCTCCTTGTCGACCACCACCCGCCGGGCGGAGCCGAGCACCTCGAGGCCGACCTGGTCGAGCTTGTAGCCCAGCTCGGGCGCGACCAGCTCGGCGCCGGTGAGGATCGCGATGTCCTGGAGCATCGCCTTGCGGCGGTCACCGAAGCCGGGGGCCTTGACCGCGCACACCTTGATGGTCTTGCGGAGCGCGTTGACCACCAGGGTGGACAGCGCCTGACCCTCGACGTCCTCGGCGATGACGAGCAGCGGCTTGCTGTTCTGGAGGACCTTCTCCAGCAGCGGCAGCAGCTCTTCGATCGCCGAGATCTTCTGGGTGGTGATGAGGATGTACGGGTCCTCCAGGACCGACTCCTGCGCCTCCACGTCGGTGACGAAGTTCGGCGAGATGAAGCCCTTGTCGAACTGGAGCCCCTCGGTCACGTCCAGCTCGGTGGCGAGGGTGGAGCCCTCCTCGACGGTGATGACGCCGTCGCGGCCGACCTTCTCCATCGCCTCGGCGATCAGCTCACCGATCGTCGCGTCCTGCGCGGAGATGGTCGCGACGTGCGCGATCGCCTCCTTGTCAGCCACCTCGACGGCCTTGCCGAGCAACGCCTCGGAGACCTTGGTGGCCGCCGCGTCGACGCCCCGCTTGAGGCCGGACGGGTTGGCGCCGGCCGCGACGTTGCGCAGGCCCTCGCGGACCATCGCCTGGGCCAGCACGGTCGCGGTGGTGGTCCCGTCGCCGGCGACGTCGTTGGTCTTGGTCGCCACCTCCTTGACCAGCTGCGCGCCGAGGTTCTCGTACGGGTTGGTGAGCTCGATCTCCTTGGCGATCGTCACGCCGTCGTTGGTGATCGTGGGCGCACCAAACTTCTTGTCCAGAACGACGTTGCGCCCGCGGGGGCCGAGGGTCACCTTGACCGCGTCCGCGAGGGCGTTGACACCGTGCTCCAGCAGGTGCCGGGCGTCGTCCGAGAAGCTCAGGATCTTCGCCATCAATGTCCCTTCGAAGCGAGGTTGCCCCGGCCCGGCGAGCCGGACCGGGGCAACGACACTGCTCGGTTGCTTACTTCTCGATGATCGCGAGGACGTCGCGGGCGGAGAGCACCAGGTACTCCTCGCCGGCGTACTTGACCTCGGTGCCGCCGTACTTCGAGTAGAGGACGGTGTCGCCGACCTTGACGTCGAGCGGCACGCGGTTACCCTTGTCGTCGATCCGGCCCGGGCCGACAGCGAGGACGGTGCCCTCCTGCGGCTTCTCCTTGGCGGTGTCGGGGATCACGATGCCCGACGCCGTGGTGGTCTCAGCCTCGTTCGCCTGGACCACGATCCGGTCCTCGAGCGGCTTGATCGCAACCTTGGTCGCGGTAGTCACGGGCATACCCTCCTGGGGTACTGGTTTCGTTACCGACCGGCGAACCGGTCAGCTCAATCTGCCACATGCCACCGGGCGGGGCCGTCGTCGCGGGTGCCGGTCCGCCTGGCGTTCACCTCCCGGGCACCGGGCCCGGACGGTTGGCACCCTCAGGGTGAGAGTGCTAATCGCAGGTTATTCCTCGGCTAGCACTCCGTCAAGGAGAGTGCCAACTGGGATGCCCGACGCGTCGCCAGCGGAACGCCCGGCGTCACCCGGTACGCCTCGGCCGGCGAGGTGGTGGTCGACCGACACCTGATCCAGCGGCTGATGGCCCGGCGCCGGCCGGACGACCCGCTGGCCCGGCTGAGCCCGCACGAGCGCCGGGTCCTGACCCTGCTCGCCGAGGGGCTGTCCAACCTCGGCATCGCCGAGCGAATGAGTTGCCGGGTCGGCACGGTAGAGAAGCACCTCTCGGCGATCACCGGCAAGCTCGACCTGATCCCGGCGGACCCGGACGCGCGGCGCGGGATCAACGTGCGGGTCCGGGCGGCACTCGCCTTCCTCGGCGGCGCCGACGGGCCGTGAGCCCTCGGGACCTGGCCGGGGCGTCGGCGGCGTGTCGTCCACCCGGTTTTCCCACCCGGGTGGGGCCGGGACTCCCCGTGGGCCGGGCCGGGTCCGGACGGCAGCCTGTGAGCGGGTATCCACCTCGGACGAAAGGACCCGACATACGTCTTCCCCGTCTCCGCGCCCGCGCCGCGGCGCTGCTCCTGGCCAGCACCCTGCTGTCCGCACTGGGCATCACGGCCGCCGCCACGCCGGCCAGCGCCGGTCCGATCGGCTCCTGCGCCAACCTGGGATCGTTCACGCTGATGTTCCGCACCGGCGGCGACGACCTGCGGGGCAATTCGGAGGTCATCCCGCTGCTGCGCACCACCTTCGGCGACGTCGAACTGCAGCACGTGTGGGGTGGCTTCGGCAACAACTCCACCCACTACCGGACCGTCACGTTCTTCAACCCGAACTGGACGGTCAACTCCTGCACGGTGACCGGCGTCAAGCTGCGGATGATCTCACACCCGGAGTGGCACGAGGGCCCGGACAACTGGAATATGGACGGCTTCGCCCTGTACGGCTACAGCACCACCGGAAGCTACAAGTACTACCTGTCCGCCAGCGGCACTCCGGTCAAGCGGTTCACCGGCAGCGACCAGTGGTGGTCGACGCTCGGCTGATCCGGCCGGCGGGTGGCGGTCCCGGGGCCGCCACCCGCACGCCGTTACCCCGCCGGATCGGTGCCGGCGGCACGCGTTGAGTCAGGCCCGGCCAGCCCGGCGGGAACCGTCCGGTCCGTCCCACGCCCGTGGGACGACCACGCCCCCGACTCCCGCCGGCCCCGGGCTCGGCCGGAACAATGGCCGGGTGAACCTGGACCAGCTCGCCGCGTTGCGTACCCCCGAGGGCTCGGCCGCGCTCGCGGCGGCGGCCGAGGTGGCCGGCGGTGACCCGCTGGTCGCGGCGGAGGCACTCCGCTCGGCCGGGCTGCCGGCCGAGCTGGCCGCGGCGGCGCTCACCCAGGCCGAGCTGCGGCGGCGGGCAGTGGGCAAGTTCGGTCCGGCCGCCGCCGGCATGTTCTTCACCAGGACCGGCCTGGAGCAGGCCACCCGGGGGGTGGTGGCGCGGCGGCGCGCCGAGCGGCTGCGCACCGCCGGCGTGAGCACCCTGGCCGACCTCGGCTGCGGTCTCGGTGCCGACGCGCTCGCCGCCGCCCGGGCCGGCGTCCGGGTGTACGGGGTGGAGGCCGACCCGCTCACCGCCGCGTTGGCCGCCGCGAACGCCGAGGCGACCGGGCTCGCCGGGCAGTTCACCGTGGAGTGCGGGGACGCGACGGAGTTCGACGTGCGCCGGGTGGACGGAGTCTTCTGCGACCCCGCCCGCCGGGCGTCCGGGCGGCGGATCTTCGATCCGAACGCCTACTCCCCGCCGTGGGACTTCGTACTCTCGCTGGCCGAACGGATGTCGCGGACGGTGGTGAAGGTGGCGCCCGGCCTGGACCACGCGCTGATCCCGCCCGGCGCGGAGGCGGAGTGGGTGAGCGTCGACGGCGACCTGGTCGAAGCGGCGCTCTGGTGCGGTCAGCTGGCGCTGGTTCCCCGCCGCGCTACCGTCCTGAAGGAACGGCCCCCTCGGGACTCCGCCGATGGCGACGGGTTCCCTTTTCCCGCCGGGACGGCCGAGCTGACCGGCTCCGGTACGGTCGAGGCGACGGTCGGGCCGGTGCGGCGTTACCTGTACGACCCGGAGCCGGCCGTGGTCCGCGCGCACCTGGTGGCCGAACTGGCCGGGGAATTGGACGCGACGTTGGCCGACCCCACGATCGCCTACCTGTACGCCGACGCCCCAACCCCGACACCCTTCGCGCGCTGCCTTGAGGTGACCGACGCGCTGCCGTTCTCGCTCAAGCGGCTGCGCGCGCTGCTGCGCGAACGCCGGGTGGGCCGGGTGGAGATTCTCAAGCGCGGCTCGGCGCTGGAGCCGGAACAGCTCCGCCGCGATCTCAGGCTCACCGGCGACCAGCCGGCCAGCCTGGTGCTCACCCGGGTGGCCGGCGCCCCGACGGTCATCGTCGCCCGACCGTTCCAGCCGCGTGGAGTGGATGGGGGGACACCGCGGACGCTAGGTTGACGGGCGTGGCGGGACAGGGCACACCGGCAACCGCGCTGCTGGCCAGGCGGAGGATCGCGCACCGCACCCATCCGTACGACGTCTCCCCGGACGCCCCGAACTACGGAGCACTGGTGGCGGTGGCTCTCGGTGTGCCGGCGGAGCGGGTGTTCAAGTCGCTGGTGACCGAGGTGGACGGCGCGCTGGCGGTCGCCGTCGTCCCGGTGGACGGCGCGCTGGCGGTCGCCGTCGTCCCGGTGGCCGGCGAGCTGGATCTCAAGGCTCTGGCCGCCGCGTTGAGCGGAAAACGGGCCACCATGGCCGACCGGACGGTGGCCGAACGCGCCACCGGGTACGTCCGGGGCGGGATCAGCCCGCTCGGCCAGCGGAAGCGGCTGCCCACCGTGCTCGACGAGAGCGCCCTGCGCCACGACACCGTGTACGTCTCGGCAGGTCGCCGGGGCCTTCAGGTGGAGCTGTCCCCGCGGGACCTGGTCGACCTCACCGGCGCCGCAACCGCACCGATCGCCGCCGCCTGACAGTCCGCAACGCCTACGTCGCCACGCCCGCCATCGCCTGGCAACCGATATACCCGTTCTGCCCCGAACAGCCCTGCCAGCGGACGACTGCCAGCGCGCGACGGGGTGGTATCGGGCACGTTGCTGAATTGTTATCGCCCACAACAAACTCACGACCTTGGTGGCCTTGTGCCGGCGACACGGCGCGGAATACGTTGCCGGGCACAACAAAACAACACCATCCCCCACCTCGAAAGGACCCTGCACATGCGCAAGGGCTTCCTCGCCGCCGCCGTCGTGGGCCTGCTGGCCACCGGCAGCACAGCGGCCTGCGGCGACTCCTCCGGTGGCGACCAGGCCGACTCCGGCAAGACCGCCAAGATCGGCGTAATCCTTCCGGACAGCAAGTCCTCCGCCCGCTGGGAGGGCGCGGACCGCAAGTTCCTGGAGGAGGCGTTCAAGGCCGCCCGCGTCGACTACGACATCCAGAACGCCCAGGGCGACAAGTCCCAGTTCCAGACCATCGCGGACCAGATGATCACCCAGGGTGTCACCGCCCTGATGATCGTCAACCTGGACTCCGGCACCGGCAAGGCCGTGTTGGACAGGGCGAAGTCGCAGGGCGTCGCCACCATCGACTACGACCGGCTCACCCTCGGTGGCTCCGCCGAGTACTACGTCAGTTTCGACAACGAGGCCGTCGGCAAGCTCCAGGGCGAGGGCCTCAGCACGTGCCTGACCGACAAGGACGCCAAGAACCCGGTCGTGGCCTACCTGAACGGCTCCCCGACCGACAACAACGCCACCCTGTTCAAGAACGGGTACGACTCGGTGCTCAAGCCGAAGTTCGACGCCGACGAATACACCAAGGGCCCGGACCAGTCCGTGCCGGACTGGGACAACGCCCAGGCCGCCACGATCTTCGAGCAGATGCTGACCCAGACCGGCGGCAAGATCGACGGCGTGTTGGCGGCGAACGACGGCCTCGGCAACGCGGCCATCTCGGTGCTCAAGAAGAACAAGCTCAACGGCAAGGTCCCGGTGACCGGTCAGGACGCGACCCCGCAGGGCCTGCAGAACATCCTCGCCGGTGACCAGTGCATGACCGTCTACAAGGCCATCCGTGACGAGGCCCAGGCCGCCGCCGACCTGGCCATCGCGCTCGCCAAGGGCGAACGGAGAGAAACCGGCCAGACCGTCGAGGACCCGGAGAGCGGCCGGGACGTCGCGGCCGTGCTGCTCACCCCGCGGGCGGTCTACAAGGAGAACGTCAAGGACGTCATCGCCGACGGGTTCGTGACCAAGGACGAGGTCTGTGGCGGCGCGTACGCCCAGCTCTGCGCCGACGCCGGCATCAGCTGAACCCCGCCGAGGCGTGGCGCCGCCCAGCACGGGCCACCCCGTGCCAGGCGGCGCGGCGCCGCTACCGACGGGCTGAAGAGACCTCCCCCAGCGCGTAAGGAGAACCCGTGTCCGCGACCCCCCTGCTGGAACTACGCGGGATCGACAAGAGCTTCGGTCCCGTCCAGGTTCTGCGTGACGTCGCCTTCTCCGCCTACCCAGGCGAGGTGACCGCGCTGGTCGGCGACAACGGCGCCGGCAAGTCCACCCTGGTCAAGTGCATCAGCGGCATCTACCCGACCGACGCCGGGGAGTTCCTCTTCGACGGCCGCCCAGTGACCATCCACAGTCCGCGCGACGCCGCCGCACTCGGCGTCGAGGTCGTCTACCAGGACCTGGCACTCTGCGACAACCTCGACATCGTGCAGAACATGTTCCTCGGCCGGGAGAAGCGCAACGGCATCGTGCTCGATGAGCCGACCATGGAGCAGATGGCCGCCGAGACGCTCGCCGGGCTCTCCGTGCGCACCGTGAAATCGCTGCGCCAACACGTCTCCAGCCTCTCCGGCGGCCAACGCCAGACGGTGGCGATCGCCAAGTCGGTGCTCTGGAACAGCAAGGTGGTCATCCTCGACGAGCCCACCGCCGCGCTCGGCGTCGCGCAGACCGCGCAGGTGCTCGAACTGGTCCGCCGCCTCGCCGACAACGGCCTGGCCGTGGTGCTCATCTCGCACAACATGAACGACGTCTTCGCCGTCTCCGACCGGATCGCCGCGCTCTACCTCGGTCAGATGGTCGCCGGGGTGAAGACCACCGACATCACCCACGCCCAGGTCGTCGAGCTGATCACCGCCGGCCGCTCCGGCACGCTCGGCCTCGGCACCGGGCAGACCGACAACGGCGGGGAGCCAGCCACCACCCCGGGAGTCGCCCGATGACCACCACCGCCGTACGCGAGGACGGGCCCGCGGCCGTCGCCCCGGCGCCCACTCTCACCAGCCAGGTCCGCAGCTACATCAGCCGGGTACGTGGCGGGGACATCGGGGCGCTGCCGGCCGTCCTCGGCCTGGTCGTGCTCTGCACCGTCTTCGCGATCATGCGGCCGTCGTTCCTCACCGCCGCCAACTTCGCCAACCTGTTCACCCAGGGGGCGGCGGTCACGCTGATCGCCATGGGCCTGGTCTTCGTCCTGCTGTTGGGTGAGATCGACCTCTCCGCCGGCTTTGCCAGCGGAGTCTGCGCGGCGGTGCTGGCCAACGTGGCGACGGTACTCGGCTACCCGTGGTACGTCGCGGTGCTCGCCGCCGTCGGAACCGGCGTGGTGATCGGCACCGTGCTCGGGCTCTTGGTCGCCAAGATCGGCATCCCATCCTTCGTGGTCACCCTCGCCGGCTTCCTCGCCTTCCAGGGCATCGTGCTTTTGCTGATGGAGGAAGGCAGGAACATCGCGGTCCGAGACCCGGTGCTGGTGGCCATCTCGAACCGCAACCTACCGCCGGTGATCGGCTGGACGCTGACCGGACTCGCCGTCGCCGGCTACGCCACGACCCAACTGGTGCGGCACCGCACCCGCGCGGCCCGTGGCCTGGTGACCGACCCTGCCACGGTCATCCTCGCCCGGATCCTCGGCCTGGCCGCCATCCTCGGAATCGCGGTCTTCTTCCTCAATCAGGAACGCAGCTTCAACACTCTGGTCAACTCGCTGAAGGGTGTGCCGGTCGTGGTGCCGATCATCGCGGTCCTGCTGATCCTCTGGACCTTCGTTCTTCGGCGCACCAGCTACGGCCGGCACATCTACGCGGTCGGCGGCAACCGGGAGGCGGCCCGCCGGGCGGGCATCAACGTGGATCGGATCCGCATCTCGGTCTTCGTCATCTGCTCGTCGATGGCTGCGGTCGGTGGCATCGTGGCCGCCAGCCGGGCCAACTCGGTCGACCCGAACACCGGTGGCAGTAACGTACTGCTCTACGCCGTCGGTGCGGCGGTCATCGGCGGCACCAGCCTCTTCGGCGGCAAGGGCCGCGTTCTCGACGCGGTGCTCGGCGGCGCGGTCGTCGCGGTGATCGACAACGGAATGGGTCTGATGGGCTACAGCTCGGGTGTCAAGTACATCGTCACCGGCGTGGTCCTGCTCCTCGCAGCAAGCGTGGACGCGTTGTCCCGCCGCCGAGCCGCCACCAGCGGCGGCCGTTGACGCCACCGCCCGGGAAGTAGGCACACCACGATGCGCGTAGGACCCAGCCAGGACGAGATCCGCCGGCAGAACCTCGGGGCGCTGCTGCGGTACGTCCATGTGCACGGGGCCACCTCGCGCGCGGAGCTGACCACCGCGCTCGGGTTGAACCGCAGCACCATCGGCGCACTCACCAGCGACCTCGCCGCGGCCGGACTGGTGAGCGAGGGGGCGCCGAAGGAAACCGGCCGGGCCGGACGACCGTCGCTGGTCGTCCGGCCCGAGTCGGCCCGGGTGCACGCGTACGCGTACAGCATCGAGGTGGACCGGCTGCGGGTCGCGCGGATCGGTCTCGGCGGCGCGGTGCTCGACCGCCGGGAGTTGGAGCGGCCCCGCGGACTGACCGCGGCCGAGGCCACGCCGCTGCTGGCCGGCGCGGTCAAGGAGATGCGCCAGGTGGTGTCCGCCGACGCGCTCTGTGTCGGCGCGGGCGTCGCCGTCTGCGGCATGGTCCGCCGGGACGACGGGCTGGTCCGGCTCGGCCCCACCACGGGCTGGGTGGACGAGCCGATCGGCGCGGCGATCGGCGCCGAACTGGGCCCCGACGTGCCGGTCACCGTGGGCAACGTCGCCGACGTGGCGGCCTTCGCCGAGCACGCCCGCGGCGCGGCAGCCGGCTGCGACAACGTCATCTACCTGTACGGTGACGTCGGAGTAGGCGCCGGCATCATCGCCGGTGGGCGCCGGCTGACCGGGCACGGTGGGTACAGCGGCGAGGTCGGACACATGGTCGTGGTCCGCGACGGCGCCCGCTGCGAGTGCGGCTCCCGCGGCTGCTGGGAGACCGAGATCGGCGAGCACGGACTGCTCCGCGCGGCCGGTCGCTCGGACGCGCGCGGCCGCGAGGCGCTGCTCGCCGTCTTCGACGCCGCCGACCGGGGAGACGCCCAGGCGCAAACGGCGGTCCGGCGAGCCGGCGACTGGCTCGGCTTCGGCGTGGCGAACCTGGTCAATATCTTCAACCCGGAGATGGTCATCTTCGGCGGCACCATGCGGGACCTCTACCTGGCGGCGGCGGCCCAGGTGCGCAGCCGGCTCAACTCGATCGGGCTGCCGGCCTGCCTGGAGCACGTCCGGCTGCGCACCCCGCAGCTCGGCGACGACGCCGCCCTGATCGGCGCCGCGGAGTTGGCGTTCGAACGCCTCCTCGCCGACCCGCTCGACGTCGGCTGATTCGCGATACCCGGGTGAACTGATCCGGCGATCGATCCGTACCTCAGGGCGGCCGGTGGATGTGGCTGCCCGGCCCCGACGTCCCCACCGGCCCGGATCCCAGGAGGCATCGCAGACATGGCACCGCGCAGACACGCCCGTCGCCAGGGCCACCGGACCCGTCGCCTGGCGGTCCTGCTGATCGCGATCGCCGCCGGGCTCGGCGCGCTGCCCGGCATGGCCCTCGCCGCCCCGATCGGCCAGCAGCTCAACGCCGCCGACGCCGCGCTGCTCAACGGCGTACGGTTGGCCGGGCTCTGGGAGATGCCCGCCGGCCAGATGGCCGCCGAGAAGGGACAGTCGCCGCGGGTACGGGAGATCGGCGCCGAGATCGCCAAGCAGCACGAGGAACTGGACCGGATCACGGTCGAGGCGGCGAACAAGCTCAGCGCGTCCATCCCCACCGAACCCACCGACGAGCAAAAGGGCTGGCTGAACGAGATGCAGCAGGCCCGCGGCGCCCGGTTCGACCAGATCTTCGTCACCCGGCTGCGGGTCGCCCACGGTAAGATCTTCCCGGTGATCGGCGCGGTCCGCGCCAGCACCCGGGATCCGATCATCCGCGAGCTCGCCGAGGCTGCCAACACGTTCGTCGGCGACCACCTGGACATGCTGGAAAGCACCGGACTGGTCCGCTGGGCGGAGTTGCCGCCGGCTGCGCTGCCCGCTCCGGGCGAGGACGGCCTACTCGCCGCCGCCTCGGCCAACACCGCGCCGCGGTTCGGAATCAGCAACACCCTGGTCTGGCTGGTCTTCCTCGCCGCGCTCGGCACCGGCGGCATCGCCACCTGGCGCATGCTCCGCCGCACCTGACTTCGGAGACGCCCGCATGGCCATGCGGACGACGACATCCCTGACCGAACGGCGACCGCCGAGCGGAAGTACCCGCGCGGCGGTCCTCCTCGGACTGGTCCTGGCCGCACTCTGCGTCACGCTGACCCCGGCGAGCCCAGCCGCCGCGCACGCCGTCGTGGTCTCCACGACCCCGCAACGCGACGGGATCGTCGGCTACGCGCCCCGTACGGTGATGATCACCTTCAGCGAGCCGGTGGCACCGGTCCCCGGCCGGGTGCAGGTGCTCGCCCCGAACGGCAAACGGATCCACACCGGCGAGCCCGACGTGCGGGGAGCGGCCCTGCGGATCCCAGTCCGCGTGCCCGACCAGCCGCTCGGCACCTACCTCGTGAGCTACCGGGTCATCTCGGTGGACAGCCACCCGGTCGCCGGCAGCTTCACCTACTCGGCCGGGGCCCCCTCCGCCGCCCCGCCGCAGCCCGCCGCCGAAGAGGCGGCACCCGCGGGGCCGCTGGTGCCGATCGCCAAGTACGTCGGTTACCTCGGCCTGGTCGCGGCGGTCGGTCCACCGCTGCTGGCGGCCACGTTGTGGCCCCGCCGACGCTCCCGTCGCGGCCCGCTGACGGTGGCGTGGGCCGGGCTCGGCCTGATCGCCGTCGCCACGGCAACGACCTGGGTCGGGCAGGCCGCCGCGGCGGTCGGCACGCCCGTCGACGAACTGTCCGTCGCCGATCTCGAAGCGGCGGGCGCGGGTGGCGTGGGCGTGGTGTTGACCGTACGGCTGGCGCTGGTGGCCGCCGCCGCGGCACTGCTCCCCGCGGTCGTCCAGGGGAACGCGGGGCGATGGCCCACCCGCGGGCTGGCGGTGGTGGGGCTGGCGGGGCTCGCCACCTGGCCACTTGCCGGGCACCCGGTCGCCTCGCCCCTGCCCCCCGTGAGCATCGCTCTGGGCACCATTCACCTCGCTGGGGTGACCGTCTGGCTCGGTGGGCTGCTCGCCCTCACGGCATTCCTGCTGCGGGGGACCCACCCGCGCATTCTCGCCCGGATCCTGCCGGCCTGGTCGAGGTGCGCCACCCTCGCGGTGTGCTGGCTCGTCATCGCCGGCCTGGGTCAGGCCACGATCGAACTCGGCCGGCTGTCGGCGCTCGACAGCGCGTACGGCCGGCTGCTGTGCGCCAAGGCGGGACTGCTGGCCGCGGCGCTCGCCGTGGCCGCCGGGCAGCGGAGTCTCGTCCGGCGGCGGGTCGCCGCCAGCCGACCGGGGTGGGTAGCCCGCGCGGCCGGCGTCGAACTCACGGTGACCGCGGCGGTGCTCGCCCTCACCGCGGCTCTGGTGCAGACCCCGCCGGGCCGCACCGCCGGCACCCAAGCCGCCCGGGCGGCGCGGGAGGGCGTCGCCCGATCCCTCAGCACCGATCTGCTGACCGTGCAGTTCGACGTCTACCCCGCGCGGGCCGGCACGGCGAACAGCCTGCACGCCTACGTCTACACCCTGGACGCGAAACCGCTGCCGGTCGCCGAGTGGACCGTCACCGCTACTCTCCCGACGGCCGGCATCGAACCGATCAGCGTGCGGGTCGACACACCGGAGCCGCACCACGCCAGCGCGGAGCTGCGTTTCCCCGTCCACGGCGAGTGGACGCTGCGGATCACCGCGCGTGTCTCCGACATCGACCAGTCCACCGTGACCACAACGGTGCCGATCCGGTGACCGCCGCCTCGCTGTGACGTCAGCCGCCGTGCACCCGGCAGCTGGCTCCGGATCAGCGGTCGACCTGCGTGAAGTCCCACGAATGCGGCGGCCGGGCGACCAGCGTCACCGGCGGGTCCGGCAACGGCCGGGGGTTTCCGCGCCACTTGGAGATCACCACCACCCGATGATCCGTCGAGGAGAACACCTCGCTGGACAGGTGCAGCGGATCGTGGTCGAAGTCGGGCAGAGCGGTGTCACACACCCAGGTGATCAGGTCAGCCATGCCGTACGGCTCGGCCCGCACTTCCCACATCCGGACGATCATGTCGAGTCCTCCCCTCACACGCTGACCGTAGTCACCGGCATCGCCGAATCGGCGGGCAGGTCCAGCCGGCTCGGCACCACGCCGGAGGCGACCAGACGTGAACCGAGCGCGGCGACCATCGCGCCGTTGTCGGTGCACAGCTTCGGCCGGGGTATCCGGACTCGGACCCCCCGCTTCTCGGCGCGCTCGCCGGCCATCGCCCGCAGCCGCGAGTTGGCCGCCACCCCCCCGCCGATCACCAGCGTCTCCACCCCGTTGGCGCGGCAGGCGTCCAACGCCTTCCGGACCAACACGTCACAGACCGCCTCCTGGAAGGAGGCCGCCACATCGGCCACCGGAACCGCGTCGCCGGCCCGCCGCCGCGCTTCCACCCAGCGGGCCACGGCGGTCTTGAGACCAGAGAACGAAAAGTCGTAGCGGTGTGCCACCAGGTCCTTCGCGGCGGTCAGCCCACGCGGAAACCCGATGGCCGCCGGGTCGCCAGCCCGGGCCTCCCGGTCGATGTACGGGCCACCGGGAAACGGCAGGCCGAGCAGCCGGGCCACCTTGTCGAACGCCTCGCCGGCCGCGTCGTCGATGGTGGCGCCGAGCGGCGTCACCCCACGGGCCAGGTCGTCGACCAGCAGCAGCGACGAATGCCCCCCGGAGACCAGCAGGGCGACCGCCGGCTCGGGCAGCGGCCCGTGTTCCAGGGTGTCCACGGCCACATGCGCGGCGAGGTGGTTGACGCCGTACACCGGCTTCTCGGCGGCCACCGCGTACCCCTTGGCGGCGGCGACCCCGACCAGCAGCGCGCCGGCCAGTCCGGGACCGGCGGTGACCGCGATCGCGTCGACGTCGGCGAGCGTCACGCCCGCCTCCGTCAGGGCGCGGTCCATCGTTGGCACGATCGCCTCCAGGTGGGCACGGCTGGCCACCTCGGGAACCACGCCACCGAACCGAGCGTGCTGCTCGACGCTGCTGGCCAGCGCGTCGGCGAGCAGGGTGTGGCCACGGACGACACCGACCCCGGTTTCGTCACAGGAGGTCTCGATTCCGAGGACCAGGGGTTCGTCAGCCATCGCTCGACTCCTCGTGCCGCTGCATGACCAGCGCGTCGGTGTTGCTCGGTTGGTAATAGCCACGCCGCACGCCGATCGCCTCGAAGCCGTACGCCGCGTAGAGCTTCTGCGCCGGCGCGTTGTCCGCAGCGACCTCCAGCAGCATGCTGCGCACGCGCAGCCGCGAAGCCTCGGCCAGCAGCGCCTCCAGCAGCAACCGCCCGACGCCCCGGCGCTGCGCCTCCCGCCGGACGGCGATGTTCTGCACCCACGCCTCGTCCGGCGGCGCGGCGGTCAGCCCGGCATAGCCGAGCACCGTGCCGTCATCGCCGATAGCGACCAGGTAGTGATGCCCGTTGGCCAGTTCGTTCCAGAACATCGCGGCGGACCACCGCTCGGCACCGAACAGGTCCGCCTCGATCGGCAACACCTCCTCGATGTGCCACCAGCGAAACCGGTCCAGGCGGACCCCGCTCACGGTGCGGCCTCGGCTCGCGGCTGCGGGGCTCGCAACCCCGGCTCACTCCTCGCGCTCACGGTGCGGCCTCGGCTCGCGGCTGCGGGGCTCGCAACCCCGGCTCACTCCTCGCGCTCACGGTGCGGCCTCGGCTCGCGGCTGCGGGGCTCGCAACCCCGGCTCACTCCTCGCGCTCACGGGAGGACCGGCTTTCGCGCGGTCGCCGCAGAGGCATCCGGCCGTCGCAGGTAGAGCGGGGTGAGCGGCTCGCCCGGGGCGCCGGCCCGGAGCCGTTCGGCCGCCAGCGTGGCCAGTACGGCCGCCGCCGGGTAACGGGGCTCGGCCCGGACCGGCAGGCCCAGCGTCTCCGCGTACCGGTGCGCGCCGTCACCGACCGCGACCGTGACGGCCAAGCCCCGGGCACGCGCGGCGGCGACCGCCGGCGCGGAGACCTCCGGGCCGACGATCCGCTGGCCCGCGCCGTCGTAGACCGCCCAGTAGATCTCCCGGCGCCGCGCGTCGCTGGCGGCGAGGACCGGTTCACCCGCGGCCACCGGGTGGCCGAGCCCGTCCAGCGAGCAGACACCGTATGTGGGGACGCCGAGCACCTGACCCATCGTCGCTGCGGTGACCAGCCCCACCCGCAGCCCGGTGAACGGGCCGGGGCCGAGGCCCGCAACGACCGCGGCGAGGTCGGTCGGCCGCGCGCCGGCGTCGGCCAGGACCCCGTCGACCTGCGGGGCGAGCAGCTCGCCGTGCGCGCGGGCGTCGACCGTACGGCGGTACGCCCGGGTCTCGACACCGCCCGCCGTGACCTCGACCAAGGCGGCGGTCACGGCGGGCGTCGAGCTGTCCACCACCAGTACGAGCACGGTTAACCAGCCTAGCCGTTCGTACCGGCACCCCGGCCGCGCCCCGGCTCGGCGCTACCCTCCCCGCAGCACGCCGCCTCAGCCCTACCCGGCCAGCCCTGCGCCGCGCCCAGGTCGCACCCAATCACCCGCCCCACCGCCTGATGCTCGGCCCGATCGCGGGCAGCGGAAGACTCCCGGTGGACGGCACTATTCCCGACAGACATAAATATGACTGAGCGGCATACCGCTCACCGCCGAGTTGTCATCCTCTCTTGGTGACAGAAAGTCGCCTCGCCTGGCAGATCGCCACGGAACTCCGTCGCGAACGGACCTCGCAACTCCTCACCCAGACGGCCCTCGCCGCCCTGGCAGGTATCAGCCAGGGCACCGTCGCCCGCATCGAGCGAGGCGAACGGGTGCCGAGCATCCCGCTGGTCGAGCAGGTGTTCGCGGCGCTGGGCTGCCAGCTCCGCGTCTCGGTGGAGCAGCTCGACACCCACCTGGACGCTCAACTCGACGAACTCGCCGCGCGCCCCCTGGCCGACCGGCTCGACGACCTGCCGCTGGGCCGTGTCCAGGAGCGGCTCGGCGACATGCCGCATTTGCTGACGGGCTGCACCGCCGCCCTGCTGCAAGGGGTGCCGGTGCCGGTTGACGCCATCGAGATCGCCGTCCGCTGGCGCGACTCGGCCCGGTTCACCACCTGGCTGGAGGTCGCCTACGGGCAGCGCTGGAACGCCCGGTGGGGCGACTTCGGCGGGCTTCGGCTGGAGCCCGAGGAACCGGGCGAGCACCGGTGGCGCACCCGCTACGGGGAGATCCGCGCGCAGATGTGTGACGAGCTGCCGGACGCCATCGAGGTGCGGCACGGCGAGCGCGGCTACCGGGTCGTGCCCCTGGCGCAGGTGGAGCTGACCGACCCCGGGACCGCCGCGCTGCTGGCCCGCTGGCGTACCCGGGCCGGCGCCGCGAGCGCCGCCACCTCGCCCTGAACGACACTCCGCCCGCACCCTGAACGACATCCGGCCCTCGGCGGCACGGCTACGACGTCGCCGGCCTGTCAGCCCGCGGCGCGCGCCCAGTCGATCGTCGGCAGCCCCACGTCGGCGAGGGCCTTGTTGGCGGCACTGAACGGGCGGCTGCCGAGAAACCCGCGCGGGTTCATCGGGCTGGGATGGCCGGCCTCCAGCACCACGTGGCGCGGGTTCGTGACCAGGGTGGCCTTCTTGCGCGCGTACCCGCCCCACAGCAGGAAGACCACCGGCGTGTCCATCGCGTCCAGAGCGCTGATGGTCGCATCGGTGAACTCCTCCCACCCCGAGTTGGCGTGCGAGCCAGGGCTGGCCTCGCGGACGGTCAGCACCGCGTTGAGCAGCAGCACGCCCTGGCTCGCCCAACCGCTGAGGTTGCCGCCGGCGGGCTTCGCCACGCCCAGGTCCTCGCCCAGCTCCTTGAAGACGTTGCGCAGCGACGGTGGCACGGCCACCCCGTCGCGAACGCTGAAGCTCAGCCCGTGCGCCTGCCCGACGCGGTGGTACGGGTCCTGCCCGAGGATCAGCACCCGGCAGTCCGCCGGCGCGCAGAGCCGGTACGCCGAGAAGAGATCCTCAACGGGCGGGAAAACGGTGCGGGTGGCGTACTCCCGGGCGACGAAACCGGCGAGGGCCGCGGTGCGGGCCGGGTCGAGGCGCGGGGACAGCACGGCCCGCCACTCGGCCGGCAGCAGCGCCAGCAGGTCCAGGATGGGAGCGTCGTCGGGCATCGGCGGCCTTTCTGGTCGGGGCGGTCCCGCGCACTGTAGGCGGCCGGTCTGACAACCCCCGGGGGCGGGGCCGCCGGTCAGCCCAGCACGGCCAACCGGGACGCCCAGTCGCCGCCGACCGGCACTAGCTCGACCACGCGGGTGTCGTCGTCCCGGCGGTCGATCCGGATCCTCAGGTGGGCGTCGACGAGCTGCTCGACCAGTCCCTCCCCCCACTCGACCGCCGTCACCGACTCGTCCACCGACGCGTCCAGGTCCAGGTCGTCGATCTCGGCGCGCGGGTCGGCCGCGTCTCCCAGCCGGTACGCGTCGGCGTGCACGAGCGCCAGCCGGCCGCCCAGCACCGGGTCCGGCCGGTGTACGCGGGCGATGACGAAGGTGGGCGAGGTGACGCCCCCGAGCACACCGAGCCCGGCGCCGATGCCCTGGGTGAGCGCGGTCTTGCCGGCGCCGAGTGGGCCGGTCAGCAACAGCAGGTCACCCGCCCGGAGCAGGCCGGCTAGCCGGCGGCCGAACGCGTGCGTGTCCGCCACCGTCGGCAACGTGACGTGCAGGGTCACAGGTTCTCCAGGAACCGGGCCAGCGCGGCGTTGACCTCGTCGGCATGCTCCAGCATCACGACGTGCCCGCTGTCGGGGATCTTGACGAACTCGGCGTGCGGCAACCGCCGGACGATCTCCTCGGAGTGCATCACCGGGGTGATCATGTCCTTGTCTCCGACCACCACCAGCACCGGCGTGCCGCTGAGCGCGGCCAGCGCCGGGAAGCGCGAATGGGTGGCGAGGGTCCGCAGGTAGCGGGTGACCGTGTCGGCGGACGTCCGCGAGTTCATCTTTTCGACGTACGACACCAGGGCCGGACTGGGACGGCGGGTGCCGAAGCCGTACTTCCGGGTGAGCAGCCAGGCGACATTGGTGGTGGACTTCCGCGCCCGGTCGATCACCGTGCCGCCGTAACGGGCGGCGTTGCTCATCATGTAGAGCACCGGCGCACCAACCCGGCCAAGCAGGGCCGGGGCGACCAGCTTGGTTTCGGCCAGCAGGCCGCCGGAGGTGGCCATCAGCACAGTGCCCACCACCCGGTCACCGAACATGTCCGGGAAGAGCTCGGCGAACGCCATGATGGCCATGCCGCCCATCGAGTGGCCGACCAGGACCAGCGGGCCCTCGGGGGCGGTGCGGTCGATCACCGCGCGCAGCGTCCGGCCCAGTACGGTCAGGTCGTACTCACCGGTCTCCAGCCGGCCGGAGCGACCGTGACCCGGCTGGTCGTACGCGATCACGCGGTGCTCGCCGCGCGCGGCGAGCACCTGGCGCTGGAAGTGGAACGTCCCCATGTCGAGGCAGAACCCGTGCACCAGCACGATGGTCGGGTTTCCCGGCACCGGCCGGGTCGGCTCGACCACCTCCACGTGGATGTCGGTGCCGTCCGGCATCTCCAGGCACAGCGTCTCGTCGTACCGCTGCTCGCCGAAGTCCTCGCCGGCGTACGGGTCGGTGGGGTCGGTCTTGAACCGGCGGATGAGGGCGCGTTCGGTCGCGACGCCCGCGGCGAGACCGGCGGCAGCGACCCCCACGGCGGCCAGCGCACCGACAGCGGCCCGGGCGTGACCGGAGCGGGGCAACGGGATCCGGGGACGGTGCGACGTCATGGCCGCTCGCCGTCGTAGACGCGCGGCACCCGGCTGCTGCCGAACCGGGTGACGATCTCGTAGTTGATCGTGCCAACCGCCTCGGCCCAGTCGTCGGCGGTGGGTCCACCGTCGGCCCCGCTACCGAACAACGTGGCCACGTCGCCGGCCGCGACCGGGTCGTCGCCGCAGTCGAGCACGAACTGGTCCATGCAGACCCGACCGGAGATGGTCCGTCGGGCAGCACCGAGCAGGACCGGGCCGTTGTTGGACGCGTGCCGGGGCACCCCGTCGGCGTACCCGAGCGGGATCACCGCCAACGTGCTCCCCCGCTCCGTCGTGTAGGTATGGCCGTACGACACGCCAGCGCCAGCCGGGACACGCTTGGTGAGCATGACCCGAGCCCGCGCGGTCATCGCCGGCCGCAGCCCGTAGCGCTCGCCGGCCACCGGTGAGAGGCCGTAGACGGCCAGCCCGGCGCGGACCAGGTCGAAGTGGGTGTCCGGCCGGGTCAACGTGGCCGCCGAGTTGGCCAGGTGCCGGTAGCGCGGGCGCAGCCCCGCCTTCTCCACCATGCCGAGCCCCTCGTGAAAGACGGCCAGCTGCCGGTCCGTGGTCGGATGGCCGGGCGAGTCCGCGTGCACGAAGTGGCTCCACACCCCGACCACCTCGACCAGGCCGTCGGCCTGCGCCGCTGCGGCGGCGTCCAACAGGGTCGGCCAGTCGGCGACGGTGGCGCCACCCCGGGACAACCCGGTATCGATCTTGAGATGGAGCCGGGCCGGGCGCCCGGCGATCCGACTCGCCTTGATCATCTCTTCGAGCTGCGGCAGGCTGGCCGCGCCGAGATCCACCCCGGCCGTCACCCCCTCGTGCAGTGCCAACCCCGGCGCGAGCAGCCAGGCCAGCACCGGCTCGGTGATCCCGGCCCGGCGCAGCGAGAGGGCCTCGTCGAGGGTGCAGACGCCGAGCCAGTCGGCCCCGGCGTCCAGCGCGGCGCGGGCCGCCGGAATCATGCCGTGGCCATACCCGTCACCCTTCACCACCGCCATCAGCTCGGCTGTCGTGCCGGACCGCAGCCGGCTCACGTTCTCGCGGATCGCGTCAAGGTCGACGCGTACCTCGGCCTGCCACATGCCCCCACACTACTGAGCTGATCACCGGACCCGGACCCGCCCACGTCGATCCGGCTCCGTGTCCACGCCGAGGCGGGCCAGCACCGGGCGCAGGGCGGCCGCCACGTCGGGCGCGGTCACCGGGCCGCCCCGGGCCGCCTCCCGGCCGGCCAGCCCGTGCAGGTACGCGGCGGCGGCCGCGGCCCGCTCAGGTGCCAGACCCGCGGCGAGCATCGACCCGAGCAGTCCGGCCAGCACGTCCCCGGTTCCCCCGGTAGCCAGCGCCGGGGTGCCGGTCGGATTGACGTACGCCCGACCGTCGGGCGTGCCGATCACCGTGCGGTCGCCCTTCAGCAACACCACCGCGTTCATCCAGGCGGCCAACCGCAGCGTGGCCGCCACCCGGTCGGTGCCCGGTGTCTCGCCACACAGCCGGGTGAACTCCCGGTCGTGCGGGGTGACCACGATCGGGGCCTCCCGCCGCCGCAGCTGGTCGGCGAGCGAGCCGTCCACGAGCAGGGTCAGCGCGTCCGCGTCGAGCACCACCGGCACCGGCGCCGCGAGCACGGCTCGCAGCTCTGCTGCCGCACCGTCGCCGGTACCGAGGCCGGAGCCGCAGACCCAGGCCTGTACCCGGCCGGCGTCGGCGACCCGGTCGGTCGCGATCACTGACGGATGCTGGCGCAGCACCTCGTCGCGGGCGCCGCCCGCGTACCGGACCAGACCGGTCGGGCCGACGAGCGCGCCGCCGACCGAGAGCACCGCCGCACCCGGGTATGTGGCCGAACCAGTCGCCACCCCCACCACGCCCCGGGTGTACTTCTCCGCCGCCGGTCCAGGCCGTGGCCACCACCCAACGAGATCCGACCACTCGGTCACCCACAGCGCCGGACTGCCCCGCAGGCACGGCCGCAACCCGATGTCGACCAGCTCGACCTGACCGGCGAGTGCCGCGGCGGGACCCACGACCAGCGCCGGCTTCAGCGCACCGAAGGTCACGGTGACGTCGGCGCGGACCGCGGACGGCCGACCGGAGGCGGAGACCGGCACGTGCCCGGTGTCCACCACCACGCCGCTGGGCACGTCCACCGCGACCACCGCCGCCGGCTCGCCGTCCCGACCGCAGCGCCCCACCAGGCTCGCCGCGAGCTGGTCGGCGGTCTCCCGGAGCCCGCCGCTACCGCCGATCCCGACGATGCCGTCCAGGACCAGGTCGACCTGGGCGGGTGGGTGTTCGACCAGCTGGCCGCCAGCGGCCCGGAACGCGGCGAGTCCGTCGGCGTGCGCCCGCCCCGGTGTCAGCAGCAGCGCCGAGACGGCCGCCCCGCGGCGGGCCAGGTGCGCGCCGGCGAAGAGGCCGTCGCCGCCGTTGTCCCCCGAGCCGACCAGCAGCAGCACCCGGGCGGCGTAGACGCCGCCCCGGTCGGCCAGGAGCAGCGCGCAGCGGCGGGCCAGCCCGGCCGCGGCACGCCGCATCAGCGTCCCCGGCGGGAGCGTCGCCATCAGGCCCGCCTCCGCGGCGCGTACGTCCGCCACCCGCCACACCGGTCTCATCGCCACTCCCGTCCGCGTCCGCGGCGCGCCGACCCGGCGCGCACCGCCTGATCACCGTTCCGCGACCACCATCGCCGAGGCGATCCCGCCGTCGTGCGACAGTGAGAGATGCCAGCGGTTGACCCCTCGCTCGGCGGCTGCCGTGGCGACCGTGCCGGAGACGGTCAGCCACGGCCGGCCGTCCGGATCCGGCACGATCTCGCAGTCGTGCCAGCTCAGCCCGGCTGGCACGCCGAGCGCCTTGGCCACCGCCTCCTTCGCCGCGAAACGGGCGGCGAGCGACTCGGGTGAACGCGGGTTCCCCGAGGTGGTGTACCGCTCGGCCTCGGTGAAGAGCCGGTCGGCGAGCAGCGGCGTCCGCGTCAGGGCCCGGGCGAACCGCTCCACCAGGACCACGTCGATGCCGACCGCGACGATCACGCGCCCACCCTACCGGCGCGGCACATTAGCCGTCGGCAGCGCACGAGACAACGCCTGTGGACAGGCCGACGTTGTGGCGGCGGGCGGTCGTCCACAGGGCAGGCACGGCGGCACGGGCCGCACCTAGCGTTCCGCCCGACGATGTCCGTCATGCCACGGAGGCGAGGATGACCGAGGAGATGTTCCACGTCCGTCCGGACGGGCTGCGCCGGGGCGCGGCGTCGCTCGCCGACCACGCATACCGGCTGGCACACGGGCTGGCCGGGGTGTCCGGGCTGGTGGTGACGGCCCCCGAGTGGGCGGCCGGAGCGGCGCTGGCCAGGTGGGAGCAGGCGGTGCACGCCTGGCTCGGCGAGCTGGGTGGTCGGGCGGCGGCGACGGGCGCGGCGATCCACTCGGCGGCGGACGCGTACGACGCGGTGGACGACCGGGCGGTGGCTCGGCTCTCCAGGGCACCCCGGTGACAGCCGCCGCCCGGCCGCCCACCGGGGGACCGGACCGGTCGGGTGGGGCCGGACCCGACGGACCGGTTCCGGCCGGTCCCGGGCGCGTCCGGTCCGACCCACACGGGACGCTGGCCGGCCACCCGGGAAGGTCGGGGCAGTCGGGACGCATCGGGTACCGGGAACTGTGGGCAGCCGACGCCGGCGCATGGCGCTCGGCCGGTGCGGCCTGGCGCGGTGTGCCCAAGCTCGTCGAGCGCCGGGCCGACGAGCTGGCGACGGCCGCCACGGCCCTACGGGACGCCTGGTCGGGGCGTGCCGCGGGCGCTGCGTTCGCCCGGCTGGGCGGGCTGCGCGCCGATCTGCTCTGCCCGCGGCCGGCGCTGATCGAGGCCGACCAGGTGCTCGCCGAGTTCGCCGGCCGGATCGCCGGCGCGAAGGCACGGCTCGACTCGGCCGTCGCCCACGCCGACCGGTCCGGCGTCCAGGTCGACCGGCGCGGGCAGGCCAGCGCCGACCCGACCCGTGCCCGAACGCCCGGGTCCGCACAGGCCGTCGCGGCCGTTGCCGGCGAGATCGGAGCGGCGTTGGACGCGGCACGGGCGGCCGACCGGGAAGCGGCCGGACGGTTGGGCGAGCTGGTCGGGGCGGCCGGTACGGGCTGGGCCAGCCCGCCTCCGCCCGGCCGGCCCGCCTCCGGTGCAGCCCCGGCGGCGGTCCGGCAATGGTGGGTGGGGCTCACCCCGGCGCAGCGACGGTGGCTGGTGACGTACGAGCCGGACCGGGTCGGCCGCCTGGACGGGGTGCCGGTTGCCGCTCGGGACCAGGCCAATCGACTCCTCCTGGCGCAGCACCGCGCGGACCTGCTGACCGAGCGACGCCGGCTGCTCGGCCGGATGCCGTCGGGGCCGGTCGAACTGGTCGGGCTGCGCCGGGTGGACGCGGCGCTCGCCGGATTGGACGCGCTGGCCATCCGGCTGGCTGCGCCGGAGGGTCCGCGGGCGTACCTGCTGGGGCTGGCTACCCGGGAGGAGGGGCGGGCGGTCGTGGCACTCGGCAACCCCGACCGCAGCGGCCAGGTGCTGACGTACGTGCCGGGGATGGGTGCCGGCCTGGACGACGTCGCCGGCGAGCTGGACCGGGCGGGCCGGGTGCTCTCCCGCTGCACCGCCCTCGCGCCCGGCGAGGAAACCTCGACGGTGCTGTGGCTGGACTACGACGCCCCGGACTTCCTGCACGAGGCGGCGTGGCCTCGGCAGGCGGATGACGCGGGGCCGGCGCTGCACCGGTTCCAGGAGGGGCTGCGCGCCACCCACGAGGGTGACGGCGCCCGGCAGACGGTACTCGGACACAGCTACGGGTCACTGGTCGTCGGCATCTCGGCCCGCGACCATGGCCTCGCCGCCGATGCCCTGGTGTTCCTCGGCTCGCCTGGTGTCGGGGTCGACCACGCCCGCGACCTCGGGCTGCCGTCCGGTCAAGTCTGGGCGAGCACAGCCACCGACGACGTGATCCGGCTGGCGTGTCCGCCGGAGGAGCTGTTCCGGCGGGCGCTGCTGGTCGCGGGACCACTTGGCGCGGCGGTCACGCTGCTCGACGGGCCGGACCGGGAGCTGTGGTTCGGGCGTGACCCGTCCGATCCACGCTTCGGCGGGCGCACGTTCCCAAGCGGACGGTACGGCCACACGGGTTACTGGCATCCGGACAATCCTGCCCTGGACGGGCTGGCCCGGGTGGTCCTCGGCCGCTGACGCGACCGGCGGACCGGGCCGCCCGACGGGCGGACCGTGGCGGTCGTCGGCCCGCCGCGGTCCGGTCCCGCCGCCGGTCCACAGGTGCCGCCGATCGACGTCGGCCGCCGTCCACGGCCTGCCCGTTGGGCCATCGTCTCCGACCCAGTCGACGCTCCGCGGCGCCCGCCGAGATGCTCCGCGGGCGCCGGCTGGACTCACTCGACCGTTACCGACTTCGCCAGGTTGCGGGGCTGGTCGACGTCGTGGCCTCGGGCGGCGGCGATCTCCGCCGCGAGGACCTGTAGCGGCACGGTCGTGACCAGCGGCGCAAGCAGTGTTGGCGTACGCGGGACATAGATCAGGTGGTCGGCGTACCGGACGACCGCCTCGTCCCCCTCCTCGGCGATCACGATGGTCCGGGCGCCGCGCGCCCGGATTTCCTGGATGTTGGAAACGATCTTGTCGTGCAGCATGCCTCGGCCGACCGGCGACGGCACGATGCAGATCACCGGGGTGCCCTCGTCGATCAGGGCGATCGAGCCGTGCTTCAGCTCACCGGCGGCGAAGCCCTCGGCGTGCATGTACGCCAGTTCCTTGAGCTTGAGTGCGCCCTCCAGCGCCACCGGGTACCCGACGTGCCGGCCGATGAACAGCACCGTCGGCTCGGACTTCAGGTCACGGGCCAGCTCGCGCACCGGCTCGATCCGGTCCAGCAGCTCGCGTAGCTTGCCCGGCATCTGGTGGAGCTGGTCGACGACGGCGGCCACCTCGTCGGCGAACTTGATGCCGCGCACCTGGGCGAGGTGCAGCCCGATCAGGTAGCAGGCGACGAGCTGGGTGAGGAACGCCTTGGTGGAGGCGACGGCGATCTCCGGGCCGCCGTGGGTGTAGAGGACCGCGTCGGACTCGCGCGGGATGGTGGACCCGTTGGTGTTGCAGATAGCCAGCACCCGGGCCTTCTGCTCCTTGGCGTGCCGCAGCGCCATCAGCGTGTCCATCGTCTCGCCGGACTGCGAGATCACCACGATGAGCGTGGACCGGTCGAGCACCGGGTCGCGGTAGCGAAACTCGCTGGCCAGTTCCACCTCACACGGGATCCGCGTCCAGTGCTCGATGGCGTACTTGGCGACGAGGCCGGAGTGGTACGCGGTGCCGCAGGCGACGATGAAGATCTTGTCGACGTCGCGCAGATCCTGGTCGCTGAGCCGGACCTCGTCGAGCATGATCTCGCCGTTCTCGGTGAGCCGGCCGAGCAGCGTGTCGGCGACGGCCTGCGGCTGCTCCTCGATCTCCTTGAGCATGAACCAGTCGTGGCCGCCCTTCTCGGCGGCGGACGAGTCCCAGTCGATGTGGAAGTCCTTGCCGGCGGCGGGCTGGCCGGCGAAGTCGGTGATCTCGATGGTGTCGCCGGTGATCAGGACTATCTGGTCCTGGCCCAGCTCCACCGCCTCGCGAGTGTGCTCGATGAACGCGGCGACATCGCTGGCGAGGTAGTTCTCGCCGTCGCCCCGACCGACGACCAGGGGCGAGTTGCGCCGGGCGCCGACGACCGCGCCGGGGATGCCGGCGTCCACGGCGAGCAGGGTGAACGCGCCCTCCAGACGCTGGCAGACCACCTGCATGCCGGCGGCGAGCAGCTGCGGCCCGTTCGGGTGGCCGGCGGCGCGCAGGTCGGCCAGGGCGGCGGCGAGCAGGTGCGCGGCGCACTCGGTGTCGGTGTCGCTGGCAAACTGGACACCGTCGGCCTCCAGCTCGGCGCGCAACTTCGCGAAGTTCTCGATGATGCCGTTGTGGATCACGGCGACCCGCCCGTCGGGGGCCAGGTGGGGGTGGGCGTTACGGTCGGTGGGACCGCCGTGGGTGGCCCAGCGGGTGTGGCCGATGCCGGTCGTGCCGTCGCCGATGCCGATCGGGCTCGCGGCGCAGGACTCCGGGGCCTCCGCGGCCCGCTCGGAGAGCACCTTCTCCAGGTTGGCCAGCTTGCCTGCCTTCTTCTCGGTCACCAGCTCGTCGTCGCAGACGACGGCGACACCGGCCGAGTCGTAGCCGCGGTACTCCAGCCGCCGCAGCCCGTCGAGCACGATGCCGAGCGCCGGACGTGCGCCGGCGTAACCCACGATTCCACACATGGGTGGCAGCCTAACCCAGTTTCGCTCACCATGGATGCTTGGAACGCGGGCAAACGATCAGCAAATTTGAGCGAAGCACCCGAGCTGTCACGGAAAGTTACGAAACGCCAGCGATGGGCACGACGGGTTGAACCGACACCACGAGTGCGTAGGCTGACGGGCGTGACGATCACCCACGTCGATCCCCTGGTGGCTCGGATGCGCCCGTTCGGGACGACGATCTTCGCCGAGATGTCCGCCCTCGCCGTCCGCACCGGAGCGGTCAACCTGGGCCAGGGCTTCCCGGACACCGACGGCCCACCGGAGATGCTCGCGGCCGCGGCGGAGGCGCTGCGCAGCGGGCGAAACCAGTACCCGCCGGGTCCGGGGATCCCCGCGCTGCGCGCCGCCGTCGCGGCACACCAGCGCCGGTTCTGGGGCCTGGAGTACGACGCCGAGAACGAGATCGTGGTAACGGCGGGCGCCACCGAGGCGATCGCAGCGGCGGTCCTCGGCCTCTGCGAGCCGGGTGACGAGGTGGTCTGTTTCGAGCCCTACTACGACTCGTACGCGGCCTCGATCGCGCTGGCCGGCGCGGTCCGACGACCGGTCACGCTCCGCCCCGGCCCCGACGGCCGGTACGCCTTCGACCCGGACGCACTGCGCGCCGCCTTCGGGCCCCGCACCCGGCTGGTGCTGCTCAACTCCCCGCACAACCCGACTGGCAAGGTATTCACCCCCGACGAGCTGAACCTGGTCGCCGCACTGTGCCACCGACACGACGCGTACGCCGTCACCGACGAGGTGTACGAGCACCTCGTGTTCTCCGACGCCCCGGCCGGTCACCTCCCGCTCGCGACACTGCCCGGGATGCGGGACCGGACGCTGCGGATCTCCTCGGCTGGCAAGACATTCTCCTGCACCGGCTGGAAGGTCGGCTGGGTGAGCGGCCCCGCCGCGCTCGTCTCGGCGGTCCTCCGGGTCAAGCAGTTCCTCACCTTCGTCAACGCCGCACCGCTGCAACCGGCGGTCGCGGTGGCGCTGGGTCTGCCCGACGACTACTTCACCGTGTTCCGCGACGACCTGCAGGCCCGCCGCGACCAGCTCGTCGCCGGCCTCACCGACGCTGGGCTCGACGTGCTTACCCCCGAGGGCACATACTTCGTCACCGCCGACGTCACCGCCCTCGGCGGTCGGGACGGGGTGGAGTTCTGCCGGTCGCTGCCGGAGCGCTGCGGTGTGGTGGCGGTCCCGACGCAGGTCTTCTACGACGATCCCGAGGCCGGCCGGCGGCTGATCCGGTTCGCCTTCTGCAAGCGTGCCGAGGTGCTGACCGAGGCGGTCACCCGGCTACGTCAGCTGAGAGCGGCTCCGTGAGCACCCCCGGACGACCGGATTCCGCCGGCTCACCGCGCTGCGGGCCGGCGAGCGTGTCCGCTCCGATCCCGGCCGGTGACCGTCACGGAGCAGCAACGCGTCACCGGATGGACGCGCCCACCGAGCTGGTCCAATGTCAGCTCAGGCCGCCGGGCTGGCGGTGCGGACCATTTCGGCGATCCGCTCGGCCACCTGGCGCGCGATCGCCTCGGTCTCGGCCTCCACCATGACCCGAACCAACGGTTCGGTGCCGGAGGGACGCAACAGCACCCGGCCGCTGTCCCCCAACTCGGCCTCGGCTCGCTCGACCTCGGCCCGGACGGCGGGGGCCGCCGCGCCGACGGTGCGGTCGCCGACCGGCACGTTGATCAGGACCTGGGGCAGCCGGGTGACCACGCCGGCCAGTTCGGCCAGCGACTTCCCGGTGGCTGCCAGCCGCGACATCAGGTGCAGGCCGGTCAACACGCCGTCGCCCGTGGTGGCGTACGCCGGCATGACGATGTGCCCGCTCTGCTCGCCGCCCAGCGCCAGGCCGGAGGCGCGCAGCTCCTCCAGCACGTACCGGTCACCGACCTTGGTCTCGACCAGCCGAATGCCCTCGCGGGACATGGCCAGGCGCAGGCCGAGGTTACTCATCACGGTGGCGACCAGCGTGTCGCCGGTGAGCGTGCCGGCCTCCCGCATGGCCAGCGCGAGGATCGCCATCACCTGGTCGCCGTCGACCTCGTCGCCGTCGGCGGTCACCGCGACGCACCGGTCGGCATCCCCGTCGTGGGCGATGCCCAGGTGCGCGCCGTGCTCGACGACGGCCTGACGCAGCACCTCGATGTGGTTCGAGCCGCACTCGTCGTTGATGTTGAGGCCGTCGGGTTCGGCGTGGATCGCGATCACCTCGGCGCCGGCCTCCCGGTATGCCGCCGGCGCCACCTCGACGGCCGCCCCGTTGGCGCAGTCCACCACGACCTTGATGCCGTCGAGGCGGTGCGGGATCGTGCCGACCAGGTGTTGCACATAGTGATCGGCGCCGTCCAGCAGGTCGTGGACCCGGCCCACCCCCGCGCCGACGGGGCGCTTCCAGGCGGTGGTCGCGTTCGCCTCGACGGCTGCCTCGATCTTCAGCTCGATCTCGTCCGGCAGCTTGTGCCCGCCGGCGGCGAAGAGCTTGATGCCGTTGTCCGGCATCGGGTTGTGCGACGCGGAGAGCATCACACCGAGATCCGCCTTGGCCTCGGCCGTGAGGAACGCCACCGCCGGGGTCGGCAGGACCCCGACGCGGACGACGTTCGCCCCGGCGCTGGTGAGCCCCGCCACCACCGCGGCCTCCAGCATCTCGCCACTGGCCCGGGTGTCCCGGCCGACGACGGCCAGCGGGGGATGGCTTCGGTCCGCCTCGGCGAGGGTGTGCGCGGCCGCGACCGCGACCGCGAGCGCCAACTCGGGCGTGAGATCCGCGTTCGCCCGCCCGCGTACGCCGTCCGTGCCGAACAACCGGCCCATACCCGCCAACCTCCGATGGAACTGCCGATGATGGGAAAGCAGACTGCCGATGGGGGAACAGACTGCCGATGGGGAAAGCGGAACGGCCGGGCCACCCCCGTCGTGTGGGAGGTGGTCCGGCCGTCCGTCAGAAGTACAACGTGCAGCTGATGATCGATCAGCGCTTCGAGTACTGGGGAGCCTTACGGGCCTTCTTGAGGCCGTACTTCTTGCTCTCCTTGACCCGCGCGTCCCGGGTCAGGAAGCCGGCCTTCTTCAGCGACGGGCGGTCGTCCGGCTCGCTGACGATCAGCGCACGGGCGATCGCCAGCCGGAGCGCGCCGGCCTGGCCGGTGGTGCCGCCACCCCGCAGGTTCGCGATGACGTCGAACGTCTCCGCCTTCTCGGCGGTGACCAGCGGGTCCTTGATGAGCTGCTGGTGCACCTTGCTCGGGAAGTAGGCCTCGAGGTCCCGACCGTTGCAGGTGATCTTGCCGGAGCCGGGCACGATGCGGACCCGGACGATGGCCTCCTTGCGACGGCCCACGGTCTGGATCGGCCGGTCACCACGGGGCGCGCGGGCGACGGGCGCCGGCGCCTCGGTGGCCTCGGGGGCGACCTCGGTGGCGGTGATGTCGGTCATGCTGATTCCTTCGCCCGCGCTCACTGCGCGATCTGCTTGATCTCGAACGGCACCGGCGACTGCGCGCCGTGCGGGTGCTCGGCACCGGCGTAGACCTTCAGCTTCTTGATGAGCTTACGGCCGAGCTTGTTGTGCGGAAGCATCCCCTTGACAGCCAGCTCGATGGCCCGCTCGGGGCGCTTGGTCAGCAGCTCGTCGTAGCCGACCTGCTTGAGACCACCCGGGTAGCCGGAGTGGCGGTAGGCGATCTTCTGCTGCCGCTTGTTGCCGGTCAGCGCCACCTTGCCCGCGTTCACGATGACGACGAAGTCGCCCGTGTCGACGTGCGGCGCGAAAGTCGGCTTGTGCTTGCCGCGCAGCAGCGTGGCGGCGTGGGTGGCCAGGCGGCCCAGCACGACATCAGAGGCGTCGATGACGTGCCACTGACGCTCGATCTCACCCGGCTTCGGGCTGTACGTACGCACAGGTCTACCTTGTCTCGTCGTCGGTCTGGGGTCGCGCGCCGGGTGACCATGGTTCCAGGCCGGACCAGCACGCACGAACGACCAAGCGTACCTCAGGCGGCACGCCCCTAGATGTCGCACAACAGCAGGTAACGATACCCAACACCGCGTCGGACGGTCAAAACGGGGGTCCGGCACGCACGCCGGACCCCCGCTCGGATGGCCGGGCTCACACCCGGGCCCGGGCCATCCGTGCTCCGGGGCGCAGGTACGCGGCCCAGGTCACCACGAGCATCACCAGGAAGAACCCGACATAGAACCGCAGGGCCGGCTGAATGTTCCCATGGACCGACTTCGCCCAGGCGTAGCAGATCGGCACCAGAAAGCCACCGAAGGCACCGACCGACGAGATGATTCCCAGCGCACCGGCGGCCTGGCGGCGCATCTCGCGCATGATCTGCGGCGAACCGCCCAGGTCTTCCCCCTTGACCTGGAAGATCCTCGAGATCATCCGATAGGTCGACCCGTTGCCGATCCCGGTGGCGACGAAAAGCAGCATGAACGCCACGAAGAACACGGTGAGGTTGCGCTCCTGTGCCGAAAAGAGGGCCGCGTAGGCACCGCCGGCCATCAGCACGAAGCTCAGCACCGTGATTCGGGCGCCGCCGACGACGTCGGAGAGCCGGCCGCCGAGCGGCCGGAAGATCGAGCCCACTCCAGCGCCGAGGAACGCCCAGGACAGTGCGATGTCCGAGCGGTCGAAGACCGAGCTGAGCAGCGTCGGGAAAGCCGCCGAGTAGCCGATGAACGAGCCGAAGGTGCCGATGTACAGGAACGACATGATCCAGGTGTCCCGGTGTCGCAGCGCGGACCACACCGGTCCCGTGTCGGCCTTGGCCTCGGCCAGATTGTCCATGAACAAGAAGGCGCAGACCGCGGCGATCACTGCCAGCGGGACGTACATCAGGCCGGCTCGGGCCAGCGCGAGGCCGCCGCCGAGCACGATCACCTGGGGCACCACGAACTGCACGACGGCGACACCGATGTTGCCGCCGGCCGCGTTCAGCCCGAGCGCCCAGCCCTTCTCGCGTTCGGGATAGAAGAAGGAGATGTTCGCCATGCTGGAGGCGAAGTTCCCACCGCCGAAACCGGCCGTGGCGGCGATCAGCAACAACGGCAGATAGCCGATCTCGGGGTGCTGCACCGCCCAGGACAGCCCGGCGCTCGGGATGATCAGCAACAGGGCGGACACCGTGGTCCAGTTCCGCCCGCCGAAGACCGGCACCGCGAAGGTGTACGGCAGCCGCAGCAGCGCGCCGACGCCGCTGGGCACGGCGGTCAGCCAGAGCGCCTGGCCGGTGGTCAGCGTCCACCCGACGTCGTCCAGCCGGACGACGACGATGCTCCAGAGCAGCCAGACCGAGAAGCCGATGTGCTCGGCGAAGATCGAGTAGATGAGGTTGCGCCGGGCGATGCGGCGACCGGTGGTCCGCCAGAAACGGCCGTCCTCCGGGTCCCAGTGCCCGATCCACCGGCCCGGCCGGCGTTGCAGGTCGATCTTGTCCGCTGTCGTGGCGGGCACGCTTGGCGTGGTCGTCATCAGGCGCTCCTTCCGGCCGGGCCAGGTCGTGGCTCGCACGACCCTCCGACCGGTGTCGAGCGATCCCGGGCTGAAGGCTAGGCAGCCAGCGTTACCGGAGCGTTCGTCGACTGATTCGGGCGGGCAACGGTGATCGCACCGGCTTTTCGATCCGTCCGTGAGAGAGTGCTGTTCACAGCTCTCGCGGGACGCGCCTCACGGCACGCGCCGGATGCACATCACAGCTCTTGCAGGATGCGCAGCGCCCGGCCGACCCGCTGCATGGTCTCCACGTCGGCGACGTCCACGCATTCGGTGAACCACTTCCTCATCGGCGAGGAGAGCCGATCGGGCATCACCACCTGGGTACCCATCGGCACGGCGAGCGGCGAGTCTCGCAGCAACGCCGCCTCGGCCACCTCCGCCACGATCACGATCGGCACCGCCGTGGAGTTGTAGACGTCGGAGCTGACGACCAGCCCCAGCCGGTCCCGAGCGGCCTGGTCCATCCACGCCGACAGAGAGAGCGCCTCGCGCTTGGCGAACCGCCGGGCCTCCTCGATCGTCTCGTCTGAGAACGACAGGGTCACCTTGGCAGTCATGCGACTAGGTTGCCCCGTGGTGTGACCGATAGTCATCCATCGTGACGCAGGCCAACTGGCCACGTCGGGGCAATGGTGGATGGTGCGGACGCCGAGCACGGCACCCCAGCTCGTCCTCCCCGGTTCTCATCCTCCCACGATCCAGAAATCCACCCACGATCCAGGAAGCATCTCCCGAAATTTGGGCCGCGCCGGCTGGTGCGCTGCCTCAGGGCGCTGTGAGCCGCTCTTGACAGGACCGAAACAAATGGGACCCGGACCGGAAACCCCCCGCCGGCACGCTTCTCGGGCATGACAGACGGTGCACGACCCGCGACTGCACCGGGGCGGACACCCCGGGAGGCGGCAACGCACTGCCCGTACTGCGCCCTCCAGTGTGGGATGACGCTACGCGAGGAGAACGGCCGGGTCGCGGTGTCTGCCCGGCAGTTTCCCACCAACCGGGGCGGCCTCTGCCAGAAGGGCTGGACCGCCGCCGACCTGCTCGACCATCCGGAACGGCTCACCACGCCCCTGCTGCGAGACCCGGACAGCGGCGAGCTGCACCCGGCCAGCTGGGACACTGCCCTGGATCGGATCGTCGAGGAGATCAGCACCGTCCAGTCAAGCCACGGCCGGGACGCGGTCGCCGTGTTCGGCGGCGGCGGCCTCACCAACGAAAAGGCATACGCGCTGGGCAAGTTCGCCCGGGTGGAGCTGCGCACCCGGCACATCGACTACAACGGCCGGTTCTGCATGTCCTCGGCGGCCGCCGCCGGGATGCGCGCCTTCGGCGTTGACCGAGGGCTGCCGTTCCCCCTGTCGGACCTGGGCGACGCCGACACCCTGCTGCTGGTCGGCGCGAACCCGGCCGAGACGATGCCCCCGCTGGTGCGCTGGCTGACCGAACAGCGCCAGCACGGCGGAAAGCTGATCGTGGTAGACCCCCGGGTCACCGCCACCGCTCGCCTGGCCGACCTGCACCTGCAACCGCTGCCGGGCACCGACCTGGCGGTGGCGAGCGCGCTGCTGCACATCGCACTGACCGAAGGCCTGATCGACAAGGAGTACATCGCCGCCCGTACCACCGGCTTCGAGGACGTCCGCCGGGCCGTGGCCGCCTGGTGGCCGGCCCGCACCGAGGCACTCTCCGGGGTACCGGTGGCGGACCTGGAGGCGACCGCGCGGGCACTCGGCACCGCCGGACGGGCGGTCATCCTCACCGCCCGCGGTGCCGAGCAACATGCCAAAGGCGCCGACACCGTCACCGGGTACGTCAACCTGGCGCTCGCCCTCGGCCTGCCGGGCCGCCCCGGATCCGGGTACGGCTGCCTGACCGGGCAGGGCAACGGGCAGGGCGGCCGGGAGCACGGACAGAAGGCCGACCAGCTCCCCGGCTACCGGCGCATCGACGACCCCGCCGCCCGCGCGCACGTCGCCAAGGTCTGGGGTGTACCCGCCGCCGAGTTGCCCGGGCCCGGAAAGCCCGCGTACCGGCTGCTCGACTCGCTCGGCACCCGGAACGGGCCGAAGGTGCTGCTCGTCTTCGGTTCCAACCCGGTGGTCTCCGCGCCCCGGGCGGTCCGGGTCGAGGGCCGGTTGCGCGGTCTCGACCTGCTGGTGGTCGCCGATTTTCTGCTCTCCGAGACGGCAGCCCTCGCCGACGTGGTGCTGCCGACCGCCCAGTGGGCGGAGGAGGACGGCACCATGACCAACCTGGAGGGCCGGGTGCTGCGCCGCCGCGCGCTGCGCGAACCGCCACCCGGCGTCCGGACCGACCTGGCGATCCTCGCCGCCCTCGGCGCCCGCCTGAGGAAACGGCAGGGAGCGGACCCACCACCGTCACCGGGCGCCGAGAAGGTCCCCTTCCTCGCACCCGAGGCAGTGGGGCCGCGGGCGGTGTTCGAGGAGCTGCGGCGGGCGTCGGCCGGTGGGATCGCCGACTACGCCGGGATCACCTGGGACCGGATCGACACGCACGACGGCGCGTACTGGCCCTGCCCGGACCCCGACGGACCGGACACCCCCCGGCTGTTCGCCGAGCGCTTCCCCACCCCGGACGGGCGGGCCCGGTTCCACCCGGTCGAACACCGGCCCGCCGCCGAGGAGGTGTCCGCCGCGTACCCACTGCACTTCACCACCGGACGGGTCCTCGCCCAGTACCAGTCGGGCACCCAGACGCGGCGGGTGCCGGCGCTGCGCCAGGCTGCCCCGGAGGCCTTCGTCGAGCTGCACCCGGACCTGGCCAGCCGGCTCGGGATCGCCGACGGCGAACCGGTCCGGGTGGTCTCCCGCCGGGGTGAGATGGTCGCGCCGGCACGGCTCAGCCCGACGATCCGACCGGACACCGTCTTCGCGCCGTTCCACTGGGGCGGGGCCGCCCGGGCCAACTCGGTCACCAACGACGCCGTCGACCCGGTGTCCGGGATGCCGGAATTCAAGATCTGCGCAGTACGGGTGGAGAGGGTGGGGCGGGCGTGACCGAGCGGATCGTGATCGTGGGCAACGGGATGGCCGGCGCCCGCCTCGCCAGCGAACTGCACACGCGCGGCGGCGACCACAAGGTCACCGTGCTCGGGGCGGAGCCGTACCCGGCGTACAACCGGATCATGCTCTCCACGCTGCTGGCGGGGAAGATCGACGAGCCGGACGTGGAACTGGCCGAGGTCGCCGGGCAGGGCGTCGACCTGCGGACCGGGGTGACGGTGACAGCGATCGAACGGGCGGACCGCACGGTACGCACCGAGGACGGCGACCGGATCTCCTACCACCACCTGGTGCTCGCCACCGGCAGCCGTGCGGTGGTGCCGCCACTACCCGGGCTGGACGGTCCGGAACTGCCGCGGCGGGTCGCGCCGTTCCGCACCCTGGCCGACTGCCGCCGGATCCTCTCCATCGCCGGGAACGCGCGCCGGGTCCTGGTGCTCGGCGGTGGGCTGCTCGGCCTGGAGGCGGCCCGCGGGCTGGCCGCCCGCGGGCTCGACGTGGCGGTGGTGCACCCGGTGCCGCACCTGATGGAGCGGCAACTCGACGCGGCGGGTGCCGCCGTGCTCGCGCGGACGCTCGCCGACCTCGGTGTGACCACCCATCTGGCAGTCCCCGCCACGGCGGTGAGCGCCGACCCGCACGGCATCCGCCTCGACCTGGCCGACGGGCGGTCGATCGACGCCGACCTGCTGGTCCTCGCCTGTGGGGTGCGGCCCGACACCGAGCTCGCCGGATCGGCCGGGTTGGCGGTCGAACGGGGCGTGCTCGTGGACGACCGGCTGCGGACCAGCGACCGGTGTATCTCGGCGATCGGCGACTGCGCCCAGCACGACGGCGTGCTGACCGGTCTGGTCGCACCGGCGTGGGCGCAGGCACGGGTGGTGGCGCAGGTCCTCACCGGCGAGGAACCGCTGGCCCGCTACCGGCCGAAGCCGGTGGTGACCCGGCTCAAGGCGGCCGGTATCGACCTGGCCGCGATGGGCGACCCCGACGGCGACGGACCCGGCGAGGAGCTGACCTTCACCGACCCCGCCCGAGGCACGTACGCCCGGCTGCGCATCCACGACGAGCGGCTGACCGCCGCGGTCCTGCTCGGCGACAACCCGGCAGTCGGCACGGTCATCCAACTCTTCGACCGGGGCCAGCAGGTCCCCATCGACCGACGCTCCCTGCTGCTCGGCCGGGCGCTCGGCGCGGCCCCCGCCGAGCCGGCCGCGACGCCGGCGCTGATGCCGGACGCGGCAACGGTCTGCCGGTGCAACAACGTCAGCAAGGGGGCGCTCGTGAGCTGTTGGCGCTCCGGGGCCCGGACGGTCGACGCCGCGGTGGCGGCGACCCGGGCCGGTACGGGCTGCGGCGACTGCCGGGACGCGGTCGCCGGAATCGTCGGGTGGCTGTCCGGCGTGGACTCGGTGGAGGTGGCGCAATGAGCGAGCGCAGCGAGAACAGCAGCAGGCTCGGTGCGAGGTCGGCGCACGACGGCGCTGCTCACGCGGGCCCGTCACCGGCGCGCCGAAGATCACCGGTCCCCGGCCGAGGTCCCATCGGCGCTACCGCCGGCCACGCGGCCGGGGCGCGGACCGTTCGGCGAGGCGGAGCGCCGTCGTGAGCGCGGGCAGACTGGTCGTCGTCGGCAACGGCATGGTCGGGCAACGGTTCGTGGACGCGCTGCGCGCCCGGGACACGGACGGTCGGTGGCGGGTGACCGTGCTCGGCGAGGAGACCCGACCGGCGTACGACCGGGTTCGGCTCTCGGCGTTCCTCGACGGGGTGAACGCGGACGAGCTGAACCTGCACACTCCCGACGACGGCGTCGACCTGCGCCTCGGCGAGCCGGCCACGGCGATCGACCGGGCACGGCGGGTCGTCACGACGGCGGCCGGGGAGTACGGGTACGACATGCTGGTGCTGGCCACCGGGTCGTACGCGTTCGTTCCGCCGGTCGAGGGCACGGACCTGCCGGGGGTCTTCACCTACCGCACCCTGGACGACCTGGCGGCGATCCGCGAGCACGCCCGGGGCCGGCGCACCGGGGCGGTGATCGGCGGTGGGCTGCTCGGCCTGGAGGCCGCGAACGCGCTGCGGCTGCTCGGGCTCGCCACCAGCGTGGTGGAGTTCGCGCCCCGCCTGATGCCGGTGCAGCTGGACCCGGCCGGCGGCGCGATGCTGCGCCGATATGTCGAGGAACTGGGCGTGACCTGCCATCTCGGGGTGGCCACCAGCGCCCTGCGCGCCGGACCGACCGGGGCGGTGGCGGCACTGGAGCTGACCGACGGCGGTCGGGTCGGCGCCGACCTGGTCGTCGTCGCGGCCGGAATCCGACCCCGCGACGAACTCGCCCAGGCCGCCGGCCTGCCGCTCGGTCCGCGTGGCGGGGTGCTCGTCGACGGCACCGGCCGGACGGAGGACGAGCGGATCTGGGCGGTCGGCGAGTGCGCCGCGGTCGACGGCACCTGCCACGGCCTGGTCGCGCCGGGGTACGCCACCGCGGAGGTGGTCGCCGACCGGCTGGTCGGCGGCGCGGCCACCTTCCCCGGGGCGGACACCGCCACGAAGCTCAAGTTGCTCGGCGTGGACGTCGCCTCGTTCGGCGACGCGCACGGCACCACCAAGGGCTGTCTCGACGTGACGTTCACCGACCCGGCCACCCGGCTGTACGCGAAGCTGGTGCTCTCCGACGACGCGAGCACCCTGCTCGGCGGCGTGCTGGTCGGCGACGCGAAGGCGTACCCCGTTCTGCGCGCCAGCGTCGGCGGCCCGCTACCGGGGCCCCCACTGGCATTGCTCGCCCCGGCGGGCACGGGTACCGGGGCGAGCACGCTACCCGGCCCCGCCCAGGTCTGCTCCTGCAACGCGGTCACCCGCGACGACATCGACGCGGCGATCAGGGCCGGTGCCACCGACGTGCCGGCGCTGAAGACGTGCACCCGGGCCGGAACCAGCTGCGGCTCCTGTGTGCCACTGCTCAGGCAGCTGCTCGACGGCGCCGGTGTGAAGCAGTCCACGGCGCTGTGCGAGCACTTCGACGCGAGCCGCCAGGAGCTGTTCGACATCGTCCGGGTCCGCGGCGTCCGCACCTTCTCCCAGCTGATCGCCGAACACGGGCGGGGCCGGGGCTGCGACATCTGCAAGCCGGCGGTGGCCTCGATCCTCGCCTCGCTCGGCAACGGGCACATCCTCGACGGCGAGCAGGCGTCGTTGCAGGACACCAACGACCACTTCCTGGCGAACCTGCAACGCGACGGCAGCTACTCGGTGGTGCCACGGATCCCGGGTGGCGAGATCACCCCGGAGAAGCTGATCGCGATCGGCGAGGTGGCCCGGGACTTCCAGCTCTACACGAAGGTCACCGGCGGGCAGCGGATCGACCTGCTCGGTGCACGGGTCGAGCAGCTACCGCAGATCTGGCGCCGGCTGGTCGACGCCGGCTTCGAGTCCGGCCACGCGTACGGCAAGGCGTTGCGCACGGTCAAGTCCTGCGTCGGTTCGACCTGGTGCCGGTACGGCGTGCAGGACTCGGTCGGGCTGGCCATCGCGCTGGAGCTGCGCTACCGGGGCCTGCGCGCCCCGCACAAGATCAAGGCTGCGGTGTCCGGTTGCGCCCGGGAGTGCGCCGAGGCCCGCGGCAAGGACTTCGGCATCATCGCCACCGAGACCGGTTGGAGCCTCTACGTCGGCGGCAACGGCGGCTTCCGACCCCGGCACGCCGACCTGTTCGCCAGCGACCGCACCACGACCGAGTTGGTCACCCTGATCGACAGGTTTCTGATGTTCTATGTCCGCACCGCGGACCGGCTGCAGCGCACCGCCGCCTGGGTCGAGGCAATGGACGGCGGCCTGGACCACCTGCGCGCGGTCATCGTCGATGACTCGCTCGGGCTGTGCGCCGAACTGGACGAGGCGATGGCCCGGCACGTCGCTTCGTACTCCGACGAGTGGCGGGACGTGCTCGACGACCCGGTCCGGCTCCGCCGGTTCACCTCGTTCGTCAACGCGCCCGACGTGCCCGACCCCGCCATCCGGTTCACCTCCGAACGTGGCCAGCCGGTGCCCGCGCGTGCCGGGGCGGCCGGCGACCGGCAGCCGGTGGCGCTGGGGATGCCGGACGTGCGGCGATGAGCACGGCGACGCTCCGGTGGACGACGGTCTGCCCGCTGGACCGCCTGGACCCGGACCGGGGCGTGGCGGCGTTGGTTGACGGGGTGCAGATCGCGCTCTTCCGCACCGCCGACGACCTGTTCGCGATCGACAACCTCGACCCGGTGGCCGGGGCGTACGTGCTCTCCCGCGGGATCGTCGGCAGCCGGGGTGGTGTGCCGACGGTCGCCTCGCCGCTGCACAAGCAGGTATACGACCTGCGCACGGGGCACTGCCTGGACCTGCCGGGGACCGCCGTCCGGCGGCACGAGGTGCGCTGCCGGGGCGGGCTGGTCGAGGTGCGGCTGAGGTAGGTCCAGATGTGGCTGAGGTTGGTCCAGATGTGGCTGAGGTTGGTCCAGATGTGGCTGAGGTTGGTCCAGATGTGGCTGAGGTACGTCGAATCGTTACTCAGGTACGTCGAGGTGCGGCTGAGGTAGGAGGGGTGAATGCGCGACGAACTGGCCGGCTTCACCGTCGGGGTGACCGCCGACCGCCGACGGGACGAGTTGGCGGCGCTGCTCCAACGGCGGGGCGCCCGCGTGGTGCTCGCCCCCGCCCTGCGGATCGTGCCGCTCGCCGACGACACCGAGCTGCGGGACGCGACACGGGCCTGCCTCAACCGGCCACCGGACATCCTGATGGCCAACACCGGCATCGGCATGCGCGGCTGGCTGGAGGCGGCCGAGGGCTGGGGGCTGGCCGAGCCCCTGCGCTCGGTGCTCGGCGAGGCGTACGTGGTGGCGCGCGGCCCGAAGGCACGCGGCGCGATCCGCGCCGCCGGCCTCCACGACCAGTGGTCCCCCGCCTCCGAGAGCTGCGACGAGGTGGTCGACCACCTGCGGCGGCGTGGCGTCGCCGGGCAGGTGATCGCCATGCAGCTGCACGGCGAGCGACAACCCGAGTGCACGATGGCGTTGGAGGCCGCCGGGGCGACCGTGATCGAGGTGCCGGTCTATCGCTGGGCGCCGCCCACCGACCCGGCACCGCTGCACCGGCTGATCGACCTGGTCGCCGGCCGGCTGGTCGACGCCGTGACATTCACCTCCGCCCCGGCCGCCGAGGCGCTGCTGCGGGCCGCGGGGGACCGCACCGACGCGGTGCTCGACGCCTTCCGCGGCGACGTGCTGGCCGGTTGCGTGGGCGCGGTGACCGCGGAACCGCTGTTGCGGCGCGGCGTGCCGGTCGGCACGCCGAACCGGGCACGGCTGGGTGCGCTGGTCCGCACCATCGTCGACGAACTGCCCCGCCGCACGGTCACCCTGAAGGCCGCTGGCCACCTGCTCACCCTGCGCGGGCACGCGGCCGTGGTCGACGGTGAGCTGCGCTCGCTGGCCCCCGCCCCGATGGCGGTGCTGCGGGCGTTGGCGACCGTCCCCGGCCGGGTCCTGTCGCGGACAGCTCTGCTGCGGACGCTGCCGCGCGGTGCGGACGAGCACGCGGTGGAGATGGCGGTGGCGCGGCTCCGCGCCGGCCTGAGGGCACCCCGGGTCGTGCAGACGGTGGTGAAGCGCGGCTACCGCCTCCGCGTCGACTGACCGCGTGTCGCCCGCGGTCGACGGTGCCCGCGGGCGACGTGCCCGCGGTCGACGTGCCCGCGGTCGACGTGCCCGCGGGCGACGGTCAGCCGACCGGAGTTGGTTGGCCCCGGTCGCGCTCGGCCTGCAGGCGCGTCATAGCGTGCTCCACGACCGTCACGAGCACCTGCTTGACGGCGTCCCGCTGACGGGCGTCGGTCAGCACCAGGGGTACGTCCGCCCGGATCGCGAGCGCCTCACGTACCTCGTCCAGTTCGTAGTCCGGGGCGCCGTCGAACTTGTTGAGCGCCACCACGTACGGCAGGTTGCGGTTCTCGAAGTAGTCAAGCGGCGCGAAGGCGTCGGTGATCCGACGCGTGTCCACCAACACGGCCGCGCCCACGGCACCCCGGATGATCTCGTCCCACATGAACCAGAACCGGGTCTGGCCGGGCGTGCCGAACAGGTACAGGATCAGGTCCTGCGCCATCGTGATCCGGCCGAAGTCCATGGCGACGGTGGTGGTCTCCTTGCCGGGTACCTTGGACGGGTCGTCGATGCCGACACCGGCCGCGGTCATGACTGCCTCGGTGGTCAGCGGGGTGATCTCCGAGATCGCGCCGACCAACGTTGTCTTGCCGACGCCGAAGCCGCCCGCTATGACGATCTTCGCGGAGATGATCTCCCGACTGCGGCTCGCCCCGACGGGGTCATAGTTCGCGAAGTCCACTTAGCACCCTTCCAAGCAGGTTCATCCGCTCCTCGTAACCCACGGCGGGAGCGGCGGTGTGTAGCGTCAGCAGGCCCTCGGCCACCATGTCGGCGACCAGCACCCGGGTGACCCCCAACGGCATCCGGGTGTACGCGGCGACCTCCGCCAGCGATTGCGCCCGGCCCTCGCAGACCGTCGCGATGCGGTGCTTGTCGTGCCCCGCGAAGCGGGACTCGGCGACCGCGGTGGCACTCGCGGACAGCACCGCCTCCAGAGCAATGTCCTGTCGCGGCACGGTCCGGCCGCGGGTGACCGCGTAGGGGCGCACCAACTCGCCACGCGGGTCCGCACGCCGGTGGTCCATCCGCGGTCACCTCCCCTCTGCCCAACCGGAGCCCGCCGGCGCCGGATCACCTGTCCCTGTTCGGCGCGAGCCTGAGCGCCGGACCGGGCTACGAGCGCACCGTGTCCCTGGGCTGCGGCACCAGCGCAGCGCCGACGCGTTCCACCAGGAGCGCCATCTCGTACCCCACCTGGCCGACGTCGCAGCTGCGGGCCGCAAGCACGGCCATCGACGAGCCGTCGCTGATCGACATCAGGAACAGGTAGCCACTGTCCATCTCGATGACGGTCTGGAGCACACCACCGGCGCTGAACATCCGCGCCGCGCCGTCGGTCAGACTCACCACGCCGGAGGTGATCGCCGCGAGCTGGTCCGCCCGGTCAGCCGGCAGGTCCCGGGAGGAAGCGAGCAGCAGCCCGTCGGCGGACACCGCCACCACATGGGCGATACCCGCCACGCTGTCGGCAAAGTTGGTGAGCAGCCAACCCATGTCCTGCATGGCCGCTGGCCTGTTCATTGGCTCGTCTCCTTGTTCGAGGTGCTGGTCAGGTCCGTACCGGCCGCCCGCCCGCGCTGCACGCCGCGGTGGTAGGCCGACAACAGACCACGTACGTCGTCCGGCGTCCGGCGGGTGCGATCCCGGGCGCCCCGCGGTTCGATGCCGCCGGGGACGAGTTGCGCCTGTGGCACCCGCTTCGGCAGGCCGGAGCGGGTCATCCCACCGGCGGCCGGCTCGGCGGCGCGGGTGGCTCGGTTCCAGCCCTCGTCGGCCGCGGTCCGCCACGCCTCCGGGTCGGCCGTCGGCGGCGCCTGGCCGGCCACCGGCGCCTGGCCGGCCACCGGCGCGTCGGACGCTGTGCCGGGTGGGCCGTACGACGGCGGGGGCGGCGAAGCCGACGTGCCGGGAACCCGGGTGGGCAGCTTCGGCCGGGCCGACACCTCCGCCGCCGGGGCCGGCGGGGCCGGCGGGGCCGACTGGCTGAAGTCCGGCCGGGCGAAGATGGTGGTGACGTCCTCGCCGTGCGACCGGAACCAGACCGCCTCCATCTCACGGAAGATCGGTGCCTCCGCCGGCAGGTCGACCGGCGGGTTGATCGGCGTAGTCGGGGCCAGCGACGCGGTGGCGGCCAGGCCGGCACCGAGCCCGCCGGTGAAGCCGCTCCCCGCCCCGGCGGCGGTGCCCGCGCTGCCCGACAAGGTGGGGAAGGCGCCGGTGGCGGCCGGCGTGGAGCCCTCGGCTGCGGGGGCGCGCCGGGGCAACGGATCCACCGTCGGGTGCGCGGCGGTGGGCGTGCCCGCCGAGAATCCGCCGGTGACGACTGACCGCGCCGGAGTGGGGGCGTCGGCCGGCTGTGCCGGAGTGGGGGCGTCGGCCGGCTGTGCCGGAGTGGGGGCGTCGGCCGGCTGCGCCCCGCCCAGGCCGCCGGCCTGCACCGCCGACGTCGCGCCCCGGGCCTGTCTCGGAGCCTGCCACGGCACCGGCGGCGCCTGGTCGGTCCGCCACGGCTCCGGCAGGGTTACGGTCTTCGTCCCCCCGGTCACCGGTTCACCGACGCCGGCCGGGGTGAGCGGTGCCTGCTCCATGGCGATCGGCTGCCGGGGACGGGCGATCGGCTCCCGCGCGTGGATCGAGGGCAGGACCACGGCGGCTGTCGGCAGGGTCACCTGAGCGACTGTGCCACCCTCGACATTGCGACGCAGCTCGACCCGGATGCCGTAGCGGGCAGCGAGCCGGCTCACCACGGCCAGGCCCATCAGCCGGAACGCCGCGACGTCGACACTCGGCGGCTCGGCGAGTCGCCGGTTGAGCAGGTCCAACTGCTCGTCGGAGAGGCCGAGGCCACGGTCCTCGACCTGGATGAGCACGTAGTCGCGGATGCGCCGCGCGTCGGCGACCACGAGCGTGTTCGGCGGGGAGAACCGGGCGGCGTTGTCGAGCAGTTCGGCGACCAGGCGGACAACGTCGTTGACCGCGTGGGCGGCCACCGAGACGTCGGTGTCCACCGTGCCGAACTCGATCCGGTTGTACAGCTCCACCTCGGACTGCGCGGCCCGCAGCACGTCCACCAGCAAGGCATCCTCGCGGCGCGGGACAGCCGAGTCGGCACCCGCGAGGACCAACAGATTCTCGTCGTTGCGACGCATCCGGGTGGCCAGGTGGTCCAACTCGAAGAGACGGGCCAGCCGCTTCGGGTCCTCCTCCCCGCGTTCGATCGCGTCCAGCTCGCCGATCATCCGGTCGACCAGCGTCTGACTTCGCCGGGCCAGGTTGAGGAACATCGCCGAGACACTGGTCCGCAGGGCGGCCTGCTCGGCCGCCACTCGGACCGCCTCCCGGTGCACCACGTTGAAGGCGAGCGCGACCTGGCCGACCTCGTCACGGTTGTTGAGCTGGATCGGATCGCGCACCTGCCGCACGATCTCGTCGACGCCGCCCTCGCCCACGGTCTCCATGTTCTGCAGCCGCTTCACCGCGTCCGGCAGATCGTGGTTGGCCACCGCGAGGGCGCCCTCACGCAGCCGGTGCAGCGAGTGGTTCAGCGAACGGGCCAGGACCACGGCGAGGGTGACGGCGATAACGAGGGTGAGCAGCACCAACAGCGACTCGACGACAGCCTGCCGGAGGACGTCCGAGCGGGCCTGCTCGGCTTGGGCGAGCAGCGCGTCCTGCAACCGGATCTCGGCCCACCGCATCAGGTCGTTGACCGCGCCGATCGCGGCACTGGCGTCCGCCGCGCCCACCAGCGGCCGCTGCCCGACCGACCGGGTGATGTCGGCGGCGACCCGGTCGGCCAGGGTGACCGCGTCGCCGGAGACGGTGCTGTCGACCAGGGCCCGCTGGGCCGGGTCGGCCGCCAGGGTGAAGGCGAGCAGCGCCTCCTGCTGGCTGGTCAGGGTGGCCACGAAGGAGGAGAACTGCTCGTCGTCGAGCTGGCCGGCGCTCAGGGCGGTGTAGACGACCGACTCCTCCTCGGCGACGGCCGCCTTGGCGCGGGCGAAGGCGGCGACCGCACGCCGGGCGTCCGACAGCCGCTCCTCGCCGGGTAGTTGAGCCAGACCGTCACCGTAGGCGACCAGGTCGGTCAGGATCACGCCGTACCGCAGCGACGCCTCGGCGACGGCCATCTGCCGGCGGTCCAGCACCTGCTGGCGCGTCGCACCGAGGGTCTCCAGATGCTCGTCGATGGCCGCCAGCCGGTCCCGGACCGCGGCGGGCGCGTCACCGACCCGGCCCCGCTCCTCGCGGTAAGCCCTGACCCGCTCGTCGGTGCTGCGGACCAGCAGGTTGTACACGTCAGCACCCTGCCGCGGCACAGCCAGGTAGCCAGCCGCCGCCATGCGCTCGGCGTGCAGATCCTGGGTGAGCGCGGAGATGTCGATGGAGAGCTCGGTGAGCGCCTGTGCCCTGGTGGCGTCGTAAGCACCCGCACCGACCGCGACCAGACGGACGGTGGCCAGCGCGATGACGGCGGCCACCGGCACGACCAGGATCAGCGCCAGCTTGGACCGGATCCGGGCGTCGCGGAGCCGGGGCAGCCGGCGCGTCGGCCGTGCACTGTCGCCACCTGTGGGCAGGGTCGTCGGTCCGGTGCTCACGACATCGCCTCCGTCGTTTCTTCCACGCTTGACCCGCCGACCCGTGCCTGATGCAGCGGACAGCCCACGCGCGGCACGGCCGCGATTTCATCAGACGGGATCTGGTTTGGGAAGCCGCAGTGTGGCAGGAAACGGTCGGACGACACCGAACCAATGCACCGATCACCTACCGCCGCCGCCTTCCCAACGCTTTGAACAGGCAATGTAGACAGAGTGTGGCGAGGCGCATCGAATCAGTGACCGTTTGCAAACTTTGTGTTACCTCAACATGTGGGATGCACATCCCGAAAAGCTCGGCACCACCCGCTTGACCGCAGCATCCGATATTGGCAAGGTTTTGCAGGCTTTCGCGCACACCGAACGGCGGAAATCCCGCCCTCCATTGCGGACGGGCCAGTTCGGCGGCGCCCCGGGCCGCGCCCACGTCCACCTGGAGGACAACGTTGAGCCCCATCCGCTCCGCGAGCGTCGCCGCGCTCGCCTCGGTCGTCCTGGCAACCACTGTCACCGGCTGCCAGTTCGGCTCGGAGGAACGGGACACCAGCCCGATCGTCATCGCCGTCGACCTCGAGCTGTCCGGGCCCGCCGCGGCGGTCGGCAAGGCGTACCAGCGCGCCTTGGAACTAAAGGTCGAGCAACTGAACTCGTCCGGCGCGCTCGACGGCCGGCGGGTCGAACTCACGGTCAAGGACAATCGCTCCGACGCGAGCGAGTCGTTGCGCAACATCAACGACCTCAGCGACGACCCCCGGGTTACCGCGATCATCATGGGCGGCTGCGATGAATGCGCGGTCGGCGCCGCGCGGACCATCGACGAGAAGAGGGTCCCGACCATCGCGTTGGCCCCCTCCGACGCCATCACGAACCCGGTGGACCAACGCCGGTACGTGTTCAAGCTGGCCCCCAACGCGGCCGACAACGCCGCGGCCCTCACCACCGAGTTGCAGCGGGCCGGCGCCCGCGAAATCGGCCTGCTGCACAGCGACGACGACTACGGCCGGGAAGGACTCCGTGCGCTCGGCAACGAGTTCCGTACGGCGGGCGTGAAGATGGGCCGGGTGGCGACGGTCCGTGCCACCGACACCGACGTCACCCGCCAGGTCAAGATGCTCGTCGCCGACGAGCCGGACGCTTTGGTGCTCTGGACGCCCCCGGACCAGGCGACCCTGGCCGCGCTGGCCGCGCAGGAGGCGCGCTTCCGCGGCTCGCTCTACTTCGACGCCTCGGCCGCCGGGGACCTCTTCCTCGGCCCGTCGGCCCGGGAAACGGAACGCGCCACGTTGGTCTTCACCCAGACCATGGTCATCGACGACGTCATCGCCACCACACCGGCGAAGGCGGCACGACGGCAGTGGTTCAAGGCCTACACCGCCCGGTTCGGCGGCTTCCACGGCTCGTCATCGTTCGCCGCGGACGCCCTTCAGCTCGTCGCCGACGCCGTGCTGCGGACCGGTGCGGAACCCGGGACGGTCGACCGGGACGGCATCCGTGACGTGCTGGAGACGTCCCAGATGGATGGTCTCTCCGGCCCGATCCGGATGACCCCGGACAACCATTCCGGGCTGATGCCGCAGGCACTGACCACCCTGGTCGCGCGTAACGGGCGCTGGCGCCTGGCCGGCTAGCGCAGGCACCAGGGCTGGCCTCCGACGAGGCGGGCCAACGACGTCGCCACACGGCCGGGCCGCGACCAGAGCCGGAGCGACCCGGCCCCGGCGACCACGGCGCCGAGCCGGCGGACCGCCGGCGCAACACCGACCTGGACGCTGCGCACCACGCCGTGACTCGACACCGTCGCCCGGCCCGGCAGCTCCCGGGTCGGTCGGTACCTCGCGGATACGGTGAGCCGTCAGTGGCGGGAGGTGACCTCCCGGACCCAGGGAAGGGCCCGGCGCTCGGCGAGCAACAGGGCCGCGTACAGCAGGATGCTCACCAGCGCGACCAACATGATGGCGGCCCAGGCGGTAGCGGTGTCACCCATCCCGGCGTACTGCTGGATGACGTAGCCGAGGCCGCCCTCCCCCGCCTGGAACTCACCGATCACGGCGCCGATGGCGGCCAACGGCATCGCCACCTTCAGCCCGACGAAGATCTGCGCCAATGCGGCCGGAAAGCGGACCTTCCGGAACGCCTGCCAGCGGGAGGCGTTCAGCGAGCGGGCCAGTTCGGCGAGGTCGGCCGGCGTGGAGGTCAGGCCGGTCGTGGTGGAGAGCACGATCGGGAAGAAGCAGAGCAGGAAGACCATGGTCAGGATCGGCGTCTGGCCCCAGCCCAGCGTCACCACCAGCAGCGGCCCCAACGTGATCTTGGGCACCGCGTTCACCGCCACCAGCAGCGGCGTGAACATCCGCTCCACGATCCGGGAAGCCGCCAGCGCCAGCCCCAGCAGGACACCGGCCACGGCGGAGAGCCCGAAGCCGATCAGGATCTCCCGGGTGGTCGCCCAGGTGTGTTCCAGCATGCGCGCCGGCTGCTCGACGAATGCGGCCAGCACCTCGCCGGGCGGCGGTAACGCGGCCGGGTGCACCAACTCCCCCCGGGCCACCAGCCACCAGACGCCGACGGCGATCAGCAGACCGCCCACCGGCAGCAGGACAGTCGCGGCCCGATCCCCGAGCCGCCGGTCGGCGCGGCGCTCCGGGCTCGGCGCGAGCTGCGGGGACGCCGCAACAGTCTCCGGCGAGCAGACGTCGGTCATCGATCCTCCATTGGGCCGTGCGGGGCGGCGGGGGGTACGCCCCACCGCCGGGCAGCGGCGGTGGGGCGTACCCCCGACCATCAGCCGGATCAGGCCTTCGGCGCGAGGCTGAAGTCGATGATCTGGTCGGGCGTGATGTTCTGCTTCAGGGCGCCGGCGCCCTGAAGGATCGCGATGCTCTTGGCCACCCGGCCGCTGTCCAACGTGCCGAGCTGGGTACCGGTGTTGCTGGACCGGACGTAGCCGGCCATCAGCTCCAGCTCTGCCTTCGCCGCAGCCGGATTGGTGGCGTCGACGTTCTTCTTCAGGAGGTCGGCCGCCTCCTGCGGGTTGGCCAGCGCGTACTCCAGGCCCCGCAACAGAGCGCCGGCGAACCGCTTGACCATCTCCGGCTTCTCCTTGGCGAGCTTCGAGGAGGTGATCAGCACGTTCCCGTAGAGGTCCTGCATCACGTTGCTGAACGGCAGCAGGACGGCCTTCTTCTTGGTGACCGCCTCGATGGTGGGCTGGCCCACCACGAACTGCCCGATGCCGTCGACCTGGCCGCTGGCGAGAGTGCCCATCAGCGTCTGCGGCTCGCCGTTCACCCAGGTCACCTTGCTCGCGTCGACCCCCGCCAGCTTGGCGTAGGTCGGGAACAGGTTACGGATCACCGACCCGGGAACGTCGGCGAGCCGCTTGCCCTCCAGGTCCTTCGGGGAGGCGATGCCGGTGCCCTCGACGGTGGCGATGGCGGTGAGGGTGCGCTGGTGGATCGCGGCCACCGCGACGAAGTCCTTGGCCTGACCGTTGCCGAGTTGGAGCAGACCTCCAGTCAGGTCGACCGGGCCGAACTGCGCCTGACCACCGGCGATGGTCTGGATGGTGGCGCCGGTGCCCTGCCCGGGCTTGATTTCCACGTCGAAGCCGGCGTCGGTGAAGAAGCCCTTCTCCTGCGCCACCCATGCGTAGGAATCACGCCCGAAGTTGCCGAACGAGGTGAGGTACGTCACCTTCTCCAGGGCTCCGCCGTCACCGCCCTTGACGTCCTCGGTGGAGTCCGAGCCGCTGCTGCAGGCGGCGACCAGAGCGAGGGTGGCAGCCATCGTGGCCGCGGCGACCGTACGCGTCAGCCTTTTCATCAGTGCACCTTGTCCTTTCCGACCGGGGGCCGGCGGCCTCCGGAGGGGCGTAGTCAGGCGGCGTCGGCAGGAGGGGGCGTAGCCGACATCCACCGTCTGGAGGGGACTCTTCGCGGCACAGCGTACGAGAATTCCACCTTTGTGACGCCAGGCATAGCAGGTTGCGGAACGGAAACGACCTGACGTCCACCCCGGATGGTGCGATTGAGGTACGGGACGGATACCCTTTCCGGCGACTGCTGACCGCCGACTCAGGGAGGCCCGCGGGATGATCTGTCTGTCCGGCGTGTCCCGCACCTTCGACGGCCACTCCGGCCGGATAGAGGCCCTACGCGGCATCGACCTCGACGTCGCCGAGGGCGAGTTCGTCGCCGTCGTCGGCCGCTCCGGCTGCGGCAAGTCCACCCTGCTGCGACTGGTCGCGGGCCTGCTCCCGGTCTCCACCGGTGTGGTCACGGTCGCCGGCACGCCGGTCGTCCGGCCCCGGCAGGACGTCGCGATGCTCTTCCAGCGACCGGCGTTGCTGCCCTGGCGCACGGTGCTGGACAACGTCCTGCTGCCGGTCGAGATCTTCGGGTGGCCGCGGGCGAAGCACCGCGATCGGGCCCGGCAACTACTGGCGCTGACCGGTCTCGCCGGGTTCGAGAAACGGCTGCCGCACGAACTCTCCGGCGGGATGCAGCAGCGCGTGGCACTGTGCCGGTCTCTCATCGGCGAGCCGCGGGTGATGCTCATGGACGAGCCCTTCTCCGCGCTCGACGCGCTCACCCGTAAGGAGCTCTCCGGGGAGCTGCAACGAGTACACATGGAGACGTCCGCCACCGTCGTCTTCGTCACCCACTCGATCGACGAGGCGGTCCTGCTGGCCGACCGCGTGGTGGTGCTCAGCCCCCGCCCCGGCCGGATCCGCAGCATCGTCGACGTGGCCATTCCCCGGCCACGCACGTTCGGCCGCAACTCCCACCTGGCAGACGTCGCCCGGGTCAGCGCCGACCTGCACGAACTCCTGACGGAACGCGACGTGCCGGCGAGCGCCGGCGTGGAGGCACGATAGGCATGCGGGTGGCGGTTTTCACCGAGCCGCACCGGGGCGCCAGCTACGACGACCAGCTCCGGTTCACCCAGCTGGCCGAGGAAGGCGGCTTCGAGGCCTTCCTCCGGGCCGACCACTACCAGGCGATGGGCGACGAACCGCCGCTGCCCGGCCCGACCGACGCCTGGCTCACGCTCGCCGCGTTGGCCCGGGAGACCGCCCACATCCGCCTCGGCACGCTGGTCACGTCGGCCACCTTCCGGCTTCCCGGTCCGCTGGCCGTGATGGTGGCCCAGGTTGACCAGATGAGCGGCGGCCGGGTCGAGCTGGGCATCGGCGCCGGGTGGTACGAGCGTGAGCACACCTCTTACGGCATCCCGTTCCCGGGCCCCGGGCAGCGGTTCGACCGGTTCGCCGAGCAGCTCGACGTGATCACCGGCCTGTGGCGAACCCCGGCCGGGCAGACCTTCAGCTACTCCGGTGACCACTACCGGTTGGCGGACTGCCCGGCGTTGCCCCGGCCGGTGCAGGTCCCCGGGCCGCCGATCATCGTCGGCGGGCGGGGTCCGAAGCGCACGCCGGAACTGGCCGCCCGCTACGCCGACGAGTTCAACATGCCATTCACCACCCCCAAGGCGACCGCCGAGGCGTTCGACCGGGTGCGAGAGGCCGCCGGCCGAACCGGGCGGACGGACTCCGGCCGGTCGCCCCTCGTGCTCTCCGCCGGCGTCGTCGTGGCGGTCGGCCGCACCGACGCCGAGGCCCGCCGACGGGCGGTGCCGCTGCACACCACGAGCGCGCTGCCACCGGACGACCCGGTGATCGGCTCGCCGGCCCAGCTGGTCGACCGGATCGGCGAGTTCGCCGCGATCGGCGCCAGCCGCGTCCACCTACGCCTGATCGACCTCGCCGACCTCGACCACCTGGAGCTCATCGCCGCCGAGGTGCTCCCCCAACTGAACGGAGTCCGATGACCGATACCGACGTCGAGCTCGGCCCAGTCGGCCAGGAGATCGTGTACGAGAACGACCGGGTCCGGGTCTGGCACATCCGGCTGGCGCCCGGGGAGTGCCAGCCGCTGCACCGGCACGACCATCCGTACCTGGTGGTGGCGGTCCAGGGTGCCAGGAACGTGGTGCAGACGGTCGACGGCACCCACATCGACGCCGACGAGCCGACCGGCGGTGTCGTCTACCGGGACCCGGGCGCGGTGCACATGCTGACCAACATCGGCGACACCACGTACCTCGCCCGGCTGGTCGAACTCAAGTAGCCCGGCGGAGGAACCGTGGCCGCGCTGGTGGCGGGGCCGGTGCGCGGCACGGCGCGCCGGTGGCGATCGGTCGCACCGGACCGTAACGTTCCGGACATGGCCTTTCGGACCTGGGGCAAGCTGCTACTCACGGCGTTCGGGGTGAGTCTGCTGGCCGGAGCCGGTCAGCTCGGCATCGCGTTCGGCTTCGGCGTCGTTCGGCTCGCCGGCGCCTTCACCGGCGGCACCGTCAACCAGTGGCCGGCCCAGCTCGCCTGGGTCGGTTGGTTCGCGGCGAACGCCGCCGTGGTCGGTGCCGTCCTCACCGAGCGGTGGGCCCGCCGCGACGGGCTGCTGACCGGGGCCGGCCAGCAACTCGTCGTGGCGGGCGCCGCCGCGCTGGGCGCTACGGTCGTCGCGCCGCTCTGCATGCAGCCGGCCCGGGCCGCCGAACTGATCTCCGTTGACCCGATCTGGGCGGTCGCGATCTGCGCGACCGTCGGGGCGGCGGTCGGGGCGGGTGCCGCGCTCACCGTCTTGGTCCGGCCGCCGCTGGGCTGGAACATGGCGCTCGTCGCCGGCACCGTCTGGCTGCTCGCCCTGGTCTCGGTCGCCCCGTCGTTGACCGCCGCCGGACCGCTGTCCGCCGTGCGCCTCGGAGTGTTGGAGCCGTCGTGGCTCGCCGCTGACGCGGCGCAGCGCCTGACGCTGCCGCTCCTGCCGCTGGTGGCGCTGCTCGCCGGCGCAGCCACCGGCGCCCTGGCCCGCTGGCGCGAGTACCCCCCGCTGGTCGGTGGAGTGACCGGAACGGCCGGGCCGGTGCTGCTGGCGTCCGCCTACCTGACCACCGGCGCGGGCGACGGCGTCGACCGGTACCAGAGCACGCCGTACTACGCGGCTCTGCTCGCGGTGGCCGCCGGCGCGCTCGGCTCGACCGCCGCCGTCCTGCTGCGCTGGCCGCTGATGGCGAGCCCCCTGTCGAGGCGCGGTGGCGGCCCGGAAGCCGACCGGGTGATCGAACCCACCGACATCCTGCGCCCGCTGCCGGCCGGTCCAGCCGTGCCGCGGACCGCACCAGCCGACGCCGGACTTCACGTCGGCGACACCGCCACGCCGGCCCCCGCCGCCGGCCGGGCCGCGAACGAGCGGGCGCCGGGGGTCACCGGAACGCCGGCCGATGCTGCTCCGGCCCACTGGGACTGGCCGACGCCCGGGGCTGCGCCGGCCGCCAACCCTGCACCGACCGCCCCGGGCGATCCCGGTGGGGCATCCGCCGGCTCGGTGGTCGGGGACGTCCAGGTCGGCGAGCCCGTGCCGCCCGCGGTCCCGGCTCCGGTGCAACGGTCCGCCGATCGATGCGCGCCCGCAGGCGACGACGGGGGGGCCGTCGCCGGCCCCACTGCATCCGCGAGCGCCGGTCCAGCGCCGTTGGCGGACGGCACTCCCGCGCCCACCTCCGAATCCCGGCAGCCCGCCGGCTCGACGCACACCGGGTCAGCGCCGGATCCGGCAGGCCCGCCCGGGACGCTGGCACTGGACAGTCCATCGGGCTCGCCCGGCCCAGCGGGCACGGCGGAGCCGGAGCAAGCGGTCGGGCCGGCGGACACCGCCCGTCCCGTGGCCGATCCGGCCGACGGCGCGCCGCCGGGCGCGGGCCCACCGGCCGCACCGGACACCGGACCGGCCGGACGCCCACCCGCACCGGACCCCGCCGGGGCCGGCCAGCTCGATCCGCCACCGCCTGACGAGGACCCGCCGGTGTCGAACGCCGAGACCGGGCCGGTACCGCCCACTCCCACTCCCACGCCGCCGGCTCCCGTCACGCCGGCGCGCGCCGCATCCACATCGGACCCGTTCCCGTCCCGTCCCGCTCCGGCCCCGATGACGCTGCCAGGTCCCACACCTACCCGGGTCGGCCCGAAGCCGTTCTCCCCCCTCTCGCCCACCGCGCTCGCACCGCCACACCCGGCACCACGCACCGTTGCGCTCGACCCACCCGTCGCGTCGGCAAGCTCGGCGAGCGACCGTGGTACGCCCAGGCCCGCTCCCCGGCCACGGCATCGCGCCCCGCTGCCGAACCTGAACGGCGCCGGTACCTGGGACGCCTTCGCCACCGCCCGGCGCTCCGGCTCGGCAACCGACCCGACGGCGACCCGAGCAGGTGATGCGGCCGACGCGACGCCCGCCGCGGATGCGACGCCGAAGGCGAGCTCGGCGCCGGATCCGGCGCCGACCGTAGGCGACGCCCCGACCCGGGTCGAGGCCGACCGGCTCGTCGCCGCGTGCACAGGCACCGACGCCCCTGCCCGGACCGGCGACGCCTCGACACCGACGGCCGGACAGGTCACCGAGGCGGACACCGCCGCCGCCCCCGAAGCGGACCGTGCCGCCCCCGGCGCCGGCGGCCACCCGGCCGAGGACGAGCCGAAGCGACGCGGCCTTTTCCGGCGGAGCCGGTCGCGGGCGGATCAGGTCGCCACCGAGGCGGAGCCGGTGCCGACGCAGGACGAGGAGTTCGTCGACTGGGTCACCGGGCTGGGCAGGCCGCTTCCCGACAACGAACCGGAACAGGAGCGCGGCCGGCGCTCACTCCGCTCCGCCGGCCGCCACTCCCGCCCCTGACCGCCCCCGGCCTGTCACCCCACCGGAACGACGACGGTCGCAGAGTCCTCGGAAAAACAGACTCCCGGAGAGGGTTATACCGCTCGTCAGATGGTCCCCCTTCTTGACGAACTCGATCCGGGGTTGGGATGGACAGGGATCAGGCCAGCGGGAGGTAGACCCGACCGCCTGCGGCGACGAACTCCGCTGATTTGTCCTGCATCCCGCGGGCCGCGTATTCCTTGAGTTCCTGGGTGATCTTCATAGAGCAGAACTTCGGGCCGCACATGGAACAGAAGTGCGCGGTCTTCGCCGGCTGCGCCGGCAGCGTGGCGTCGTGGTAGGCCCGCGCGGTCTCCGGGTCCAGCGAGAGGTTGAACTGGTCCTCCCAGCGGAACTCGAACCGCGCCTTGGACAGCGCGTCGTCCCAGGCCTGCGCGCCGGGGTGCCCCTTGGCCAGGTCGGCCGCGTGCGCCGCGATCTTGTAGGCGATCACGCCCGCCTTCACGTCGTCCCGGTCCGGCAGCCCGAGGTGCTCCTTCGGGGTGACGTAACAGAGCATCGCCGTGCCGAACATGCCGATCATCGCCGCGCCGATGGCCGACGTGATGTGGTCGTACGCCGGGGCGATGTCCGTGGTCAGCGGACCGAGCGTGTAGAACGGCGCCTCGTGGCACCATTCCTGCTGGAGGTCCACGTTCTCCTTGATCTTGTGCATCGGCACATGCCCGGGGCCCTCGATCATCACTTGGACGTCGTACTCCCAGGCGACCTTCGTCAACTCGCCCAGAGTCTTCAGCTCGGCGAACTGCGCCTCGTCGTTGGCGTCCGCGATGGAGCCGGGCCGCAGCCCGTCGCCGAGCGAGAACGTCACGTCGTAGCGGGCCAGGATCTCGCACAGCTCCCGGAAATTGGTGTAGAGGAAGTTCTCCTCGTGGTGCGCCAGACACCAGGCCGCCATGATCGAACCGCCCCGGGAGACGATCCCGGTCACCCGGTCGACGGCCAACGGCACGTACGGAAGCAGCACACCGGCATGCACCGTCATGTAGTCAACGCCCTGCTCGGCCTGTTCGATGACGGTCTCCCGGAACACCTCCCAGCTCAGCTTCACCGGATCCCCGCCGACCTTTTCCAGCGCCTGATAGATCGGCACCGTGCCGATCGGCACCGGCGAGTTCCGCACGATGGCCTCGCGCGTCTCGTGGATCCGATTGCCGGTCGACAGGTCCATCACGGTGTCCGCGCCCCACCGGGTCGCCCAGGTCAGCTTCTCCACCTCCTCGGCGATCGAGGAGGTGACCGCCGAGGTGCCGATGTTGGCGTTGACCTTGACCAGGAACGCCTTGCCGATGATCGCCGGCTCGCACTCGGGGTGGTTGACGTTCAGTGGCAGCACCGCTCGCCCGGCCGCGATCTCGTCCCGGACGAACTCCGGTGCCACCCCCTCCCGGATCGCCACGAACTCCATCTCCGGCGTGACGGCGCCGGCGCGGGCGTACGCGAGCTGTGTCGGCCGCTTGCCGTCCGCCCCGGCCAGCGGCGTGCCGGCGCCCCGGACGGGCGCCACGTCACCTCGCTCGGCGATCCATGGGCCGCGTAACGGCAGCAGCCCCACCTCGGGGTCCGAGCCCGGCCCGGATGTGTCGTAGAGCCGCACCGGCGGGTTGTCCCCGGTGAGGTCGACCTCGGCGAACGGCACCCGGACGTCCGGGCGAGAGCCCTCGGCATAGACCTTGCGACGTGTCTGCATAACAGCCTCCCTGTCGGTTCAAGCCGACCAGCCAAAGTGGTCCAGCGGGCCGCGTCCCGCGCCCAACTCCCAGTCCCGGGCGCCGGTCAGCGCCCGGGTGACGTACTTTTTCGCGGTGGCGACGGCCGCCGGCACCGGATCGCCCGACGCGAGCCGGACGGCGACGGCCGCCGAGAACGAACATCCGGTCCCGTGGTTGTGCCGCGTCGGCACGCGGGGCGCGCGGAGCAGGGTGGTGACGCCGCCACCGTGCAGCACGTCGACCGCCTCGCCGTCGGTGTCCACGTCGCCGCCGGTGACCACGACGTGCTCCGGACCACCCGCGGTGAGGTCCTCCGCGGCGGAGATCATCTCCTCGACCGTGGTCACCGGACGACCGGTGATGGCGGCGGCCTCCGCGCGGTTCGGCGTCGCCACCCGCGCGTACGGCAGCAGCCGTTCCACCGCGGCAACCACTCCCAGCGCGTGCCCGCTGGTGGCGACCAGCACCGGGTCGACGACGAGGTGCGGCAGCCGGCCGCCCTTCGCGGCGGCGGCCACCGCGTCGGCGATCGCCGGGGTGCCGAGCATGCCGATCTTGGCCGCCCGGACGGTGAAGTCGGCGAGCACGCTGTCCAACTGCTCGGTGACTGTGCGTGGCGGCAGCGGCAGGACGGTGTCGACGCCCCGGGTGTTCTGTGCGGTGACGGCCGTGATGACGCTGGTGCCGTACGCCCCAAGCGCGGCAAAAACCTTCAGATCGGCCTGGATGCCGGCGCCGCCGCCGGAGTCGGAACCGGCGATGGTGAGGACCGTGGATGGCGTCACAGCGCTTCCTTCGGTGCGGTCGAGGGCGTGGGGACCGCCGCCGTTCGCCGCCGGCCTGGCGGCCCCGGGTGCGCCGCCTCAGGTCGGGTTGCCTGGTGGAAGGCGGCTGTCAGGGTGGTGGCCGCCTCGGCCGGGTCGTCGGCTCGCATGATCGCTCCGAGCACTGCCACACCGGCCGCGCCCGCCTCGACGCACGCGCTCACCTGCGCTGCCGTTTCGATGCCGCCGAGGGCCAGGACCGGAACCGGGGTGAGCCGGATGAGCCCGGCGAGCCCTTCCGGGTGCAGGGGCGGGCCATAGCCGGGTTTGGTCCGGGTGGGGTAGACGGGTGAGAGGGTGACGTAGTCCTCGGCGGTGAGGCGGGCCAGCTCCGCCCCGTCGTGGCAGGAGCGGCCGACCAGGCCGAGTCGCGGCGGCGGGTAGGGGCCGGCGGCGGGGAGGTGCACGGCGGAACCGTCGAGCGGATCCGGTCCGGCGACGATCAGGGTGCCGCTGCGCTCGGCGAGGATCGCGCGCAGGTCGGCGGCGAGGGCGACGCGCTCGGCCCGCGGCAGGTCCTTCTCCCGCAGCACCACCCACCGCACTCCCCCGCGTACCGCGGCGGCGACGACGTCGACGAGCGGCGATCGCGCCACCCGCCGGTCGGTCAGCAGCACGGTACCGGTCGGCGTCGCGCCCGCACCTGACGAGAGCCTGCGAACACGTGGCCCCTGGAGTGGCCGGAACACGCCACGGTCCCGGATGCCGACCTCCGACGACGCGCTCACAGATCCGGCCTGCCCTCGTCCGGAGTGGAGGCGACGGCGTGGAAGCGGCGGGGGATCCGACCGGCCCGGTACGCCAGCCGCCCCGCCTCGACCGCGTGCCGCATCCCCGTCGCCATCGCCACCGGGTCGGCGGCGCGGGTCACCGCGCTGGCCAGCAGCACCGCGTCGCAGCCCAGCTCCATGGCGAGGGCAGCGTCGGACGCGGTGCCGATTCCGGCGTCCAGGATCACCGGGATGTCCACACCCTGCCGGATCAGCCGGATGTGGTGCGGGTTGGACACTCCGAGCCCCGACCCGATCGGCGACCCCGCCGGCATCACGGCGGCGCAGCCGGCGTCGGCCAGCCGGCGGGCCAGAATCGGATCGTCCGAGGTGTACGGCAGCACCGTGAACCCGTCGGTGACCAGCTGTTCGGCGGCACGCAGCAGCTCGACACCGTCGGGCAACAGCGTGCGCTCGTCGCCGATCACCTCAAGCTTCACCCAGTCGGTGTCGAACGCCTCCCGCGCCAGGTGGGCCACCTTCACCGCCTCGCCGGCCGTGTAGCAGCCGGCCGTGTTCGGCAGCAGCCGCACCCCGCACCGGTCGAGCAGGTCCAGCAGGCCACCCGAGCCGGCCGGGGTGGTGTCGACCCGGCGCAGGGCGAGGGTGACCAACTCGGTGCCGGACGCCCGGATCGCCCGCTCCAGCACGTGCAGGTTGGCCGCCCCGCCCGTCCCGAGGACCAGTCGCGACGTGAACGTGACGCCGCCCAGTTCCAAGCCCACGTCGCTCACCCGCCCTGCGCGGCGCTGAGCACCTCGACCCGGTCGCCGTCGCGCAGCATGGCCGCCGGCCAGCCGCCACGCGGCACCACCTCGCCGTTGACGGCGACGGCCAGGCCACGCTCCTGATCGGTGACCGCCCGGACCAGGTCCGTGACGGTCGAACCGCCGGGCAGGGTGTGCCCGGCGCCGTTCACGGTCAGTTCCACGACTCCTCCTCCGCGGTCGGCTGCTGCCTGCCCGACGTCACCCCCGCCGGGACCGGCCCGAAGCGGTCGGGGGTGAACGGGGCGAGCAGCGGGTCCGGCCTACCGGTGACGATCAGGTCGGCGATCAGGTCTGCGGTGACCGGGGTGAGCACGATGCCGTGCCGGTGGTGTCCGGTCGCCGCGAGCACGTCCGGCCGGCCCGGCAGTGGCCCGAGGATCGGGGCGTTGTCCGGCGTACCGGGGCGCCGGCCCGCGAGCGTCTCGACCAGGTCGTACTCGACCAGCTCGGGCATCAGGTCGACGGCCGCGCGGAGCAGGCGCAGCACCGCGCCGGCGGACACCACCAGGTCGGCGCGCTCCTCGACGGTCGCCCCGACCACCACCTCCCCGCTGTCCCGGGGGACGAGGTAGACGTGCTCACCGTCCGCGTACCCCCGGATCACGTGCCGGAAGCCCGGCGCTCCGCCGCCGGGCGCGCGGAGCCGGAGCACCTGGCCCTTCACCGGGCGGACTGGCAGCCCGGTGAGGGCGGCCGCGCCGCAGCCGGCGGCGACCACCGTGACATCGGCTGCCACGTCGGACAGTCGGCGGACCGCGCCCGGCACCAGCGTCACACCGGCCCGCTCGGCGGCTATCCGCAGCGCCGGCAGCAGGCGCCGGGGATCCACCTGATGATCGGTGGCGGCGAGGGCACCCCCGCGCACCCGGGGGGCCAACGCCGGTTCGCGGTCCCGCAGCTCCGAGGGACGCAGCGGGGTCACCGGCAGGCCGAGCCCCTGCTGGTACCCCCAGAGCCGGCTGGCCTCGGCCAGGTCGTCGGCGGTGAGCCCGACCAGCAGGGTGCCGTCGGTTCGGTAACCGAGGTCGGCGCCGGCAGCGTCGGTCAGTTCGGCGGCGAACGCCGGCCAACGGGCGGCCGAGGCGGTGAGCAGCCCGGTCAACTCGTGTTCGCCGAAGTAGGCCTCGGCGACCGGCGCGAGCATCCCGGCGGCCACGTGTGCCGCGCCCGACCCGGGAGCCGGGTCGTGCACGGCCACCCGCAGCCCCCGCACCGCGCACCGCCACGCGATCGCCAATCCGATGGGCCCCGCCCCCACCACCGCCACGTCGGGAAGGAAGGGGCCCTTCGCGACCCCACCGGCGGCGAAGGAGCTCCCGGTCAACACGTCAGCGCTCCGACCAGTTGGGCGGTGGCGCGGGCGGGGTCGGCGGCCCCGGAGAGCGCGCTGACCACCGCCACCCCGTACGCGCCGGCGGCCCGCAACGCGGGCACGTCCGCCACGGTCACTCCCCCGATCGCGACCACCGGGACGTCCACCGCCCGGGCCACCGCCCGGACGCCGTCGACGCCGATCGCCGTCGGCAGCCCCTCCTTCGTCGTGGTGGGGCGGTACGGCCCCACCCCCAGGTAGCTGGCTCCGGCGGCGACCGACTCTGCGGCGGAGTCCGGGTCCCGTGCGGTGGCGCCCAGGACGGCTGCGGAGCCGAGCACCGCCCGGGCCGCCCCGACCGGCAGGTCGTGCGCGCCCACGTGCCCGCCGTCGGCACCCACCGCCAGGGCCACGTGCAACCGGTCGTTCACCAGGCAGGTCGCCCCGTACCGCGCGCACAGCGCCGAAACCCGGCGGGCCAGGTCGTACGCCTGTCGGTCGGTCGCGTCGTCCGTCACCCGTACCTGGACGACCAGTTCGGTGCGGGCCACCGGCAGGGCGGCCCGAAGCACGGCGAGTGGGTCCTGCCCGCGACGGGTGTCGGTGATCAGATGCAGTCGCCCAAGAGACAGCACGGCAACTCTCCTCCCTGCGCCGGCATTACCCGGATCAGGTTCGACGGTCGGGGGCTCTCAGCCCCCCTCTCAGCCCGGTCCACCGGGCTCCCGTGGGTCACTTGCCTGTCACGGTACGACAGATCTGCGGAGCTGCCAAGACGTACGGGGGCGACAACTCGGCAGCGGAGGGTCGAGAAGGGAGCCACGTCGCTACCGGAGGCGTTGACGAGGCTCCCTGTGGGGTCCGGCGGCTACCGGTCGAGCACCTTACGCAGGGCGGCGAAGTCCTCGTCGGTGGGCTGCCACACGCCGGCCGCCGCGTTGGCGCGGACCTGCTCGGGCGTGGTGGCGCCGGCGATCACCGAGGTCACCCCGGGCTGGGCGGCGAGGCCGCCGATGGCCACCTGCAGCATCGTGAGCCCCCGCTCGGTCGCGTACGCCTCGATCGCCTCGATGGTGTCCCACTCGGCGGCGGCGAACCGCTGCGCGTACCGACCGCCAGTGGCGAGTCGACTGCCGGTCGGTGGCGCCTCGTTGCGCCGGTACTTGCCGGTGAGCAGCCCGTGAGCCAGCGGGAAGAACGGCAGCATGCCGAGGCCGAAACGCTCGCACGCCGGAATCACCTCCGCCTCGACACCACGCTCCAACATGGAGTAGTGGTTCTGCGCGGAGATGAAACGGGTCCGCCCCTGCGAGGTGGCGGTCCAGTCGGCGTCGGCGATCTGCCAGCCGGCGAAGTTGGAGTTGCCCAGGTAACGCACCTTGCCGGCGGTCACCAGGTCGTCCAGGGCAGCGAGCGTCTCGTCGATCGGGGTTGCCTGGTCCGGCTCGTGCATCTGATACAGGTCTATGTGGTCGGTGCCGAGCCGACGCAGCGACGCCTCCACGGCGCGCGCGATGTAGCGCCGGGCGCCCCGGGCGTTGTGGTCCGGTCCGTTCGCCCCGTGCATGTCCTTGCCGAACTTGGTGGCGACGACCACGTCCTCCCGGTGCCCCTTGAGCGCCTGGCCGAGCAGTTCCTCGGAGGCGCCCTGCGGCTCTCCGTAGATGTCGGCGGTGTCGAAGAAGGTGATCCCCGCGTCGAGCCCGGCCTCGACCACGGCGCGGGTGCCACCGAGGTCGAGTTTGCGGCCGAAGTTGTTGCAGCCGATGCCGACCACGGACACCACGAGCCCGGAGTCGCCCAGCCGCCGGTATGTCATCTCAGTCACGAGATCCACCCTATGCTGGTTCCGTGGCGCCCACCCACCGGTCACCGTCACCCGTGCTCACGCGATGTCGGCCCGATGGTGCGGCACCTCACGCCCGAGTGACCGGAATCATCCGACCTCCCAGACCGGTTCGGTGGTCTCCGCCACCTCGCCGTCGCCCCTAAACAGCACGAACCGGTCGAAGGAACGGGTGAACCAGCGGTCGTGGGTCACCGCCACCACGGTGCCGTCGAACGCGGCCAGCCCCGCCTCGAGCGCCTCCGCCGACGCCAGGTCCAGGTTGTCCGTCGGCTCGTCGAGCAGCAGCAGGGTCGCTCCGGACAGTTCCAGCAGCAGCACCAGGAACCGCGCCTGCTGTCCGCCGGAAAGGGTGCCGAAGCGCTGGTCGCCCTGGCCGGACAGGTCGTACCGGGACAACGCCGCCATCGCCGCGTGCCGGTCCATCCCGGCACGGTGCCCGTCACCGCGCCAGAGGATGTCGACCAGCGCCCGGTCCGTCAGCTCCGGCCGGTCGTGGGTCTGCGAGAAGTGCCCCGGGCGGACGCGTGCGCCGAGCCGGGCCGCTCCGTCGTGCCCGACCGGCGCGAGCGCCGTCACGCCGTCGACCGGGCCGTTCGCCGGGTCCGGGTCGGTGCCGCCCCGGGCGAGCAGCCGCAGGAAGTGTGACTTGCCGGTCCCGTTCGCCCCCAGCACCGCAACCCGGTCGCCGTACCAGATCTCCAGGTCGAAGGGGTAGGTCAGGCCGTCGAGCTCCAGCCGCTCGCAGATCACCGCGCGCCGGCCGGTCCGCCCACCGGCCAGGCGCATCCGGATGTCCTGCTCCTTCGGGGGTACGGGCGGCGGACCGGCTTCCTCGAACTTGCGCAGCCGGGTCTGGGCGGCCTGGTAGCGCGAGGCCATCCCGGAGTTGTACGCCGCCTTCTGCTTGTACATCAGCATCAGCTCGCGCAGCTTCTGGTGCTCCTCGTCCCACCGGCGGCGCTGCTCGTCGAGGCGATCATGGCGGGCGACCCTTGCCTCGTGCCAGCTCGCGAAGCCCCCCGGATGCACCCAGGCACCGCCGCCCTCGACCGCGACCACCCGGTCGGCGGTGTGTGCCAGCAGCTCCCGGTCGTGCGAGACGTAGAGCACCGACTTGCCCGACTCGCACAGCCGCGTCTCCAGCCAGCGTTTGCCGGGCACATCGAGGAAGTTGTCCGGCTCGTCCAGGAGCAGCACCTCGTCCGGGCCGCGGAGCAGCAGTTCCAGCGCGAAGCGCTTCTGCTGGCCGCCGGAGAGCGTCCGGACAGGCCGGTCCCGTGCCGCGTCCCACGGCAGGTCGAGCAGGATCGTGGTGACGGTGTCGAAGAGCACCTCGAGGTCGTACCCGCCGGCCTCGCCCCAGACGGCGAGCGCGTCCGCGTACGCAAGCTGGGCCCTGCCGGCGGCGGTGCTGTACTTGCCGCGCACCTCGGCCGCCCGCATGGCCGTCTCGGTCTCGGCGAGTCGGCGGCCGGCGGCGCGCAGCGCCGGCGGGGCGAGCGAGAGCGCCAGGTCCGCGAGCGTCGACTCGTCGCCGACCATGCCGATGAACTGGCGCATCACGCCGAGCCCGCCGGCCCGCGCGATCCCGCCGCGCTGCACCGGAAGGTCGCCGGCGACCATCCGCAGCAGGGTCGTCTTGCCCGCACCGTTCGGCCCGACCAGCGCGACCTTGACGCCCTCGCCGACTCGGAACGAGACGTCAGCGAACAGCTCTCGGCCGTCGGGCAGGGTGTGCCCGACGGCCGCCACGTCCACGTATCCCACGCCGGCATCCTCCCCGAACGCCTGCCGGCAGCCAACCGATTACCGGGTCACCCGCAGCACCCGGTAACCCTTTTGGCTGGCGTGCCGCGCGATGTGCCATCCTTGTTCGGTCAGCCAGCGGTGCAGCGAGTCGCCGCCGAGATGCCGGGCGACCACCAGCCACGCCACCCCTTCCGGGGTGAGCCGGGGCAGCCAGCGCAGCAGCAGTTGGTGCAGCTCGTCCTTGCCGACCCGGATCGGCGGATTGGACCAGATCTCGGCGAAGGTCACACCGGCCGGTACGCCGTCCGGCGCGGCGACCCGCACCCGGTCCGCCGCGCTGATCCGGGCCGCGTTCGCGGCGGTCAGCTCGCGGGCACGCGCGTTGACGTCGACGGCCCAGACCGTGGCCGCCGGCGCCGAGCGGGCGAGCACGCAGGCGATCGGACCGTAGCCGCAGCCGAGGTCGAGCAGGTCTCCTTCGGTGCGTGCCGTCGGCAACTCGGCCTTGCGCAGCAGGACGGCCGTGCCCGGATCGAGCCGGGCGGCGGAGAAGATCCCTCCGGAGGAGGCCAGGGTGTAGTCCCGTCCGGCGACGGTGAACTCGACCTCGCGGGGCGGAGCGGTGCTCGCGGGTTCGGTGGTGAAGTAGTGGTCGCCGGTCACGTACGCGATTCTTTCACCGGCCGGCGACGGCCACGGCGGCACCCCATGTCAGCACAGTTTCCCATTATTACTACCTAAAGGGATAGTTCCTCCTACTCTGGGCGCCATGGTGTATCGGTACGAGTCCGATAAGGATGCACGCGTGGAGTACCCGGAGCCCGGGTCCGACCTGTCAGCGCTCGGTCACGGTCCGCCTCCCCCAATGGGGCCCTCGCCGTCCCGCTTTCCCACCCCGTCAGTACCCAGAGCCACTCAGCGGGCGCTGCCACCCGCCGAGCCGCCCCCCGAGCCAAGCCCCGAGCCGGCCCCTGATCCGGCTCCCGAGCCGGCCCCCGAGCCGATCCCCGCGTCCCGCCCGCAGGTCCACCTCGCGGCCACGCCACCCGCGCCCGCGCCCGGCCGACGTGGCGGCCGGTTGTTACCGCTGCTGGTCGGCGGCGCCGCGGTGCTCGTCCTACTCACGCTCTGCGGGCTCGGCACCGCCGCCCTGTTCGGGCCCGGCGCCAATCCGTTGACCACACGGACCGACCAGCCCGCGGCCGGGGCTGCCACACCGGAGCCGGACGTCCTCGACTCCCGGGACACCGACCAGGCCCCCCTGGCCGCCAAGGAGGTCTTCCCGGACGAGCAGCTCGTCGTCAGCGACGGGAAGCCCTACCAGGTGCTGAGGATTCAGGCCAGCGACAGCTGCGCGGTGGCCGCCAGCGGCGAGGTCGCTGAGCTGCTGATCCGACTCGGGTGCAGCCAGGTCGTCCGGGCGACACTGCGCACCGGGAACGACGACCACCTGGTCACCACCGGCCTGTTCAACCTCACCGACCGGGCCAGCGCCGAGCGCGCCCACGACCGGATCCGCCAGATCCTCGACGAGCGGCAGGGCCGGTTCCGGGGGATGGCCGCCAGCGAGGAGTCGGAGGTGGTCGCCACCGCCCCGGCACGGGTCGGCTGGCAGGTACGCGGCCACTACCTCGCGTACGCCCTGGTGGCCCGAGCCGACGGCCAGTCGGTTCAGGCCGAGGACACGGCGGTTCGCGAGATTCTCTTCGACCTGATCGAACTGCATCTCAACCAGACGGTGCTGGAGCGGCGGGCGGGCGGCGGCGGCGCGAGCCAGCCCACCACCGGAACGGACGACGGCACCGACTCCTAGAACGGCACCAACACCACCGCGCTGAGGCCCGCAGTCGATGCCGACGGCGCGGACCCCCGGCGGGCCACGGTGCGTGCCGTGCCGGTGAGAGCGTTCTGGCTGCTTCCGGCGGAGCAGGGCCACCGGCCGTCATCACCATCGCGGTGTGGACCGGCGGTCAGCCCTCCAGGGGGACGCGCAACCGGCGGGTGAGATCTGCGCGGCGGGCGTACTCGGTCGGGTCCTCGGGGTAGCCGACGGCGATCAGGGAAAGCCCGTGGGCCGGGGCGACCGGCACCTCGTTGGCGCGCTCGCGCCGGGTGAGCAGGGCGGCCGGCCATCGGACCGGCCGTCGGCCGTCCCCGGTCGTCAGCATCGCGCCAACCAGACTGCGCACCATCGCCTGGCAGAACGCGTCGGCCTGCACGGTGGCGACGAGGGTCCCGTCCGGGTCGCGTCGCCAGTCCAGCCGGGTCACCTCGCGCAGCGTGGTGGCGTTCGCTTTCCGCCGGCAGTACGCGGCGAAGTCGTGCTCCCCCACCAGCCCGCCGGCGGCAGCGTTCAGCGCTGCCAGGTCGAGCGTCCTGGGCCAGGCCAGGGTGTCGTGCCGACGCAGTGGCTCGGCACCCCAAGGCGCGTCGGTGACCCGATACTCGTAGCGCCGGTAGGTCGCCGAGAAGCGCGCGTCGAAGTCGCCGACGACCTCCGTCATCGCCCGGACCCGCACGTCGGCCGGGAGCAGCCGGGCGAGCCGGCGCAACAGCGTACCCTCGTGCCGCCACCATACGGTGGCCGGCAGATCGACGTGGCAGACCTGCCCGGTGGCGTGCACGCCGGCGTCGGTGCGGCCCGCCACGGTCAGGCCGGTCGCGGTCCCGGCGCCGAGCACGAGGCCGAGGGTCTGCCCGAGGACCCCGGCGACCGTACGCCGGTCCGGCTGGACGGCCCAGCCGGAAAAGTCGGTGCCGTCGTACGAGACGTCCAGGCGCAGCCGGATGCGCTCGGCCACTGGTACCCCCTCCGCACGGGTCGGGCCCGGCGCCCCCTCAGGGATGCCGGGCCCGACGGTGGCCTGGATCAGGCCTTGCCTTCCTCGGTGGCCAGGTCGCTGTCCTCGCGGGCGGCCTCGGTGTCACCCGACGCCGACACCGGCGCCTCGGCGTCCTGGTCGTCGCCAGCCGACTTCGGGGCCCCCTCGGTGGGAGCGAGGGCCTCCACCTTGTCCTGCTGAGCGGCCTTGCGGGCGGCGGTCTTCTGGTTCGCCTTCGGCTCGGCGACCTGCAACTCCTCGACCAGCTCGATGATCGCCATCGGCGCGGCGTCACCCTTGCGCGGACCGGTCTTCACGATCCGGGTGTAACCACCGTTGCGGTTGGCGTACCGGGGCGCGATCTGGTCGAACAGGGCGTAGACCACGTCCTTGTCCTTGACGACCGCGAGCACCCGACGCCGGGAGGCCAGGTCACCACGCTTGGCCTTGGTGATCAGCTGCTCCGCGAGCGGGCGCAGCCGCCGGGCCTTGGTCTCGGTGGTCTGGATCTTGCCGTGCTGGAACAGCGACGTGGCCAGGTTGGCCAGCATCAACCGCTCGTGCGCCGGGCTGCCGCCGAGGCGGGGACCCTTGGTGGGCGTGGGCATTCTCGGTGCTCCTCGTTAATCCTCAGCCGCGCTTACAGCTGCTCAGTCTCGCGGTAGTCGTCGCTGTCGTAGTCGGCCTCACCGAAGGCGTCCACGACGTGCGCCGGGTCGAAGTTCGGGGCGGAGTCCTTCAGCCCCAGGCCCATCCCGGCGAGCTTCATCTTGACCTCGTCGATCGACTTCTGGCCGAAGTTACGAATGTCGAGGAGGTCGGCCTCGGTACGCCCGATGAGCTCACCAACGCTGTTGATGCCCTCGCGCTTGAGGCAGTTGTAGGAGCGGACGGTCAGGTCCAGCTCCTCGATCGGCAGCGCCAGGTCCGCCGCCAGCTGGGCGTCCTGCGGGGACGGTCCGATGTCGATGCCCTCGGCGGTCTCGTCCAGCTCCCGGGCCAGCCCGAAAAGCTCGACCAGCGTCGAGCCGGCGGACGCCAGCGCGGTGCGCGGGCCCATCGACGGCTTGGTCTCGACGTCGATGATCAGACGGTCGAAGTCGGTCCGTTGCTCGACCCGGGTCGCCTCGACACGGTAGGTCACCTTCAGCACCGGCGAGTAGATCGAGTCGACGGGGATCCGTCCGATCTCGGCGCCCGCCTGCTTGTTCTGCGCCGCCGTCACGTAGCCGCGACCCCGCTCGACGGTCAGCTCCATGTCGAGTCGGCCCTTGCCGTTGAGGGTGGCGAGCTTCAGGTCCGGGTTGTGCACCGAGACACCGGCCGGGGGTTGGATGTCCCCCGCGGTCACATCGCCCGGCCCCTGCTTGCGCAGGTACATGCTGACCGGCTCGTCGTGCTCGGAGCTGACGCACAGCTCCTTGATGTTCATGACGAGCTCGACCACGTCCTCCTTGACCCCGGGGATCGTGGTGAACTCGTGCAGCACACCGTCGATCTTGATCGAGGTCACCGCCGCACCCGGAATGGACGACAGCAGCGTCCGGCGCAGCGAGTTGCCCAGGGTGTAGCCGAAGCCCGGCTCCAGCGGCTCGATGGTGAACCGGGACCGGGTCTCGTTGATCGACTCCTCGGAAAGAGTCGGTCGCTGGGAGATGAGCATGTCTTCTCTTTTCTTCCGGGGCGCCCGCCATATGACGCCCACTTGAACGCTCCCGGTGGCCCGCCCCGGGGGCGGGCCACCGCGGGCGAACTCCTACTTGGAGTAGAGCTCGACGATCAGCTGCTCCTGGACCTGGGTGTCGATCACCTGGCGCGCCGGCAGCGAGTGCACCAGAATCTTCATCTGGCTCGGAATGGCCTCCAGCCACGCCGGGACACTCTTGGACCCGGCCTCGGCCTGCGCCACCAGGAACGGGGTGAGCTCCTTGCTCTTGGCCCGCACCTCGACGATGTCGTGCTCCTTGATGCGGTACGACGGGATGTCGACCTTCTTGCCGTTCACCGTGAAGTGACCGTGCTTGACCAGCTGACGGGCCATGTCCCGGGACTTGGCGTAGCCGGCCCGGTAGACCACGTTGTCCAGCCGCGACTCGAGGATCTGCAGCAGGACCTCACCGGTCTTGGCCTGCTTGGCCACCGCCTCCTCGTAGTAGCCGCGGAACTGCTTCTCCAGCACGCCGTACACGCGGCGGGCCTTCTGCTTCTCACGGAGCTGGAGCAGGTACTCCGTCTCCTTGGTGCGGCCACGGCCGTGCTGTCCGGGCGGGAACGGCCGGGACTCGAACGGGCACTTCGGGCCATCGCACTTGCTGCCCTTGAGGAACAGCTTCATCTTCTCCCGCCGGCAACGGCGGCAGTCAGCACCGGTGTAACGAGCCATCTCTCTCTAACCTCTCAGACCCGGCGACGCTTCGGCGGACGGCACCCGTTGTGCGGCTGCGGTGTCACGTCGGAGATCTGACCGACCTCCAGGCCGACGGCCTGCAGCGAACGGATGGCGGTCTCCCGGCCGGAGCCGGGACCCTTGACGAACACGTCGACCTTGCGCATGCCGTGCTCCATCGCTCGGCGCGCGGCGGCTTCGGCGGCCAGCTGCGCGGCGAACGGGGTCGACTTGCGGGAACCCTTGAAGCCGACCTGACCCGCGGAGGCCCAGGAGATGACCGCACCGGTCGGGTCCGTGATGGACACGATGGTGTTGTTGAAGGTGCTCTTGATGTGCGCCTGCCCGTGGGCGACGTTCTTGCGTTCCTTGCGCCGGACCTTCTTGACAGCGGCTCCGGCACGAGCCTTCGGTGGCATAAGTCTTCTGCGCTCCTATTACTTCCTGCCGGGCTTCTTCTTGCCGGCGACGGTCCGCTTCGGGCCCTTGCGGGTGCGGGCGTTGGTCCGCGTCCGCTGGCCACGCACGGGCAGGCCCCGGCGGTGCCGGATACCGGTGTAGCAGCCGATCTCGACCTTGCGGCGGATGTCCGCGGCGACCTCGCGGCGCAGGTCACCCTCGACCTTGTAGTTGGCCTCGATGTGGTCGCGGAGCTGCACGAGCTCCTCGTCCGTGAGGTCCCGGGCGCGCTTGTCCGGCGAGATGCCGGTGGCGGCGAGCGTCGCCAGGGCGCGGGTGCGACCCACGCCGAAGATGTAGGTAAGCGCGATCTCCATCCGCTTCTCGCGGGGGAGATCCACGCCGAGTAGACGTGCCATGTGCGGGCGTACTCCTCGTGGTTTCTGCCGGAGGTGTGGACCCGCCCCACCCCGCTACCGACCGGCCCCTGTCCTTCCGGCACCTGTCAGTGCCGGCGACCGGGATCGGTCGCTGCCCGAGCGGGCCCCGGCCTCCGACCGGGGGTCGGCCACGACGAGCTACGCGCTGCGCACTCCCGCGGCTGGGACGAGCATGTGATGTGGTTGTCAGGATCTGCGGCCCGGACCGGTGTCGACCGGCCGCGATTGTCACGACCGGCCGGTGGCTCAGCCCTGGCGCTGCTTGTGGCGCGGGTCGGTGCAGATGACCATGACCCGGCCGTGCCGGCGGATCACCCGGCACTTGTTGCAGATCCGCTTGACGCTCGGCTTGACCTTCACGGTTGCCTTACTTCCCATTTGGCCCGACTGCGCGGTGCACGCGCCCCCGGACGACGAAGACGGACACGGGACTCACCCGGCCGCCGTCAGGCTTACTTGTAGCGGTAGACGATGCGCCCTCGGGTCAGGTCGTACGGCGAGAGCTCGACGACGACCCGGTCCTCCGGCAGGATGCGGATGTAGTGCTGCCGCATCTTGCCGCTGATGTGGGCCAGCACCTTGTGACCGTTCGCGAGCTCCACGCGGAACATGGCGTTCGGCAGGGGCTCGATGACCCGGCCCTCGATCTCGATGGCTCCGTCTTTTTTCGGCATGTCCTCCGCTGTCCTGACGTCGGTTGCTCCGGACGGCCCACAACGTCTTACACGGGAAAACTGATCGAGATCAGGTGACCCGCGCCAGCCGCGGCTCCGACACCCACCGAAGCGCAGGGCAGGCATGCCGGAGTGGACGCTGTGCGCCGATCAGAAAGTGTACGCCCGCCCGCGCGCCGCCGCCAAACCGACCGGTGAACCCGGTTGGCGCGCCCCGGCGATCCGGACATTGCGCCCAGTCGAACCGCACGTTCACCACGCATGAGATCAGCCACCAGCCGCCCGGCGGAACCACCGACCGACCCGCCGACCGTCCGGCAGACCGGCCCGACCCGGGGTCAGACTGCTCCGCCGGGGAGTTCCCGATCCTTCCGCCGGGCGGCCTTCCGTTCCCGCTGGCGTGCCCGCTTCTCCCGCCGGCGCTCCCGCTCGACCGCCCAACGCGCCGGCTCACCCGACAGGATCCCGGACACGCTACGCACCAACAACACCGCACCCCACGGGCCGGCCACCCAGCCGGGCCAGAAGTAGAGCACGTCGGCGGCGAGCAGGGACGAGACCGCCCAGATGGCGACCACGACCGGGACGGCCTTCAGCCACGGCTCCCACACCCCGGCAAGCCACCGGGCAGTGGCGGAACCACCCGGGGATCCGGTCGTCCGGGCCGAGCCGCCCGACGCGGAGACGGTGGCGGCCGGCCCGCCCGGCACGGCGAGCGCCGACGTCGCCGCACCGGCCGGCGCCGGCAAGTCGACCACGAGTGCGTCGAGCTCGCCGTAGGTGCGGGCGGCGTACGCCCGCTGGAGGCGCTCGTCGTACTCGTGCAGGTCCAGCCGTCCCTCGTCTACGGCCACCCGCAACCGGTCGGCGACCAGCTGCCGGTCCTCGTCGGCGGCGCGCATCTCCTCTTGCCCCTGCATGGCTTCCAGGATGCCACCGACACACCACCCGCGCGATCCCGCGGCGCCGCGGTCGTGGGCCACTCGGCTTCTTCCCGGTGGGCGACCACGCCCTGACATGGCGGTCGCACGACCCCGGCGCACCCCAGATCGACCGTCCTCGGCCCCGACCGCGACCGCAGACCGGTGGAGTCGGGTCAGGCGGTCGGGGCGGGCTGGCGGGCAGTGACCAGGTCGCCGAGGCGTTCCCGGCCGCCGTCCGCGGCGGTGAGCACCCACACCCCGTCCGGCAGCAGTGCCATGGTGTGCTCCACGTGCACGGCCGGCGACCCGTCCCGGGTCACCACCGTCCAGCCGTCGGCCAGCTCCGCCGTCCGGGGTGAACCCAGGGTGATCATCGGCTCGATCGCGAGTGCCATGCCGGGCACCAGACGGGGCCCCTTGCCTGGACGACCGTGGTTGAGCACGTGCGGATCCTGGTGCATCTCGGTGCCGATGCCGTGGCCGCCGTACCCGTCGACGACGCCGTACCGACCGCCCTTGCGGACCGCGGTCTCGACGGCGTGGGAGATGTCGGTGAGCCGGCCCCTCCCGCTGGCCGCACCCCGGGCGGCGGCCGCGATGCCGGCCCACATGGCGTCCTCGGCCACGTCGGCCATCCGGAGCAACGCCGGATCCACCGCACCCACCGCAACGGTGATCGCCGCGTCGCCGTGCCAGCCGTCCAGTACCGCACCGCAGTCGATAGAGACGACGTCACCGTCCCGGAGCACCTGATCGGGCGACGGGATGGCGTGCACCACCTGCTCGTTGACGGAGGAGCAGATCGAGGCGGGGAAGCCGTGGTAGCCCTTGAAGGAGGGCGCGGCCCCGGCCGCGCGGATGGTCGACTCCGCGATGCCGTCGAGATCGGCGGTGCTCACGCCCGGGGCGACCGCCTCCCGCATCCGACGCAGCGCCTCGGCGACCACCAGCCCCGCGGCCCGCATCTTCTCGATCTGGTCAGGGGTCTTCAGCTGGATGTCCAGCTGGGGACGACGCATCGGGTGGTTACCTTTCTCGCCGACGAGCGCGGCGCCTCACGCGCACCTTGCTCCCCGGACGCTATCCGCCGTGGTGGGAGGTCAGCCGCCATACGAGCGCAGGGCGTCGATGGCGCGGACGGTGACGTCCTCCACCGGGCCCGTGGCGTCGATCCCCACCAGCTTGCTCTGGGCGCCGTAGTAGTCGACCAGCGGCGCGGTCTTGTCGGCGTACTCCCGCAGTCGGGTAGCGATGGTCTCCGGCTTGTCGTCGTCTCGCTGGAACAGCTCGGCGCCGCACCGGTCGCAGATGCCCTCCCTGGTCGGGGCGTCGAACTCGACGTGCCAGACCTTGCCGCAGCCCCGACAGGTGCGCCGCCCGGACAGCCGGCGGATCACCTCGTCGTCGTCGACGACCAGCTCCAGCACCAGGTCCAGCGCGGTGCCCAGATCGGCGAGGAGCTTGTCCAGCGCGGCGGCCTGCGGCGTCGTCCGTGGGAAACCGTCGAGTAGGAAACCCTCGCCAGCGTCCGGCTCGGCGAGCCGTTCCCGCACCATGTTGATGGTCACCTCGTCCGGCACCAGCTCACCGGCGTCCATGTAACGCTTCGCTTCGACGCCGAGCGGGGTGCCCTGTGACACGTTGGAACGGAAGATGTCCCCGGTCGAGATCTTCGGCACCGCGAGGTGCGCCGCGATGAACTCCGCCTGCGTGCCCTTGCCCGCCCCCGGCGGGCCAACCAGAACGAGTCTCATCTACCGCAGGAACCCTTCGTAGTTCCGCTGCATCAGTTGGCTCTCGATCTGCTTGGTGGTCTCCAGACCGACGCCGACCATGATCAGGACAGCGGTGCCGCCGAACGGGAAGTTGAGGTACTGCTGGCGGTCCAGCCAGATGAAGAAGAAGTTCGGCATGATCGAAACCACGGCCAGGTAGAGGGCGCCCGGCAGGGTGATCCGGCTGAGAATGAAGTCAAGGTAGTCGGCGGTCGGCTTGCCGGGCCGGATACCCGGGACGAAGCCGCCGTACTTCTTCATGTTGTCCGCGACCTCGGTCGGGTTGAACGTGATCGAGACGTAGAAGTACGTGAAGAAGATGATCAGCAGGAAGTAGACCACGATGTAGATCGGGCTGGTCGGGTCGACCAGGTTGTTCTGGATCCACGCCTGGGTCTTCCCCGGGTCGGTCTGGTCGAAGAACTGCAGGGCCAGCTGCGGCAGGTACAGCAGCGACGAGCCGAAGATCACCGGGATGACACCGGCCTGGTTGACCTTCAGCGGGATGTAGGTCGAGGTGCCGCCGTACATCCGCCGGCCGATCATGCGCTTGGCGTACTGCACCGGGATCCGCCGCTGCGACTGTTCGATGAACGTGACCGCGGTGATGATGACCAGGACCAACGCGATGACGAGCAGGAACTTGGCCCAGCCCTGGCTCTCCTTGATCGTCCAGCCTTCGGCGGGAAGGCGGGCCGCGATCGAGGTGAAGATCAGGACGGACATGCCGTTGCCGACGCCGCGGTCGGTGATCAGCTCACCGAGCCACATCACCACGCCGGTGCCCGCGGTCATCGTCATGACCAGGACGCTCAGGGTGAGCCAGTCCGGGATTCCGGTCCCCACCGGGATGATCGGGAACTGGTCGCACTGGTTGTTGAAGAGCTGCCCGGAGCGGGCCAGGGCGACGAACGCCGACGCCTGCAGGACGCCCAGCCCCAGGGTGAGATAGCGGGTGTACTGGGTGATCTTCGCCTGGCCGGCCTGGCCCTCCTTGCGGAGCTGCTCGAGCCGCGGGATCACCACGGTCAGCAGCTGCAGGATGATCGACGCGGTGATGTAGGGCATGATGCCCAGCGCGAAGACCGACAACTGCAGCAGCGCGCCACCCGAGAAGAGGTTGAGCAGGTTCAGCACACCCGTGGAGCCGTTCTCCAGGGTGTCGAGGCACTTCTGCACGTTGCCGTACGAGACGCCAGGGCTGGGCAGCGTAGCACCGAGCCGGTAGACCGCGATGATGCCTACTGTGAACAGCAGCTTCTTGCGCAGGTCAGGCGTGCGGAACGCACTGAAAAAGGCGGACAGCAACTTCTTCCTCCTGCGCGAGGCGGGCCGCCGGTGGTCCCTGGCGGGTCGGGGTGGGCCGGGCAAGCGCCCGAAATCCATGGCTGGAAACGGACTCTAACAGCCCGGTCCCGGTCCGGGCAGGTGCGCCCGGCTACATAAACCGCTTCCGATGTTACCGGGTGCACACGTCCCAGGTAGGCCATGGCGCCCGCCAGTTGACCGACAACTGAACGGGCGCCACGGGTGGTACAGCCTTACAGCTCGGTGACCGAACCGCCGGCAGCGGTGATCTTCTCCTTGGCCGACGCACTGAACGCGTGCGCCGACACCTGGAGCGCCACCCCGCCGAGGTCGCCGGTGCCAAGGATCTTGACAGGCTGGCCCTTGCGGACCGCGCCGGCCTCGACCAACTCGACCGGGCCGACCTGGCCGCCGTTCGGGAAGAGCTCGGCGAGCCGGTCCAGGTTGACCACCTGGAAAACGACCTTGAACTTGTTCTTGAAGCCCTTCATCTTCGGCAGGCGCATGTGGATGGGCATCTGCCCACCCTCGAACGCCGCCGAAATGTTCTTGCGGGCCTTGGAGCCCTTGGTACCACGGCCGGCGGTCTTGCCCTTGGAACCCTCACCGCGACCCACACGAGTCTTCGCGGTCTTGGCACCGGGCGCCGGACGCAGGTGGTGAACCTTGATCGTCATTACTCGACCTCCTCGACCTTCACGAGGTGGTTGACCGTGAAGATCATGCCGCGGATCTCCGGACGGTCCTCCTTGACCACCACGTCGTTGATCCGCTTGAGGCCGAGCGAGCGCAGCGAGTCACGCTGGTTCCGCTTGGTCCCGATCTCGGATCGGACCTGGGTGACCTTCAGGCGAGCCATCAGGACGCCACCTCCGCCCGCGACGCCAGCATGGCGGCCGGCGCGACGTCCTCGACCGGCAGGCCACGGCGCGCGGCGACGGCCTCGGGGGACTCCAGCCCCTTCAGCGCCGCCACCGTGGCGTGCACGATGTTGATCGGGTTGGACGACCCGAGGCTCTTGGAGAGCACGTCGTGGATACCCGCGCACTCCAGCACGGCACGCACCGGACCACCGGCGATGACGCCCGTACCGGCCGAGGCCGGCTTGAGCAGCACCACGCCGGCGGCGTCCTCGCCCTGCACCGGGTGCGGGATCGAGGCGCCGATCCGCGGCACCTTGAAGAAGTGCTTCTTGGCCTCCTCGACGCCCTTGGCAATCGCCGCGGGCACCTCCTTGGCCTTTCCGTAGCCCACGCCGACGGTGCCGTCGCCGTCGCCCACGATCACCAGGGCGGTGAAGCTGAAGCGACGACCACCCTTCACGACCTTGGCGACGCGGTTGATCGCGACGACCCGCTCGAGGTGCGGGGTCTTCTCGGCGGGCGCGTTTCCGCGGCCGCCCTCACGGCGGTTGTCGCGGCGACCACCCTCGTTGCCACCGGACCCGCCGCCACGGCGCTGTTGACCTGGCATCAGCAGCCTTCCTTCTCTCTCGTGACGGGGTTTGTCAGAACTCGAGCCCGGCTTCGCGGGCGGCCTCGGCAAGCGCGGCGACCCGCCCCGCGTACCGGTTGCCACCGCGGTCGAAGACGACCTTGGAGATGCCGGCGGCCTTCGCCCGCTCGGCGAGCAGCGCACCGACCTTGCCGGCCAGAGCACTCTTGTCGCCCTCGGTGCCCCGCAGCGGGGCCTCCAGGGTCGAGGCCGACGCCAGGGTGTGCCCCTTGGTGTCGTCCACGATCTGGGCGACCATGTGCCGCAGGGAGCGGGTGACCACCAGGCGGGGGCGCTCGGCCGTACCGCTGATGCTCTTGCGGACCCGGAAGTGTCGGCGCGCACGCCCGACGGCACGCTTGGCGGCGACGCCGCGGCGGCGCTTGAGCAGCGTGGCGCTCACTTCTTACCTGCCTCTCTCACAGCCTTACGGCCGGCGGATGACCTCACCCTGGTGCTGACAGCCGTGATCACTTCTTGCCCGCCTTACCAGCCTTGCGGCGGATGACCTCGCCCTGGTACTTCACACCCTTGCCCTTGTAGGGCTCCGGCGGGCGGATCTTCCGGATGTTCGCGGCGACCTCGCCGACCAGTTGCTTGTCGATGCCGGCCACGTGGAACAGGGTCGGCTTCTCCACCGTGAAGGTGATGCCCGCCGGCGGCTGCACCAGGACCGGGTGCGAGAACCCGAGCGCGAACTCCAGGTCCTTGCCCTTCGCGGTGACCCGGTAACCGGTGCCCGCGATCTCCAGGCTCTTACGGTAACCCTCGGTCACACCGACGACCATGTTGGCGATCAGGGTACGGCTCAGGCCGTGGAGCTCCTTGGCCTTCCGCTCGTCGTTCGGTCGGGCGACGTTCAGCTGCCCGTCCTCGGTCCGCTCGACGGTGATCGGCTCGGCCACGGTGTGCGCGAGTTCGCCCTTGGGGCCCTTGACCTTGACGGTCCGGCCATCAATCGTGACGTCGACGCCGGCTGGCACCGGGATCGACTTACGTCCAATACGCGACATTTCTACCTGTCTCCCGTTACCAGACGAAGGCGAGGACTTCCCCGCCAACGCTCCGCTTGCGGGCCTGCCGGTCGGTCAGCAGCCCCTGGGACGTCGAAATGATCGCCACGCCCAGACCGCCGAGCACCCGGGGGAGCTCGCCCGACTTGGCGTACACCCGGAGACCGGGCTTGGACACGCGCTTGATACCGGCCAGGCTCCGCTCTCGGTTCTGGCCGTACTTCAACTCGACGACCAGTCGCTTGCCGACGGCGCCCTCCTCGGGCTCCTCGACGGACCAGGTGGCGATGTAGCCCTCGGACTTGAGGACCTCGGCGATGTTCGCCTTGATCTTCGAGAAGGGCATCGTCACCCGGTCGTGGTACGCCTGGTTGGCGTTACGCAGACGCGTGAGCATGTCTGCGATCGGGTCGGTCATCGTCATTTAACTCGTCAACCTTTCTCGCCGGGGTTCCCGGAACCTGCCGGGCCTACGGCGAAGAGACAGTGCAGCTGACGCGCGGAGCGCGCCGGGCTATTACCAGGAAGCCTTGGACACGCCGGGCAGCTCACCGCGGTGGGCCATCTCCCGGATGCAGACCCGGCAGAGACCGAACTTGCGGTAGACCGCCTTCGGACGCCCGCACCGCTGGCAGCGGGTGTACGCGCGAACCGAGAACTTCGGCTTCGCGGCCGCCTTGATGATCAGCGCCTTCTTGGCCATCTCAGTTCTCCTTGAACGGGAAGCCCAGGAGCTTGAGCAGCGCCCGGCCCTCGTCGTCGGTCGTGGCGGTGGTGACCACCGTGATGTCCATTCCCCGCTGCCGATCGATCTTGTCCTGGTCGATCTCGTGGAACACCGACTGCTCGGTCAGACCGAACGTGTAGTTGCCGTGCCCGTCGAGTTTGCGTCCGTCCAGACCACGGAAGTCACGGATACGCGGCAGCGCGATCGACAGCAGCCGGTCCAGGAACTCCCACATCCGGTCGCCACGCAGGGTGACCTTCGCGCCGATCGGCATGCCCTCCCGCAGCTTGAACTGCGCGATGGACTTGGTCGCTCGCCGCACCTGCGGCTTCTGACCGGTGATGGTCGCCAGGTCACGGACGGCGCCGTCGATCAACTTGGCGTCCCGGGCGGCCTCGCCGACACCCATGTTGACGACGATCTTGACCAGTCGCGGCACCTGCATCGGATTGCCGTAGCTGTACTGCTCGCGCAGCTGGGCCACGATCTCGTTGCGGTACCGCTCCTTGAGGCGCGGCATAGTCTTGGTTTCGGTAGCCGTGGTCATCACAGGTCCTTACCGGTGCTACGCGCGATGCGGACCTTCTGGCCGTTGTCGTCGACCCGGTAGCCGACGCGGGTCGGCTTGCCGTCGGAGTCCACGACCATCACGTTCGAGACGTGGATCGGGGCCTCCTGGGTGACGATGCCACCGGTCTTCGCGCCACGCTGGGTGGTGCTGATGCGGGTGTGCTTCTTGACCCGGTTCACGCCCTCGACCAGGACCTTGTCCTGCCGCGGGTAGGCCGCGATGACCTTACCCTTGGCACCCTTGTCCTTGCCGGCGACGACGACGACCGTGTCGCCCTTCTTCACCTTCATGCCCGCGCCTCCCTGCGGTCGGCGCGCGCCCGAAGCTTGCACCTACTGAGCCTGCTGGTTCGCTCGCTCCGCTCGCTCACGGTCACAACACCTCCGGCGCGAGAGAAATGATCTTCATGAACCGCTTGTCCCGCAGTTCCCGACCCACCGGGCCGAAGATACGGGTACCGCGCGGGTCCCCACCGTCCTTGATGATGACGGCGGCATTCTCGTCGAAGCGGATGTACGAGCCGTCCGGCCGCCGCTTCTCCTTGGCGGTGCGAACGACGACCGCCTTGACGACGTCGCCCTTCTTCACACCGGCACCCGGGATCGCGTCCTTGACGGTGGCCACGATGACGTCGCCGATGCTCGCGTAGCGCCGACCGGAGCCACCGAGAACCCGGATGCACAGGATCTCCCGGGCACCCGTGTTGTCGGCGACGCGCAGTCGCGACTCCTGCTGAATCACGTCTATCTCCTATGTCTGCCGGTTCTCCGGCCGCACCGGGCGGCCGGAGCCTGGCGGAACCTTCACCCGACCGACGCCGGGCGAGCTTGAGTCCTCGCTACTTGGCCTTTTCCAGGATCTCCACGAGCCGCCACCGCTTCGTGGCCGACAGCGGCCGAGTCTCCATGATCAGGACCCGGTCGCCGATCCCGGCGGTGTTCTGCTCGTCGTGCACCTTGAGTTTGCTGGTCCGGCGCATGATCTTGCCGTACAGCGCGTGCTTGACCCGGTCCTCGACCTCGACGACGACGGTCTTCTCCATCTTGTCGCTGACCACAAGGCCCTCGCGCACCTTGCGCCGCGCCCGCTGCGCGCTCGCCACGGTGTTCTCGCTCATGCTCGAGCTCCCTTACGCTCGCTTCGCTCGCTCACGAAGTCACCTCAGTCGGCGCGACCGAGAGCCCCAGCTCGCGCTCACGCATGATCGTGTAGATCCGGGCGATCTCCCGACGGATGACCTGTAGCCGCCGGTTGTTGTCCAGCTGCCCGGTTGCGGCCTGCACGCGGAGGTTGAACAGCTCCGCCTTGGCCTCGCGCAGCTTCGTGACCAGCTCCTCCTCGGAGAGCTCACGCAGCTCGGCGGCCTTAACGCCCGCTGCCATCAGGATTCACCCACTTCGCGCGTAACAATCCGGCACTTCATCGGGAGCTTGTGGATCGCGCGACGCATCGCCTCGCGCGCGATCTGCTCGTTGGGGAAGGACATCTCGAAGAGAACCCGCCCCGGCTTCACGTTCGCGACCCACCACTCGGGTGAACCCTTACCGGAACCCATCCGGGTCTCGGCCGGCTTCTTGGTGAGGGCCTGGTCCGGGAAGATCGTGATCCAGACCTTGCCACCACGCTTGATGTGACGGGTCATCGCGATACGTGCCGACTCGATCTGACGGTTGGTCACGTACGCCGGCTCGAGAGCCTGGATCCCGAACTCGCCGAACACCACCCGGTTACCGCCCTTGGACGCGCCGCTGCGGTCCGGGTGGTGCGGCTTGCGGAAGCCCTTCGGGGGCTTGCGCGGCATCAGCATCTGTCAGCCCTCCTGCTGCTTTTCTGCCGCTGCGGCGACGGCGCCGGCATCCACCGGCTCGCCGCTCGGCGTCTCGGCCTGCTGCGCGATGGTGGTCGCGGCGGCGCGGCCGGTCTCGGTGCCACCAGCGGTCGTGCCGGACGAGCCGGACCGACCACGGCGTGGCCGCTCGGGGCGGTCGCCGCGCTCACGGCGCGGGCGCGACGGAGCCTCGGTCGGGGTCTCCCGACCCGGCACCGCGTCACCCTTGTAGATCCAGACCTTCACGCCGATCCGGCCGAAGGTGGTACGGGCCTCGAAGAAGCCGTACTCGATGTTGGCCCGCAGCGTGTGCAGCGGGACCCGGCCCTCGCGGTAGAACTCGGTCCGGCTCATCTCGGCGCCGCCGAGACGGCCCGAGACCTGGACCCGGATGCCCTTGCAGACCGGGTTCTTCATCGCGGACTGCATGGCCTTGCGCATCGCCCGGCGGAAGCTGACCCGGCTGGAGAGCTGCTCAGCCACGCCCTGCGCGACGAGCTGCGCGTCGGACTCGGGGCTCTTCACCTCAATGATGTTGAGCTGCACCTGCTTGCCGGTCAGCTTCTCGAGCTCGCCGCGGATCCGATCCGCTTCCGCGCCCTTACGACCGATGACGATGCCCGGCCGGGCGGTGTGGATGTCGACCCGGACCCGATCCCGGGTGCGCTCGATGTCGACCTTGGAGATCCCGGCGCGCTCAAGTCCCTTGGACATCATCCGACGGATCTTGACATCCTCGCCGATGTAGTCCTTGTAGAGCTTGTCCGCGAACCAGCGCGACTTCCAGTCGGTCGAGACGCCGAGCCGGAACCCGTGCGGGTGAACCTTCTGACCCATTACTCGGCACCCTCCGTCGTGCTCTGCGTCTCAGCCGGCCTGGTCTGCTTCGCCGGGGCCGCCTTCTTCGCCGCCGCCTTCTTCGGCGTGGACGGCGCCACCGCCTCGACCGCGACAGTGATGTGGCAGGTGCGCTTGCGGATCCGGTACGCCCGGCCCTGCGCCCGCGGCTGGAACCGCTTCATGGTCGGGCCCTCGTCCACGTACGCCTCGCTGACGAGCAGCGCGCCGGGGTCCAGCCGCTCGTTGTTCTCCGCGTTGGCGATCGCGCTCGCAAGCACCTTGTACACCTGCTCGCTCGCGGCCTGAGGCGCGAACTGCAGCACCGTGAGCGCCTCCTTCGCGGGCAGGCCGCGGACGAGGTTGACCACCCGGCGCGCCTTCATCGGCGAGATGCGCACGTACCGCGCAACCGCCCGCGCGCCCGGCAGCACCGGAGCGTCGCCCTTTCCTGGCATCGCTGTAACCCCTTGTTCCTCTATCCGTATGCCCGCGGCGTCAGCGCCGGCGGCTCTTCCGGTCGTCCTTCTCGTGACCCTTGAACGTGCGGGTCAGCGCGAACTCGCCGAGCTTGTGCCCGACCATCGCCTCGGTCACGAACACCGGGACGTGCTTGCGTCCGTCGTGCACGGCGATCGTGTGACCCAGCATCTCCGGGGTGATCGTCGAGCGCCGCGACCAGGTCTTGATGACGTTCTTGGTGCCCTTGTCGTTCTGCGTCTCCACCTTCTTGATCAGGTGGTCGTCGACGAAGGGGCCCTTCTTCAGGCTGCGAGGCATGTCTTATCTCCCTCAGCCGCGCTTACGCGTGGCGTAGCGGCGGCGGACGATCAGCCGGTCACTCGGCTGGCCCTTACGACGGGTACGGCCCTCGGGCTTACCCTGCGGGTTGACCGGGTGGCGACCGCCGGAGGTCTTACCCTCGCCACCACCGTGCGGGTGGTCGACCGGGTTCATGGCGACACCACGGACGGTCGGGCGCTTGCCCTTCCAGCGCATCCGACCGGCCTTACCCCAGTTGATGTTCGACTGGTCGGCGTTGCCGATCTCGCCGATGCTGGCGCGGCACCGCACGTCCACCCGCCGGATCTCACCGGACGGCATGCGCAGGGTCGCGTACGCGCCCTCGCGACCGAGCAGCTGGATGCCGACGCCGGCCGACCGGGCCAGCTTGGCGCCACCACCCGGACGCAGCTCCACGTTGTGGATCGTGGTGCCGACCGGGATGTTGCGCAGCGGCAGGTTGTTGCCCGGCTTGATGTCGGCGCTCGGCCCAGACTCGACGGTGTCGCCCTGCTTCAGGTCCTTCGGCGCGATGATGTAGCGCTTCTCACCGTCGAGGTAGTGCAGCAGCGCGATCCGAGCGGTGCGGTTCGGGTCGTACTCGATGTGCGCGACCTTCGCCGGCACGCCGTCCTTGTCGACCCGCTTGAAGTCGATGAGCCGGTACTGCCGCTTGTGGCCGCCACCCTGGTGCCGGGTCGTGATCCGCCCGTGGGCGTTCCGCCCGCCCTTCTTCGGCAGCGGAGCCAGCAGCGACTTCTCGGGCGTCGACCGGGTGATCTCGGCGAAGTCGGCGACGCTCGAGCCACGCCGGCCCGGCGTCGTCGGCTTGTACTTACGGATAGCCATTGTCTACACCCCTCAGCTGACCGGGCCGCCGAAGGCCTCGATACGGTCACCGTCAGCCAGCTTCACCATCGCCCGCTTGGTGTCCTTGCGCTTGCCGAACCCGGTGCGGGTCCGCTTGCGCTTGCCCTCGCGGTTGAGCGTGTTCACCGTCAGGACGCGCACGTCGAAGATCTGCTCGATGGCGATCTTGATCGCGGTCTTGTTCGCGTCCGGGTGCACCAGGAAGGTGTACCAGTTGCGGTTCAGCTCGCTGTAGCTCTTCTCCGAGACGACCGGCGCCACGATGATGTCGCGCGGGTCGGCGATCGTGCTCACTTGCCACCCTCCTCGGTCGTCTCGGCCGCCCGGCCGACCACCATCGGCAGCCCCAGGAACTCGTCCAGGGCCTCCTTGGTGAAGACCACGTCGTCGGCCACCAGCACGTCGTAGGTGTTGAGCTGGCCGGCCTCGATCAGGTGCACCCGCGGCTCGTTCCGCAGCGACACCCAGTTCAGCTCGTCGGTGCTGCTCAGCACGACCAGTACCCGGCGGGCCTCGGTCAGCTTCGCCAGCGTGGCGAGGGCGGCCTTGGTCGACGGCTTCTCGCCCGAGACGAACGCCTCGACGACGTGCACCTTGCCGGCGCGCGCCCGGTCGGACAGGGCGCCGCGGAGGGCGGCGGCCTTCATCTTCTTCGGGGTCCGCTGGCTGTAGTCGCGCGGCACGGGACCGTGCACCACGCCACCACCGGCGAATTGCGGCGCGCGGATCGAGCCCTGCCGGGCACGACCGGTGCCCTTCTGCTTGTACGGCTTCTTGCCGCCACCGGCAACCTCGCCGCGGGTCTTGGTCTTGTGCGTTCCCTGCCGGGCCGCCGCGAGCTGAGCCACCACGACCTGGTGCATCAGCGCGACGTTGGCCTGTGCGTCGAAGATGTCGGCGGGCAACTCGACGGAGCCGCTCTTGTTGCCTTCGACGGTGAGGACGTCAACGGTGGTCACTTGGCCGCACCACCCTTCTTCGCCTTGGCCGCCGTGCGGACCAGGACCAGCGCGCCCTTGGGGCCCGGGATGGCCCCGCGGACGAGCAGGAGGTTGTTCTCGGTGTCGACCGCCTGGACGGTCAGGTTCTGGACGGTGTAGCGGACGCCACCCATCCGGCCGGCCATCCGGGTGCCCTTGAAGACACGACCCGGGGTGGCGCAGGCGCCGATGGAGCCCGGCGAACGGTGCTTTCGCTCGACACCGTGGCTGGCGCGCAGGCCGTGGAAGCCGTGCCGCTTCATCGGGCCGGCGTAGCCCTTGCCCTTGGTCTTGCCGGTCACGTCGACCGAGATACCGGCCGGGAACTGCTCGACCGTGACCTCCTGGCCGAGTGAGTACTCGGCGGCGTCGGTCGTGCGCAGCTCGACGATGTGGCGACGCGGCGCGACATCGGCCTTCGCGTAGTGACCGCTGATCGGCTTCTTGACCTTGCGCGGGTCGATCGCGCCGTACGCCAGCTGGACCGCCGAGTAGCCGTCCTTCTCGGCGCTGCGAACCTGGCTGACGACGCACGGGCCGGCCTGCACCACGGTCACCGGAACAACGCGGTTGTTGTCCCAGACCTGGGTCATGCCGAGCTTCGCGCCCAGGATCCCCTTGACTTGCCTGTCCATTTGTCCGATCCCTACAGCTTGATCTCGATGTCGACGCCAGCCGGCAGGTCGAGGCGCATGAGCGAGTCGACCGTCTTCGGGGTCGGGTCGATGATGTCGATCAGCCGCTTGTGCGTGCGCATCTCGAAGTGCTCGCGCGAGTCCTTGTACTTGTGCGGCGAGCGGATAACGCAGAAACGGTTGATCTCCGTGGGCAGCGGCACCGGGCCCGCGACCTGCGCCCCGGTACGCGTCACCGTCTCGACGATCTTCCGAGCCGAGGAGTCGACGACCTCGTGGTCATAGGCCTTGAGCCGGATGCGGATCTTCTGTCCCGCCATGGTGGCTTCTGTTCCTTCTCTCGATGCCGCTGTGTTGCGGGCGCCTGTACCGGCTGGCACGGGCCCACTTCGCCGACCCCCGCGGTCGGGCGTGTCGCGCCCTCGGATCAGGCTCCGCCCCGGGATTCCGGAACGGTGCCAGACCGCGCGGTGGGTCATGGCGTCGATCGCACTGCCGCGACCTGGACGCCGTGCGAGGGTGGTTGGCAGTCTGGCCGCCAACCACCCTACGCCCGACTGGCCCTTCCACCCGGAGGTTCAACACACGTCGAACACAGGCGGACGAACCGTCGTTACGCAACCTGACTAGTATGCCGCACGACCGGCGGCGGGTCTAATCGGGGTTACCCAGCTCACTTGATGATTTTGGTGACGCGACCCGCGCCCACCGTACGACCACCCTCGCGGATCGCGAACTTGAGGTTCTCCTCCATCGCGATCGGCTGGATGAGCTTGACGCTCATCGTGGTGTTGTCGCCCGGCATGACCATCTCGGTGCCCTCGGGGAGGGTGACGACACCGGTGACGTCGGTGGTCCGGAAGTAGAACTGCGGACGGTAGTTCTGGAAGAACGGGGTGTGCCGGCCGCCCTCCTCCTTGGAGAGGATGTAGACCGTCGCCTCGAACTCGGTGTGCGGAGTCGTGGTACCCGGCTTGACGACGACCATGCCGCGCTCGACGTCCTCGCGCTTGATGCCACGCAGCAGCAGACCGACGTTCTCACCCGCGCGGGCCTCGTCGAGCAGCTTGCGGAACATCTCGATGCCGGTGCAGGTGGTCTTCATCGACTTCTCGCGGATACCGACGATCTCCACCTCCTCGTTCGGCTTGAGGACGCCGCGCTCAGCGCGACCGGTGACGACGGTGCCCCGACCGGTGATCGTGAAGACGTCCTCGATCGGCATCAGGAACGGCTTCTCGGTCTCGCGCTCCGGCTGCGGGATCGCGGTGTCGACCGCGGTCATCAGGTCCATCAGCTTCTGGGTCCACTCAGGGTCGCCCTCGAGCGCCTTCAGCGCGGACACCCGGACGACCGGCAGGTCGTCACCCGGGTACTCCTGCGACGAGAGCAGCTCGCGGACCTCGAGCTCGACGAGCTCCAGAAGCTCCTCGTCATCGACCATGTCGCTCTTGTTGAGCGCCACGACGATGTACGGCACGCCGACCTGACGGGCCAGCAGCACGTGCTCGCGGGTCTGCGGCATCGGGCCGTCGGTCGCCGCGACCACCAGGATCGCGCCGTCCATCTGGGCGGCACCGGTGATCATGTTCTTGATGTAGTCGGCGTGACCGGGGCAGTCGACGTGCGCGTAGTGCCGCGCCTCGGTCTGGTACTCGACGTGCGCGATCGAGATCGTGATGCCGCGCGCCTTCTCCTCCGGCGCCTTGTCGATCTCGTCGAACGGCGTGTACGGGTTCAGGTCCGGGTACTGGTCGTGCAGGACCTTGGTGATGGCCGCCGTCAGCGTCGTCTTACCGTGGTCGATGTGACCAATGGTGCCGATGTTGACGTGCGGCTTAGTCCGCTCGAACTTCGCCTTCGCCACTGGTGTCCTCCTGTGGACTTTCTTGGTTCGTTCGCCCCGGTGCGCCGGTCGGCGCTTAGGACTCTGTCGACAGCCTTTCCGACCTGACGGCCGGAGAGCCTTTGTGGGTTCTGCGGCGGTGAAGCCTACAGGCCCGGATTCACACAACCCGACCGAGGTGGTCGCGGGCGGGAACCCCCTCCCGCGACCAGACCCGGCTCATCGATTCAGCCCAGGCGAGCGTCACTCACCAGTCGCCTTGGCGATGATCTCCTTGGCCACCGAGGCCGGAACCTCGGCGTAGGAGTCGAACTGCATGCTGTAGCTAGCCCGGCCCTGGGTCTTCGACCGCAGGTCGCCGACGTAGCCGAACATCTCCGACAACGGCACCAGGGCGCGGACGACGCGGGCACCGCCGCGTTCCTCCATCGCCTGGATGATGCCACGGCGGGAGTTGAGGTCGCCGATGACGTCACCCATGTTCTCCTCCGGAGTGGTGACCTCAACGGCCATCATCGGCTCAAGCAGCGCCGGGTCGGCCTTGCGGGCCGCCTCCTTCAGCACCATCGAGCCGGCGATCTTGAACGCCATCTCGGACGAGTCGACCTCGTGGTACTGACCGTCCACCAGGGTCAGCTTGACACCGACCAGCGGGAAGCCAGCGAGAATGCCGTACTGCATGGCGTCCTGAGCGCCCGCGTCCACCGAGGGGATGAACTCCCTGGGGATACGGCCGCCGGTGACGGCGTTGGCGAACTCGTAGGTCGGCGCCTCGTTGTCCAGCGGCAGCGGCTCCAGGCTGATGATCACCCGGGCGTACTGACCCGAACCACCGGTCTGCTTCTTGTGGGTGTACTCGACCTTCTCCACCAGCCGGCGGATGGTCTCACGGTACGCCACCTGAGGCTTGCCGATGTTCGCTTCGACGTTGAACTCACGGCGCATCCGGTCCACCAGGATGTCCAGGTGCAGCTCGCCCATGCCGGAGATGACCGTCTGGCCGGTCTCCTCGTCCAGCTTGACGCGGAAGGTCGGGTCCTCCTCGGCCAGCCGCTGGATGGCGGTGCTGAGCTTCTCCTGGTCGGCCTTGGTCTTCGGCTCGATGGCCACCTCGATGACCGGCTCCGGGAAGGTCATCGACTCCAGGATGACGGGGTTCGCCGGGTCACACAGGGTGTCACCGGTGGTGGTCTGCTTCAGCCCCTGAACCGCGATGATGTCGCCAGCCTTGGCGGAGCTGCGCTCCTCCCGCTTGTTGGCGTGCATCTGGTAGATCTTGCCGATCCGCTCCTTGCGGTCCTTGGTGGAGTTGACCACCTGGGACCCGGACTCGACCACGCCCGAGTACACCCGGACGTAGGTGAGCTTGCCGAGGTGCTTGTCAGTCTGGATCTTGAAGGCCAGGCCGGAGAACGGCTCCGAGGTGGACGGCTTCCGCTGCATCGGCGTCTCGCCGTCGGTGGCGGTGCCCTCGATCGCCGGGATGTCCAGCGGCGACGGCAGGTAGTCGACCACGGCGTCGAGCATCGGCTGGACGCCCTTGTTCTTGAACGCGGAGCCGCAGAGCACCGGATTGGCCTTGCCGGCGATGGTGGCCCGTCGGACGGCGACCTTGATCTCCTCGGTGGAGATCTCCTCGCCCTCCAGGTACTTCTCCATCACCGAGTCGTCGACGTCGGCCAGGGTCTCCATCAGCTTCTCGCGCCACTCGGCCGCGGCGTCGGTCAGCTCGGCCGGGATCTCCTCGACCGCGTAGTCCTCACCCTTCTTGGTCTCCCCGCGCCAGGTGAGGGCGCGCATGCTGACCAGGTCCACGACACCGATGTGGTCGGCCTCGAGCCCGATCGGGATCTGAAGCACCAGCGGGGTGGCGTTGAGCCGGTCGATCATCATCTGCACGCAGCGGAAGAAGTCGGCACCGGTCCGGTCGAGCTTGTTGACGAAGCACATCCGGGGAACGTTGTACTTGTCGGCCTGGCGCCAGACGTTCTCCGTCTGCGGCTCCACACCGGCGACACCGTCGTAGACCGCGACCGCACCGTCCAGAACGCGCAGCGACCGCTCGACCTCGACGGTGAAGTCGACGTGGCCGGGCGTGTCGATGATCTGGATCGTGTGGCCCTTCCACTCGCACTTGGTGGCGGCGGAAGTGATGGTGATACCGCGCTCCTGCTCCTGCTCCATCCAGTCCATGACGGCAGCGCCCTCGTGGACCTCACCGATCTTGTAGGTGATACCGGTGTAGAACAGGATCCGCTCGGTGGTAGTGGTCTTACCGGCATCGATGTGCGCCATGATGCCGATGTTGCGTACGTTGGCGAGCGCGTCTGCGGCGGCCACTTCAATCCCTACTTATCGTCGTCTCGACACAACTGGTGGTGGCTCCGGCACCGGACGGTGCCGGAGCCAGGGTGTTACCAGCGGTAGTGCGCGAAGGCCTTGTTGGACTCGGCCATCTTGTGGGTGTCCTCGCGCCGCTTGACGGCGGCACCGAGGCCGTTGCTCGCGTCCAGCAGCTCGTTCATCAGCCGCTCGACCATGGTCTTCTCCCGCCGGGCCCGGGAGTAGGTGACCAGCCAGCGCAGGCCCAGCGTGGTCGCCCGGGCCGGACGGACCTCGACCGGCACCTGGTAGGTCGCGCCACCGACGCGGCGGCTGCGCACCTCCAGGGTCGGCTTGACGTTGTCCATCGCCCGCTTGAGGGTGACGACCGGGTCGGTGCCGGACTTCTCGCGGCAGCCCTCCAGGGCCGCGTACACGACGCGCTCAGCGAGCTGACGCTTGCCGCGCAACAGGATCTTGTTCACCAGCTGGGTGACCAGCGGCGAGTTGTACACCGGGTCAGCGACCAGCGGCCGCCGCGGAGCGGGTCCCTTACGCGGCATGTCAGCTCTTCTCCTTCTTCGCGCCGTAACGGCTGCGCGCCTGCTTGCGGTTGCGGACACCCTGGGTGTCCAGCGAGCCGCGGACGATCTTGTAACGCACGCCGGGGAGGTCCTTCACCCGGCCGCCGCGGACGAGCACGATGGAGTGCTCCTGCAGGTTGTGGCCGACACCCGGGATGTAGGCGGTCACCTCGATCTGACTGCTGAGCTTGACACGAGCGACCTTGCGCAGCGCCGAGTTCGGCTTCTTCGGGGTGGTGGTGTACACGCGGGTGCACACACCGCGCCGCTGGGGGGACCCCTTCAGCGCCGGGGTCTTGGTCTTGGTCGTCTTCGCCTGGCGGCCCTTGCGGACCAGCTGCTGGATCGTGGGCACCGGGTTTCTCCGCTCCCTTCGGCCGCCTGCCCGGCGGCCGCGCCGTCTGCCGTAGCCGACCTGGAGGTCGACTCTCCTACATTCCGACCAGGACCGCCTCACGGCGGTCCCGGCACCCGCGGTCGGGCGTGTCGCCCGGCTCGCGGTTCCCCGGTCGTCACTCTCGCCACGCCGGGATCTTTGTCTGTCACCGGCACGTGGCAGGCCGCGCGCCGGACCTTCTGGCTTCACCGTGCTGCCGCAGGATCACCGGCTGACCGGATCCAGCGCACGCACGAGTTGCCCGGGCATGCCCGGGCACAAGGGGAAAGAGTACCTACCACAACCGCGCCGGTCAAAACTGTGCCACCGGCGGAACGTCACCGCCCCACCGAAGGAATCGTCCTGCCCGCACGCCCGCGATGGGCACCCACGGATACGAGTGTACCGGCCGCACCGCGCGACCACCCGTCGGCCCCAGGGTTCCCTCCGGCGGCCGCACGGCCACCACACCGCTGGTCACGCCAGTGACACGAGCAACGCCAGCCCCAGCCCGAGCAGGCTCAGCAGCAGCCCCACACCTCCGCAGCCGATACCGGCGAAAGCCAGGCCCCGTCCGGTGAACCGGACCGCCGGCGGTGCCGCCGGCCGGCGGATCTGCCGCAGCCCGAGGAGGCCGGCGCCGACAGCGCCCGCCCCGGCCAGGACGCCCAGCACCGTGAAGGCGCCGGCGGCCCAGACGCCGTCCCAGTCAGCCCCCGCCACCCCGAAACAGATCACCAGCAGCGAGACGAGAATCGAGGCGATTCCCGCCACCAGGGAGCCCACCGCAAGGCCCGAGGCGACCGCCGGCACGTCGAGGTGCACGACACCGAACGGCGTGCCGGGCACCGGGTCGACCCGCCGCGGGCGGCGCACCACGTCCCGCGGCGGAGGCGGCGGCACGGCGGGCAGCGGACCCCAACCAGGGCCGGTCGTCGGCGGTGTCCCAGCCCGCCCCGGCGGTGTCGCCAACCCCGGCGCGGGCGCACCGGAACCGAAGGGCGGCTCCGAGGTTCGGGGCGACCGATCAGCGGAGCCTGCCGGCGGCTGTGCCCACGGGTCAGATGCCGACGTCGCAAGGTCGGGCGGCGAGCCGGGCACGCCAGCAGAGAAGGCGGGCGGACCGGCCGGGAACCCGGACCAGGGGTCGGCCGCCGGTGCCGGGTATGGCGGTGCGGAGCCGGGCGAGCCAGCCGGCCGCGCAGACCCCTCGGGGACGGACGCGGCGTCCGGCCGGCTGGGCCCCGTCGGATCGGTGCCCTGCGGGCGCGCCGGGTCAGTCACGGGTCCTCCTGTCGGCAGTGGCGTCCACGCGCGGGCGACGGACACCGGCCAGGCTACCGCTGCCGGGCCGGTCGCCGGCGCCCGACGCGGTCGGCTCCCCACCGGGCCGGTCAGTCCACATTCGGCGCGAAGTCCTGCCCGTAGGGTGCCTCGGCGAGCCGTACGACCCCGACCACCAGCACAACCACCACCGCGACCGCGACCAGCACCAGGCCCGTCCAGGCCAACCGCTCACCGCGCCGTAGCCAGGCCGCTCCGGTGAGGAAGCCGCCCGAACCGTACGCCTCACGGCGCGCCTGGCGCGCGAGTTGGAGGGCCACCGTGGCGGGCACCACTCCACCGACGAACAGGCCGGTCACCGCTCCGATCAGGCCCAGCGCGAACACCGCCCGCGCCTTCGTGGCCCGGGCCGGATCCGGATCCAACGGGTGCCGCGGGTGCCCCAGCGGCGGAGCCACCGGGACGGGCCCGGGAACGGTGGTCATGCCCTCCATCATGCCCGGCAGCCCACGGCTCGGGGTCAGTAGGAGCAGACCTCCAGCCGGTTGCCCAGTGGGTCGCGGAACCAGAACCAGGTGACCGGCTGGTCCGGGGCCCGGTTGAGCTGGCCGACCTCGGCGCCGCGGTCGACGAGCCAGGCCCGCGCGGCGGCCGCGTCGGACGTGTAGAAATTGAAGCCGGACCATTCCCCGCCCCCCGGGTCCAACAGCGTGACCGGCGGACCCTCCGGCGCCCGGAGCACCACGATGTGCGAGGTGCGGAACAGCTCCGGCCAACCCAGGACGTCCTGATACCACCCCGCGACAGCGTGCGGATCATCGACCTTCACGAAGACGGTGTCGACCTTCTGCAACGGACTCTCCGACATGCCCGCGACGCTAGCGGCCGGCACCGACGGTTTCCCGGACGCGACGAGGCCCCCGGCGATGCCGGGGGCCTCGTCGCGTCCGTTCCCTAGCGGTACGACCCGCCTTAGCGGTACGACCCGAAGTCGAAGTCGTCCAACGGAACCGCCTGGCCGCTGGCCGGCCCGAAGCCGTAGTCGGTCTCCGGGTACCCGGTCATCGAGTAGACCTTGGCCTTCGCCTCCTCGGTCGGCTCGACCCGGACGTTGCGGTACTTGCTGATGCCAGTACCGGCCGGGATGAGCTTACCGATGATCACGTTCTCCTTGAGGCCGATCAGCGAGTCGCTGCGGGCGTGGATCGCCGCGTCCGTCAGTACCCGGGTGGTCTCCTGGAAGGAGGCCGCCGACAGCCAGGAGTCCGTGGCCAGCGAGGCCTTGGTGATACCCATCAGCACCGGGCGACCGGCCGCGGGCTCGCCGCCCTCGGAGACGAGCCGGCGGTTCTCCGACTCGAACAGCGCCCGATCGACCAGCACACCGGGCAGGAACTCGGTCGAGCCGGAGTCGATGACCGTCACCCGCTTGAGCATCTGACGGATGATGATCTCGATGTGCTTGTCGTGGATGAGCACACCCTGTGAGCGGTAGACCTCCTGAACCTCCTGGGTCAGGTGGACCTGGACCGCACGCGGACCGAGAATGCGCAGCAGCTCGTGCGGATCGACCGTACCCAGGGTGAGCTTCTCGCCGACCTCGACGTGGTCGCCGTCGTTGGCCAGGAGCCGGACCCGCTTCGAGATCTTGTCGTAGACGATCTCGTCGCTGCCGTCGTCCGGCACCACAATGATCTTCCGCGACCGCTCGCCGTCCTCGATCCGGACCCGGCCGGGGGTGTCGGCGATGGGCGCCTTGCCCTTCGGGATCCGAGCTTCGAAGATCTCCTGAACCCGGGGCAGACCCTGGGTGATGTCCTCACCCGCGACACCACCGGTGTGGAAGGTACGCATCGTCAGCTGGGTACCCGGCTCACCGATCGACTGGGCGGCGATGATGCCGACCGCCTCGCCGACGTCCACCGTCTTACCGGTCGGCAGCGAGCGGCCGTAGCATGCACCGCAGACACCCAGCTTGGACTCGCAGGTGAGCACGCTGCGGACCCGGACGGTCTCCACCCCGGCCCCGACGATCCGGTCGACCAGGATCGAGTTGATGTCCGCGCCCCGCTCGGCGACGACGGTGCCGTCCGGACCCTTGATGTCGTCGGCCAGCGTACGGGCGTGCACGCTGGTCTCGGCGTGCTCGTGCACGACAAGTGAACCGGCTCCGCCGGAGTTCTGACCGCTGCCGTCGATCCGCTGCCCGACCTGCATCGGGATGGCCCGGTCGGTGCCGCAGTCCTCCTCGCGGATGATGACGTCCTGCGAGACGTCCACCAGACGACGGGTCAGGTAACCCGAGTCGGCGGTACGCAGGGCGGTGTCCGCGAGACCCTTTCGGGCACCGTGCGTGGAGATGAAGTACTCCAGCACGGACAGACCCTCCCGGTACGACGCCTTGATGGGGCGCGGGATGATCTCACCCTTGGGGTTGGCCACCAGACCACGGATCGCCGCGATCTGCCGGAGCTGGAGCAGGTTACCGCGGGCACCCGAGTTGATCATCTTCCACAGTGGGTTCTCCTGCGGTAGCGCGGTGTCCATCTCCTTGGCGACCTCGTTGGTCGCCTTGGTCCAGATCTCGATGAGCTCGCCGCGACGCTCCTCGGCGGTCATCAGACCACGCTGGTACTGCTTGTCGATCTGGTCGGCTTCCCGCTCGTACCGTTCCAGGATCTCCCGCTTACGCGGGGGCGCGATGACGTCCTCCATGCCGATCGTCACGCCGGACCAGGTGGCCCAGTGGAAACCGGCTTCCTTGAGCCCGTCGAGGGTGGCCGCGAGGGCCACCTTCGGGAAGCGCTCGGCGAGGTCGTTGACGATTGCGGAGAGTTGACCCTTGCGGATCTCGTAGTTCACGAAGCGGTAGCCCTGGGGCAGCGTCTCGTTGAACAGGACCCGGCCGAGCGTGGTCTCCACCGTCACCGGATCGCCCTCGACCCAGCCCTCGGGCGGGGTCCACGGCTCGGCACCGGGGCCGTTCTCGACGCCGACGAGGCCGCGCAGCCGGATCTTCACCGGGGCCTGCAGGTGCAGTTCGCCATTGTCGAACGCCATCCGCGCCTCGGCGTCCGAGCCGAACGCCCGGCCCTCGCCCCGCTCACCAGGGGTGAGGTGGGTGAGGTGGTAGAGACCGATGATCATGTCCTGGGTGGGCATGGTCACCGGCTTGCCGTCGGCCGGCTTGAGGATGTTGTTCGACGACAGCATCAGGATCCGCGCCTCGGCCTGGGCCTCGGCGGACAGCGGCACGTGCACCGCCATCTGGTCTCCGTCGAAGTCGGCGTTGAACGCCGTGCAGACCAGCGGGTGGATCTGGATGGCCTTGCCCTCGACCAGCTGCGGCTCGAAGGCCTGGATGCCCAGGCGGTGCAGGGTCGGCGCCCGGTTGAGCAGGACCGGGTGCTCGCCGATGACCTCCTCCAGAACGTCCCACACGACCGGCCGCTGCCGCTCGACCATCCGCTTGGCGGACTTGATGTTCTGCGCGTGGTTGAGGTCGACCAGCCGCTTCATCACGAACGGCTTGAACAGCTCCAGCGCCATCTGCTTGGGCAGGCCGCACTGGTGCAGCTTGAGCTTCGGACCGACCACGATGACCGACCGGCCGGAGTAGTCGACGCGCTTGCCCAGCAGGTTCTGGCGGAACCGGCCCTGCTTGCCCTTGAGCATGTCCGACAGCGACTTCAGCGGGCGGTTACCCGGACCGGTGACCGGCCGGCCCCGACGGCCGTTGTCGAACAGCGCGTCGACCGCCTCCTGGAGCATCCGCTTCTCGTTGTTGACGATGATCTCGGGCGCGCCGAGGTCGATCAGCCGTTTGAGTCGGTTGTTCCGGTTGATCACACGGCGGTACAGGTCGTTCAGGTCGGAGGTCGCGAACCGGCCACCGTCGAGCTGCACCATCGGCCGCAGGTCCGGCGGGATGACCGGAACGCAGTCCAGCACCATGCCGAGCGGCGAGTTGCGGGTGTTCAGGAACGCCGCGACGACCTTGAGCCGCTTGAGCGCCCGGATCTTCCGTTGCCCCTTGCCGGTACGGATGGTCTCCCGCAGGCTCTCCGCCTCGGCGTCGAGGTCCATGTTCTGGACGAGCGCCTTGATCGCCTCGGCGCCCATGCTGCCGGTGAAGTACTCGCCGAACCGGTCGCGCAGCTCCCGGTAGAGCAGCTCGTCGGTGACCAGCTGCTTCGGCTCCAGCTTGCGGAAGGTGTCCAACACCTCGTCCAGGCGGTCGATCTCGCGCTGGGCCCGGTCGCGGATCTGGCGCATCTCGCGCTCGCCGCCCTCCTTGACCTTGCGCCGGACGTCCGCCTTGGCACCCTCGGCCTCCAGCTCGGCCAGGTCGGCCTCGAGCTTGGCGGCCCGCTTCTCGATCTCCGAGTCGCGGCTGTTCTCGGACTGCCGCTTCTCGGCCAGGATCTCGTTCTCGATCGTCGAGAGGTCGCGGTGACGCGCCTCGGCGTCCACACTGGTCACGACGTACGATGCGAAGTAGATAATCTTCTCGAGGTCCTTCGGGGCAAGGTCCAGCAGGTAGCCCAGCCGGCTCGGCACGCCCTTGAAGTACCAGATGTGGGTCACCGGAGCGGCGAGCTCGATGTGCCCCATCCGCTCGCGACGGACCTTCGAGCGGGTCACCTCGACGCCACAGCGCTCGCAGATGATGCCCTTGAAGCGGACCCGCTTGTACTTACCGCAGTAGCACTCCCAGTCCCGCTGCGGACCGAAGATCTTCTCGCAGAAGAGCCCGTCCTTCTCCGGCTTGAGGGTGCGGTAGTTGATCGTCTCAGGCTTCTTGACCTCGCCGTGGGACCACTGACGGATGTCGTCGGCGGTGGCGAGGCCAATGCGCAGCTCGTCGAAGAAGTTGACGTCGAGCACTATGTCCCCTATGTCGTCGTCTGTACTGCTTAGCTAGTGCGTGGGGTCGGGAGCCGGCTCACCGGCTCCCGACCCTCACCTCAGACCTCTTCGACCGAGCTCGGCTCGCGCCGGGACAGGTCGATCCCCAGCTCCTCCGCGGCCCGGAACACCTCGTCATCGGTCTCGCGCATCTCCAGAGCCACGCCGTCGCTGGAGAGCACCTCGACGTTGAGGCACAGCGACTGGAGCTCCTTGAGCAACACCTTGAAGGACTCCGGGATGCCCGGCTCGGGGATGTTCTCGCCCTTGACGATCGCCTCGTAGACCTTCACCCGGCCGAGGACGTCGTCGGACTTGATGGTCAGCAGCTCCTGCAGGGCGTACGCCGCGCCGTACGCCTGCATCGCCCAGCACTCCATCTCACCGAAGCGCTGGCCACCGAACTGCGCCTTACCACCCAGCGGCTGCTGGGTGATCATCGAGTACGGGCCGGTCGACCGAGCGTGGATCTTGTCGTCGACCAGGTGGTTGAGCTTCAGGATGTAGATGTAGCCGACCGCGATCGGATCCGGCAGCGGCTCACCGGAGCGGCCGTCGAACAACTGCGCCTTGCCGGACGAACCGATCAACTGCTTGCCGTCCCGGTTGGGGAGGGTCGACGCGAGCAGACCGGAGATCTCCTCCTCGCGGGCACCGTCGAAGACCGGGGTGGCCACGTTGGTGTCCGGCTCGGAGACGTCCGCCGCGATCCCGCGCAGCTGGCGCTTCCACTCGGCGTCGTCGCCCTCGACCTTCCACCCGGTCTTGGCCACCCAGCCGAGGTGCGTCTCGAGCACCTGGCCGATGTTCATCCGGGAGGGCACACCGAGCGGGTTCAGCACGATGTCCACCGGCGTGCCGTCCTCGAGGAACGGCATGTCCTCGACGGGCAGGATCTTGGAGATGACGCCCTTGTTGCCGTGTCGTCCGGCGAGCTTGTCACCGTCCTGGATCTTCCGCTTCTGGGCGACGTAGACCCGGACCAGCTCGTTGACACCCGGGGGCAGCTCGTCGCCGTCCTCCCGGGAGAAGGTCCGGACGCCGATGACCGTGCCGGTCTCGCCGTGCGGCACCTTCAGCGAGGTGTCCCGGACCTCGCGCGCCTTCTCACCGAAGATCGCGCGGAGCAGCCGCTCCTCCGGAGTCAGCTCGGTCTCGCCCTTGGGCGTGACCTTGCCGACCAGGATGTCGCCGGGGACCACCTCGGCGCCGATCCGGATGATGCCGCGCTCGTCGAGGTCGGCGAGCATCTCCTCGCTGACGTTCGGGATGTCGCGGGTGATCTCCTCCGGACCGAGCTTGGTGTCCCGGGCGTCGACCTCGTGCTCCTCGATGTGGATCGAGGTGAGCACGTCCTGCTGCACGAGGCGCTGCGACAGGATGATCGCGTCCTCGTAGTTGTACCCCTCCCAGGTCATGAACGCCACGAGCAGGTTGCGCCCGAGCGCCATCTCGCCCTCGTCGGTACACGGACCGTCGGCGATGACCTGGCCGGCCTCGACGCGGTCACCCTCGAAGACGACCGGCTTCTGGTTGACGCAGGAGCCGGAGTTGGAGCGGCGGAACTTGTGCAGCAGGTACGTCCGGCGGTGGCCGTCGTCCTGGTGGATGGTGACGTAGTCGGCGCACAGGTCCTCGATCACACCGCCGACCTCGGCGACGACCACGTCGCCGGCGTCCACGGCGGCGCGGTACTCCATGCCCGTACCGACCAGCGGCGCCTCGGCCTTGACCAGCGGCACCGCCTGGCGCTGCATGTTCGCGCCCATCAGCGCCCGGTTGGCGTCGTCGTGCTCGAGGAACGGGATCATCGCGGTGCCGACGGAGACCATCTGCCGCGGCGAGATGTCCATGTAGTCCACGGCAGCCGGCGCCACGTCCTCGGTCTCACCGCCCTTACGGCGGCACAGGACCCGGTCCTCGGCGAACGAACCGTCCGCCTTCAGCGGCGCGTTGGCCTGCGCCTTGACGAACCGGTCCTCGTCATCCGCGGTCAGGTAGTCGACCTGGTCGGTGACCCGGCCGTCGACGACCTTGCGGTACGGCGTCTCGAGGAAGCCGAACGGGTTGACCCGGGCGAACGTCGACAGGTTGCCGATCAGACCGATGTTCGGGCCTTCGGGCGTCTCGATCGGGCACATCCGGCCGTAGTGGGACGGGTGCACGTCCCGGACCTCGAAGCCGGCCCGCTCCCGGGACAGTCCCCCCGGGCCGAGCGCGTTCAGCCGGCGCCGGTGGGTGAGCCCCGCCAGCGGGTTGGTCTGGTCCATGAACTGGGACAGCTGCGACGTGCCGAAGAACTCCTTGATCGCCGCCACCACCGGGCGGATGTTGATCAAGGTCTGCGGCGTGATCGCCTCCACGTCCTGCGTCGTCATCCGCTCCCGGACGACCCGCTCCATGCGCGACAGGCCGACCCGGACCTGGTTCTGGATCAGCTCGCCCACGGTGCGGATCCGGCGGTTGCCGAAGTGGTCGATGTCGTCGGCCTCGTAGCCCTCCTCACCGGCGTGCAGCCGGCAGAGGTACTCGACGGTGGCGACGATGTCGTCCTGGGTGAGCGTGCCGGTGGTGATCGGCACGTCCAGCCCGAGCTTCTTGTTGAACTTGTACCGGCCCACCTTCGCGACGTCGTACCGCTTCGGGTTGAAGAAGAGGTTGTCGAGCAGGGTCTGGGCGTTCTCCCGGGTCGGTGGCTCACCAGGGCGGAGCTTCCGGTAGATGTCGAGCAGGGCTTCGTCCTGGCCGGCGATGTGATCCTTCTCGAGCGTGGTCATCATCAGCTCGGACCAGCCGAACTTCTCCCGGATCTGCTCGGCCGACCAGCCGATCGCCTTGAGCAGCACCGTGACGGCCTGCCGGCGTTTACGGTCGATGCGCACACCGACCGTGTCGCGCTTGTCGATGTCGAATTCCAGCCAGGCACCCCGGCTCGGGATGACCTTGACGCTGGACAGGTCGCGGTCGGAGGTCTTGTCCGGCTGCTTGTCGAAGTACACGCCCGACGAGCGGACGAGCTGGCTGGTGACGACGCGCTCGGTGCCGTTGATGATGAAGGTGCCCTTCGGCGTCATCATCGGGAAGTCACCCATGAACACCGTCTGGCTCTTGATCTCGCCGGTGGTGTTGTTGGTGAACTCCGCGGTCACGAACAGCGGCGCGCAGTAGGTGAGGTCCTTCTCCTTGCACTCCTCGATCGAGGCCTTGACCTCGTCGAAACGCGGAGCCGAGAAGGAGAGCGACATGGTGCCGGAGAAGTCCTCAATGGGACTGATCTCGTCGAGGATCTCCGCGAGACCCGAGCGTGCGTGCGGGTCGTCCGCCGACCGGCCCTGCCACGCCTCGTTGCCGACCAGCCAGTCGAAAGACTCGGTCTGGATGGCGAGGAGGTTGGGGACCTCGAGGTGTTCGGTGATCCTGCCGAAGGAAACTCGGCGGGGAGCGAAAGCGCTCGACGTACGACTGGTCTTCGCAGGGCGGGAAGCTGCCAAGATGCGTCCTTCCGAGGACCGGTGCTGCAGAACGGCTGGTACGCGTGCACTCCAATGACCCCGCCAGAAATAGCCACAAACGGACAATTCCGAGCAGGGGTCAAGTCGGAAGGCAGCGCAAACTAGCAGTGTAGCCGAGAGGCTAACCGCTGTCCAGCCCACCCCGCAGGTCGTCGCGGAACGTGCCTCGAGACTCCCAACCGGGGTCCCACCGGCTCGCTCAGAACACGACGCTCCCGCCGGGCCACTCGCGTGTCGTTGGCGATGGAGTCCCACCGCCATCACCCAAGTGGTGGCCGTTGCAAGCGCGGACGGTCTTGCTGGTGTCAGCGTGCCTGCCAGGCCAGGGCCGCGTCAAGGGCCGGTCCCCGGCCCGCCGCCGCTTTCCCACCACCGGGCGATCGGAAGCCGTCCCGGCGCATCCGGCACTGGACACCGACCGCGCAGGTCACGTGCGCTACCGCCGGTGCCGTCAACGCGACGGGCGGCGATCCGCTTCCCGGATCGCCGCCCGTCGTGACGCGCTGTGCCCCAACTCACGTGAGCCGGAACGCGTCTGGTCGCACCTCAGGTCACTTGAGGGTGACCTTGGCGCCCTCGCCCTCGAGCTTGGTCTTGGCCTTGTCGGCGGTCTCCTTGTTGACCTTCTCCAGGACCGGCTTCGGCGCGGCCTCGACCAGGTCCTTGGCCTCCTTCAGGCCCAGGCCGGTCAGCTCACGCACGACCTTGATGACCTGGATCTTCTTGCCACCGTCGGCGTCGAGGATGACGTCGAACTCGTCCTTCTCCGGCTCGGCCTCGGCGGGGGCGCCGGCCCCACCCGGGGCGGCGGCGGCCATCGCGACCGGAGCCGCCGCGGTGACCTCGAAGGTCGTCTCGAACTGCTTCACGAACTCGGAGAGCTCGATCAGCGTCATCTCCTTGAACGCGTCGAGCAGCTCTTCGGTGCTGAGCTTCGCCATGTCTGGCGTCCTTTCTGAATGGTTGACCTAAGAACGTGGGTGCGCCGCGGGGCCTCAGGCCGCCTCGGCGCCCTCCTTCTCGCGCTTGTCCTGCAGGGCGGCCGCCAGACGCGCGGTCTGGGCGAGCGGGGCCTGGAACAGGGCCGCGGCCTTGCTCAGGTTGCCCTTCATGGCGCCGGCCAGCTTGGCCAGCAGCACCTCGCGGGACTCCAGGTCGGCGAGCTTCGTGACCTCGGCCGCGGAAATGGCCTCGCCCTCGAAGACACCGCCCTTGATGACGAGCTTCGGGTTGGCCTTCGCGAAGTCACGAAGCCCCTTCGCCGCCTCGACGACGTCGCCCGAAACGAAAGTCAGCGCGGTAGGACCGGTGAACAGCTCGTCGAGGCCGGAGATACCCGCGTCCGCCGCGGCACGCTTGGCCAGCGTGTTCTTCGCGACCGTGTAGCTGGTCTCCTTGCCGAGCGAGCGCCGCAGCTGGGTGAGCTGGGAAACCGTCAGACCGCGGTACTCGGTCAGCACGGTCGCCCCCGCGTTGCGGAAACTCTCGGTCAGCTCAGCGACGGCCGTGGCCTTGTCGACCCGGATCGGCTTGTCCGCCATGTCCCTCCTCTCTCGTTGCTCGGAGCTGGTACGCCGGCGACGAGCGGAACTCGTAACGGCGTCGGAGGCACCACGACAACGAGAAAAGCCCCGGCGCAGGGGCGCACGGGGCGAGGGCCGGCCCGATGACCGCGGTCGGCGGACCACGGGATGAGCCGTCTTTCGCTTGCCGCCCTGCGCGGGTCGCCCGTCATCGCGGAACCTTCGACCGTGCCAGGGCACGGTGACCAGCGGTCTCTGGGTGGAACGGAGCAAGGATACGCGACGCGTCCCGCCAGGCCAAATCGCCCCCGTATCGGTCGACACGCGCGGACAGCCGCCGCCAAGCGCGGTCCGGGCCGCGTTGGTGGCAACGGGGCCGAGCGCTCGTCAACCGATGAGCGCGTCAGAACGGATAACGGGAAGGGGCCTCGCCACAGCGTGGCGAGGCCCCTTCCCGGCGGTCGTTCAGCTCTCAGCCGAGCCCTCCTGCAGGTTCTTCACGATGTTCGGGTCGATCGGAACACCCGGCCCCATCGTGGTGGTCAGGGTGACCTTCTTCAGGTACTTGCCCTTCGCGGCGGACGGCTTGGCCCGCAGGATCTCATCCAGGACCGCCGCGTAGTTGTCGACCAGCTGGGCCTCCGAGAACGAGGCCTTGCCGATGATCAGGTGCAGGTTGGAGTGCTTGTCCACCCGGAAGGTGATCTTCCCGCCCTTGATGTCCGAGACGGCCTTGGCGACATCCATGGTCACCGTGCCGGTCTTCGGGTTCGGCATCAGACCGCGCGGGCCCAGGATCCGCGCGATCCGGCCGATCTTGGCCATCTGGTCCGGCGTAGCGATCGCCGCATCGAAGTCGAGCCAACCACCCTGGATGCGGGCGACCAGCTCGTCGGTGCCCACCTCGTCCGCGCCGGCAGCGGCGGCCTCCTCGGCCTTCGCGCCGGCGGCGAAGACGATCACGCGGGCGGTCTTACCGGTGCCGTGCGGCAGGTTGACCGTGCCACGGACCATCTGGTCCGCCTTACGGGGGTCGACGCCGAGGCGCATCGCGACCTCGACCGTGGCGTCGAACTTGACGGCTGTGGTCTCCTTGGCCAGCTTGACGGCCTCGGCGGGGGTGTAGAGCTTCGACCGGTCGATGACCTCGGCGGCCTTGCGGTAGCTCTTGCTGCGCTGCATGTCTGGTTACTCCTGTGGTTTCTGGCGGGCCGCGGCGTACGCGCGCCCTCCCACGAACTGATCGGGTGAGCGGTGACCGAGGTCAGTCGGCGACGTTCAGGCCCATCGACCGGGCGGTGCCGGCGATGATCTTCTCAGCCTGGTCGAGGTCGTTGGCGTTGAGGTCGGCCATCTTCTTCTCGGCGATCTCCCGCAGCTGGGCGCGGGTCACGGTGCCGACCTTCTCCTTGTGCGGGACGCCCGAGCCCTTCTGCACGCCGGCGGCCTTGATCAGCAACCGGGCGGCGGGCGGAGTCTTGAGAACGAAGGTGAAGGTCCGGTCCTCGTACACGCTGATCTCGGCGGGAACGATGTCGCCCCGCTGCGACTCGGTCTGCGCGTTGTAGGACTTGCAGAACTCCATGATGTTCACACCGTGCTGACCGAGCGCAGGGCCGACCGGCGGCGCCGGGGTGGCCTGGCCCGCCGGCAGCTGAAGCGTGAACGTCTTGACGAGCTTCTTCTTCGGAGGCATGTCTCTTCCTGGGGCTTGGAACTGGGAATTTCGCCGAACTGGGAAATCGCCGGCCACGGGCACGCACGGTCAGCGCGATGCGACGGCGACGTTCTAGGGTAGCGCAGCGGTCCGCGCCCCGGTCCGCCGAGGTCCGGGCGAGGGCGGAAACACGTACGCCGGCGACGAGCCATCGCCCGCCGCCGGCGTACCGAATGTCAGATCTTGGTGACCTGGTTGAAGTTCAGCTCCACCGGCGTCTCCCGACCGAAGATCGACACCAGCACCTTGAGCTTCTGCTGGTCAGCGTTGATCTCGCTGATTGTCGCCGGTAGGGAGGCGAAGGCACCGTCGGTGACGGTGACCGAGTCGCCGACCTCGAAGTCGAGAACCTTGACCTCGGGCTTGGCCTTCTTCTGCTCGGTCTCCACGGCCGGCGCCAGCCACTTGAGCACCTCGTCGAGGCTCAGTGGCGCCGGACGGTCGGCCCGGTCGGTGGCGCCCACGAAGCCGGTCACGCCTGGAGTGTTACGGACGCAGGAGTAGGACTCCGCGGTCAACTCCATCCGGACCAGGATATAGCCCGGGAAGACCTTGGCCTGGACCTGGGACCGCTTGCCGTTCTTGACCTCAACCTCTTCCCGGGTCGGGACCTCGACCTGGTAGATGAAGTCCTCCATGTCGAGGGACGTGATCCGGGTCTCGAGGTTGGTCTTGACCTTGTTCTCGTAGCCAGCGTACGAGTGCACCACATACCAGTCACCCGGCGCGTAGCGCAGCTTCTGGCGCAGCTCGGCGACCGGGTCGAACTTCTCGTCCTCGGCCACCCCGCTGGCGGGTAGCTCCGGCTCGCTGGCGGCCTCGACCGACTCGTCACCAGCCGCCGTCGCGACCATGGACTGCTCGTCCACGGGTCCGGCGGTCTCGTCGTACTCAGGCACGCTCGCTCACTTCCGTCACTATCGGCACAGTCAGCCGGTCAGCTGGGGTTGCCGAAGACCCACAACACGCCCTTGGCGAAGGCGTAGTCGAGGCCGGCCACGATCGTCAGCATCACCGCGACGAACGCGATCACCACGGCCGTATAGGTCAGCAGCTCCTTGCGGGTCGGCCAGATGACCTTACGCAGTTCCGCCACGACCTCGCGGATGAAACGCACGATGCGGCCGAACAGGCCCACCTTCTCGGCATCGGTCCGCGTCTTCCGGCCGTCGGCGGAATCCGCCTTGGCCCGCGAACGGGTGGCGGTGCCGCCCCGCGAAACCGGCTCGTCCGCGTCGGCGGCATCGTCCTCGGCGCCGTCGCTGACGACCTCGTCGTTCAGGCGGTCGTCGTCGGCGTCCTCGCCGCGCCGCTTGTTGTCGGCCACTTCGCCCTCCGTCGCGGGATGTCGTTCGCACGCCGTCGCGACGTGCGCGGCGCCTGGTCACACCGGCCGGCCCGACCGTCCCGCGACGGGCCGCGGCCGGCGGATCGAACCGGAGGGCCCGAGTGCCTCGGAGCCACCCCGCCGATGCCACCACCACGGGCCGGACGCCGCCGGACGGCGGCGCGACCCACGGAACGGTCAGGCCTGAGGCGCAGGGGTGACAGGACTTGAACCTGCAGCCTGCGGTTTTGGAGACCGCTGCTCTGCCAATTGAGCTACACCCCTGTGCGGCCAACGCTCACCCCACCCGCCACGCATGACCAGGCAGGGGTCACGAGCCCCACGGCGGACCAGTGTACGGGTAGTGCGACTACTTTCCCAACCGGTCCACCCTCCCGCGCGTCGCGAGATCGCTCAGCGCGGCGTACGGATGGTCGCCCGTGCCTGTGACAACACCTTTTCCCCGTGGCAGGTGACGGTGATGTCCAGCCTGGTCAGGCCGTCTTCGGTGACCTCACGGACCAGGGCTGTCACCTCGAGCTCGGTGCCCTGGTCGTCGTCGGGGACCACCACCGGACGGGCGAATCGGACAGCGTAGTCGACCACCGCGTCGGGCGCGCCGGCCCAGTCGGTCACCGCCCGGCCGACCAGCGCCATCGTGAACATCCCATGGGAGATCACGCCCGGCAGCCCGACCTTCGTTGCCACCCGGTCGCTCCAGTGGATCGGGTTGAAGTCGCCCGAGGCACCGGCGTAGCGGACCAGGTCCGCACGCGTCACCTGGAACTTCCTCACCGGCAGCTCCATCAGCCCTCCCCGCGTACGACGAGCTTCGACCAGACGGTGACCACCGGTTCACCGGCAACCGTGGTGACCTCGGTCCGGGTGGTCAGGAATCCATGCCCACCACGGGCGCTGACATCCTCGATGGCGTTGGCGCAGACCAACTCGTCGCCCGCAGTCGCAGGACGGGTGTAGGCGAAACGCTGGTCGCCGTGGACGACCCTGCTGTAGTCGACGCCGAGGTCCGGGTCCTCGATGATCTGCCGACTGGCGGCCATGGTGAGCACCACGGGAAATGTTGGCGGCGCGACCACGTCCGGGTGGCCGAGCGCACGGGCGGCTTCCGGATCGTGGTGGGCCGGGTCGGTGGCGCCGATCGCCGTCGCGAACTCGCGGATCTTCTCTCGGCACACCTGGTACGGGGCAGTCGGCGGATACGTCCGGCCGACGAAGGACGGGTCCAGGGACATGCCGCGAACCTACACGCAAAACACGATCGCCGATCTGCCCGGCCAGGGCGGCCCAGGGCCGCGCCGTCCGTGCAGATCGGCGATCGGAGTGCTGTGGGACCGGGCCGGCGAGGCCGGCCGCAGGTCAGCGGGTCTCGCGGTGGACCGTGTGCCGGCCGTCGCGCGGGCAGAACTTCTTCAGCTCGATGCGGTCCGGGTCGTTACGACGATTCTTGCGCGTGATGTAGTTGCGCTCCTTGCACTCCACACACGCCAAAGTGATCTTCGGCCGGACATCGGTCGCCTTCGCCACGGCGGAGTGCCTTCCTCGCTAAATAAGTGCCAACTACGGCGTGTCAGCATACGCGCTGACGACGCGTACATGCAAAGCGGGCGCCTGCGGCGCCCGTCCTATCGACCTCCGGAGTCGGCCCGGTGGACGAGAGTAGCGGTGGCCGGACTTGAACCGGCGACACAGCGATTATGAGCCGCTTGCTCTGCCATCTGAGCTACACCGCCGTGGCGGGTCCAGCCGGACCCTCTGAGCCCCCTTACGGAATCGAACCGTAGACCTTCTCCTTACCATGGAGACGCTCTGCCGACTGAGCTAAGGGGGCCTGCGCGTTCACTCGGTGGCCGCGCAGGGGTAAGACTACACGGCCCGTTCGCCGAGACGAAATCGGATCCCGCCACGGTATGCCGTGCCAGGTCAGGGCACGGCGCGCAGGCGCGGCAGCTCGCCGACGGGCACCGCCTCCAGGTCGAGCTGGGCGCCGAACCACGCCTCCAACCGCTCGTACGGCAGCGGGCGGCTGAACAGGAAGCCCTGGCCGATCTCACAGCCGATGTCCTGGAGCAGTTCCAGGGTCAGCTCGCTCTCCACCCCCTCGGCCACCACGGCGAGACCGAACTGCTGGGAGAGCGTGACCACGGCGTTCACGATCGCCAGGTCCCCCGGGTCGGTCGCCATGCCCTGCACGAACGAGCGGTCGACCTTCACCTCGTGCACGGGCAGTCGCCGCAGGTGCACCAGGGACGAGCAGCCGGTGCCGAAGTCGTCCACGGAGAGGCGCACTCCCAGGTCCCGCAGCCGACGCAGGGCCGGAATCGGGCGGTCGGTCCCGTCCAGCACCCCGGACTCCCGGATCTCCACGGTGAGCCGTTGGGGCGGGACACCATACTCGTCGAGCAGGTCACTCAGCCTCGCCGGGAAGTGCGGGTCGGTGAGCGTACGCGGGGAGAGGTTGACCGCGACGGAGAGCGGGTGTCCCCCGTGCGCCCAGTCCCGACTGCGTCGCAGGCCCTCCCGGAGCACGAGCTCCGTGAGCCGGTCGAGCTGGCCGGTGTGCTCCGCCACCGCCACGAAGTCATCCGGGGCGACCGACCCGTGCGCGGGATCCTCCCAGCGGGCCAGGCACTCGACGCCGACCAGCCGCCGGTCCCGCAGGGTGACCTTCGGCTGGAAGTAGACCTCCAGCTCACCGCCGTCCAGCGCCCGGCGCAGGTCGCCGGCGAGACCGAGGCGGCGCAGCGAGCGGGACTCCAGCGCCGGGTTGAACAGCTGGACACTGCCCGGCACGCCCTTGGCCGCCGTGGCGGCGAGGTCGACCCGTTGCAGCAGCAGGGCGGGCCCGCCGCCGTGGTCCGGGTGGACGGCGACGCCCACCGCCGTGTCGACGTCCAGGGTGAGCCCGTCGAAGACCATCTCGGCGCGGATCTGCTCACGCATCCGGGCCGCCAGGTCCAGGGCCTCCTCCGCGCCTTCCAGGCGCAGGGTCACGAGGAACTCGTCACCGCCCGCCCGGCCCACCAGGGCGGCGGCGGGCGCGCACCCACGCAGCCGCTCGGCGACCGCGACGAGCACCTTGTCGCCGGCGGCGTGGCCGAGCGACTCGTTGACCTCGCGCAGCCGGTCCACGTCGAAGAGGAGCAGCGCCACCACCTCGCCGGGCGTCCGGATCTTCACCGCCTCGTCGAGAGCCGCGGTGATCCGCCGCCGGTTGGGCAGCTTGGTGAGCGTGTCGTGGTACGCGTCGTGCCGCAGCCGGTCGACCAGGCGCGAATTCTCCAGGGCGACCGCCGCGTGCGCGGCGACCGTCTCGAAGATCAGGACGTCCTCGCTCGTGAAGTGATTGGTGTCGCCGAGTCGGTTCACGACCTCCAAGGTCCCGATCACGGCCGGCCCGGAACGTAGCGGGAGTATGATGACGTCCTTCACCGGCTCGCCCCGCAGGATCCCCCGGGCCGCGGTCTCCGCCGACAGGTGCGCGCCGGACGTCAGCACCCGCGACTCGCTGCGTGCGCGCTCCCGCAAAGCCGCTGGAGTCACGGCGACGTCGAGCAAGCCGCGGCGGTCGTCCTGGGCGGTCAGAAGCACCTCGGGATAGCGACCCTGGGCGGGTAGCCAGAGCGTCGCGTACTCGGCCTGCATGAGCGCCCGCACGCGCCCGAGGAGAGCATCGACCAGCGTGCCGTCCCGGCTGCTCTCGGTCATGGCCCGCGCGAGCTGGTACATGTCGTTGAGCGTGCGGTGTTGCCGGAGAAACTGTGTGTACGAGCGGTAGACGAGGAACAGCCCGGCAGCGAAAACCGCGAAGAGGAGGAAGCCCCACCCCCCGGTGGCGACGACGGTGATCACGATGAGCAGGCCGACCGCCACATTCACGGCTGCCGCGAGCAGCGCCGGCGGGGAGTTGCGGGCGATCTCCCAACCCGCCTGCCAGCCCTGAGCGACGGCGATGACCGCGATCACGGCGGCCAGGGTGACGAGGGTGTGCACGCTGGTGGCGGCGGACAGGGCAGCCCAGGCATCCGGCTCGATCCCGACCGGGTCCGGCAGCGCCAAGAGCACCAGGCTGGCCAGCGAGGTGGCCGCGGCGGCGCGGAAGATGTTGAACCAGAACTTGACCGGGGCCAGGCTTCGGCGGATCTGGACGAGGAGCGTCGCCAGCGTGTACGCCAGGACGACGGACAGCGGTGGCAGCAGGTAGAACGCCACCACCAGGGGAATCTCCGTGAGCGTGAGGTTGAGCGCCTGCCGGCGAACCACCACGTTGATCGTCGGAAGCGCGGCGGCCACCATTACCGCCAGCATCGCCAGGGTGAGCGGCCATTCGCCGAGCGCGGGCCGCGCCCCCAGCGCCAGCCCGGTCACACAGACGACGGTGACCATGGCCAGCAGGCCGGTGATCAACCAGGCGTTCTCAGTCCTGCGGCTCGATCGGGAGGTGCGTACGGACACCGGTCTCCTCCGATCGCCGCAGGGACCTTGTGGCATCCCACCGGCCTTCGCCAGTGGGACTTCCTACCGCACGCTCACCTGGCTGGCGGCGGTCATGCCCCATTCGAAGTCCACCTGCTTGTGGTCGGCATGGGGCTCCGCGAAGACAAACACGATCAGCGCGGCGAGAGCGACCAGTGAGCCGACCAGTCGGCCCAACCTTCGAGCAGACATGTTCGCTCCTGTCAGGGCGGTCATGGAAGGGTGGAGTTCCACGATGGTGCCACACCTCGGGCACACGGAAAAGGCGAGAGGCCCCCGGGTCGGCGTCGCCCTCCAGAAATCAGCCGTTTAGCGCCGTCGGCTGCCCTGGTGGCCACCCACGGCAGGGCGGTCGCCTGCCAGCCGATGCGGCCGGCACGCAGCGCGACCGGCGGCAGCATTCGGTTGGACACCTCAGGTGGTTGGGCGGACAGTGGCGGCGCGGCTGGGCAGGCCGGACGGGATGACGGGGTCACGGGCGGTCGGCATCGGCGATGGGCGGCGGGTCGAGCTCGGCAGCTCTCACGCGGAACCGACCGCGTCGTGCCGCCACCACCGCGTCCAGCAGCCCCGCCGCCGACCCGCACACCGGACACGTCCCGCCCCGACAACGCCAGCCCCGTGTCGGCCGGTAGGTGCGTGAACAGCCTGCCACCGGGTACCGCACGCCGGTGACCCACGATGAGCGATCGACAGACGAAGAGCATTCGCGGCCGACGAACGTCGCTGACACCACCGTCGAGGCACTCGGCGAGCTGAGCAAGGCGTTAGGGACGATCCACCGCGTACGCGGGCACCTGTATTCCGCGCATCAACTCGTCGGCGGCGCCGACCTTACCCTCGATCGGGTGGTCGAGCTGCTGCGGCGGGGCGGACATGACGAGGTCGCTGACCGCGTGGAGCATGAGTTGCTGGGCCGTAACGTACTGCCCGGGCGGTGGACGTTTCAGATCGTGGAAGAGTTCGATGACGGATACTACGCGGCGTTCCAGGAGATCGAACACTTCGCCCGAGAGACGCTGGCCGGTGGGCGGCGGCACCTCTACGAGGCGGAAATGAAACAGCGGCGCCGGACCCACGGCATGCCGGGGCACGAGGCTACACCGTAGTTCCACCGGCGAAGCCGTTCGGCAGCATCGTGACGAGGGCGCCGACCCGACCGCTTTTCCCACCCGATCACAGTGGGAGAATCCCCCGCACCCGGGCGCCCGGCCGGACGCCCGGATCGAGGACGGCCACGGACTACTCGCCCTGCTCCGTGAGAGCGGGGGAGCCGCTGTGTTCCCGGCATCTGCTGCGCCAGCTGAGAACCGGAGTATTCGGCGACGAGTTCCTTGAATAGTCGCGACAGGATGTGATGACGCGGCCAGCGGGAGAGCCGGGACGCTTCATGATGAACTCGGCGATCTCCCATGCCCGCTCGTCTAGCCGTTCCAGGGCCACCACGTCGCTCACGATCCCGAGATCGAGCGCCACCCTCGCCGGGACCGGCTTTCTACGTGGACGTGGTGATCAGCGTATTTGACCCCATGAGCGCCTGGAGATGCGCCCACCCGTCGCCAGGGCGCTTCCGCGAAAAGCGAGGGTCCATGAAGGCGTCACGGCTACAGCACGATTCCACCTGAAGGGCACTCGGGCGGTGACGTTGCTCCGCGAGGCCGGGCGCGACGCGGGTTGAGCTCGAGCTGTTGGCCCCAGCGCGCGCTACCCGGGCGGTGGACGATCAGATCGTCTGGGGATTTCGATGATGGCCGCTACGCCACGTTCCGGAGATCAAGCGGAACACGCGTAGGAAGCCACCGTCGCCAATATGTTGTACCTTACAACAATCTGTGAGAGCGTTCTCACGCACCCGACGTGAGGCGCCGCTCGCACCCGGCTGCAGGCCTGCCCGTCCCCCGCGACCGAGGGCGCGGTCGGTCCACCCTGCCCGCGTACCCCTACCCCCACCACAGGAGGCACCGTGCATCCCGATCCTGATCGCAGGCGGGGCGGCTTCCGTACCGCCGCCCTGCTCATCCTCGCTCTTGCCGCGTCCCTCCTGGTCACGCCAGGGGTCGTACAGGCCCTGCCGGGCCAGGTAACGGCCAACAGCGCCGGCGTCGAACCGCCTGCGGCCGGCGTCCTACAGACGGTCGAGGACTACGAGGACGGCGTGCCGCCCGAGGTCATGCTCTTCGCCTCCACCGACGCCGAACGACCTGTGGTGTCCACCGTTGCGACCGGGGACCGGCCAGGCGCGGGCGGCGACGACGACACCTTCGCCGTTCGGTACGACATCGACGGCTGGGGCGGCTTCACCCACAACTTCGTCGCCCCGGACGGCCACCAGGACTGGCGGGCGTACGACGGGTTCTCGTTCTGGGTGAAGGGGGAGGGCACCGGCCGCCGCGTCCAGTTCGAGATCAAGGACGGCGGCGCGCACGGTGAGGCATCGGAGCTGTGGGAGTCGTTCTTCGTCGACGACTCCACCGGGTGGAAGCAGATCCGCACGACCTTCCCCGAGTTCGTCTGGCGGACCAGCTACCAGCCGGGGGACGGTCCGAAGGACCGGGAGCTCCAACTCGACCGGATGTGGGGGTTCGCGGTCAACCTGCCACAGGGCGCCGGTGAGCTGCACTTCGACCAGGTGGAGCTGTTCACGAACGTGGCGACGGTCGCCGACTTCGAGGCCCCGCAGCCGCCACTCCACCCGCCGGCCGGGCAGCCCGGCATCATCACCTTCAGCGGAGACGCCTCCCGGGTCCCGGAGCTGAGCTACGTCGACGCGCCCCGCGACGACGTGCCCGCCGGCAACCGGGCCCTTGCCGTGGCCGTGGACACGACCACCAGTTGGGCCGGCTTCGCACACAATCTGAGCTTCGACACCGAGCCGCAGGACTGGAGCCGCTTCGGCGGGTTTCGGTTCTGGTACTTCAGCCCGCTGACCGTGCCACCGGCCGCGCCCGGCGCCGGCCACCGGATCAACCTGGAGATCAAGGACGGCGGGGCGGACGCCGAGCACAGCGAACTCTGGACCACCAGCTTCACCGAGGACTGGGTCGGCTGGCGGCTGGTCGAGATCCCGTTCTCCCAGTTCAGATACCGCACCGACTATCAACCCGTCGGCGGCATCAACCAGGAGCTGGACCTCGACCGGATGTGGGGCTACGCCATGCAGCCCAGCGCCGGGTACGCCGACACCTTGCGCATCGACGACGTCCAGGTGTATGGCGTGCCCGAGGTGAGGCCGACGGTGCGGGTGGACGCCACCCCGGCGGTCACCCTGCTCGACGAGGGTGGTTCGGCGACCGTCACGATCCGGCTCACCAACACCGATGACCTGCCGCTGGACGACGACGTGACCCTGCGGTACGCCACCGGCAGCGGCTCGGCCACCGTCGGCGAGGACTACGAGCCGGTCGAGGGAGAGTTCGTCTTCCCCGCCGGTACCGCGTCCGGGGCCACCCGGCAGATCACCGTGCGGACGCTCACCGACGACCAGGCGGAGACGGCGGAGAACATCCCGCTGACGTTGTCCGGGAATGGCCTCGCCGTCACCGAGGACCTGCCGAACATCGTCGTCAACGCGCACGACCTGCCGTACCTGGACCCGTCCCGGCCGGTCGACGAGCGGGTCGCCGACCTGCTCGGACGGATGTCGGTCGAGGAGAAGGTCGGCCAGATGACCCAGGCCGAGCGGAACGCCCTCGACGCCCCGGACGATCCGGCCACCTGGCGACTCGGCTCGCTGCTCTCCGGTGGCGGTTCGACGCCCGACCCGAACACCCCCGAGTCCTGGGCGGACATGGTCGACGGCTACCAGACGCGTACGCTGCAGACCCGGTTGCAGATCCCGCTGGTCTACGGCGTCGACGCGGTGCACGGCCACAGCAACCTCCGGGGCGCCACGATCTTCCCGCACAACATCGGGCTCGGCGCGGCTCGTGACCCGGACCTCGTCGAACGGGCCGGGCACATCACCGCCAAGGAGACCCGGGCGACCGGGCCGCAGTGGTCGTTCGCACCGTGCGCCTGCGTGGCCCGCGACGACCGGTGGGGGCGCACCTACGAGGCCTACGGGGAGGATCCGGCGCTGGTGGTCGCCAACGAGACGGTGATCGACGGGCTCCAGGGCCGCTCGCTGGCCGACCGCAAGGACGCCGACCGGGTGCTCGCCTCGGTGAAGCACTACGCCGGCGACGGCGGGACCGCCTACCAGCCGGGCAACGGTGGATACCCGATCGACCAGGGCGTCGCCATCATGAGCCGGGAAGAGTTCGACCGCATCCACCTGGGGCCGTACGTGCCGGCGGTGCGCAAGCACCACGCGGGGACGATCATGCCGTCCTACTCGAGCGTCGACTTCACCGACGACGGCGTGGGCAACCCGGTGAAGATGCACGCCCACAAGGAACTGCTCACCGACGTCCTGAAGCAGGACATCGGCTTCGACGGCTTCCTGATCAGTGACTACGCCGCGATCGACCAGATCCCCGGGGACTACGCCAGCGACGTGCGGACCGCGATCAACGCTGGCCTGGACATGATCATGGTGCCGAACGAGTACCAACGCTTCGAGGAGACGCTGCGCGGCCAGATCGAGGCCGGAAACGTGCCGATGTCCCGCATCGACGACGCGGTCAGCCGGATCCTGACCCAGAAGTTCCACCTCGGACTCTTCGAGCAGCCGTTCACCGACCGGGCCCACCTGGCCGACGTGGGCTCGCCCGCGCACCGGGCGGTGGCCCGCGAGGCAGCCGCGAAGTCCCAGGTGCTGCTCCGCAACACCGGTCAGGTGCTGCCGCTGGCCACCACCGGCAAGCTCTACGTCGCCGGCGGCAACGCCGACGACGTCGGCGCGCAGTCCGGCGGCTGGACCATCACCTGGCAGGGCAACAACGGCGACATCACCCCGGGCACCACCATCCTCGAGGGCATGCGGCAGGTCGCACCGGACGCCGAGATCACCTACAGCGCCGACGCCTCCGCGCCGCTGGCCGGGCACGACCGGGCTGTCGTCGTGGTCGGCGAGCGGCCGTACGCGGAGGGCCAGGGCGACGTTGGCAACAACGGCTTCACCATGACGTTGAGTGCCGCCGAGCGGGGCACCGTCGACAGGGTCTGCTCTGCGGTGGCCGACTGCGTGGTGCTGGTGGTGTCCGGTCGTCCGCTCGTGCTCGACGAGACGCTCGCCCAAGCGGACGCCGTGGTGGCCTCCTGGCTGCCCGGCACCGAGGGGGCCGGCGTGGCCGACGTGCTCTTCGGCGAGCGGCCGTTCACCGGTCGACTGCCGGTGTCCTGGCCGCGTTCGTTGGACCAAGAGCCGATCAACGTCGGCGATGCTGGCTACGACCCGCTGTACGCGTACGGCTGGGGCCTGCGTACCGATGCGACCCGAGACCGGCTGCGCCAGCTGCGTGCCGAACTGGCGGAGATCAAGCATGACGGCTGGATCCGCGCCGCGGTAACGCTGCTGGACCGGTCGCTGCGCGACGGGAGTTCCTGGCACGCCGACGGCTCCGTGCGCGACGAGCGTCGGGTGGTCAAGGACCTGACGGTGGTCTCGGCCCTGCTGGCCCCCACCAACCGAGACGACGCGGCACAGCACGAACTGCTGGTGTCGGCGCTCCGAGACGTCGCGCAGGCGGCGATCGGACGGGAAGGGGTTGCAGCCGCCTCGACGACGCGAACCGCCACGCTGACCGCCGACGCCGAGCACGCGCTACTGATCGGCAAACCGACCACGGCGGCGCTGAAGCTCGCCGCGGCCTGGCGGGTCGCGGCCGGCTGACCCGGAACCTGGGCGGTGTCCCGGTCCGATCCGATCGGGACGCCGCCCGGGGACGGCGCGCGGCCGGAACATCGGACGATCGATCGACGCCGTGGCCCGGGCGCCGGGCGACCTCGGCCGATGGGACGCCGGCAAAAGCCAGAGCGAAGCCGCCGCGTGCCGCAGGTCGTAGGGCGGCCCCTGACCGGCGTTCGCACTGGTCAGGGGCCCCCTCCCGCGGACGGGAAGGGAGACGCCCCGGATGCCGTATTCGGGACCCGGGGCCCTCTCGATCCCTCGATCAGAAGTGGCCGACGTCTTCGGGGACGCCGTGGAACCGGTCCTTTCCGTCAGGGCGGTTCTGGTCGTCGTCGTTGCGCTGCTTCTTGTCCCTGTCGGGCTTCCGGTGGTCGGACTTTCCTTGTGTGATGCAGATGGTGACCACGGCCGGGTCGGAGACCACGGTCTGCGGGCCGTACGTGCCGGAGGCGTACGCGGTGTTGGTGACCTTGCCCTTCTCGGTGTCCGCCCAGCCGACCACGTACGGTGTGACAGCGTGGCAGTCGGTGAAGGTGCCCGGTGCCAGGGTGGTGGTGTTGCAGACGACGTGGCCGGCGGTCGGGTCGTTTACCGTGACGTTGGTGACGGCCACCGTGCCCGAGTTGTACACCCGGTAGGTGTAGATGATCCGGTCGCCCTTGGCCGCGAAGCCCTCCCCCTGGCAGGTGTTGCGGCAGTCCGAGTCGACCCGGGCCTTCTTGTCGATGGACAGGCCGACCTGCACCACCTTCTTCTCCTTGGTGGTGACGGTGAACGTGGCCTCGTTGGACGGCACCACCTGGTCTTCGTAATCGCCCTGCGCCTGTGCCGTGTTGACGATCTGACCCTTCTTCACGTCCTGCTGGGTGACGGTGTACGTGCCGGTGCAGGCGAGGCGCTCCCCCGGCGCGAGCTCAGCCTGGGCGAGGTTGCCCGGCTGAGCCGCGGGGCAGGTGATGCCGGTCACCGTGTCGTCGACGACGGTGATTTCGGTGACGGTCACGTTGCCGGTGTTCGTCACCGTGTAGGTGTAGGTGACCGGGTCGCCGGCCTTGAGTCCGCTGGCGGGGGTTCCGGTCTTGGTCAGGGTCAGCTTCGGGTCCACCGTGGGGTTGCTGGCGGCGCAGGTGTGGGTGAGCACGAAGAAGTCCGCCGTACCGGAGATCACGGCAGTTGCTCCGGTGAGCGTCCATCCGGCCGGGAGTCGGATCCAGGCCTTGCTGGTGCCCATGTTGTTCACGATCGCGCTGGGGTACGTCCCCGATGGGATCGTTTCGATGACCGTGCCGGTCGGCGTGCTGAACGTCGGGTTGATCGACTGGAACGTCCCGCTCGTGGCCGGGTTGCCCGGCAGGTTGAAGACCCAGACGTCCTCGTTCGGATAGGGTCCGCCACCCAGGTTGGGATCGCAGTTCTGGGTGTAGCTCGCCGCCGTGGTCGGCACATTGCCCGGATTGATGCTGATGGTCTCCTGCGCGGCGGCCGGCGTAGCGGCCACCAGTAGCGTGCCCGCTTGTACGACGGCGACGCCCAGCACACCTGGCAGTCCGCCCCCTTTGAACCTAAAGATTCTTCTCATTTACACCCTCCTGACCATTATTGAGACCAAAGGGAGCTAACCAGAATTTGCTACGCAACCAGCGTGGGTGAGTGAGATTTCCTCGAAACGGGGTACGGGCCACTGCCATCGCGGCGCAGTCCGGGTTGAGGACGATCGCTACCGCCAACCGCAGTACCGATATTCGACCCCGCACCCGTACCGACCCGCGCCGCGTGGCCCTGGTGTCGCGTGTTCGCGCCGCATAGGGGAACCCGGAGGGAGATCGGTATGGCATCCCCACCGTCTGGTGGCGGGATCCTCGCCTGGCTACGCCACGCGCCGTCCACTGCGCGCCGCCGGCTTGCGGCCCGGGTGGTCAGCCAATCGCCACTCGATCCTGTGGCACGGGGGGGGGTCGGCGGCACCTGTACGGCCTACCCGTACCGGGTTGATCTGGCCGGCCCGAAACGCACCGTCCCCACCCAGCTCCGGGCGGTACGCGCCGCGCTGACCGCCCGCCGCACCTGCCCGACCTGCGGCACGCCGCCGTGTCGCTTCGGCTCAAAGCGGGAGTGCCGGCTACCCAGGTCGCCGGCGAGCGAGGCGAGGTGCCGCTGTTCGTCGGTGCTCCGACAGCCGACGAGGTCGAGTTGGGCATCGACACTCGCGGTCTGGAGCCCGGGTGGGAACACTGGTCGGACGATGAGTGGACAGCCTGGTACGAAACCACGCCGTCCGAGTCCGACGTGATGGCGATGGCCTGTCGCTGGAGCATCGATCAGAGCGCGATCGACGACGCCACCGTGACTGCGACCGCGGCATTTACGGGTTACCGCCATCGGTCTCCAACGTCTCGCGATGACGATCCGGGTTGAAGGCCCTCCGTCCTCCCTTGCGCACTCTCATCGAGCACACCTCTGGGCGCCAGTGGCAGAAAACGACACCTTCGGTGACCAACACCTCGCGGCATGTGCGGGCACGTGATGACGCGCGTGTTTGACGGTCACCTCGACACCGGCCGCTGCCGCAGCGACCAGATCCGCACCGTCGACACTTGGTCATCGGCGTACGCGGAGCGTCGAGCTGGACCTGTTCCCGGTGGTCTCTGCGGTGCGGAAGCGGCCGATGCGAGCGCCGGCCGGTCGGCGGTGTGGGGCGCCGACCGGGCGGTCCCGGCTGGTCGGACCTACGGCTTGACCGGCATCAGCAGCGAACAGGCGCGGTCGTCGGCGGGCCGCCGGATAACCAGCGGGCGGATCGGGCCGTCCAGCTCGAGCACGAGTTGGCCCTCACCGCCGGCATTCAGCGCCTCCAGCAGGAACTCCCGGTTGACCGCGACGTGCCGGTCCTGTCCGGCGCGCCACTCCTGCGCACCGACCACGTCGATCCCGCCCGCGGCGCCGATGGCCAGCACCGCCAGCTCGTGGTCGACGCCCTCGTGCGTGTGGAGCACCCGGGGCGCGCCGCCCACCGCGGCCCGCAGTGCGGCCGCGTCGACCGGCGCGCGGCGCGGGCTGCCGTCGGCGGTGCTCGCCTGGATGGCCCGGCGGTAGTCGGGGTAGTCGTACGCCAGCGGCGCGTCCTTGATCGTCCACCCGTCACCGGCCGCCTCGATCTCCACACTGTCCAGGTGCAGGATCACCGGCTCGTGCCGCCCAGGATGGTCGCGGAGCCGGTCGACCCAGGAGACCGGGGCTGTCACCCGGGTGGCCGGTCCGTCGACGGTCGCCGGCTCGCGGTGGACGACCATCCGGTAGCGGTCGGTGGCCACGAACGTCACCCCGTCGGCCTCGGCGTCGACCAGGACGCCGGCCAACATCGGCAACTCGGGGTCGCTACCCACGGCGAAGCGCACGGAGTCGAGGGCGGCAGCCAGGACGGCGCGGGACAGGGTCACGGTGGTCATCGGGTTCTCCTGAGTGTCGAGAAGGGCGTGAACACGGGAGAGCTCGCGGCGGGCATCGGCCAGGCCGTCTTCGAGACGACGCAGGTGCGCATCCACCAGTCGATGCGCAGCCGCCCGCTCGGCGCCGAGCACCGCGACGATCCCGGCCACCGGCATACCGACCCGACGCAGACCGGCAACCAAGCGGGCCTGGTCGACCTGCGGCTCGCTGTACCACCGGTAGCCGTTACCCGGATCGACCACGGCCGGCACCAGCACCCCCGCGCGGTCGTAGAACCGCAGCGCACTCACACCGAGCCCGCTGGCCCGCGCCGTCTCGCCGATGCTCCGCAAGTCACTCCCCACACCCCGAACCCTGCCCCCTCGACCAACTCGAGAGTCAAGTCGCGGACTGATTCTGCCCCCGCAGCCAGCCAGCCCGGTGCATTGAGAGGTGCACGCCGGGTTCGGGAAGCGGCCCGGGGAGACGGACCAGCCCAGCTGGTCTGGCACCGCGACCCGGGCCGACTCACCGACCCGACCCGGCGGCGGTCATGACGTTCATCAACGAACACCGTGACCAGTTCGCGGTCGCGCTCCTGCTACGGGTGTCAATCCCCTGGAATCGTGGGGGCTCCGTTATGCGGCCTGGGCCTCCAGGGCGCGGGTCTCTGATCGTTCATAGTCGATAGGTGAACGCCAGTCGCAGGCAGAGTGTCGGCGGCGTCGGTTGTAGAAGTCGGTGATCCCGGTCGCGATCTTCAGGCGGGCCTCCGTACGGTTGCGGAACTGGTGGCGGTGGATGTACTCCCGGCAGGCCACCGCGTGTGGCACGCCATGCTCGGTCCGCTGGGAAGCGATGAACCCGGCCACGCCCACCGGCCCGGTCGCTTCCATCACCCACAGGACCACGGATCGCTTGAGGACATCACGCTTCACCGCCAGCTCGGCGTTCTCCCGCCGCAGCCGGGCCAGCTCCGCCCGCTCGTCCTCCGACAACTGCCCAACAGCGGCCTCACTGCGAGTCTGGTGGTCCCTCTTCACCCAGTTCGCAAGGGTCATCCCCAGTCACGCGCGACCTGAGCGATCGACTTACCCGTCTCCCGCACGATGCGCACCGCACCCGCCCCGGAACTCCGGATCAAACTGCGTCTCGTCAGCCATGAACCTCTATCCCTCAAGCTCTGGCCTCCACGCTAGGAGGGAATGGCACATGGCGAGCCACCCGGACATCTTCACCTTCGACGACATCGACAACGGCTTGGGCAACATCCGGGACTTCCAGACCACGGGCGTAGTGGCGTTCGCCCGCGGGTGCCCGCTCTACGCCTCAAATCCGGGAAGTCAAACGTGATGGGGCCCGTGTGAGTGTTTACGAGGACTACCGCTTGGACTGTGTCGAGGCCATGGACACACTGACCGCGAAGCTGTAGATACCCGTCCACCTGACGACACGCATGCGACACAGCCAGCGAGATCGAGCGGGCCAGAGCGGGACTGAGCGAGACTCACGAAAGAGCCCCCGACCGGCGTTCTCGCTGGTCGGGGGCCTCTTCGTGCACCTGGTGGCGGGTAGAGGATTCGAACCTCTGAAGCTTTCGCGACGGATTTACAGAGCGCCACGGACAGCCCGCTGACCAGCACAAACGCCGTTCAGTCCGAGCATGACGACGCAGATACGACGCCGGTCCCGATTTCAGCCTCCCGCCCGGTCGATCAGAACCCCGGCTATCTCGCCCATGCTGGTGACCACCACGCCCGCCCCAGCGAGCCGGAACGCGTCGACCTTCGCCGGCCGATTCGCGTAGCCGACCACCGCGACCCCGGCGGCCCGCGCTCCCTCAATGTCCGAGAGCGAGTCGCCGATCAGCACACACCGGCCCGGCGGCACGCCGAGGGCGCGCACGGCTTGCAGGATCGGTTCCGGGTTGGGCTTCATGCGGTCCGGCCGGGCGTACGCCCGGCCGACCACCGGAGAGACGTGCCCGGCGAGCCGGTGCGCTGCGAGGTAGGCGGTCACCGCACCGGCTGAATTGTTGCTGACCGCCGCCACCGGCACCCCGGCTTGCCGTGCCGCCACGATGACCTCCCGGCCGTACGGCGTCGGCTCGGCAGTCTCGACGGCCCGCCGCTCGGCCGCGCAGAGCGCATCCTCTACCGCTCGCGTGACGCGGTGGTCACCGGCCGCGCCAGTGCGGTGCAGCACTTCGAGCGGGTCCGCCTCTCTGGCGAGGTCAGGCGGTACGTCGACACCATGCTGTCGCAGCACGTTGACCAGCTCAGCCGCGACCTGCGGCGCGGGATAGCCAGCGAAGATGCTGCACACCGGCCCGTCGAAGTCGAGCAGGACCGCGCCGACCTCGCCGAGCAGCCTGCCGAGGTCGGCGTTCATTCGTCGTACCGGTAGGCGATGGTCGACCACATCGAGTCGAACCACTGGCGGGACGCCTCCACGAACTGCGTGCCGTGCGAGGTGTCGTCGTCGGTCACCGCGTAGTGGAACAGCGGCACGTCCTTGCCCATCAAGTCGTAGATCGCCATCGGCTCACCCTTGATCGAGACGGTGCGCTCAACGACCGGGTAGAAGCCGTAGAAGACCTCTTCGCCGTTGAGGATGTAGAGCTTGAACAGCGGGGACGCTCGATGCATCCGCACCTCAACGGTGGTCGACCGGATGAGGCCGAGGTCGCCCAACTCGGTGACCTGATCGATGATGCCGTCTGCTGCCCGGCGTGTGATCCGCTCTGCGCGCTCACGCACCGCCGGGTCGTCGGCCTGCGTCTCGGCCCGCGACGGTAGTGCCATCGGCACGGTCATGTCCGAGATCAGGACCCGCACGGCGATCGTCTCCGGTGCGAGCCGGCCAACGCGCACCTTGTCGAGCGCCTCGGCGAGCGCATCACGCAGCGTCTCGCCGGAGAACCCGGCGAAATCGATGCTGACATGGGGCCGCTCGAACGCCGCTTCGATGTGCGGACGCAGCTCGACGGCCCGCTGTGTCTGGGCTCGGACGAACGCGCCGCTGCCCTGCCGGGACACGATCAGCCGCTCTGCGCGGAGCAGGTCCAAGGCTCGCTTGACGGTCTCCCGCGCTACGCCGTAGCGGGCGGCTAGTTCCGGCTGTGATGGCAGCTTGTCGCCGGGGGCGAGCCGGCGCGTGAGGATGGCCGCCCGCAGCTTGTTCGCGATCTGCTGCGAGGCCTGTTTCGGGTCGTCGGGATCTAGCTCACCGAGGAAGTCAAGGTTCTCGCTCACCCGCCCACGGTAGCGCTGACTAGCCAAGTTGGGAAAGTTCGCCGCGCCCTCTTGACCTGACTAGCCAGGCCGCCCTACGGTCATCACGTCGGACCTGACTAGCCAGGTACGACAAGCCGAGCGGAAGCCGGGGAAGGTGGCGCTTTGCGCCGCGCGCTTACGGGCCGGTCGTGTGGTCGTTCATTGAGAACTTCACAGCAGAAGCGCCGCGTAGATCCGTCTGCGGCATCCCCGCCTTGAGCCACACGGTGGCCGACCCCGGTGTCTTCCCGGGCGAGCGGGGCGAGCGGGCCGGATCTGGCGCGCGGCATGGACTTCTGCCTATTGATTCCTGTTCGCCCCGGGGTGCGGCCGGTCTGGTCGCACCCCGAGGCGTTCCCCCGACTTCATCGACTCCCCCGGAGGTTTCCCGTGAGGAAGTACCTCGCCCCCGTGGCCGCCGAGCCGACCGCCGCCGACCTGGCGGCCATCGACCGTGAGTGGCCGCTGATCGCCGCCGAGCTAGACGTGCTCGACGCGGAGATCACGATGCTCTACGCCGAGGATCACGGCGGCCCGTCGCCGCTGGACTGGCGGCGTCTGCGCCGGGCGGAGGCCCGGGTTACCCGCGCCGCCGCCGACTTGGCCGCCCGCACCACCGACCCGCGCCGCGCGGCCTGATGTCGCGCATCCGCGCCGCCATCCACGATCCGGACGGGGCAAGGTTCGGCATTCCCACCTACTGGTGGCGGGGTGCCCCGCCGGGCTACGCCACCCGCCGTCAACTGGCCGCCGCGGGCTTGCGGCCCGGTGGTCAGCCGATCGCCGCTCAGATCCTGTGGCGTGGCGTGGGCGGCACTCGCGCCGCCTATCTGTACCGGGTTGATCTGGCCCGGCCGAAGCGCACCGCCACCCCCGGCCAGCTTCGGGCGGTGCGGGCCGCGTTGACCGCCCGCCGCACCTGTCCGACCTGCGGCACGGTCCGGCCTTACTACATCCCGCGCTCGCTGGGCGAATGCCTCGCGTGCGCCTATCCGCTGGAGGTGGCCGCATGAGTCGCCGCTATCCGATCCCCCGCCCCGCCGATGACCCGCGTTTCGCGTTCGGCCTGGTGCTGGACGTGGCCCGGGTGCTCGCCGAGCACGGCTACCCGTCCATGGCCGAGTCCTACGACGGGTGCGGCGCCGATTTTCTGGCGCTGCAAGACGCCCTGTTCTCCCTGATCTACGCCGACACCCCTGAGGAGTTGTCATGACCCCCCGCACCTACACCCACCCGTCCGTCCTGGAAGGCATCGCCGCCGGGGCGTCGTGGGCCGACTCGACCATGGATCCCACCGTCATCGACTGGACCGAGAGGCAGCGCCGAGCAGCGATCCCCTTCGCGGTCGTCGACGGCCGCCCGGTCGCGCCGGCCCCGCCGACTGGCATCCGGTACGGCCGTAACCGCCTCGGACACTGGGGCGAGGCGCAGGCCGCCGACGCGATCGTTACCGCCCGAGACATCGACGGGGTGCGCTGCCTGCTGCTGATCGAGCGTGGCGACGGGTTCGGGTGGGCGCTGCCCGGCGGGCACGTCGACCCCGGCGAGATCCCCACCGCCGCCGCGTTTCGGGAGCTAACCGAGGAGACCGGACTGGTCGCCAACCCCACTGACCCATGGGTGTGGACATTGCCGCCCCGGTACGTGCCCGACCCCCGCGCGAGCGATGAAGCGTGGATGGTCACCACCCCCGTGTGGATCGACCTTGGTTCCGGCTGGCTCCACCTACCCGACGTGACTGGCCAGGACGACGCCCGCCGCGCCGCCTGGCTCCCCGCCGACACCTACGACTGCCTACTTACCCACCTCGACGGGCTGTACAGCGGCCAGGTGTTCTCCGCCCACCGCGAACTGATCGCCGACATCCTCAACCACTGACCGGAGGTCACCCGTCATGACTGCCCCGACCATCAACGGCGCGAAGTACCCGCAGCCGGTGAGCGAATTGCTTCCGGCCGCGCGCAAGCTCGCTACCGACCTCGGCGAAACGCCGAGCCGTAACCGGCTGATGAAGGAATTCCGGATCGGGGTGCCGAAGGCGACCGAGCTGCGGGAGCGGCTGATCGCGGGCACCGCGATACCGGCCGCGCTGGACCCGGCACCGCCGGTCGCAGACACGTTCGACTACGCCGAGCCGATCGGTCCGGATCCGGCACCGACGCCCGATGACACCGCACACGGCCAGCCTGTCCCGCCGCAACGCGGGTGGTTCCGCCACCGGCCACGCGTGGAGACGCCGCCGCAGGTCCGGGTGGACGGACACCCAGGCACGCCAGCCGCCGCCGAACCGACCTCAGCCGACCGGACGTCGCTGGTACGGATCCGCTGGGGTGTGCGCCTGGTGCTCGCCCTCGGTGTCGCGGCCAGCATCGCCGGGAACGTGCTGCACGCCCGAGACGAACTCATCAGCCAGATCATCTCGGCGTGGTCGCCGCTGGCGCTGCTGCTGACCATCGAACTCATCTCCCGCGTGCCGGTGCACTCCCGCCGCCTCGCCGTCGGCCGGTGGGCGGCGACCGCGCTGATCGCCGGTATCGCCGCCTGGGTTTCCTACTGGCACATGGCCGCCGTAGCCGCCCGCTACGGGGAGACGAACGGCTCGCAGTACCTGCTCCCGCTGTCCGTGGACGGCCTGGTCGTCGTCGCGTCGATCTGCCTGGTCGAGCTGGGCGGCCGGATCGCCGCCGCGAAGGGACGCTGACCGATGAAGCAGCCGACCGTGCCGAACACGATCAGCACCGCGCAGATGGCCAACCTGTCGCGCCGGGCGCAGAAGGCCAACCCGCAGATGTTCACCCCCGAGGCCATCCGGCAGCGGCTCGCGTCGCAGGCGCAGCAGCGGAAGGCAGGGCAGTCCTGATGGGCAAGAGCAGGAAAGCCACCGAACAGGACCTTGCCGGGATCGTCGCTGAGTGGGCCGTGAGTGAGATCCACCGCGACGACAACACCCGCAAGGCGTTCCGCAACCTGCCGCCCGACGTGCAGGGCCAGATCCACGGATGGGCCGCCGACGAGCGGCAGCGCCGCGCGGACGGCATCACCCTGACCGACTGATTTCGCCCGGCGGCACAGCCTTACGGCCTGGAAACCAGTGCTGTGCCGCCGGTCCATTCCCGCAACCCGCATGAGGTCTTGGGAGGACCACCAGTATGTCTGATCGACAGTTGCGCGAGCACCACGACCGGATCGTGGCCCGCAATCGGGCGGCCCGGTTGGCGCAGATGGCCGAGGCGCAGCGCCAGGCCGACGAGCGCAACCGCGCCCGCGACGCCAGGCAGGGCAAGCGGTGAGCGCGAGGCGGTTTACCGACTACTACCAGCAGTGGCGTGACGCTGAGGCCGCCGCCACCGCCACCGGCACCAAGGCGGACCGGCAGGAGGCCGAGCGGCGGCGCCAGGCCCTGCACGACAGCCCGGAGGCGCAGCGTGCCCGCCGGCAGCTCAACGGCCGCGCCGCCCCTCGCGCCCGCCGCTGACCTTTCCCCACCAGTACCGCTGACCGCTTCCGCCGCCACCGGCTCACCGGCCGGTGGCGGTGGTGGCCGCCAGAGCGTCTGGCCGCCGGAAGGGAACACCTGTCATGGGTCTGTTCAGCAAGAAGCCCACCCCCGCCCCGATCAACCGGGACGCGGTGCGCACCCTGCTCAAGCTCGGGATGGCCGAGACCGACGCCGCTGATCGCGACATCGACAGCCGCGTGTTCCGCGACGCCAAGACCAAGTTCGAGCGGGCGTTCCGTTCTGCCGCGCCGGCTGACCAGGCCGCCGCGTACGACGCCCTCCGTAGACACGGCTACTAACCCCCCGCTGACCCGTCGCCCGCCCGGCGGCACGGCCCTGGCCTCGCAAACCGTGCCGTGCCGCCGGCCCCCACCCGATCCCATGACCGTTGGAGGAGCCCCCATCATGACGTCCCCCCATGAGGACCGTTTCGACTGGCAAGCCGCAGAACAGGACCTCGGCGAGGTGGTCGACCTCGACGCCGCGCGGCAGCGGCGCGACAACTCGACTGCCGTTTCGCCCGCAGTGCAGGGCAACCCGCCGCCCGCGCCCGCTGTCCGGCCCGGGGACGCGGGGGAGGTGCTGGAAGGTGACATCGTGGCCGCGCAGGTCACCGACGTACCGCCGGAGCTGAAGCAGTGGGCGTGGGCGGTGGGGTGGCGGCACAAGGCCCGCCGGCTGTGGACCTACAAGTGGCGCTACCTGTGGAACACGTTCGTGGTGCTCGGCGCGTGGAGTGTGCGCGCGTCCGGCTGGTGGTTCCGGGGCATCGTCCGCTCCGTCACCGACTTCTTCTCGTTCGTCGATGACCGGCAGGGCCTCGCGGTGGCCGATCAGACCGCCGGGGCCGTGGACGGCAAAGCCGACGTGGACGCCTGGCTCAAGGCCCGCGCCGAGCGGCACCGGGAGGTCAAGGACCGCCGGAAGGTGGTCCGCTCCCGCACACTCCTGCCGCTGGCCGGACTGGTCGCGCTGGTAGTGGTGCTGCTGTGGCTCGGCCGGGGCGACCTGATCCGCAGCAACGCCGGCCGGGCCGCGCTGACGGTGTGGGTGGGGTTGGGGTGCTGGCTGGTCTGGTACGGCCGTGCCCGCACGGCTCCGTTCTTCCCGCAGTTCCGGGAGCCGTCGCCGTATCCGCCGGTCACGAACGACACTGTGACCGGGGCGCTGCTGGCGACCGGGATCACCCAGTTTCGGGATGTGGTGAAGGCCGGGCACTCCCCGGTGGATGTGATCTTCCGTGACGACAGTGCGGGCGGGAAGATCGCCGAAACCCATCCGATTCCGGGTGTGACCACGCAGATGGTGATGGCGAAGTCGGTTGTGATCGCCGGTGGGTTGAAGCGTCCGCCCGCGATGGTGCACCTGTCGCAGGCCCCGACCGGGGTGCCGGGGCACGTGGAGATCCTGGTGTTGGACATCGACCCCGGGCAGAGCAAGCCCAAGCGGTTCGCCTACCTCGGTAAGCCGGTCAACGTCGGTGCTCCGTGCACGATCGGCTACGACCCGCGTAACCGGCCGGTGCGGTGGCCGCTGCCCGGCGCGAACGGCATCACCACCGGCACCCCCGGCTCCGGGAAAACCGCCTACCTGATCGGGCTGGGCTGTCTGGCCGCCGCCGACGTCGACGGCGCGCAGTTGGCGGTGTTCGACTTCAAGGGCATGGGCGACTACGCCGAGCTGGAACCGGTGTGCTTCGCCTACGGCGCGGACGCCGACCCCACCGAAACCGCCCGCATGCTGCTCGGCTTCTTGACCGGCCTGAAGCGAGAGATCATCCGCCGCCGTCAGGTCCTCACCGACCTCAAGAAGGTCGGCTCGGACCTGCTCGACAACAGCGCCGCCGCCCTCACGGACCGCCTCGCCCGGTCGAAGAAGCACAACATGCCGTGGATCCTCGTGATCATCGATGAGGTACACGAGGGCCTCGGCGACCCGATCCACGGCAAGGACATCGCCGTCCTGCTGACCGACCTGATGAAGATCGACCGGGCGTGCGGCATCCACGTCGAGATCGCCTCCCAGCGCACCGACACCGACTCCATCCCGTCCGGGATCAGCTCCCTGCCGATCGTGCGGGTCGCGTTCCACCAGAACGGCCAGCCAGGCAACGACATGATCCTGGGCACCGGCGCCTACAAGCGCGGCGTCGACGCCACCGCCTTCCGCCGGGGCGCGGCCGGCAGCGCCGCCGACGACCGCGGCTCGTGCTGGTACATCGGCTCCGAGGGCGGCGAACCGGTCCGGGTGCGCACCACGTTCGTGCTCCCGGACGTCAAGCGGATCGTGGCATCCGCGCTCGCCGGGCGCACCAAGGCCGGCACGCTGCTCGGCGCGGCGGCGGGCATCGTGGAGCAGCCCGAGACCGCACCGGCGTTCAGCGCGCTCGACGACGTGCGGGCGGTGTTCCTCGGCGACGAGATCGCCCTACACGGCGACGTGATCTACACCCGCGTCAACACCCGCCACCCCGGCCGGTGGAAGTCCCAAGCCGCGCTGACGGCCGCCCTGAAGGCCGAAGCGCCGGGCTGGAAGTCGCCCACCGTCGACGTCGGACAGCTCCGCCCAGCCGACGCCCCCGTTGACGCGGGGGTCGAGAAGACGCGTAGGGGCATCCGCCTCAGCCACCTTGAAACCGCGATCACCGAGCGTGACAACAAGAAGGGCCAGTAGCACCCTGGCGGCCGGGCCGAAACCAGCCCGGCCGGCACCCCAACGATCAAGAACGGGCCGCTAGGCCTCGCGGCATCACCCGCGAGGCCTCGCGGGTCCGCTAGGCCCCACCCTCGCCCCCCCAACCGCAACCCCACCAGCCGACTCGCACCCTCGCGGCCGGTAGGTGCCGCACACCCAAAAACAGCCCCGGAGGCCCTGGTGAAAACCCCCACCCGCAACCCGCTATGGGCAATGCTCATCCTCCTCGCCGCCCTGTTCTGGCTCACCGCCCGCACCACACCCGGACTGACGTTGATCACCCTCGGTAGCCTCGCGGGGTGGCTCGGGCGCCCGTGGTGGGGCCTCGCGATGGTCGCCCTGGGCGCACTGATCTATCGGGAGCAGTGCTCCCGCAGCCCCTACTCCCCGTGCCTGCGATGCAAGGGCAGCGGGCACCACCGCACCCGCCGCACCCGCCCGTGCCGCCCCTGCCGAGGCCGAGGCGTCCGCATGCGGTGGGGACGCGCAGTCATGAACGCCTACCGCCGCGCCACCCACACCGCCCCCACCGCGCCGCCCGCCCGGCCCGCCCGTTCACCCCGAACACCTACGCCGACGCCCTACGCCAGTCCGCCGACGACACCGACCGGCGGTGACCCCATGACCCACCACCACCGCAACCCCGAGCAGCACACCGACTGGTGCGCCGGAGGCCACCGCTGTGGCCTCGGCGAGCACCGCTCCGACGAAATCGTGGTCGACCTGCCCGGCCGCGCCCGCGCCGTCATCCTGCGCGTGCGCACCACCACCGGCCGCGAACACGCCGAGATCCGCGTCCGCGTCGCCCTCGCCCCGACCGAGGTGGCCGCCCGCCGCCAGTTGGTCGGCCTGCTCGGCGACCTACGACACACCGTCACCCGCGCCGCCATCACCGCCCGGCCCCGACCGAGGAGAACCCCGTGAGCAACCTGCCCCGTCGTACCCTGCGCCGCCCGGATAGCCAGCGGCAGCGGGTCGACCTCCTGGCCAAACGGTTGTTGGACATCGACGCCGCCCGCCGCCGCGCCGAAACCACCGGCGACCAGCGGCTACGCGACTCGCTGCTGACCATGGCCCGCGACCTCATCAGCCAAGCCGAACCCCACGACCTGCGCTCCCTGGTCACCCGCTGGTACCTCGACCTCGGCACGGTCGCCGCCGCGCGAGCGACCAAGGACACATGACCGCCCGCCGCCAGTTGGTCGGGCTGCCCGGCGACCTACGCCAGGCCGTCACCCGCGCCGCCATCGCCGCCCGGCCCCGACCGGGGAGGGCCGCCTGATGCCCGGGGTGAACGGCCTTGAGGTGTGGCTCACCGGCACCCGAGCCGAGCTGGACGCCGCCACCGACGCACTGACCGCCGCCGGGCACCTCGTCCAACGCGGCACCCGCCACGCCCTGACCGGCACCGACGCCGGCCGCTACCGCCTCTACCTGCGACTGTCGGTCGCCGCCGCCGAGCAGCCCCGGACGGTCACCGACACCACCACCGCCGGGGGCGCGCTGATCGACCTCGCCGCCGTCCGCGCCCACCGCCGACCCGCCTGAACAGGAGACGAACCCGTGTCCGACCTGCTCACGATGGCTCTCGCCCACGCCACCCGAGGCTGGCATGTCTTCCCGCTGCGCCCCGACGACAAGCGACCAGCGTTCCCCGACCACACCACCGACGACTGCACCGAACGCGACCCGCGCTGCCGCACCGGACACGTCGGCTGGGAGGCCCGCGCCACCTGCGATCCCGACCGCATCCGGCGGGCGTGGACCGCCCGCCCCTACGGCATCGGCCTCGCGTGCGGGCCGTCCCGCCTCGTGGTGATCGACCTCGACCGGCCGAAGGACGACACCACCGGCCCGACCGGACTGGACACCCTCACCGGCCTCGCCCGGCAGCACGGGGCCGGCATCGAACCGACCTACACCGTGACCACCGGGCGGGGCGGCACCCACCTCTACTACCAGCACCCCGAGGCCGGCCCGGCGTTACGCAACACCGCCGGCAGCATCGGCCCGATGGTCGACACCCGCGCCCACGGCGGATACGTCGTCGCCGCCGGCTCCACCGTCGCCGGACGGCCCTACACGATCGACCTGGACACCGACCCCGCGCCGCTACCCGCCTGGCTGGCCGGGCTGCTGACCCCGGCGCCGCTGCCGCCGCAACGGCCGGTGGTAGTGGCGCTGCCGGGTGGGCGGGGACGGGCGTTCGTGCGGGCCGCTGTCGAGCGGGAGTGCGCGAGGGTCACCACCGCCCCGGACCACCACAACGACGCCCTGTATGTGGCGTCGGTGGCGCTCGGTCAGCTTGTCGCGGGCGGTTCGCTGTCCGCCGATGAGGCGTCTACCGCGCTGGAACACGCGGGGGATTCCGTCGGGCTGCGGCACCGGGCGGTGCTGGCCACCATCGCGTCAGGGTTCCGGGCAGGTGCCCGCCGGCCCCGGACGGTAGCCGCGTGAACGCCGCTCTACGGTTCCGCACGTGGCACGCGGTAGCTGTACTCCCGCGGCACCAGGTCTGCGGCGTCGATCAGCCAGGGCGTCGTGAACTGCGGCCGACCGGCAGTGCACACCACCGGATCGCCCGGCTGTACCTGGATTTCCGACACCACGTACAGGCCGTGGGCGGCTGCGCATTCCTTCTGATCCTGGTTGTGACGAACCTCGTTCGGGGTCAACGTCACCTCCTCGCCGCGGGTCTGCGTCCCCTTCACCTCGACGTGCAGCGCCGCGCCGTCTGGACGCGTGCACTCCAGGTCGTATCCGCGGTTGAGGTGGCCGACTCGTTCTACCTTCCAGCCGTCCTGTTCGAGCTCGTGGATTGCACAGTCCTCCGCGTACACCTCGATCGCGCGGCGGGTTGCGGAGTCGAGTTGCCGGCCCTGCGATCGCCGGACGCTGTTCCTGGCCGCGCGCCTAGCGACCGACTCTCGGGGGCGGTTCGCTTCGTTCACCGCCGCGGCGGGGCGAATGACCGGGGCCTGATACAGCTGGGCAAGCAGGGGCAGCATCGAGGCGAGATCGCCGTACAGGTGTTCATTGCCGGGTACTGCGCCGGACACGTACTCGTAGGCAATGATGTTGCCGGCCTCGTAGTTGCGGATACGTTGCCTGCTCTCGGTGCCCACGGTCGACATGCTGGCCCACGCCAGATCGATCGAGAGGCGGCCCAATGTCGCGGGCAGCGTCGCCGCGAAATCAGTGATTGCCGCCCGTGCCTCGGTCGCCCGGGTGGTGAGGACGGAACGGTTGTTGATCGGCCGCATGGCGCCGGAGCGGAACTCGCTGGTGCCCTGATTCAGGGACAGGTACACCCGCGATCCGTCGGCGGCGAACAGGTACACGAGGTAGTAGCCGCTCGTTGCGGCTGGCGAGTGAACTGGCGAATAGAGCCGGACCCAGGGCACCGGGCTGTAGTTCGACTGTCGGCCGCCTGCCTTGACGCGCACATCGAAACGGAGCTGCTCAATCGGGTTGATCTCTCCGACGGCGGCAGCGAGATCGGCTACGCAATCGCGCAGCAGGTTATCGCGCGACGTCATGGCCGGCGTCTGGTCCTTCGAGTACTCGCCGGCCAGGTCGAGAACGCGTTGCAGGTTCGTACCCAGGTCCACAGCAGTCCCCTACCCCGTGATCACGGCCGTTCCGCCGCAACGGTTCTAGCACCTGAACCGCAGTACGCGCGATACCCCATCCCACGTAGGCGGATGGGCGGCGACGCGCCTCGGGCGTCTCTCCGCATCTCCAGCGGAGCGGCGTGCAGATGAACGTACTCGACCTCTTCGCGGGGATCGGTGGCCTGTCGCTCGGGTTGCAGCGTGCCGGGATGCGCATCGTCGGACACGTCGAGATCAACCCGTTCTGCCGCGCCGTCCTACACAAGCACTGGCCGGAGGTGCCTTCCCATGACGACGTACGCACTGCCACCGCCTGGTGGCGCTCGGAGCCGCGACCGCACGTTGACGTCGTTGCCGGCGGCTACCCCTGCCAACCCGACTCGGTTGCCGGACCCCGACTCGGCAGTAACGACTCCCGATGGCTCTGGCCCGAGATGGCCGCGGTCATCGCCGACCTACAAACCTACCTGGGTCATCGGCGAGAACGTCCTCGGCCACCGAACCCGCGGACTGCCGACCGTCGTGGCTGACCTTCAACGACTCGGATACACGCCGCACGCCGGCGTTGTCCGAGCTTGCGAGATGGGCGCGCCACACCCACGGCCCCGAGTGTTCGTCCTGGCCCACACCAACAGCGCGGGACGGCCCACGCGGTGCCGGCTGGAACCAGCCGGGCCGACCCCTGTCCGAACGCGTCGGTGGCCCACTGAACCCGACGTGGGTCGAGTGGCTCATGGGCTTCCCGACCGGGTGGACCGAGTTACCGCCCTCGGCAACGCCGTCGTCCCCGCCGTCGCCGAACACATCGGCCACATCATCCTCGATCACTACGAAAGCAGGTGACGACATGACACCCGCACCACGGCTGCACCTAGTCACCGACCCGCCGACACCCGCCGATGGGCAGCCCGCGGCTGGCTCACTGTGGGATGTTCCAGTGCCCGTGACCGGGCCGAGCACCGCACCGCCGCCGTTCCCGGTCGACGTGTTCCCCCGCTGGCTCGGCGACATGGTGACCGGCGTCGCCCGGTTCACCCAGACCGATCCGGCCATGGCCGGCACCCTCGCCGTGGCGGTGCTGTCCGCGTGCGCGGGCGGCCGGTTGGAGGTGGAGCCGGTGGCCGGGTGGCGCGAGCCGGTCAACGTGTTCGCCGCCGTCATCGCCGGCCCCGGCGAGCGCAAGTCACCCGTTCACCGGGCCATGACCGCGCCGCTGTTCGCCGCGCAATCGACGCTGTCCGAGGCGATGCGGCCGAAGATTGCCGAGGCCGCCGCGCTGCGCGACATCGCCGACCGGCAAGCCGAACAGACCAAGGCCCAAGCAGCCAAGGTCAGCGACAAGCGCGACGAGGCCGCCGCCGAGGCCGTGGCCGCCGCCATCGCCGCCGAGGCCATCACCGTTCCCGGCCTGCCCCGGCTGATCGTGGACGACGCCACCCCCGAGGCCCTGATAGGGCTGATGGCCGCCAACGGCGGACGCATGGCGATCATCTCGGATGAGGGCGGCATCTTCGACACCCTCGCCGGCCGCTACTCCGGTGCTCCCAACCTGGATCCCTACCTGAAAGGCCACGCGGGGCAGCCGATGAGCAACGAACGGCAGACCCGCGAGGGTGCCTCGGTCGACAAGCCCGCGCTGACCGTCTGCGTGATGGCCCAACCGACCGTGCTGCGCAAGTTCGGCGGTAACGCCGACCTCGCCGGACGCGGCCTACCGGCCCGGTTCCTGTTCGCGCTCCCGCGCTCCCTCGCCGGCTACCGGGCCGTGGACACGCCACCGGTCGCCGAGCCGGTCACCGCCGGCTACCGACGTCGTGTGCACGACCTGGCCAAGACCCTCGCCGACTGGGAAGATCCCGCCGTCGTCGTCCTCACCGAGGAAGCCGGCCAGGTCCGGCGGGCCGCCGCCGAACAGGTCGAAGCCGAGCTACGCCCCGGCGGCAGCCTCTACGACATGCGCGAATGGGGCAACAAACTCTCCGGCGCGACGCTGCGCCTGGCCGGGCTGCTGCACGTCGCCCACCACCCCGCCGACGCCTGGCAACAACCCATCGGCGCCGACCGCATGACCGACGCCGTACGCCTCGCCGAGTTCTTCGCCGCCCACTACCGGGCCGCACTCACCACCATCGGCACCGACACCGCGATCGAGAACACCCGCTACGTGCTCGGCGTGCTCACCACCAAGGCCATGACCACCTTCACCCGCCGGGAACTGCACCGCCGCGTCATCCGCCGCCTACCAAAGTCCGATGAGGTGTCGGCCGTGCTGGCCGAGCTGGCTGCCCTCGGGTGGGTCCGCAACGGACCCGACGGCCGGTACGAACTGCACCCCCGCGCCGCCGCGGAGGACCCCGAAAGCGTTGACGCGTTGACACCGCCCCCGGATGGCGACGTTTCCGCAGGTCACGACGCCAGCGAGGGTGTCAACGGGCCGCGTTGACACCCGTTGACAGGCGTTGACACCCCGCCCGCTGTCAACGGGTGTCAACGCCTGTCAACGCCCACCGTTGACACCCCCACACCGGCTCTCATCTGCGGAAACGCCCGCACGTCGGCCGATTGTCAACGTGTCAACGCTTCCGGCACCCTCGCCGCCACACTCCGGCCCGTCGGCCGCCCGTCGATCCTCGGAAAAGGCCCGCTGAGAGCCACACAGACGCATCGACCCTATGCCTTTACACCAACCCTGCCCGGATCTTGCGTCTCCGTGACTCTCAGCGGGCCGCTCTACGCCGTTCTGCGGCGATGTCTCCCCATCCCTCCACAAGTGACCCTCGCCGACCGGAAGGCCCTCACCGTGCGAATCAGGCTGCACGGCACACCCGCTGAAACAGCCGCAGCGCTGGCCGCCCTCGCCCATGTGCTGCACATCCGCTCCGTCTCCCGGCCCTACCCCGACCGCCGATCCCCGCTGTTCCAGCGCATCTACCTCCACGCCACCCCGAGGGAGGACACCCGCCAATGACCATCCGCCGCACCCCCACCGGCAACCTGCTCACCCTCGCCGAGGTCCTGGACGAACTCCGCGTACCCCGGTCGACCTTCTTCCGCTGGAAGGCCACCGGCCGCGCCCCCAAAACCATCAAGTACCCCAACGGCAGCCTGTACGTCCGCCGCCGCGACCTGGACAACTGGATCGACGACCACGAAGAGGCAGCATGAGCAGCTACGACGTACGGGTGTGGAGCATCCTCCCGAACCGCAGCCAGAAAAAGCCCAGCTACTCCGTTCGCTGGTTCGTCGCGAAGAAGCCGTTCCGGAAGACCTACGCGACGCGGGCGCTCGCCGAAAGCTTCCGTGCCAAGCTGATCGTTGCGCAGCGGGAAGGCGTTGCGTTCGATGAGGTCAGCGGCCTGCCCGAGCCGATGGCGCGAGCGCTCAACACCCGATCGTGGTACGAGCACGCCGCGGCCTACGTCGACATGAAGTGGCCCCGCGCGTCGGCCAAGCACCGCAAGGGCATCGCCGAGACGCTGGCCACCGTCACCCCGGCACTGCTCGCGACCGACCGGGGCGTGCCCAGCGACAAGGCGCTACGGGCCGCGCTCTACGGGTGGGTCTTCAACAAGGCACGCCGAGACGCTGGGGAACCACCCGCCGACCTCGCCGCCACCGTGCGCTGGCTCACGGCCAACACCGTCGACCTGGCCGCGCTCGCCGACGCCGGGTTGGTGCGGAAGGCGCTCGACACGCTTGCCCTGCGAATGGACGGTGCCGCCGCGTCGGCCAGCACGATCGCCCGCAAGCGGGCCGTCTTCTCCGGGGCGTTGAAGTACGCCGTTGAGCTGCGGCTACTCGACGCGCACCCGATGTCTCTGGTGAGCTGGACCGCGCCGAAGACGGCCGATGAGGTCGACCGGGGGGCGGTGGTCAATCCCGATCAGGCGCGAGCGCTGCTCGCCGAGGTGGGGCGCTCCGTGCCCGAACTGGAAGCGTTCTTCGGATGCATGTACTACGCCGCTCTGCGCCCCGAAGAGGTGCTTCACCTGCGGGAAGACGAGTACGAGCGGCCCGCTCGGCGTGGGGGGTGGGGCGTACTGCACCTCACCGGCTCGACGGTGGCCGTCGGCCGCGATTGGGGCGACGGAGACGACACCGCCGAAGATCGAGAGTTGAAGCACCGCGCCAAGGCGGCCACGCGGGACGTTCCGGTGCCGCCGCCGCTCGTGCGGCTGCTCGACCACCACGTCAAGGAGTACCCGCCCGGATCGAACGGCAAGCTGTTCGTGACCCGGCGCGGCCCCGGTGGGCGATACGTGCCCACCGCCGGCCAGCCCATCCCGAACAACACCTACGGGAAGGCATGGCGGGACGCACGGGCAAAGGTGCTCACGGCGGCTCAGCAGCGCTCGCCGCTGGCCCGCCGTCCCTACGACCTGCGCCACGCGGCCGTGTCGCTCTGGCTCAACGCCGGAGTACCGGCTACCCAGGTCGCCGAGTGGGCCGGGCACAGCGTGAACGTCCTCATGCGGGTCTACGCGAAGTGCGTCTACGGCCAGGAGGAAGCCGCCCGCCGCCGGATCGAGGCCGCGCTAGGAGGTGCGAAAACGCCGACGCGAATACGACGCGACCGGCGAGATCGAGCGGACCAGAGCAGGACTGAGTGAGACTCACGAAAGAGGCCCCTGACCGGCGTTCGCGCTGGTCAGGGGCCTCTTTGTGCACCTGGTGGCGGGTAGAGGATTCGAACCTCTGTAGCTTTCGCGACGGATTTACAGTCCGCTCCCATTGGCCGCTCGGGCAACCCGCCAGGGTGCTCACCGCGTCACGACGCGGCAGCGGAAGCAAGGATAGCGGTTACTCCCGGCGTAGGTGCAACCGGGTACCGTCAGGGGGTCGCACCGCTGGTCAGCGGCGCACATACCAGGACAGACCGCCCGGACAAACAGGAGCATCAGCATGGCAGCCAACCCGTCGTTCGACATCGTGAGCAAGGTCGACCGCCAGGAGGTCGACAACGCCCTCCGGCAGGCGGAGAAGGAGCTCGCGACGCGGTTCGACTTTCGGGGCACGGGCGCCGAGATCTCCTGGTCGGGCGAGGAGGCGATCAGCCTCCAGGCGGAGACCGAGGAGCGGGTTCGGGCCGCACTGGATGTCTTTCGGGAAAAGCTGGTCAAGCGGAACATCTCGCTGAAGTCGCTGGACGCCGGCGATCCGCGCTCGTCTGGCAAAACCTTCAAGATCGACTGCAAGGTCGTCCAGGGCATCGACTCGGACAAGGCCAAGGCGATCAGCAAGAAGATCCGTGACGAAGGCCCGAAGGGCGTCCAAGCCCAGATCCAAGGCGACCAGCTCCGCGTCACCGGCAAGAAGAAGGACGACCTCCAGACTGTCATCAGCATGCTGAAGGGCGAGGACTTCGGCGTGGCTCTCCAGTTCACCAACTACCGGTAACAAGGGCTACGGCCGGCCTGATGATCGGGCCGGCCACGCCGTTTCACCTGGGCGAACACCGTCATCGGGGTTTGTGGTTACCCACGATCGGCCTCCGACGGCCTGGGTTGACCAGGACCGGACCTGGTCCTCGTCGAGCCACTCACAGCCGGCACGCCCCGGCCCGCTCCGGCCCCTCGCGTGACAGGTCTGGATGACGGGTGGGCGCGTCGCTGGCCGGTGTCGGCGGGTGCAACCACGTCGGCGGGTCCGGGCGGGCTCGGTGAGTCCCGGCGCGCCACCCGGGACTGGTGATCTCGGGTCGCCGGCCGCCACCGCCCGCTGACATGAACACCGGGTACGCGGGAAGACGCAGCCGGAGTGTGGGCCGAGGGGGGAGGCGGGGATCGGGAGCAACGGGTCGATCGACGGGGCGGCCAGCGGTCCGGCCTTACCCCGGCAGGCCGTGACGCGTCTGCTGGTCGTGCTCGCCGCGGCGACCGGTTGCCTCGACGTGTTCTGCGTGACTCAGCTCGGCGGGTTCTTCGCCAGTGTGGTCACCGGTAACCTGGTCCGATCCGGCCACGCGCTTGTCGCCCTGGACGCACGTCCGCTGGTGACTGGGGCAACAGCGGTCAGCGGCTACGCCGTCGGCGTGGCCGGCGGCACACTGCCGCTGCGCCGCGCCGTGCCGGGCTGGCGTCTGCGTACCGAGGTGGTGATGGCGCTCGAGGCGGTGGTGCTGGTCGCCGTCGCGGCGGGTTGGTGGGCCAGCGACGGCCGCCCCGCGCGCGCCACCGCGCTGACGCTGCTTTTCGGCGCGGCCGCGGCGACCGGGATGCAGGGCATCGTGACCATCGGCTCCGGGATCCCGGGGGCGAACACCACGTACCTGACGGGCTCACTGACCACCGTGGTACAGGGCGTGGTGCTCGATCCACACCGGCTCTTCACCGGGACGGGTGGCATCGTCCGGCTGCTGGGGCTGTTCGCCGGCGCGGTGCTCGGCTCGGCAACGCTCCGGGTCGCGCCGCTCTTGGCACCGGCCGTGGCGGCGGCCCTCGTGCTGGTCGTCGTCTCGGTCGCCGTGAGCATCGGGCGCCGGACAGCTCGGTCCACCTCCGAACGGCAGCAGGGATGAGCCCCGGACGGCTACCGGACGGCGATGGTTTAGTCGGTCAGTCCTCACCCTGACGTACCGCCCCGGTTGACCGGTGTTCCAGGCTGCGGCCTGGTCTGCTTGCTCAGCGGGCGAAGGCGAGCAGCAGGATCACCGTGAGGATCGCGCTGATCAGGACCGAGGCCAGGCACCCGAGCCGGTTCGAGAAGAAGACGAACACGGGATGAAGGTACCCGCCGCGGCGCGGATCAGGCGGGAACGGTTGGTGTCGGTGCGCACCCCGCGCCCGGTGGACTCGGGGTGCGCAGGTGTCGATGGGTCAGCGGTACTGGACCGGGCCAGCGCTGGCGGCCATCCGCTCCAGCCGGGCGACCCGCTCCTCCATCCGAGGGTGGGTGGAGAAGAGCGCGGCTAGCCCGCCGTCCTTGAACGGGTTGTCGATCATCAGGTGGGCGGTGCTGGTGAGCTGGCCCTGAGGCGGCAACGGGCGTGCCTGCGTGCCCACGTGGATCTTCCGCAGGGCACTGGCGAGGGCCAGCGGGTCGCGGGTGAGCTGGGCGCCGGAGGCGTCCGCCTGGAACTCCCGGCTGCGGCTGATCGCGAGCTGGATGAGCGAGGCCGCGATCGGGCCCAGGATGATCGTCAGCAACAGCACCGCCGGGTTTGGGCCGTCCTCGTCGTCTCCACCACCGAGCGGGATGAAGAACGCCAGGTTCGCCAGCATGGTGATGATACCGGCCAGGCCGGCCGCCACGCTGGAGATGAGGATGTCTCGGTTGTAGACGTGGGACAGCTCGTGCCCGATCACCCCGCGTAGCTCACGGTAGTCCAGGATTTCGACGATCCCCTGGGTGACGCAGACGGCCGCGTTCTGCGGGTTCCGGCCGGTCGCGAAGGCGTTGGGCTGCGACGTCGGGCTGACGTACAGGCGGGGCATCGGCTGCCGCGCCTCGGTGGCCAGTTCCCGCACCATCCGGTACAGCTCGGGGAACTGTGCCTCGCTGACCGGTTGCGCCCGCATCGCGCGCAGCGCGAGCTTGTCGGAGTAGAAGTAGCTGACGCCGTTCATCACCAGCGAGATGGCGACGGCGACGACCAGTCCGCCACTGCCACCGAACCAGTAGCCCACCGCCAGGATCAACGAGGTGAGCAGGCCGAGCAGCGCGGCGGTCTTCAGACGGTTGTGGTGCACGATCACTCCTTCGGTGCACGAATCGCACGGGATCCGCTGACCGGTTCAACAACACCGGTACCCGTCAACCATCCGTCCTATGGCTGTGAAATGCCTGGGAGTGCGGCCAGCGACCGCGCAGGTCAGCGGGCGGCGAGGTCGAGGACGAGCTGCGGTGCGACGCCGATCACCAGGGCCACCGCCGTGGCCGCCACCAGCACCGCCGCGACGGACCACCCCCGCCCGGCCGGCGGCGCGGCCCCGCCGGGCACCGGAGACGCGGCGGCGACCGCACCAGGGCCGGCGGCCCAGAGCGAGCTGGTGACCTTCAGGTAGTAGGCGAGGGCGAACACGGCGTTGACCGCGACCACCAGGGCGAGCCAGCCGGCGCCGCCGTCGAGCAGCGACCGGACCACTGTCACCTTGGCGAAGAGACCGGCCAACCCCGGCGGGAGGCCGGCGAGGCCGATCAGTGCCAGCGCCAGCGCGGCCGCAGGCCACGGACGCCAGCGCGCTGCGCCGCGCAGGTCGTCGAGCGTGCCGCCGTCCGCCCCGGCGGGGCGCAGGGCGACGACGGCCGCGAAAGCCGCCAACTCCAGTACGACGAAGAAGATGGTGTACGCGACGGCAGCCGTGTAGGCGACGGCGCGGGCGTCGGCGGTGCGGCCCGCGGCGAAGGCCAACGCGCCGAGCGGGGCGAGAATGTAGCCGGCCTGGGCCACCGACGACCAGGCAAGCAGCCGGACGGTCCGCCGCTGGCGCAGCGCCACCAGGTTGCCCACGGTCATGGTGAGCACCGCAAGCAGGGCGAGCACCGGGCCGGTGACCTCGGCGGGCAGGGCCTGCCGCAGCACCGCCAGCAGGGCCACCACCCCGCCCAGCTTCGAGACGGTCGACAGGTACGCGGCCACTGGCAGCGGGGCGCCGTCGTAGGTGGCCGGCGCCCAGGCGTGGAACGGCACCGCCGCCACCTTGAACGCCAACCCCAGCACGAGAAGCGCCACGGCGGTGGCCGCCAGCGGCAGGTCCAGCAACTCCGGCCGCTCGGCGAACGCCTCCCCGAGCCGCCCGACGTGCAGCGCTCCGGTGGCCGCGTAGAGCAGGGCCGCCCCGAGCAGCGTGAGCGTGGTGGCGACCACGCTCACCACGAAGAAGGTTACCGCCGCGTCGATGCTTGCCAGGCTCCCCCGGCGCAGCCCGACCAGGACGTACAGCGGCAGGGTGAGGGTCTCCAGGGCCACGATCAGCGTGATCAGGTCACCGGCCGCGCCGAGCACGACGCCGCCGGTCATCGACGCGGCGAGGAGGAAGCAGTATTCCCCCACCGGCGATGTCCCGGTCCGCAGCAGCGGCCCGGACAGCCCCAGCACGCCCAGGGTGAGCAGCGCGACGACCACGGCGACCAGGGCCGCCCTGGCGCCGAAGACGTACGAGCAGCCGGCCTCGACGCAGAAGGTGCGGCGCTCACCGCCGCCCCCCACGAGGACAGCGCCGACCGCCGTGGCGCTCGCTCCCAACGCGGCGACGGCGACGGTGACCCGGGCACGGGCGACCAGCAGGTCGGCGAGCAACACCAGCACGGCCGTCCCGGCGGCCAGGTACGCCGGAAGCAGGGCCACGCTGTCGACACTCTGCACGGCGTTCATGTCCGCCCCTCCGACGACACGTCGAACCGGCTCACGGCAGGACCTCCACCAGGGCGGCCACCGGGGCCTCGGCGACGCCGAGCACCAGGGTCGGGGCCAGGCCGACGGCGAGCGCGAGCAGCACCAGCGGTGCCCAGGCGGCCAGCTCGGCACGCGCCACGCCCGGGCGCAGCGACGCCACGGCCGGGCTGGGCCGCCCGTGGGTGACCCGGCGCAGCAGCCGAAGCAGGTACGCGGCGGTCAGCGCCCCGCCGAACGCCGCCAGCACGGCGAGCGTGGTCCAGAGCGCCCCGCCGACCTGCACCGCGGCGACCACGGCGAACGCCTCCCCCCAGAAGCCGGCCAGGCCGGGCAGCCCGAGCGAGGCGATGGCGGCGAAGCCGAGCAGCCCGGCCAGTCGGGGTGCGGTCTCCCGCAGCCCGGCCAGGTCGGCCAGGTCGCCGGTGTGCGTCCGGTCCTTCACCGCCCCGGCGAGGAAGAACAGCAGGCCGGTGATGACTCCGTGCGCGATGTTGCCGATCAGGGCCGCCTGGAGGCCGGTGGCGGTGAGCGTGGCGACCCCGAGCAGCACGAAGCCCATGTGCCCCACGCTGGAGTACGCGATCAGCCGTTTCAGCTCGGTCTGCGCCAGGCACACCAGGGAGCCGACCAGGATCGCCGCGACGGCGAGCATGCCGAGCACCGGCGCCGCCCAGCGGGCGCCCTCGGGAGCGACCCCCACCGCGATCCGGATCAGGCCGTACGTGCCCATCTTGAGCAGGACCCCGGCGAGGATCACGCTGCCCACGGTGGGTGCCTGGGTGTGCGCGTCGGGCAGCCAGGAGTGCAGCGGCCAGAGCGGACTCTTCACCGCGAAGGCGATCGCCAGCAGGGTGAACGCGGCGAGCTGGGTGCCGCGGGACAACCCGCCGCCGCCGCTGAGCGCCACCACGTCGGCGGTGCCGGCGGCGGCGACCACGACGAAGACCCCGACCAGCAGCAGCACCGAGCCGAACAGCGTGTAGAGGGCGAACTTTCCGGCCGCCCGCCGTCGGTCTGGCCCGCCCCAGCCGGCGATCACCGCGTACATCGGCAGGAGGACGACCTCGAAGAAGACGAAGAACAACACCAGGTCGAGGGCGAGGAAGGTGCCGACGATGCCGACCTCGATCACCAGCAGCAGCGCGACCAGCGCCCGGCCGCTGCCGCCCGCCGGGACCTGCCACAGCGTGTAGCCGCAGCACAGCAACGTCAGCAGTGCGGTCAGCACCACCAGCGGCCAGGAGATCCCGTCGACGCCGAGCTGGAAGCGCAGGTCCAGGCCCGGCACCCAGGGCAGGTCGAGCCGGTGCCAGGGACGCACGGCGGGCGCGCTGTCGCCGTGGCCGAACCAGCCGCCGTCCCGGTCAGCCGCCAGGGGCAGCGTGGCCAGCAGGGTCAGCGCGGCGGCGACCGTGCCCACCACCCGCGCCGCCCGGTCGTGCGGCGTGGCCGCCACCGCCGCCGCAGCGAGCGCCGGCACCGCCAGGACCGCCACCAGCAGGAAATCCCCGACGCTCACGGGGCCTCCTCAGCTCGCGACTGCGGGGCTCGCAACACCAGCTCACTCCTCGCGCTCACGAGACCCCCCCGATCACGGCGGCGGCCAGTCCGATCAGCAGCGCGCCGGCGAGCACACCGGCGGCTGCCCTGGGCAACGCGGCCCGGTGCAGCATGGCCAGCGAACCGCCGAGGCCGGACGCGGCCCGGCCGCTGCCGGTGACGGCGCCGTCCACCACCACCTCGTCCGCGGTCCGCGTGGCGGCGGCGAGCGCCGTCACCGGGCGTACGACCAGGGCGTGCTGGAGGTCGTCGAGCCGGAACGCGCGGGCGAACACCGGCTGGAGCGGACCCAGCGCGGCGGCCGGGTCGCCGGTCGGGTCGCGGCGCCAGCTCGCCCAGGCGAGCCCGACCCCGACGGCGAGTAGCGCGAGTGGCAGCAGCACCGCCGGGCCGAGGTGGACCAGCGGCTCCGGCGGCAGCAGGTCCGACGGGTGCTCCGCGGCTGTCGGGGACGCCGGCCGGAGCCGGTCGGCGAACGCCCCCGCGAATCCGGCCAGGCCGAGCAGGGCGGCCGGGACGGCGAGCAGCAGCACCGGCCAGCGCATCACCGCCGGCGGGTCGTGCGGTCGGAGCAGCGGGGTGCGGGCCGCGCCGAGGAACGTCCGCAGCAGGAGTCGGGTGGCGTACCAGGCGGTGACCACGACGCCGGCCAGGGCGGCAAGCCAGACCAGCCAGGCCACCCAGAGCGGTGCCGGGCCGGCACCGTGTGCGGCGTCCTCGGCCGCGTACAGGACACCGTCCTTGCTGAAGAAGCCGGCGAGCGGGGGAAGGCCGGCCAGCGCGCCGAGGCCGATCACCGTGCACCAGAACGTCACCGGCATCGTGCGGCGCAGGCCGCCCATCCGGGACATCAGCGTGGTACCGGTCGCGTGGATCACCGCGCCGGCGGCGAGGAACAGCAACGCCTTGAAGGCGGCGTGGGTGAGCAGGTGGAACAGTGCGGCCGACGGGGCGCCGACGGCCAGCGCGCCGGTCATGTAGCCGATCTGGGAGACCGTCGACCAGGCGAGTACCCGCTTGAGGTCGTCCTGTGCGGTGGCGGCGAACGCGCCGAGCAGCAGGGTGATCGAGGCGAGCACGCCGAGCACGGCCAGCGCGACCGGCACCTGCGCGAAGAGCGGGAACAGGCGAGCGACCACGTACACGCCGGCGGCCACCATCGTCGCCGCGTGGATCAGCGCGGAGACCGGGGTCGGGCCGGCCATCGCGTCCGGCAGCCAGGTGTGCAGCGGGAACTGGGCGCTCTTGCCGGCCACCCCGGCGAGCAGGAGCAGGCAGGCGGCAGTGAGCGTGCCGGTGGCGTGATCGTGGGTGAGCACGTCGGCGATCCGGAAGCTGCCCGCGGAAACGCCGAGCAGCGCGATGCCGAGCAGGAAGCCGACATCACCCACCCGGGTGACCAGGAAGGCCTTCACCGCGGCGGCGGGGGCCCCCGGCAGCCGCCGGTCGTGCGCGATCAGCAGGTACGAGCAGACGCCCATCACCTCCCAGCCGACCAGCAGCAGGATCAGGTCACCGGAGACCACCACCAACAGCATCGCGGCGGTGAAGAGGCTGACCTGGGCGGCGTACGGCGGGTACCGGTGGTCGACGTCGAGGTCGTCGTGCGGGCCGCGCTTGAGGTAGCCGATCGAGTAGACCTGCACCGCCAGGGCCACGGCGGCGACCGCGACGGCCACCAGCGCCACCGTCCCGTCCAGCCGGACACCGAGGGTGACGGTCAGCCCGCCCAGGTCGATCCAGGTCCGAGCGGCCGCGGTGGGTGCGTCGAGGGTGGTCAGCAGGGCCACCGCGAGGGCCAGCGACACCGCGGCGCCGCCGACGCCGAGCGTGATCGCCGCCCGGCGGGCCGGTGCCTCACCGGTGGTCGAGCCCCGGGGCGACGGTGGCAGCAGCAGGCCGAGCAGACCGAGGACCAGCGGTACGACCGGCAGCAGCGCGGCGAGCAGGACGGGTGCGCTCACCGGTTCTCCCCGATCGTCTTCTCCCGGACCGTCCCGGTGCCGGTCGAGCCGATGGCACCGGTGGCCGGTGCGGGATCGCCGTCGGCCGGGGACTCGGTCAACGGCACCTCGTCGACCGCGACGCTGGCGCGCAGCCGGTAGAGCTGGAGCACGATGGCCAGCCCGACCCCCACCTCGGCGGCGGCCAGCACGATCACGAAAAGCGCGAAGACCTGGCCGCCGTGCGGCAACTGCGACCGGACCGTGGTGTCGGCGGTCACCAGGATCAGGTTCACCGCGTTGAGCATCAGCTCCACCGCCATCAGCACGAGGACGGCGTTGCGGCGGCGGAGCACGCCGTACACGCCGAGGCCGAACAGCAGGGCGGCGGTGAGGTACGGGATGACCGGCCTCACCGCGACCGCCCGCCCTCGCCGGCCCGGAATCCGGGCCGGCCGGCGCGGTCGGCCGGTGACCGGCCGATGTCGGGCCGGGACAGGATGATCGCCCCCACCAGTGCGGCGAGCAGCAGCACCGACAGCACCTCGAACGGCAGCACCCAGCTGCGGAAGATCTGGTCGCCGATGCGGTCCGCCGTGCCCGCCGCGGGCAGCTCGACCGCCGACCAGCGGTACGCGTCGACCAGCAACGCGGCCAGTCCGAGCCCGGTGCCCCCGCCGATCAGGGCAGCCGGCCAGCCTGGCCGGTCCAGATCGTCGGAGGCGCCGATCGGGGCGCGGGTGAGCATCACGGCGAACAGCAGCAGCACCACCACCGCCCCGACGTAGATCAACACCTGCACCCAGGCCACCAGCTCGGCGGTGAGCACCAGGTACATCCCGGCCACCGCGCCGAGACAGACCACCAGATAGAGGCCCGCCCGGACCAGGTGCCGCGTGGCCACCACCAGCGCGCCCGACCCGACCGTCACCGCGCCCAGGGCGAGCAGCAGCACGTCCGCGGCGGTCATGGCGTGGCACCTTCCCCGTCCCCGGCGGGACCGCGCTCGGGGCGTACCGGTGGCGCGGCCGGACGGTCGGCGGAGCTTGCCGGGACCGCCGCCTTGCGCGCGGCGGCGGTCTCCTCCTTGGCCGGCTCGCCGTTCCGGTCGTGCGCGGGCGGCGGTGGGACGGTGCCCATCCACTGCCCGAGGTGGTCCTTGTCGTGCAGCAGGTCCCTGATGTCGTACTCGGCGTACTCGAACTCGGGTGACCAGTAGAGCGCGTCGAACGGGCAGACCTCGATGCAGATGCCGCAGTACATGCAGAGCGAAAAGTCGATGTCGAACCGGTCGAGCACGTTGCGTTGGCGGGGGCGGGCGGCGCCGGGCACCGCCAGTTCTTCCTTGTGCGAGTCGATGTAGATGCACCAGTCTGGACACTCACGGGCGCAGAGCATGCAGACCGTGCAGTTCTCCTCGAGCAGTGCGATCACCCCGCGGGAGCGCGGGGGCAGCTCGGGGGCGACGTCCGGGTACTGCTGGGTGGTCGAGCGGCGGGTCATCGTCTTCAGCGTGACCGCCAGCCCCTTGGCCAGGCCCGCACCGGGCAGGCCGCGCCCGCCGGCCCCGTCGCCCGGATCGGTGCGCTCGCTGCGGTCGGTCATGCCGACCATCCTGCCCTGTGCCCCCGACACGCGCGACCACCACCCGGGCATCCCCGGCGGTACGGTGACCGTTGGGAGATCGACATCTCGTCAGCCGGATCCCGCCCCGGTACCGCTGCCCCTGCCCGGCGTGGGTGGGAGCAGCTCGACGCCGAGCTGTTGAAGGAGCTGGAGCAACTCGTTGCAGCTCCACATGTCGAGGATCCGGCCGGCGTCGTCGAAGCGCAGGAACGTCGCTCCCGAGTAGCTGACGACCTGGCCGGTCGGCGGCACCGGGCCGAACCGGCCGGCCTGGGTGCCGGCCGCCCGCCAGTGCACGGCGACCCGGTCGGCGGTCGCCACCAGGTCCACGATCTTGTAGCGCAGGTCCGGGAAGGCCGCTCGCCGGTCCCGGTGCCAGGCCAGTGTCGCCTCCGGGCCGGCGCCACCGCCGAGTCCGGGGCACTCCGGCGCGATCAACTCGTACGCCGACTCCTCGCGCCCCGCGTTCCACACGTCGGCGACGAACCGCCGCGCCGCCGCCTCCACATCGGTCACCGCGGCAGCGTAGCCCGGTGACCCGCCTGACGCGTCGACCCATGGGTCGGACGATCCGCAGTCGACGCGACGGGCCGCGGCACGGCGGCCATGATGGAACGGGGTTCGGCGAGGAGCGGAGGACGGTGTGGGTGGCGCGACCGAGGGCTCGGCGAACAGCGACGACGAGGTGCGGGCCGGCGGGACGTACGTCGTTCCGGGTGCCGAGTTCACCCGGGACCAACGCTACATCGCCACCCGGATCACCGTCGGCGGCCGGGACGGCTGGCCGGTGGAGCCGGGGCGGTACCGGCTGGCGGTGAGCCGCGCCTGCCCGTGGGCGAACCGGCTGATCATCGTCCGGCGGCTGCTCGGGCTGGAGGACGCCATCTCGATGGCGGTGGCCGGCCCAACGCACGACAAGCGAAGCTGGACGTTCGACCTCGACCCCGGCGGACGGGATCCGGTGCTCGGCATCGAGCGGCTGGCGGAGGCGTACTTCGCGCGCTTTCCCGGCTACGACCGGGGCATCACCGTGCCGGCGATGGTGGACGTGCCGACCGGGCAGGTGGTGACCAACGACTACGCGCAGCTGAGCCTCGACCTGTCGACGGAGTGGACGGCGTACCACCGCGATGGCGCGCCGGACCTCTACCCGGAGCCGCTGCGCGACGAGATCGACGAGGTCAACGGACTCGTCTTCGCCGACGTCAACAACGGCGTCTACCGCTGCGGCTTCGCCGGCAGCCAGTCGGCGTACGAGCGGGCCTACCAGCGGCTGTTCGACCGGCTGGACTGGTTGCGCGACCGGCTCGCCGGACGCCGTTACCTGGTGGGGGACACGATCACCGAGGCGGACGTACGCCTGTTCACCACGCTGGTCCGGTTCGACCCGGTCTATCACGGCCACTTCAAGTGCAACCGGAGCAAGCTGACCGAGATGCCGGTGCTGTGGGCGTACGCGCGGGACCTGTTCCAGACCCCCGGCTTCGGCGACACGATCGACTTCGACCACATCAAGCGGCACTACTACGAGGTGCAGCGGGACGTCAACCCGACCGGCATCGTCCCGCTCGGCCCCGACCTGTCCAACTGGCTCGCCCCACACGGCAGGGCGGAGCTGGGCGGTCGCCCCTTCGGCTACGGCACACCCCCACCGCCCCCACTCCCGACCGAACGCGTCGCCCCCACCCACACCCCCCGCCCCTGACCCACCCACCCCGTCCCCGCTCCGCGCCGGCACGTTGGGTCGCCAGGCGGCGGGCTTCGTCTCCCATCGAGGCAGCAGCGCACCGGGTCACCGCGGGTTACAGCGCGACGCGGACGGCGGCGGTGAGGACGAGCTGAGCCAGGGAGGCGGGGACCAGGACCAGCCAGCAGAGGCGCTGGAGCTGGTCCTCGCGCAGGCGGGGGTAGCTCACCCGGAGCCAGATGATCACGAAGCTGACCGCGGCGACCTTGAGCAACGTCCAGAGCCAGCCGAGCTGCGCGTCCGCGAACGGACCATGCCAGCCGCCGAGGAACAACACCGTGGTGAGCGCGGCGATGACCACGATCCCCACGTACTCGGCGAGCAGGAACAACGCGAATCGCAGCCCCGCGTACTCGGTCAGGTAGCCGAACACCAGTTCCGAGTCGGCGATCGGCATGTCGAACGGCGGCCGCCGGATCTCGGCGAGCCCCGCGACGAAGAATACGATCATGGCCGGTGCCTGCCAGAGCAGCCACCACGGCTGCCACGCCTCGACGATGCCGGGGAGGCTCAGCGTGCCGGCGGCCATCGCCACCGACGCCGCGGCGAGCACCAGCGGCAGCTCGTAGCCGAGCAGCTGGGCCGCGCCGCGCAGGCCGCCGAGCAGACTGTACTTGTTGGCCGACGCCCAGGCGGACATCAGCACCGCCACCACGCCGACGCCGACCACCGCCAGCACGAAGAACAGCCCGATGTCCAGCGGCTGCCCGACCAGGTCCCCCGGGCCGAGCGGGATGACCAGCAGCACCAGCAGGTAGGGCACCAGGGCGACCGCCGGGGCTAGGCGGAACACCGGCCGATCCGCCGCGCGGGGTGTCACGTCCTCCTTCTGAACGAACTTGACGCCGTCGGCGACAAGTTGGGCCCAGCCGTGAAAGCCGCCGGCGTACATCGGGCCGAGCCGCCCCTGCATGTGCGCCATCACCTTGTGCTCGGCCTGGCCGACCAGCAGCGGCAGGATGAGGAAGGCGACCAGTACGCCGCCCACCCGCAGCAGCAGCTCCACCCACAGCGGCATCAGGCCGTCCCTCCGTCGTCGGCCCGCTCGGTCGCCGCCGGACCGTGCGGCGACGGCCGGTCGGCGGGTGGGCCGGAGCGGACCGGACCGTCACCGGGGCCGCCGGTGGCCCCCGGCAGCGGCCCGGGGTCCGCCGCCCGGTCACCGCGCCCGGTCGGGCCGGTCTTCGGGGCCCGACCGTCGACAGGGGTCGATCCCGCCCCGGTGCCGGCCGTCCCTGGCGTCCGCGCCGGACGGGCACCCGACGCGGACCGGGCGGGCCGTTCGCGGGCCGGGCGGGCGGGGGCGCCACCACGTGGGCCCGCGCCGACGCCGGCCGCCCCGGCGGGCGTGGGCGTGGTGCCCCACTCCCCCGGCGCCGGTACGCCCGGCGGGCGGATCGGCCGGCGACCACCGCCCGCCTCCGACTCGCCCGGTTCCTTCGCGCCCGGCCAGGGCTTCGCCACCCGGGAGGCGAGGACGAACTCCTTCCGCAGCGGATGCCCTTCGAACTCCGGGGGCAGCAGCAGCGGTTTCAGGTCGGCGTGGCCGGTGAAGTCGATGCCGAACATCTCGTGCGTCTCGCGCTCGTGCCACGCCGCGCCCGGGAAGACGGCGACCGCCGAGGGGATCGTCGGCGCCTCGCGGGGCACCCTGGTCCGCAGCAGGGCACCGTGCCGGTGGGCGGTGGACCACAGGTGGACCACCACGTCGAACCCGCTCGCCAGCTCGTCCACCGCGGACAGCCAGTCGAAGAAGTCGCAGGCCAGTGCGGCGTCGTCGCGGGCCACGCGGAGCGCGTCGAGCCAGTTCGCCGGCGGTACGTCGACGGTGGCGCGGGTGTGTGCCTGGCCGCCCGAGACCGACGTGCTGACCTCAGTCGGTGCGAGCAACTCGGCCAACCGCTGGCCGACCTGGTCCGGAGTCATGCCGCTGATCCTAGGCCCGCCGGACCGGTGCCGGCCGAGCCGAGCCGCCCGCATCTGCCGCATTCGGCGCCCGGACGGGCACCGCCGGGGAAAGATGAGAGCCGTGCGCGCTGTGACTGTGTCTCCCGGTGTCCCCGACTCGCTTCGGCTCGACGGTGCCTGGCCCGAGCCGGCAGCCGAGGAGGGCGCGATCCTGGTCGAGGCGCTGGCGGTGGGCGTGTGCGGCACCGATCAGGAAATCATCGCCGGGCACCACGGCGAGGCTCCGCCCGGGCAGGAACGGCTGGTCATCGGGCACGAGTCGCTGGGTCGGGTGCTGGAGGACCCGACCGGCACCCGGCAACCCGGTGACCTCGTCGCCGGTATCGTCCGGCACCCCGACCCGGTGCCCTGCCCGAACTGCGCGGTCGACGAGTGGGACATGTGCCGCAACGGGCGGTACACCGAGCGCGGCATCAAGGGCCTCCCCGGCTTCGCCCGGGATCGGTGGCGGGTGCAACCCAAGTTCGCCGTCGGGCTCGACCACGTCCTCGCCCCGGTGGGAGTCCTCCTGGAGCCGACCAGCGTGGTCGCGAAGGCGTGGGACCACATCGAGCGGATCAGTGCCCGCGCCGAGTCGAAACCGCGGACCGTGCTGGTCACCGGCGCCGGGCCGATCGGCCTGCTCGCCGCGCTGCTCGCCACGCAGCGCGGGCTCTCCGTGCACGTGCTGGACCGAAACACGACCGGGCCGAAGCCCGACCTGGTCCGGGCGCTGGGTGCCGACTACCACACGGTGACGGTGAACGAGCTGACGTTCCAGCCGGACGTGGTGGTGGAGTGCACCGGCGCGCCGGTGGTGGTGCTGGACGCGATGTGTAAGGTCGGGCCGACCGGGATCGTCTGCCTGACCGGTGTCTCCAGCGGTGGCCGGACCATCGACTTCGACGCCGGGGCGCTGAACCGGGCGATGGTGCTGGAGAACAACGTGGTCTTCGGCTCGGTCAACGCCAACCGCCGGCACTGGGACCAGGCCGCCCACGCGCTCGCCCAGGCCGACCAGTCCTGGCTCAACTCGCTGATCACCCGACGTGTGTCGATGTCCGACTTCGCGCAGGCGTATCAGTACTCGGGCGAGGACATCAAGGTGGTGCTGGACTTCACCACCTGACACCCGCGCGGGGCGTGGCCTGGCGTCAGGAAGGGTCCCTTGCCGCAGGGCGTCAGGACGGGCCCTACCTGCTCGTCACAGCCGCCCGTTGCGGAACGCGTCCACGAAGAGCTGGTGATCGGCCCGGACGCGGACGCCGTACGCGTGGGCGAAGTCGACCAGGTACGCGACGAACCGGTCGGTGTCCTCGCCCACCGCGGCGACGATCGCCTCCTCGGTGGAGTAGTCGACCAGGTCGTGGCTGGACTCGTCGTCGGCCACCGAGTGCATCCGGGCCACCGCGTGCCCCAGGTGGCCGAGCACGCCGGCCAGTTCCTCCGGCTCGTTGACGTCGGACCAGTCCAGGTCGGCGGCGTACGGGGAGACCTCCGCGACGAGCTGCCCCACCTCGTCCAGCTCGGTGAAGCCCAGCCACGGGTCCGCGTACGCCTGGAGGGCCCGCTGGGACTCGGCCGTGCGGTGCCCCTGGTGCCGGAAGTAGCCGCGGACCGACTCGTCGGTGACGTGCCGCGCCACCGCCGGCACCTGCGCCTGCTTCATGTAGAGGACGACGTCGTTCTCCAGAGCCTCGGTGTGCCCCTCCAGCAGCAGGTTGTACGACGGGAGGCCGGCCGAGCCGATGCCGACGCCCTTACGCAGCACCACGTCCTTGATCTGCGCGGCGACCGGACGGGGCTTCGCCGCCGACGGCGGGCGGGTGTCCAGGTAGTTCTCGTAGGCGGCGCAGACCTTGTCCCGGGTGCGTCGGTCGATCTCGAAGACGCCGTCGCCGACGGAGAACCGCCGCTCGTAGTTGTCGATGGTGGTCTGGGTGGCCAGCAGGTCGACCCGGGTGTTGAGACGGGCCTGCTGGAGCACCCGCAGCAGCGCCCCGTCGGCGGTGGCCAGGGTGATCGAGCCGATCGCGTCGTCCCCACCGACGGCGATGCCGCGTAGCTCGGCCAGGTACGACCGGGCGAACGCACCGACCAGGTCGGTGATCGCGGCGTCGGAGAGCGCCTTGGCGTACCCGAGCAGCGCCACGCTGGCCACGAAACGCTTCAGGTCCCACGAGAAGGGCCCGACGTACGCCTCGTCGAAGTCGTTGACGTTGAACACCAGCCGCCCGGAGGCGTTCATGTAGGTGCCGAAGTTCTCGGCATGCAGGTCGCCGTGGATCCACACCCGGCCGGTGCGCTCGTCCAGGTACGTGTCGTCGGCGAAGTCTCCGCGCTGGTCGGCGTAGAAGAGGGCGGCGCTGCCCCGGTAGAAGGCGAACGGCGACGCCGCCATCTTGCGGAACTTACGGCGGAACGCCGCCGGGTCGAGCGCCATCGGCTCCCCGAACTCTTCGGTGAGCACGTCGACGATGAAGGCGGAACGCCGTTGCGCGGACTGGGTCATGGGCGCACGTTAGCGTGGGCGCACCACCCGTACCGTCGGCCGTCAGGACGGGGCGGGTGGGCGGATCGGCGGGGCGGTCAGCGATTCTGTGGAGCGAGCCGCGATGCCGTCGCGGGGCGGCGCGTCGACCGGCGGGGCGAGCACGTCGGGGCGGGAGACGCCGCCGACACCGGAGCCCTCCGCAGCGATCTTCTCCTGCAGGCGCAGGATGCCGTGCAGCAGCGCCTCCGGCCGGGGCGGGCAGCCGGGCACGTACACGTCGACCGGGATGAGCTGGTCGACGCCTTTGGTGACCGAGTAGGAGTCCCAGTACGGCCCGCCGCAGTTGGAGCAGGCGCCGAAGGAGATGACGTACTTCGGCTCCGGCATCTGGTCGTAGAGCCGTTTGATCGCCGGCGCCATCTTGTCGGTGACCGTACCGGAGACGACCATGAGGTCGGCCTGCCGAGGGCCGTGGGCGAACGGAATCACTCCGAGGCGCATGAAGTCGTGCCGGCTCATGCTGGTGGCGATGAACTCGATGGCGCAGCAGGCGAGGCCGAAGTTGAAGACCCAGAGCGAGTAGCGCCGGCCCCAGTTCAGCACGAACCGGATCGGCTCGCCGAGTACCGCCGGCAACTGCACCTCGGCCTCCCTCGTGTGTTCCCGGTCTGACAGTCAACCACAACGCCCTGGCGGCATTCTCCGCAACCGTTACCGGTGGCGTGATGTGTGCCGGGCGGGGCAGCACCGCCGGCCGGTCCGGTGTCACCACGTGGGACGCTGAAGCAGCCCGACGAACTCGACCAGCAGCCGTTCCCGCAGCGCGGTCGGGGCGGCGTTGAGCAAACTGTGCACGGTCGCCATCCGGGCCGGTGTCGGCCCGGGGCCGGCCCCGAGACCGAGCCCGGCAGCCAGCTTCTCGAAGACCTCCGGGGTGAGCGCGTCCGGTTTCAGGGCGGTTGCCAGGGCGAGCAACTCCTCGGGCAGCCGGACCGGACCGGCGGACCGAGTCGCCGCGACGGCGTCGGCGAGGTCCGGACCGAAGTCGGCCACCCGCGGGGCGACCGAGGCGGTCACCGTGAGGTGCACGTTCGGCGGCAGGTCGGCGTACGCGAGCTGGGGCTGGGTGTGCCAGCCCCGGGCGGCCAGCTCGTCGACGAGCACGAAGAGGTCCAACTCCGGGTCGGTGCTGGTGAAGCAGACGACGGTCGACTCGGGCTCGGTCATCAGCCGCAACCCGGGGACGGCACGCACGGCGTCGGCCAGCCCGGCCACGGCGTCCCGGGTCTGCTCGGCCAGCCGCAGGTACCCGTCCTCCCCCAGGTGCCGGAGGGTGGCGTACGCGGCGGCGATCGGCCCACCGGAACGGGTCGACGCGATCACCGGATTGATCATCACGTAGCCGGGCCACTCGGCGTACGCGAAGTACTGCGGTGTTCGGAGCGCCGGATCCCGGTGCAGCAGGACGGAGACGCCCTTCGGCGCGTACGCGTACTTGTGCAGGTCGACCGAGATCGAGGTGACCCCGGGCACGGCGAAGTCGAACGGCGGCACCGGCTCGCCGAGGCGGCGCAGCCAGGGCAGGGTCCATCCGCCGAAGCACGCGTCGACGTGGCAGCGCACCCCGGCGCGGGCGGCTACCTCCGCGATCTCGGTGACCGGGTCGATGACGCCGTGCGCGTACGACGAAGCGGACGCCGCGACCAGCACCGTCTCGGGGCGGATCGCTGCGGCGACGGCGGCCGGGTCGGGGCGCAGCGTCTGCGCCGACACCGGCACGGTGTCCAGGGCCACCCGCAGGTAGTGGGCTGCCTTGGCGAACGCGGCGTGGCCGCTGGCCGGCACCACCATCCGGGGTTCGGCGATCTCCGGATGGGCGTCGCGGGCCGTCTTCACCGCCAGGATCAGCGACTCGGTGCCGCCACTGGTGACGCTGCCCACCACGTCCGGCGCGGTGGTGCCCGCGCCGCCGCCGAGCAGCCCGGCCGCGGCGCCGACCAGCGCGTTCTCCATGGCGAGCAGGGACGGGAAGGCGGTTGGGTCGAGCCCGTTGACGTGGGCGCTCTCGGCGTGGGCGGCGGTGGCCAGCGCGTCGAGCCCCGGCACCGCCGGGTCGTACACGTACGCGAACAGTCGCCCGCCGTGCGTGGGCTGGTCCGCACCCCGCAGCGCCCGGATCTCTTCCAGCACCTGCACGGCAGGCAGTCCGTGTTTGTCGATCATGGAGCTGAGTCCCCTTTCTGTGGTGGTCAGCGGCTTTCATCCCCTGGCGCATCGCCATACCCGCCGGGTCCCGCCGACCCGGTGGCGGTGGCGGTGGCGGTGGCGGTGGCAAGGATTGCGGGGGTGAGGTGGTAGCGGCGGAGGAGAAGGGTGGCCGTGGCGACCAGGAGAGCGGGCAGGACCGTGAAGCCGACGAGGATGCCGAGCCGGGCACTGTCCGGTTGGGTCGCCGCCGCGCCGGTGTCCGAGGTGACGTACCCGCTGAGCTGGAGCACCAGCCCGAAGATGCCCGGGCCGAGAGCCAGGCCGAAGGTCTCCCCGGCGGTCCACACGCCCGTGAAGACTCCTGCTTGCCGCCGGCCGGTGCGCGCCTCGTCGTAGGCGATGCAGTCGGGCAGCATGGCGAGCGCGAAGACCTGCTGGCCCGCGTACCCGACGCCGACCAGCGCGACCAGCAGGTAGATCCCGACGGCGGGGAGTACTTCGGCGGCGACCATGGCCAGCGCGCCGGCGGCGAAGATCAGTGACGCGGCGACCAGCCCGACAAGCTTGCCGAATCCCCGGCCGACCCGGCTCCACACCGGCATGACCAGCAGCGCAGGTCCGACGAAGCAGACGAACAGGACGGTGGGCCCGCCCTCGGGGTCGTTCAGGATCTGGGTGGCGAAGTAGTCCACCCCGGCCAGGATCGTCGCCACTCCGGCAGACTGGATCACGAAGCAGAGCAGCAGCGCGCGGAACGCCCGGTTGCGGCCGGCGACCGCGAGCTGCGCGCGCAGCGTCGGCTCGTTCTCCCCGACCGTGCCGGCCGGCGCGGAGCGGGTACCGAGGAATGCGCCGACCGTGCCCAGCACGATCAGCCCGGCGACGAAGAGACCCATCCAGCGGTGCCCGGCGAGGCCCCCACCGGCCGCGTCCCGGACCAGCGGGGCCACCGCGCCGGAGACCAGGATGGCCAGTGCCAGCACGGCGATCCGCCAGGTCATCATCCGGGTACGTTCGGTGTAGTCGCTGGTCAGCTCGGCCGGCATTGCGACGTACGGGACCTGGAAGAAGGCGAACGCGGTGGCGGTGGCGAGAAAGGCCAGCGCCACGTAACCGCCGGCCGCCGCCCCGCTGCCGAACGGCGCGGCGAAGATGGCGGCGAAGAGCACACCGAGCGCGAGACCGGCGCCCAGCAGGTAGGGCCGGCGGGCGCCCCACCGGGAGCGGGTCCGATCGGAGATCCGCCCGGCGACCGGGTTGATCAGCACGTCCCACGCCTTCGGCAGCAGCACCAGCAGGGCCGCCACACCCGCCGCGACGCCCAGCGTGTCAGTCAGGTACGGCAGCAGGAGCAAACCTGGCACGGTGCCGAACGCACCGGTGACCAGCGAGCCGAGCGCGTACCCGGCGTGCACCCGACGCGGCAGCGGCCCGGACGCGCCGCCCGCTCCCGGCCCGCCGGTCGCGGTCTCGGCGGAGCCGCTGGCGGTCGATCCGGGGACGGATCCGCCGGGCGGGCCGGCGGCGGACGAACCGATTCCAGCCGTCGGCATGTCCATGGCGACGAATGTTACTCACGTTATGGCGGAGATCACACCCCCTCTTCCGGCGACCAGCTCGCCGCCGGCATCCGCACCCCCGCACCGCGCAGCGGCGTTCCCTCGGCGCGCAGCCGCGCGTGCGCCTCCCGCTCATGCCCCGGTGGCAGCCGCCCGGCCGAGTTCACGACGCGGTGCCACGGCACCCCGCCGCCGTGCCGCGCCAGGATCGAGCCGACCAGCCGCGCCGACGACCTCCCGGAGCGCTCGGCCAGCGCGTCGGCCACCGCCCCGTACGACATCACCCGGCCGGGCGGGATGCGCTCGACCAGCTCCAGCACCGCCTCGACATACTCGTCAGGTCCCACGACGCGTCACGATATGGGAACGCGACGAGGCGACGCGCCACCGACGACGCAGAATGGGCGGGTGCGCGACATGGTGACGGCGGCCCGGCGGGTGGTAGTCAAAATCGGATCCTCGTCGTTGACCACCACCTCGGGCGGTCTGGACGACCGGCGGGTCGACACGCTCGTGGACACCCTCGCCGCCCTCACCGGCCACGGTCGGGAGGTCGTGCTGGTCTCCTCCGGCGCGATCGCCGCCGGGCTCGCCCCGCTGGGGCTGGCCCGCCGCCCCCGCGACCTGGCCACCCAGCAGGCTGCCGCCAGCGTCGGCCAGGGCATGCTGATCGGACGGTACGCCGTGGCCTTCGCCCGGCACCGGCTCACCGTCGGGCAGGTGCTGCTCACCGTCGACGACGTCACCCGACGGGCGCACTACCGCAACGCGTACCGCACCCTGCGCAAGCTGCTCGACCTGCGCGCCGTGCCGATCGTCAACGAGAACGACACGGTCGCCACCGAGGAGATCCGGTTCGGCGACAACGACCGGCTCGCCGCCCTGGTAGCCGCGCTGGTCGACGCCGACCTGCTGGTCCTCCTCTCCGACGTCGACGCACTCTGGACCGGTGACCCGACCCGACCCGGCTCGGCCCGGATCAGCGACGTGCGCGGCGAGCACGACCTGTCTGGGGTGACGATCGGCGGAGCCGGCCGGGCCGGGCTCGGCACCGGCGGCATGGTGACCAAGGTGGAGGCGGCCCGAATCGCGACCGGCTTCGGCATCCCGGTCGTGCTCACCGCCGCCCGCCTGGCCGGCGAGGCGCTGGACGGCGAGCCGGTCGGCACCCTCTTCCACCCCAGCCGACGGCGCCCGGCCGCCCGGCTGTTCTGGCTCGCCCACGCCACCGCGCCGCGAGGTCGCCTGCACCTGGACCCGGGCGCGGTGCAGGCCGTGGTGGGCCGACGCAAGTCGCTGCTGCCAGCCGGGATCACCGCCGTGGACGGCGCGTTCACCGCCGGCGACCCGGTGGACCTGGTGGACACCGAGGGCGCACCGGTGGCCCGGGGGCTGGTCAACTACGACGCGGTGGAGCTGCCCGGCCTGCTCGGACGCTCCACCTCCGAGCTCGCCGCGGCCCTCGGCCCGGCGTACGAACGGGAGGTCGTCCACCGCGACGACCTGGTGTTGTTGTAAGCAGGGCCCCCGCTTGACGCCCGTGCGCCAAGCGGGCCCTTCCTGACACGTCGAGGAGTGAGCGATGAGCGTCGTTGAGCAGGCTCGGCGGTCCCGGACCGCGGCCGAGGCCCTCGCGGTCGCCACGCGGACCACCAAGGACACCGCGCTGCACGCGATGGCCGACGCGCTGGTGACGCGTACCCCGGAGATCTTGACCGCGAACAGCACGGACCTGGCGGCCGGGCACGAAGCCGGGCTGAGCACGGCCGTGCTGGACCGGCTCGCCCTCGACGAGGGGCGGGTCGCCGGCATCGCCGACGCGTTGCGCCAGATGGCCGCGCTGCCGGACCCGGTCGGTGCGGTCGTCCGCGGCTCCACCCTGCCCAACGGCCTGGAGCTGCGGCAGGTCCGGGTGCCCTTCGGGGTGGTCGGCATCATCTACGAGGCTCGGCCGAACGTGACCGTCGACGCCGCCGGCATCTGCCTGAAGTCCGGCAACGCGGCGCTGCTGCGCGGCTCGTCCTCCGCCGCAAGGTCGAATGCCGCGCTGGTCGCCGTGCTGCGCGAGGCGGTCGCGTCCGCCGGCCTGCCGGCGGACGCGGTCCAGCTGCTCGACGCCACCTCCCGCGACTCGGTCAAGGAGCTGATGCGCGCGCGAGGCCTGGTCGACGTGCTGATCCCGCGCGGCGGCGCGTCCCTGATCCGCACCGTGGTCGAGGAGTCGACGGTGCCGGTGATCGAGACCGGGGTGGGCAACTGCCACGTCTACGTGGACGCCGCCGCCGACCTGTCGAAGGCGGTGGCGGTCACGCTGAACGCGAAAACGCAACGCCTCTCCACCTGCAACACGGCCGAGTCGCTGCTGGTGCACGCCGCCGTCGCGGACGCCTTCCTACCGCCGATGCTGGCCGCGTTCGCCGGGGCCGGAGTGACCGTACACGGCGACGACCGGGTCGCCCGGTTCGCCGACGCGGTCGTGCCGGCGACCGAGGAGGACTACGCGACGGAGTACCTGTCCGCGGACATCTCGGTCGCCGTCGTGGACTCGCTGGACGCGGCGGTGGCGCACATCCGGCGGTACGGCACCGGGCACACCGAGGCGATCGTCACCGATTCCCAGTCGACCGCGCGGGAGTTCGTGGCCCGGGTGGACGCGGCGGCGGTGATGGTCAACGCGTCCACCCGATTCACCGACGGCGGTGAGTTCGGCTTCGGCGCCGAGATCGGCATCTCCACGCAGAAGCTGCATGCCCGTGGCCCGATGGGCCTGCCCGAGCTGACCAGCACCAAGTACGTCGTCACCGGCGACGGCCACCTGCGCTGAGGGACGGAGGGCCCCTCCTTGGCGCCTCGCGCGGAGGGGGCACCGGCTTGACAGCCGCCAGTCAGCGGCAGGCGCGGATCCCGGTGAGCGTCGCGTGCACGTCGAACTGGTGCCCGTCGTCGCTCTCCCAACCGCCGTCGCTGCGCTGCGTCTCGGCCAGCCGGCGACGGGCGCGCACCAGGATCCGGTCCTGCTCGTCGACACCGACCCGGCGCAGGGTCGCGGCCAGCCATGCGACGTTGGTCGGGGACATGTCGGCGATCCGCTCGGCGAGCGCCACCTGGATGCGCGCCGACTCGTGGAACATCTCCTGTCGGAACAACACCGCCGCGCTCAGCCACCCGGCGGCGAGGAACGACGGCCAGGTCCCGTCCGGGTTCAACCGGCCCACCAGGGAGAGCGCCGCGGAGTGCACGACGCCCGCGTACACCCCGCCGACCCGGTCGTCCAGCGGCCCGGCCGCCCGCGCGTCGAGCCCGGCGACGGTCAGCCAGAAGGCCGCGTTCGCCGTCAGGTAGAACCCGGCCTCCGGGTCACCCGGCCGGGCCCACTCAGGGGCGGCCTCCGCCAGCGCGGCGTCCTCCTCCCAGCCACCGTCCGGCAGCTGGCGGAAGGCGAGCCAGTCGAGCGCCCGTCGGGCCGCGGGCCGGCCGAGCGCCCCGAGGTCGTCCAGCTCCGCGAGGCGGAAACAGGTGGCGTCGACGGACGGCACCTTCCCCTCCAGGTACGCGGGCCAGCCGCCGTCCGGCAGCTGGCCGCCCTCGACGACGTCGAGCACGTCCGCATCCGGCGGTGTGCCGGTGCGCAGCCGGCTGAGCCGGGCGCGGTCCACCGTGTCCCCGTGCGCCACCACGAAGCCGATTGCGGCGTCAATGTCCACCACAGCGGACACGCTACCTGTGCAAACGTCCGCTCGGCCCGGTGGATCGGCCACCCGACGCCACCGCACGCGGCGGACGCCCGACGTGGTAGGAAGGGGCCCCCTTCCCCTACCGGTGCGTCACGAGGAAGCCGCCTTCCGCACGCTCAGTAGGCCGGCAGGGACGGGTCGATCTGCTTGATCCAGGAGAGAACGCCACCCTGGAGGTGCACCGCGTCCCGGAAGCCGGCCGCCTTCAGCGCGGCCAGCGCCTCCGCGGACCGGACGCCGGACTTGCAGTGCAGCACGATCTGCTTGTCCTGCGGGAACGTCGCCAGCGCCGCGCCGGAGATGATCTCGCCCTTGGGGATCAGGGTGGCGCCGGGGATCCGGACGATCTCGTACTCGGCCGGCTCGCGGACATCGATCAGGAAGACGTCCTTCCCGGCGTCCTGCCACTCCTTGAGCTCCCGCGCGGTGATGGTCGAGTCGACCACCGCCTCCTGGGCCTCGACCGACACCGCCCCGCAGAAGTCCTCGTAGTCCTCCAGCAGGTCGGTGACGCTCGGGTTCTCGCCGCAGAGGACGCAATCCGGATCTTTCCGGACCTTGATCTTACGGTAGGTCATCTCCAGGGCGTCGTAGACCATCAGCCGGCCGACCAACGGCTCCCCGACGCCGGCGAGCAGCTTGATCGCCTCGTTGACCTGGATCGAGCCGATCGACGCGCAAAGCACACCCAGCACGCCACCTTCCGCGCAGGACGGCACCATTCCGGGCGGCGGGGGCTCCGGGTAGAGGCAGCGGTAGCAGGGACCGTGCTCCGCCCAGAAAACCGACGCCTGGCCGTCGAACCGGTAGATCGAGCCCCAGACGTACGGCTTGCCGAGCAGCACCGCGGCGTCATTGACCATGTACCGGGTGGCGAAGTTGTCGGTGCCGTCGACGATCAGGTCGTACCCGGCGAAGATCTCACGGACGTTGTCCCGGTCCAGCGCGGTGTCGTGGATCTCCACGTTGACCAGCGGGTTGATCTCACGAATGGAGGCGGCGGCCGACTCGGCCTTGGACCGGCCAACGTCGGAGACGCCGTGGATGATCTGGCGCTGAAGGTTGGACTCGTCAACCGTGTCGAAGTCGACGATCCCCAGCGTGCCCACCCCGGCGGCGGCCAGGTACATCAGGGCCGGCGACCCGAGCCCGCCGGCGCCGACGCAGAGCACCCGGGCGTTCTTCAGCCGCTTCTGACCCTCGACGCCGACATCCGGAATGATCAGGTGACGCGAGTAGCGGCGGATCTCGTCAACGGTCAGCTCGGCGGCGGGCTCGACGAGCGGGGGCAGCGACACGGTGGACTCCCCGGGATCGGCGGTGGTGAACCGGGCCATTGTCGCTCGCCCGGCGGCCGGTCAGCCATGAGGAGGGACACGTGGCCGCACCGTGGGATCGGGAATAAGCGCGCTCGGATCCCCGGGACGGGCTCGGGTCCCGCACCCGGATGCTCCGGCTGGTTGACGTCAGACCGGCGGACCCGAGTACCGCTGCCCGCCGCGGTACGGCCAGGGGTTGGCGACGCAGCCGTCCAGGAAGAGTGTCTGCTGCATCATCACCGGCGCCGGCCGCCCGGCGCCCGGACACCGTTCGTGCCGGTTGCCCAGTTGGTGCCCGACCTCGTGGTTGACCACGTACAGCCGGTAGACCGACAGCGGCACCTTCAGCTCCACGAAATGCGGCACGGACAGCCGCCAACGGTCCAGGTTGATGATGACCTTGCCCGGCGCCCGGCAGGAGGTGTAGGGCCGGCCTCCGATCCGGATGTCCACGCCGCCCGCGAGGCACATCCGGGCAGCCGTCTGCGCCGTGGCCAGGTAGACCGTGAAGTCGTGGGCGGCGCCGCCCGGCACCTGCTGCAACCGCAACCGGCCGCTGTCGACCCAGCCCCCCGGACCGGCGAGCGCCGTCGTCACGACGGCCGCGACCTCGGCCGGGTCCTCCCCGGCTCCGTTCTCCACGGCGACCCGGTACCGGCGCATCGCGCCCGCCTCACCGAGCAGCGGGCCGGAGCGGTCGTCGTACCCGAAGGTGCCCCGCCCGACCGACGGCACCGGCCCAGGGGCCTGGTAAACCGGCGGCGCCGACGGTGACGCCGCGACCGTCGACCGGGACGGGCTCGGGGCAGCCCCCGTCGCCACCGGCGACGAGGACGGGCTCGCGGCGGTGACCACCTCCGCACCGACGTCCGCACCACGTTGGTCGATCACCACCGCCACCGCCGCGACGACCGCCAGCACGAGCGCCGCCGCCTGCCCCACCCGGTGTGACCGACCGCCCCGGCTCGGACGGCGGTGCCGTCCCGCGCCGGCGGGACGGAGCTGCCCCGAGGCACCGGATCGGACGGTCGCCGGGACAGCCGTACGGCTACCGGGCCGCGGACTCGGCGGAGTCGCTGTCCGGCCACCCGCGTACAGGGTCGGGCGACCACCGGGCCGTCCGGACTCCGGCGGCGCCGCACGGCCACCGGCCGGTTGATTGGTCGGCGCCGGAGCACGGCCCTCCACCCGCAGGGCCGGCGGAATCGCGGCGGTCCGGGGGTGCGGGAGGGAACTGCGGTTGCTTCGGGTGGCGGGCATCCCGTTCAGCCTGCCATGTCGGGTCGCATGGCGCTCTCCCCCGTTTCGGCTAGCAGGGCCAGGACGGCGCGGGCGACCAGGCGCGGCACCTCCAGCTGGGCGACGTGACCAACCCCGTCCAGGATCATCAGCCGGCTGTCCGGGATCACCCGTGCGGTCTGCGGTGCGACCCGCACGTCCACCAGACGGTCGTGCCGCCCACCGACTACCAGCGTCGGTGCCCGGACCGCACGGGCCAGCCGCCACAGCGACCCGGAGCCGGGCAGGTAAGACCGAAGGAAGCTGGAGACCAGCCCCCGAAACGTCCGCACGTACGCGGCGGCGTAGTGCGTCGCCTCGTATCGGATCCGGATCTCCTCCAGTGCCTCCCGCCGGCGCTGCTCGCTGATCCGGCTCAGGTCGGCGACGCACGCCTCCATCACCTGCTGGGCCATCGCCTCGGGCGCACGTTGCGCCAGCCGCCAGGCAGCCAGCCGCTCGCCCCGGGGGATCGCCAGCAGCGGCAACATCCGACCCTGCAACGAACGCCGGACGTCGAGGAACGGCAGGGCGGGCGAGATCAGGGTCAGGGTCCGGACCAGGTCCGGACGGACGGCCGCCAGCTGAACCGAGACCGCTCCACCCAAGGAGTTGCCGAACAGGTGCACCGGGCCGCGCCCCGAGTGCTCGATCCAGCGGATCACCCGCTGCGCGAACGAGGAGATCGTGTAACGACGGCCCGGCTCGCTGCGGCCGAAGCCGGGCAGGTCGATGGCCTGCCCGTCCAGCCGGCCGGCGAGCAGGCCGGCCAGGTCGGTCCAGTTCTGTGCTGACCCCCCGAGGCCGTGTACGTAGAGTGCGGGCTCCGCGCCCGGCACCGTCGCCGGGGTCTCGCGCACGTAGGTGACGGTGCCGTCGAGGCGTACCTCCCGGCCGGGCCAGGGGGGTGGAACGCAGTGATCGGGAAGCAGGTCGTCCGGCCAGAGGGTGGCGCGCTTCATCACCTCAGTCTGCCCGCGGCGACGGTGACCGACAGTGCAAACGACGGGTGCCGGCGGCGGCCGTACCGGCCGCTGGTCGGCCGCTCAGGCCAGCAGCGCCTCGAGGCGGCGGTTCACCGCGGCGAGGGACGCCCGCACGACGGCCTGCCGGGGGTCGCCGGCGACCAGCGCGGACCCGGCGAGCTGCTCGACCCAGCCGTCGCAGACGAGCAGGACCACGACCGTGGCCACCTCGCAGTTGCCGAACGGCAGCACAGCGGCGTGCTCGACGAAGCAACGCCCCCGATCCGAACCCGGCCCGGGCATTCGCAACAACTCGTCCACGGCGGCGGCGGCGGCCACCGCGCACAGCCGCAGCACGTACCCGTCGACCGCCGGACCGGTGGCGTAGCCCACCGCGGGCGACCCGGCGGCCACCAGGCGGACCTCCACGGTGGCGTCGAGCCCGAACGTGCTGACCTGCACGTGGTCGATCACCACCCGGGGCCCCAGCCGGCCACCGGTGTCGAGCGGGCGGGACGGCGCCGTCTCCGTCGTGGTGACCTGCCCCCCGGTGTACGACGTGCCGGCCGCCGGGTTGCCGGCGGCCCCGACCGTTCCCGGCTCGTCGACGGCGGCCCGGCCCCGGTGCGGCCCGCCGGGCTGCTGCCGGCGGCGCGCGGGCTCCGGCAGGAGCGTGTCCGGCCGCTCGGTACGCGACGGCAGGGTGTCCTGCCGTCCGGCGGGCGACCTGCCGCCGAGCACCCGGGGCTCGGCGGCCCCGGCCCCGGGCTCGGCACCGGCCGGCTCGGCCGGCCGGCCACGGGCCGGAGGTGCCGGCGTGGCAGACATTCCGGGCACGTTCTGCGGGGCGGCGGCAAGGCCCATCCGCTCCTGGAGAAGGCGGGCGACCTGCCGACTGACGTCGGCGGGGTCGGCACCGTCGGCGAGGTCGAGCCGGAGGCTGTGCGCCCCGGCGGGGGTACGGCGCAGTGCGGCGTCCCGGACCCCGGCCACCCCGCGCACGGCGGCGAGGATGGCGTCCACGTCGAAGCCCTCGGGGCGGTCGCGCAGCGGGGCGGGCTCGTCGTCACGGCGGAGATGGGTCGCGATACGGGCGAGTTCCGGGGTCTCGGCGGGTGGCTCCACGGCTGGCGGCTCCGGCACGACGGGCACGTCCGGCTCGGCGGGGACGCGCTGCGGCAACACCGCCGACGCAGGATCCGGCGGCCGGTCGACGCCGACCGTCTCGGCCGTCGGCGCCGGGGCGGATCGGCGCGCCACGTAGGGGGGTGCGCTCGTCGGGGCGGGCGCGGGCGGGGTGCGGTCGCGACCACCGGCACCGCTCGTGGCAGGCGCTGTGCTGGACCCGCTCGTGGCGCGGCCGAAGGTGGTCGGTGGGTCCGTCGGAGCGGATGTCTCCGGACGGAGGCGGAACGGCCGACGGTTATCCAGCGCGGCGTCGTCCGGCTCGGGAACGCCGGTGACCGTTGCGGCGTACCCGGTCGACGCCGGGGGCGCGCTCGCCGGACGGGCCCAGACATACCCGTCGGCCGGCGGCGCCGGGGAGCCCACCGGCGCGGCAGGCCCGGCCGGCTGGTCGTGGAACGGCCGGACGCCGGACCGGCGTCCGGGCTCGGCGCCCGTCTGGTAGGGCTCGGCGCGCACCGGCTCGTACGCCTGGTGCGGCTCGGCCGGCCAGGCGGGCCGGTCCTCCCGTGTCCGGCGGCCCCCGGCCGGCTCCGCGTCGGTGGTCTCGGGCTCCGGGCGTGCCCGGCGGCCGCCCGACTCCCACCGGCCGTCCGGCTCGTCCGGTCCAGGCGGCACGGACTCCTCGCGCGCCCGACGGCCGGACGTCTCCGGCACGGTCCGGGTAGCGGGTGGCTCGAACTCCTCGCGCGCCCGACGACGCGACGTCTCCGGCTCGACCCGGGCCCATGGGGGCGCCCATTCGCTCCCCCAGCTCGGTCGGTTCCAGCTCGGGCCAGACCGGTCGGGCTCGGGCAGCGGTGCGCGATGGTCGACCATCGGTGCCGACCCCGGCTCCGCCGGGCCAGGACCGGGCGCCGCGGACCCCCGGTCGGCGTCGTCGGCGGCTCCGGGCACCCGGTCACCCGGAGCGGAGGCCCACCGGTTCGGGACGGGGTCGGCGCCGTAGGCCTCCCCGTCGGCGGCGGGGACGTTGCCGTCCTGCCGATGCTCCGCGCGGCCACCGACCCGGGGCTCGGCGGGTGACGGGTACGGATCATGGCGCGCCGGCTCGGACCCGACCGGCCCGTCCCAGCCGCGCGGCTCGTCCTGCGCCGAGGGCGGCTCCGGGGACCGGCCGGCTGCGGGTGCGTGCAGCCCGGGCGGCATCTCGAAGCCGCTGGCAGCCGTGCCCACCGGCGGAATCTGCACGGCCGGCGGCGCCGAGGTCGGCAATCCGGGCTCGGTCCAGCGGGGCGCCCGGCGGGCGGGCGGCTCCTCGGAGGCGTGCCGCGCGGGGCCCGACTCCGGCTCAGCCGGCCCGGGCGGCTGCTCCACGGCGGGCTCGGGGCGCGGGGCCGGCACCGCCAACCGGTCGCCGGGGTCCCGGTGGGGCTCGCCGGGCGGGCCGGGTGGGGCGCTCACCGGAGACGGACGGGTGGGTGGGGCCTCCGCGGGCGCCTGCGGGAAGCCGTTGACGTGGTGGCCGTTGACGTGGTTTCTCGGCGCACCCGCGGGCGCGCCGGTCAACGGGGCGGGCAGGTCACCGTGCGACGGGGAGGTGAAGGCCCAGCTGTCGGCAGGGTCGGACCACCGGCGCGGGGCGGTCTGGTCCGGGGGCCAACCGGCCGCCGGCGACGACCACCCGCCGCCGGCGCGGGAATGGTCCTCCTGCGGACCGATCCCCTCACCGTGCTCTCCCGGGGTGGCGGCACCGGGTTGCTCTGCTTCACTCACCGCGCGCTCCTTGGTCGCCCCCGCTGAGGCTACCGTGTGGTGACAGTGGCGATAAGTTACAGCGGCGGGCCAATTCCGCGACGGGCCAACAGGTCTTGACCGGTTCGGGTGATTGATGCCGGCTCGTACGAAGAACTCGGAGGTTCCCATGACCGCTGTGGGGAACGGTGCACAGACCGCCGGCCGGCCCACCCGCCTGCCCCGCTCCGCGCGCCGCAAGCAGCTGCTCGCCGCGGCCCAGGAGGTGTTCGTCGCCCAGGGGTACCACGCGGCGGCGATGGACGACATCGCCGAGCGCGCGGGAGTCTCCAAGCCTGTGCTCTACCAGCACTTCCCCGGCAAGATGGAGCTCTACCTGGCGCTGCTCGACACGCACTGTGACGCCATCGTGGCGAAGGTGCAGGACGCGATGCGCGGCACCACCGACAACAAGGAGCGGGTCAGTGCCTCGGTCCGCGCGTACTTCGACTTCGTGGACCACGAGAGCGAGGCGTTTCGGCTGGTCTTCGAGTCGGACCTGCGCAACGACCCGGCTGTGCGCCAGCGCGTCGAGCGGGTCGAGCAGGGCTGCATCGCGGCGATCACCGACACCATCATCTCGGACACCGGCGTGAGCCGGGCACACGCGGAACTGCTGGCGTCCGGCCTGGTCGGTGCCGCCGAGACCGCCGCCCAGTTCTGGCTGGCCAGCGGCCGACAGGTACCGAAGGCGGAGGCCGAGGCGCTGGTCGCGGCGCTCTCCTGGCGTGGCATCGCGAGCTTCCCGCTGCAAGGTGAGTCAGCCTGACCCTTACCCCGGTGATCGGATAGCCTTCGCACGGCGGCATTTTCGCCCCAGTTGAGGAGGCACAGTGGAGGTCAAGATCGGCGTGCAGTACGCGCCGCGCGAGCTGGTTCTGGAGAGCGCGCAGTCACCGGCCGAGATCGAGCAGATCGTGACCGACGCCATCGCCAACAACAGCGGCACACTCTCCCTCACCGACGAGAAGGGCCGGCGGGTGATCGTGCCGGTCGACAAGGTTGCCTACGTCGAGATCGCCGAGGCATCCCCCCGGGCGGTCGGGTTCACCGTCCGCTGAGCTGGCCGGGGAGCCGGGCCGGACGGTGCCTGCTCCGCACCACGGCAGGTGCCCACCCAACTGCCGTCGCCGCGCGGGTGGGTGGGCACCCTGCTGTGGCCTCCGGTCAGTTGTTCAGGCCGACGGCCGTCATCCGGGCGGTGTGCGCCGCGGTCAACCTGCGGAACAGGCCCGGCACGTCGGTCCGCTCCCCGCGGGCGATGAGTGCGGTCAGCGCGCCCCGGTCGGCGGACGCCACCCGCCCGGCCTGCGACAGGGCCTCGCCGACCAGCCGGCGCGCCCACATGGACAACCGGTTCGCCACCCGGGGGTCGGCCTCGACGGCGGCCCGGATCTCGGCTGCGGCGAAGTCCGCGTAGCGCGACTCATGCAGGACCTCCCGCACGAGTTGACGGTCCGGCTCGGCCAGCGCCCCGGCGATCTCCCGGATGAAATCGTCGGTGATGCCGTCGCCGACGTACGCCTTGGTCACCGCCTCGGTCCAGTCCTTCGGCTCGGTCGAGTCGTGGTACGCCTGCAACGGCTCCACGTACACCGCCATCGCGTCGTCGGGCAGCACGCCGAGCGCGCCGAGCCGCTCGGCGAGCCGCCGGTAGTTGCGGATCTCCGCCGCGGCCATTTCGCCCAGCGCCGCCCGCCGGCGCAGGTCGGGGGCGAGCCGCGCGTCGGCGGCCATCCGCTCGAAGGCGAGCAGCTCGCCGAGGGCCACCAGGCCAAGCAGGTCGACGAGCGCCGGATCGGTCGGGGCGGGATCGGTCGGGGCGGGATCGGTCGGGGCGGACACCAGCGCAGGGTACCTTCCGGCGGCGAACCACCAAAGATGTGATTGGCGCCATATCCGACCGCCCCTTGACGCGGTGCCGCCCCAGGAATCAGGACGGCGTCCAGGGGGTTCAGGTAGACTGGAACAGTTGCCGTGGGGCGCCAGCCGAATGTGGGGCTGGTCCGACTCTGGAACGGGTCCGATTTCTGGAGCTGGTCCGACTCTGGATCCGGTCTGACACCGAAGCTGGTCGGACTTTGCGTCCGGTCCGAAGTTGGAGCTGGTCGCAGTCGGTCCCACGGCGCGCGTGCGGCCCGGTCCGGCCCGGCACTCCGCCGCCGACCGTGTGGCCCGCGCCATACCGTCCGCGCCCTGAGGACTCAACGGGGCGCACCCACGAGAGGGCACCCCCACATCCAGATGAGCGAACTGACCCAGAATCTCATGGACGGCCGTGAACTGGCCGCCACCGCCCCGGTACGACCGGAGGCTCCCACGTTCGCCGAGCTGGGCGCGCGTCAGGAGACCACTGACGCGCTGGCCGCGGCCGGCATCACCCGCGCCTTCGCCATCCAGGAGTACGCGCTGCCGATCGCGCTGCGCGGCACCGACCTGATCGGCCAGGCGCCCACCGGCACCGGCAAGACGCTCGGTTTCGGCATCCCGCTGTTGGAGCGGGTCTTCGCCCCGGCCGAGGGGGGCGACGGCCAACCACAGGCACTCGTCGTTGTCCCCACCCGTGAGCTGGGCATCCAGGTCGCCAGGGACCTCCAGGCGGCTGGCAGCACCCGAGGCGTGCGCGTGCTGCCGATCTACGGCGGCGTCGCGTACGAGCCACAGACCGAGGCGCTCGGCAAGGGCGCCGAAATCCTGGTCGGCACCCCCGGCCGGCTGCTCGACCTGGCCAAGCAGAAGCACCTGCGGCTGGACCGGGTGCACGCGCTCGTCCTCGACGAGGCCGACCGCATGCTCGACCTGGGCTTCCTCGATGACGTCGAGAGGATCCTGGCGATGCTGCCGGAGGACCGGCAGACCATGCTCTTCTCGGCCACCATGCCGGACCCGATCGTCACGCTGTCGAGGCGTTTCCTGCGGCACCCGATCACGATCCACGCCGGGCACACCGCCGAGACCGGCCCGAACCCGCAGACCCGGCAGTTGGTCTACCGCACCCACTCGCTCAACAAGATCGAGATCGTGGCGCGGATCCTGCAAGCCGAGGGCCGCGGGCTGACCATGGTCTTCACCCGGACGAAGCGGGCCGCCGACCGGGTCGCGGAGGATCTGGACTTCCGCGGCTTCGCCGTGGCCGCCGTCCACGGCGACCTCGGGCAGGGCGCCCGCGAGCGGGCGCTGCGGGCGTTCCGCGCCGGCAAGATTGACACTCTGGTCGCCACCGACGTCGCGGCACGCGGCATCGACGTCTCCGGCGTCACCCACGTCATCAACTACGACTGCCCCGAGGACCAGGACACCTACACCCACCGGATCGGCCGTACCGGCCGGGCCGGGGCAAGCGGTGTCGCGGTGACCTTCGTCGACTGGGACGACATGCCGCGCTGGCGGATCATCGACAAGACGCTTGGTCTGGACCTGCCGGAGCCGCCGGAGACATACCACACGTCGCCGCATCTCTACACCGACCTGGACATCTCCACCGAGATCACCGGAACCCTGCCGACCGCCGAGCGGACCCGCGCCGGTCTCGCGGCCGAGGCCGAGGAAGATCTCGGTGGCCGGTCCCGCCGCGGTGACGGCCGGAGCTCGCGGCGCGGCGAGGGCCGGGGCCGCCGTCGCGCTCGGGGCGGTGACCCGGCCGCCGGGTCGGCCACCGAGGCGGCGACCGACACCGAGAAGCGCACGCCGCGCCGCCGCCGGCGCCGTCGGGGTGGCGAGGTGGTCGCGGGCGAACCGGCCGCGACGAGTTCCACCGAGGGTGGCGCCGGGGCGCCCTCCGCGTCCGCCGAGGGCGCCCCGGCACCGAAGCCGCGCCGCCGGCGGCGCCGTCGCGCCGGCGGTGGTTCCGGCGAAGGTACGCCGGCCGCGGCGACCGCCGACTGACAACCGCACGTCCGAACCGTCCCCCGCCGCTCTCGTCGGAGGGGGACGGTCGTGCGCTCCGGACCACCCGGCCGGCGCGCGGACGGCTCCGGGCGGTCACCCACCGGCGGAGCCGCACACCCACCGGGGAGGATTCACCCATGCCGGAAGCCCTGGATGCCGCTCTCGCCGAGGTGCGCGCGCTGCTGCTCGACCCCTCCCTGACCCGCGCGGTCGCCGCCGGCCGCCGGCGCGGGCAGCGTCCCACGGTGCTCCGGGCGGAGCTTCGGCCGGTCACCCTCAAAGCCGGCCCCCGCCTCCAGATCGCCACCTCCGACGGCAGCCGGCCGTACACCCGCAACGTGTCACCCGGCTCGGACGCCGACGCGGCGGTGGACGCGCTGCTGGCCGAGCCGTTCGGCAACTGGCACGTGGAGACCGTGCGGACGACCCTGCAACTGCGGGTCACGAAGTCCGGGCAGGCGCAGATACACCGGGCCCCGGCGGCGCGTCCCACGGTCGAACCGGCCGGCCACGACCGGGCGAAGGAGTACCTGCTCGACCCTGGTGACCCGATCTTCGTCGAGATCGGCGGGTCGGCGGCGAAGCGGCGACAGGTGGACGCCTTCCTGCGGGCGCTCGCCGCCACCCTGCCCGACGACGCGGCCGGCCCGCTGCGGGTGGTCGACCTGGGCTGCGGCAACGCGTACCTGACCTTCGCCGCCTACCGGTGGCTGACCCAGCTGGGCCTCGACGTCCACCTGGTCGGCGTGGACGTCCGCGAGGACCAGCGGCAGCGCAACACCGAGCTGGCCCGCCGGCTGGGCTGGGCCGACCGGGTACGGTTCGTGGCCGGCACCATCACCGACGCCGTCGTCGAGCCCGCCCCCGACCTGGTTCTGGCGCTGCACGCGTGCGACACCGCCACCGACGAGGCGCTGGCGCGAGCGCTGCGGTGGGAGTCCCGCTGGGTGCTCGCGGCACCGTGTTGCCACCACGACATCGCGGCGCAGTTGCGCTCCCAGCCGACGCCGGCGCCGTACGGCCTGCTGACCCGCCAGGGCATCCTTCGCGAGCGCTTCGCGGACGTGCTCACCGACTCGCTGCGGGCCGGGCTGCTTCGGCTACACGGCTACCGGGCCGAGGTGGTCGAGTTCGTCGACTCGCGGCACACCCCGCGGAACCTGCTCATCCGGGCCCGGCGGGGTGGTGCGCCGCCGGCCGACACCCAGCGGGCGGAGTACCGCGCGCTGGTGGAGCAGTGGGGGGTCACTCCGCGGCTGGCGGCGCTCCTCGCCGAGCCCGCCGCCGCCCACATTGACAGCACCGACCGAGCGGCTGGCTGACCCGACGTCAACGTCGGCGGTCGCCGTTCCGGTACGTCCGCTCGCCCTCCGGCGCCGACGGGAACGGCACGATCTTCCCGGGGCTGTCCGCGTTGCCCGCCGCGGCGAACGCGTTCCACGAGATGTCCACCAGCAGCCGCTTGACCTCCGCGTGTCGTTGGGCGGCGTTGTGTTGGAGGGCCATCCGCACGCCGAGCACCACCCCGACCAGGGTGGTGGTGGTCGCGCCGGTGGCGGCCAGGAGGTGCGGCCCGGTCGCCGCGCCGCCGCCCGCGACGAGCCCCAACAACCAGATCCAGAAGCCGGCCGCGAACACCCCGGCCTTCGCGACGAAGAACAGACTCACCGCACCCGGGCGGTGCGGCAGGGGACGGTCGGGTTCGGGCATGGTGCTCCTCAGCGGTGGACGGCCGTTGGGGCGCGCCAGGGGCGCGTACGGGTGCTAGACGAGTTTAGTTGAGGAACGACAGGCGTCGCTCCCTCCGCGGGGTTTCTGCCGCTGTGTCAGGAGAACTTCCGCCGACGGGGCGGTCTGGTCACTCAGTCAATTGCTTCCACCGCCAGCCGTACTACCCTCTAACCCACGCACCGTCGGTGCCGGTCGGGAGGGAAGACCCGCTGGGATGGCTTCGGTAGAGGTATCGCCGCAGGCGGCGTTCGCACGCTTCGTGCGGCGCGCCATCGACACCGCCCGTGAAGAGCGGGGTTGGACCGTCACCGACCTGGCGGCGCACACGGGTGTCGGCCGCTCCACCGTGTTCCGCTGGCTCGCCGGTGACTGGCAGGACTACCCCGAGCTGGCCAAGGTGCGCGGGTTCTGCGCCGCGCTCGACCTGCCGGTGGCAGCCGCGTTCCGCGCGCTCGGCCTGCCGGACGCCGGCCCCGTGCCGCGCCGGCGCGGCGAGGACGGGCCGGTCGAAGCGGATGTGCGGATGATCCTCCAGCGGCTCGCCGACCCGACCGTGCCCGCGGAGGAGAAGCACCACATCCGGGACCTGCTGCGCTACCTGGCCCGCCGGCCGAACCGCCGGGTCGGCTGACGACATCCGCGGCGACCCGGCGGGGTTCCCTGTCAGGGCAGGTCGAGGGTGAACTCGGCGGTCCGCACCACCCCGGCCACCTGGAAGTCCAGGAAGAGGCGGTACGTACCGGGGCCGGGCACGGTCACCCAGAACCGCACCGCCCCGTCGACCAGTTCCGGCTCGGGGTGCACGTGCAGGTAGCCGAGGTCCCCGGCGCGGAGCACGACCAGATGCCCGTACGCGCCGAGGTAACGCTCCAGCGCCGCCGCTCGGCCCTCGGCGGTGATCCGGAAGATGAGCGGCACTGACCGGCCGGCCTGCGGGGTGCCCTGGTAGCCGACGGCGAATCCGTCCACCGCCGTCGAGGTGACCGCGGCCGGCAGTGGGCGCGGGTCGTAGTCACCGGCCGCGACCAGATCCGCTCCCAGGGTCACCGCCGTCTGCCGGCCGTCCTCGGCCAGCGCCGCGAAGTCGGCGTACGCCCGCCAGACGCCCGGCTGCGGCAACGTCAGCGGCACCGACCAGGTGCCGTCGGCCGCCATCGCGGGATGCAGGTGCTGGTAGCCGGTGAGGTCGCGGCGTACCACGATCACGTGCATCGGCTTGTCGTGCACCACGGCGAAACGGGTCACCGGCCGGCGCTGCGCGTCCCGGATCCGGAACCTCAGCTCGCCGGGCCGGCCGGCGGCGAAGTCCACGGCCACCGGGGCGATCGTGTAGCCTGCCGCGCTGACCGACAGCCCGGTCGCCTCCGCCGCGTCCGGTCCGGTGCCGTGTTCGTGTGCCCCGGTGCCGGGTGGATGGGTGTGGCCGGCCAGCGCACTGTCGTAGCCGCCCGCGGTGGTCGCGTCGCCGTCCATTCGGCCGAGGCCGAAGCCGAGCAGGACGGCGAGCAGTAGGCCGCCCACCACCAGCGCCAGCCGGAGGGTGCTCCGGTCGGGTGCGGCGCTGACCCGATCGGCAGGCTCGGCGTCGGGTGGCGGATCGGTCATGGCGCCCACGCTACCGTCGGTGACGTGCGCGTCCGGACGGGTGCCGGCCGGCGTGGCGACCGTCGCAATCCGCTGGACCGGGGAACCATTCCGGCCCGTCGAGCGACGGTACGTGGCGGGTCAGCCCGCAACGGCCAGGGCCAGCGGGAGCACCTCGGGTGCCCCGGCGAGTCGCAGTTCCCGGGCGACCGTGGTGATCGTCCAGCCCGAGTCGACCAGGTCGTCGACGAGCAGCACCGGCCCGGCCAGCCCGGCCAGGGCGTCGGCCAGCTCCGGCGGCACGGTGACCGCGCCGTGCAGGGCGCGTACCCGCTGGGCGCTGTTGCCCCGCGGGCCGCCGGCGGCGCTCACGGCGACGGTGCCGAGCAGCGGCAGCCGGCCCACCGTGGCGATCCGCTCGGCGAGCGAGCCGACCAGCCGGGGTCGGCGGCGCGAGCCCACCACGACCACCCCCGCCGGCCGGCGCGGCCAGGGATCGTCGCCGTGCGCCCACGCCTTGAGCACCTCCACCACGGCGGTGGCCACGTCGTCCGGCACGTCCCCGTCCACCGCGTCCGGCCCGACCAACTCCCGCAGCCGGTTGCCCCAGCCGAGGTCGGACAGGCGCCCGACCGCCCTGCCGGGCAACGCCTGCTCGGCCGGGGCGATGCGCCCGTTGAGCGGTACGCCGACCGCGGCCAGGCCGGTCGGCCAGAGCTTCTTCGGCGCGATCCCGACGCCGGGGCGACCGAGGAAGGTCTGCGCGGCGCTCAGCGTGGCATCGGAGACCTCGGCGGTGAGGGTCGGGCCGGCGCACCGGTCGCACCGCCCGCAGTCGACCGCCCCGACGTCGTCCAGGCACTCACGCAGGTAGCGCAGGCGGCAACCGGGAGTCGTCGCGTACTCCCGCATCGCCTGTTGCTCGGCGGTGCGGGCGGCGGCGACCCGCCGAAGCCGGGCCTCGTCGTAGGTCCACGGCTCGCCGGTGGCGAGCCAGCCACCGCGCACCCGACGGACCGCGCCGTCCACGTCCAGCACCTTGAGCATCAGCTCCAGCCGGGTTCGGCGCAGGTCGACGAGCGGCTCCAGGGCCTGGGTGGACAGCGGCCGGTCGGTGGCCAGGGCGGCGAGCACCGCGCGCACCTGTTCCTCGGGCGGGAACGCGAGCGAGGCGAAGTAGCGCCAGATGGCCGCGTCCTCGGCACCGGGCAGCAGCAGCACCTCGGCGTGCGCGACGGCCCGGCCGGCCCGGCCGACCTGCTGGTAGTACGCGATGGGCGAGGGCGGTGCGCCGAGGTGCACCACGAAGCCGAGATCCGGCTTGTCGAAGCCCATGCCCAGCGCGCTGGTAGCCACCAGCGCCTTGATCTTGTTGTCGAGGAGATCCTGCTCGGCGGCGCGCCGGTCCGCGTCCTCGGCCTGCCCGGTGTAGGAGGCGACCGGGTAGCCCCGGGAGCGGAGGAAATCGGCGGCCTCCCCCGCCGCCGCCACGGTCAGCGTGTAGACGATTCCTGAGCCGGGCAACTCGTCGAGGTGCTCGGCGAGCCAGGCCAGCCGGTGCGCCGGGTTGGGCAGGTCGACCACGCCGAGCCGCAGCGACTCCCGGTCCAGGCTGCCACGCAGCACGAGTGCGTCGCCGAGCTGCTCGGCCACGTCCTGGGTGACCCGGGCGTTCGCGGTGGCCGTGGTGGCGAGCACGGGCGTCCCCGGCGGCAGGTCGGCGAGGAACGTCCGCAGCCGGCGGTAGTCGGGCCGGAAGTCGTGGCCCCAGTCGGAGACGCAGTGCGCCTCGTCCACCACCAGCAGCCCGGTGGTGGCCGCCAGTTTCGGCAGCACCGTGTCCCGGAAGTCCGGGTTGTTGAGCCGTTCCGGGCTGATCAGGAGGACGTCGACGGCGCCGGCGTGGATCTCGGCGGTGATCTCGTCCCACTCGTCGAGGTTGGCGGAGTTGATGGTCCGCGCCCTGATGCCGGCCCGCGCGGCGGATTCGACCTGGTTTCGCATCAGCGCCAGCAGCGGCGACACGATCACCGTCGGGCCGTGCTCGCCGCTGGTCCGCAGCAGCGCGGTGGCCACGAAGTAGACCGCCGACTTCCCCCACCCGGTGCGCTGGACGCAGAGCACCCGCCGCCGGTCGACCGCCAGCGCCTCGATCGCCCGCCACTGGTCCGCACGGAGCCGGGCGTGTTCCCCGGCCAGGTGCCGCAGCACCGCCTCGGCCCGCTCACGTACCGCCGTCCGTTCCTGGCTCATCCGGCATTTCTACCAGCGCGGCCACGCTGCCGGCCGGCCGCGCGGGCTCCGTGCCAGGATCGGACACGGCAGGACCGTCGTTCGGAAGAGAACCGTCGTTCGGAAGAGAGATGAACGTCATGACGCAGCGAACCGGCGCCGCCGCGCTGGCCCGACGGGTCGCCACCGGTGCGACGGCCGTGCTGGCCGCCGGCACCCTGCTCACCGGGTGCACCGGGAAGGACGGGGAGTCGGCAGCGCCGTCCCCGTCGCCTGACCCGAAGACCACCCTGCTGGCCGCCGTGCCGGACGAGAAGGACCCGGCGTTCCGCTTCACCGGCATCGACGCGACCGGCACCGTGACCGGTGCCGTCGACCCGGCCGGCAAGGGCTGGGAACTGGTCCAGAAGGACGCCAAGGCCGGCTTCACGACGACGACGTCCCGACGGGTGATCGACCAGCGTTTTTGGATGAAGGTCGACTTCTCCGACGCGGGCGAGCTGAGCGACCTGCTCAAGCTGCCGGAGGGGTGGATGGAGTTCGACCAGAGCAAGCTCGAGGAGCCGGAGGTGTATCAGGGCGCCGACGTCGGCAACACGGCGGTGATCATCCGGGCGGCCGACGCGGTGCGGCAGCAAGCCGACGGGTCGTACACCGGCACCGTCGACCTGACCGGCGGCCCGGAGGTGGCCGACGCGGTGGACGGCGTGGACGTGGCGGTGCTGGCCGACACGGCGAAGGCCATCCCGTTCACGGCGGTGATCGGGCCGGACGGCAACCTCGCCTCGCTGACCCTGGACATCCCGGCGGCGGGCCAGCAGAAGGCCCTGGAGTACGTCGTGAAGTACCACGACTTCGGCACGGTCCCGGGAATCGCGGCACCCACCGGCGCCGACGTGGAGGCGGCGCCGGCCTCGGCCTACGAGCTGCTGAACGGCTGACGCCGGGTGGGGTCAGCGGCCGAGGACCGAGCCGCCGTTGACGCCGAGGACCTGCCCGGTGACGTAACCGGCGCTGGGGCCGGCCAGGTAGCGGACCGCCTCGGCGATGTCGTCGGGGGTGCCGGCCCGGCCGACCAGGGTGGCCGCCACCCGTTTGGCGTGTCCCTCCGGCATCATCCGGTCACCGAAGAACTCGGTGTCGGTGACGTATCCGGGGCTGACCACGTTGACCGTGATCTGTTCCGGACCGAGCCGCACGGCCAGGTCGTACGCCCAGCCGTGCAGCGCGGCCTTCGCCGCCGAGTACGGCCCGCCGCCGCCCCGCTGCGCGGCGATCGAGCTGACCAGGACCACCCGCCCGCCGGGACGGCGCAGGGCCGGCCGGAGCGCCTCGGTCAGCAGGACGGCGGTGAGCACGTTGGCGTCCAGGTTCGCCCGCCACTGCGCCGCGACCCCGGCGAGGCTGCCGGTGTCCCCGCCGAGGTACCCCCCGGCGTTGTTGACGACCGCGTCGACCGATCGCTCCCCGACCGCCTCGACCACCCGGGGCAGCTGCTCCGGATCAGTCAGGTCTGCGGTCACCGGGCGAACGGCGTGGGGCCGCCCGATGTCCCACGAGATCCGGTCCGCGCAGTCCCTGAGCATCTGTTCCCGCCGCCCCACGACCAGCACGTCGAACCCGTCGACGGCCAGCCCCCGCGCCACGGCCGCCCCGATCCCGGTCCCGCCTCCACTGACCACTGCCACCCGCTCGCCCATCGCCGTCCTCCCACACGTCAACGTCCGTCGATCATGACGGTATCGCTCGGCTGTTCGTCGCGGCGACAGCCTCGTGATCGACGGGTGGGTCGTCCTGAGCCGGTCAGCGCGGGTCAGCGTTCCGGCGGGACGCAGGGTCCGTCGTGGTCGGCCGAACGGGCGCAGCGGCCGGCGCCGTCGAGCCGGGCGTCGCAGAAGACCCGATGGCGTACGAACTGCGCGTCCTCCTCGGAGACCGTCGTCTCCGCCGGGTCGACGTCGGGCAGGAAGCCGAGCGAGCGGGTGATCGTCCGGGCGAAGCGCTTCGCGGCGGTCAGGTCGGTGGCGAGCACCGGCAGGTGCACCACGAACCGCTCCCGGCTCACCGCCGCGCTCCCGGCGCGAACCGGGCCTGCCAGCTGCGCAACGCCCGCTTGATGCGGACGTTCTCCTCGGTGACCATGACCAGTTCCCGGCGGGCGGCGGCCAACTCGCCGGCTACCCGGTGCAGGAACGCGTGCACCTCGGTCGGGTCGAGCCCCCGGCGCACGGACCGGAACCGCCGGTCCCGCACCTGCCCCGCCGTCAACGACCGGCACGTCTGAGACCGGTACCACCCGCCGTTCGGTGGCCGACCCGACCGCCTCGTCGTGTTCGCGCGGAACAGGTGGAGCAGGTTGCGCATGCCGGACCTCCTCGTCGTCGCGGGTACGCGCCGGAGCGCGCGGTCTGCGGTGCGGCCCGGCCCGCCGACAGGGAAAGCGGACCGGGCCGCCGGCCCCGCGACCGCAGCCCTCGTCGGCGGTACGACCCCGGAGCACACTTTCGGGCCCGACCCCGAGGCTTGCCGAACCAACCGGAGCCGGACACCCGACAACCTACTACAGCAGGTACAGCAGGTCGACCCCGGAGTGCTTTCGAGTCGCAACTTATTGCAGTAGCTAGAGCAGGTCAGGCATGATCGGAGCTGCCGAACCAACCGGAGTCCTCACCATGCCCACTGCACAACCGTCATTCCGCCGCATCGTTGACGAGATCAGCGAGAAGATCAGGACCGGCGAGCTGAAGCCGGGTGACAAGCTGCCGTCGACCAGCCAGCTTGCCGAGATGTACAACGTCAGCACCGGAACGGTGTACCGCGCCCTGTCGCTCCTGCACGACCGCGAACTCATCATCGGCCAATCCGGCCGAGGCACTTTCGTCGCGGAGCAGCCCGGCCGGTGACGCCCGGGTCACGGCCACGCGGGACGCCCTCGTGCCAGCGGCATGAGGGCGTCTGGAGACGATTGTGCGCGGGGCGGGACTCCGTGGAATCCGTCAGGACATCGACCACGCCGCTGCCGAGCGGTCCGAACACGGCCGTGAGCCGCAGATGCTGTTGGCCGGCACCCGGGTTCGGGGGCCGGCCAGCAGCTTGTTTCCCCCTTGTGGGGTCAGGTTGTGTGGCTTGGTGGGTCAGCTGGTCCAGTGTTCGGCGACGAGGTCAGCGGCCTGGGTTTCCCACTGGGCGTAGTGGAACGGGTACGCCGACACCTGCACCGTCTGCGCGGCCTCGGTCAACGGCATGTCCTGCCAACCGTCGACCTGCTTCAAACCCTTCAGGAACGCGGTAGTCGAGTACTCCGGGTCGGTGATCTGCTCCACCGTGCCCCAACCCGAGGACGGACGCTGCTGGAACAGGCCCTGCGAGTCGTGGTCGTTACGGTCACCCAGGTGACCCAGATTCTCCAGCTTCGACTCCTGCAGCGCGGTGGCGATCGCGACCACGGCAGCCCGCTCGTCCATACCCGCCTTCTTCGTCGCCGCGACGATCGCCTTCACATTCGCGACCTGCTCGTCACCCAGGTCGATCCGGGACTGCTCACCCTGCGTCCCGTGCGCAACCAGCTTGCCGGCGTCCGGCTTCTCCACCCGCACCACCCCAGCCGCAGCGGAGGCGGGCGCGGTGTCGGTGACAGCCGTCAGAGGACCAGCGACGACACCGGTACTCAGAGCCAGACCAGCGACACCAAGGACACTACGACGGAAGACCGTGTTCATGAAAGACGCTCCATTCGGGGGTCGACACCCACACACACCCGAGGGAGTCAGGGCGCAGGGGTACAAGCACCGTCCGGCGCTCACCAAACAAGAAAGGGCAAAACAAGGAAGAGCCAACGGCCACCGCCACGCCCGGGGGGACACGCACACGGCGCCGGGTCCAGATGTAACGACCGGCGGCCCACCACCATTCCCGGCGGACCCACACCCGCTCACCAGCGGGCACTCCCACGGCCGTCGCCACCGTGCAACGCCCCCACCCCACCGGCATTCCACCACCAGCCCACCCCCGGGCACACCCCACACCGGCACCAACCAGACACCCACGACACACCACCCAAGCCTGATCCGCCCGGTCCGGCCGACGACCGAAATGTCTGCCCTGGGGGCGCCTCACCCGCTGTCGGGATCAGAACATGATGACCGTCGAGCGCTGACGTCAAGACGGCAGACCGCATCTGTCGCAGCGGGGAACCGTGGTCGCTTCGCTCGATCAGCTCCTCGACCCTGCGAGGTGACTGGGTGGGAACGGCGAGGACGCTGCCAGCACGGGGGGACCGGCAGCGTCCTCAGTGGACCATCATAGAGATCGGTGGTGGCTTCGGCGCGACGACCCCCCACCCCCTCCCACAATCATGATCAAAAATCGCGGTGCGGGTGGCTACACATGCGGTTCGGTCGGGACCGTGGCCACCCACGCATTGATCACAACGATCTCCTTTCGGGCTCCAGGTCGGGGCTCTGGCCTGCCGTGGCCTTGGCACGCCCTCGTTCGACGCCACTGACGCGTCCAGGTCGCCACCGACGGCGCGGCGATCACTGTGCATACTGGTACGAGCCAGTCGTCTGACCGTGCCACCGTCGGTGACCGCGCCGTCTACGCCGGGACGGAGAAGCAGACCAGCACGGTGGTGCAGCGCAGCCCCATCCAACTCGCTCGCGCAATCTTGCAGACCCGACGTTTGTGTAGCTGCCCCAGAAAGTTGATCGACTTCCGTACCGTCGTCGGCATGGAGATTCTCTTCGGGCTGTTCGCCGCCGCGGGCGCGGTCGTCCTCACCCTCTGGTTCCTCGGGCGTCGGCGTACGCCGACGGGCCGGCACGGCTCGTCGGCGTACGCGTCGTCGGCGCCCAGCGCCACGGCAGGCGGCGACGGTGGTGGTGGTGGTGGTGGTGGTGGTGCCTCCTGCGACAGCGGTTCGAGTGGGGGCGGATGGTTCTCCGGCGGGGACAGCGGTGGAGGTTCCTCCGGCGGAGACAGCGGCAGCAGCTGCTGACGACGGATCAGATCTCGTGCGCCGCGCCTGGCCCCGCGATGGCGGAGTGGTGATGGGGGCGGTCGGCCGCGGTGACCACCCAGCCGTCCGCAGCAGCCCCGCCAGCCCTGAACGACCGCCCGTAGTTTCAGACCAAACAACTCGGTAAGCGGTTGATCTAGGCCCTTCGCCTGGGGTCGCACCATCCGACCCCTGACCCCGTTGGGGGTTCGGCTGGGTGCCGGACCCCCAACGGCGCATATCGAAACAGGCCGCGATGGCCCAGCCACTCAATGTCCAGTCGTCGATGCGGTGTCTGACGCCGGCACCGACCTGGGCGAGTTGCAGGGTGATGGTGTGATTGCCGGCGAAGGTCACGGCAACGATGGGCGGCATGGCTTGGCGGATGAACGTGAAGACGTGCAACGCCCCTCCCCGGGGAGGCAAGGTGATTCAGCGCTCGCAGCACCAGCGGGGCCGGTGCCCCGTCTGTAAACGCCTCGTAGCCCTCACCGATGACGGAAGAGTTGCGCGGCACGATGGCACCGTCCGTGCCTACGCCCCGCCCGAGGAGTGCCCCGGGGGTGGACAGCGAGCGGAAGCCACGGGGTCATGAGCAACAGCGCGGCCCTGCGTAGATGCCAAGTCAATCCGGACAGGTGCCACGGTGGTGCCAACTACAGCCGGACGGTGCAGGTTCGTCCGGACGGGACAGCACCGTGACCGGATGCCACGAACCGGAGCTTTCCGTACCCTGTCCGGTGGTGGGCCTCGGCGGATACACCCATGCCACCAGCACCACCGAAATGATCATCAGTAGGAACCACGCCCCCAGCTTGCTCGCTGACACCGGATGCCAGCCCTCGGCCTGATCGGGGTACGTCCACGCGTGCGACCACGTCGAGATGTTCTCGGCGAACCAGATGAAGACAGCGACGAGCCCGAACGCGCACAGCAGCGGCATCCGCAGCTGGCGCCGGAAGACCCGGAAGTGCATGACGCATCGGCCGAAGACCACGACCACCACGGCGGTGATCGGCCACCGTAGGTCGGTGACGTAGTGGTGGCCGAAGAAGTTGACGTAGATCGCCGCCGCCACCACGGCGGTCAACCACTGTCGTGGGTAGCGTTCGAAGCGCAGGTCGAACAGCCGATACACGCGTACCAGGTAGGAGCCGACCGCGGCGTACATGAAGCCGGAGAAGAGTGGCACCTGCCCGAGCCGTAGGACACCAGCGTCTTCGTAGGCCCACGAGCCGACCTCGGTCTTGAAAATCTCCATGACGGTGCCCGCGATGTGGAACAACACCACCACGCGGAGTTCCCGCAGCGTTTCCAGGCGCGTGGCGACCATCACGATTTGGATCGCGATCGCCGCGAGCGTCAGCGCGTCGTTGCGCGCCAGCGCGGCGTCGCCCGGCCACCACAGCCGTGCCGCGAGTACCACCGCGAGCATCGCGCCGCCGAACACGCAGGCCCACGCCTGTTTGGCGGTGAAGGCGGCGAGTTCGACAGCCCAGGCTTTCCATCCGGTACGCGGAGCGTCCTGAAGCCACGCGTGCACCCGGCGGTCGAGGGCGCGTTCGGCCTTGGTGAATGCCGCATCGCCGGCAGACGGGGGTGGGGGCATGCGAAGCCACCCTACCGATGGGACCCCAGCCGCTTGCCCGGGTGCCTTCGCTGCACTGCGTGATCCAGTTGACGCCGGACGGGGAGGGACCGGTGTGTGGTCCCTCCCCGCCGGGTGGGTGGTGCGTCGGGCCGCGGGCTAGCCGAGACCGCCCTTGATGGCGCCGATCAGCTCACCGTTGGTGGTGTCGCCGGAGAGTTCCCAGAAGAACGCGCCACCGAGACCCTGGTCCTTCGCGTACGTCATCTTGCCGCCGATGGTGGACGGGGTGTCGTAGCTCCACCAGTTGCTGCCGCACTTGGCGTACGCCGTGCCGCCGACGGTGCCGGTGGCCGGGCAGGTGTCCTTCAGGACCTTGTAGTCCTCGATGCCCTGCTCGTAGGTGCCCGGGGCCGGTCCGGTGGCGGTGCCGCCCGGCCCGTCCTGGGTCACCCCGGTCCAGCCCCGGCCGTAGAAACCGATGCCGAGCAGCAGCTTGTCAGCCGGGATGCCCTTGCTCTTGAGTTTCTGGATCGCCGCGTCGGACCAGAAGCCCTGCTGCGGGATGCCGGGGTACGACTCGAGCGCGGAGTGCGGGGCGGTCGGCCCCTGCGCGTTGAAGGCACCGAAGTAGTCGTAGGTCATCGGCATGATCCAGTTAAGGTTCGCCGCGGCGCCGGCGTAGTCGGTGGCGTCGATCTTGCCGCCGTTGCTGCCGTCGGCGGTGATCGCGGCGGTGACCAGCGCCGACGACCCGAACCTCGTCCGCAGCGCGCTCACCACGTCCTTGAACGCGTTCGGGCCGCTGGAGTCGCAGGTGAGACCGCAGGCGTTCGGGTACTCCCAGTCGATGTCGATGCCGTCGAAGACGTCCGCCCAGCGCGGGTCCTCGACCAGGTTGTAGCAGCTCTCCGCGAACGCGGTCGGGTCCTGCGCCGCCTGGGTGAACCCGCCGGACCAGGTCCAACCGCCGAAGGACCAGATCACCTTCAGGTGCGGGTACATCTCCTTGAGCTTGCGCAGCTGGTTGAAGCTGCCTCGCAGTGGCTGGTCCCAGGTGTCGGCGACGCCGTCCACGCTGTCCGCCGCGGTGTACGCCTTCTCGTAGTCGGCGTAGCTGTCACCGATCGTGCAGCGCCCGCCGGTGGTGTTGCCGAACGCGTACAGAATGTGGGTCAACTTCTCCGCAGAGCCGCTGGTGTGGATGTTCTTCACGTGATAGTTGCGTTGATAGACACCCCACTGCGCGAAGTAGCCGACGACCTTGCTATCGCCGTTCGACGGAGGCGAGGTGGTGGGCGGCGGCACGGTGGTGGGCGGCGCCGTGGTGGGCGGCGCGGTAGTCGGCGGCGCCGTGGTCGATGGCGCCGTGGTCGGCGGAGCCGTGGTCGGCGGCGCGGTAGTCGGCGGCGCCGTGGTCGGCGGCGCGGTAGTCGGCGGCGCCGTGGTCGGCAGGGGGCCGCCGCTACAGGACGCCCCGTTGATGGTGCAGTTCAGTGGCGCCTGGTAGGAGCCGGTTCCGTTGTACCCCCAGCTGAAGCTGGCTCCCGGCTCGAGCGCGCCGGCCCAGCTCTTCTTGACCGCCACATAATGATCGCCGGTGCGGGTGACATCGGCGTCCCAGAAGACGCTGATGCTCGTGCCCGCGGGAAGATCGAATTCGATTCGCCAGGTACTCACCGGCGCGTCCGAGTCATTGGCAACTGTCACCCGTGTCTCGTGACCGTTCCCCCAGTCCTGCACCTTGTCGAAGGTGGTGGTCACATTGCCGGCTCCGAAAGCCGTAGCCATTGGGGCGGTCGACGCCGCCAACGCGACCACGGCGCCGACCCAAAGGGCACGACGAAATGATCTTTTCATGTAACACCTCTCCGAACGCTTGGGGAACTTGCCGGGAACTTCGCCGAGGCGTAACTCACACCTTCTCCACTTCCTCGAAATGCATCCGGCGAGACTACATATGCCGTTACGGGAGGTCAACGCGGGTGCCCAGCTCACGCCAGCCGTGAATCGGCTTGTCGGCGCCGTACGCCGTAATCAAGGAGCTACGCTGACGACGCCATTGTTTGAACGCGCACTGCGTCGTGTAGCGCACGAAACACGCAGCTGGTTCGATACTGCTCGACGCGGCCACACTCATACGCGAAATCCGCCCAGCGACTTCGGGTGGCATGGTCGCAATGGTGGTGCGAGCTGGAAAAGCACCAATATTGAGCCACTGACACTGATAGATACAGCTGCGGTCACCCGAACCTGAGCGTTGCCGGAGACAGCGCGATGCGAAATGGAATGTCCCATGGGGATGCCCGGCGGAATTCACACATCCCCGTAGGGATCAGACCGAGGAAGTGGGTACTCCGGGGTTGAACCGGTTCGCCGTCGAGCAGTGGGGCGCCGACCGGATCACGGCCCGGCGCTCGTCGGGCACCGAGCCGTCGGCGTGCCAGGAACTCCCGTCGCGCAGCGACCGGTCCAGCGGATCTCGACCGCGGCGTAGTCACTGATCAGGAAGCCGTCGAAGCTTACGGTCCGGCGGCGCCTCACGTGTGTGATCGGTCCTCGTCGTCCGACGCCGTCGGCGCTGGTACCGCAGGAGCGTCGAGCAGGTGGCGCAGCGCGCCGCTGGTCGTGTTCGCTGATCGGGGCGTTGGACGCGGGCTGCGGCGATGATCTCGTCGAGGCGGTCCCCGGTCTGGGACAGCTCGCGCAGTTGGGTGTCGAGGCGCTCGCGTTCGGCGGCGAGCCGGGTCATCATCTCGGGCGTGGCGAAGCCGGTGTTGACGCACGGCAGGATTCCCGCGATGACCTTGCTGCTCAAGCCGGCCGCGTACAACGCCTGAATCAGTCGCACCTGTTCCACCACGGCGGGTGAGTACTGTCGTTGCCCGCCCGCGCCGCGGACGGAGGTGAGAAGCTGTTGCTCCTCGTAGTACCGCAGCGCACGAGTGCTCACACCCGCCGCGACTGCGACTTCGCCGATCCGCATCCGTGCCTCCCTTACCGGCCGTCGGCCCAAGGTCTCCTGCCGCCTCGAAGGGCGCGGGCTCCCGGGGTGTTGGTGCGGGCGCCCGATTGCGTTGACACTGACGTTCACGTCAGGTCTAGCTCGTTGCCTTGTTCATGTGAATCCCCGCCCGCGTCATTCGACTCTAGAACCTGACGTAGGTGTGAAGGACAAGGAGACGCGACCCACACGCCTAGCCGCGCGCGTGATCATTCGCGAGCGGTGCGTCACCACGCGTGCGCACCGCACGATCCGGCGAAGTATCGACGCGACCGCCCGCGAGTTCCACAAGCGGCTCCCCCAGGCCGACTACGTCGAGATCGACGGCGCGCCCCACGGCCTGCTGTGGACCCACGCCACCGAGGTCAACCAGGCCCTGCTGGCCTTCCTCGCCAAGTAACCCCCACCCCCGGGGGCCCGCCGGTGGGCAGTCTGTTCCCCGTTGGGCTGTGGTCAGCTGGTCCAGTACACGGCCAACCAGTCCAGCGTCCGGGGCGCGATCGTCCACGCCGGCCGACGCGGGTATTGACGTCGAGCTGGGCGGCGCGGAGACAGGTCGGCCCGCCACCCGGGACCAGGGTGGCGGGCCGACAGTAAGAAGGGCGACGTCAGCGGCGGCGGGGCAGGCCGGCACGGGCGGCGACGGCGGTGTCCGGGTGATCGGTGAAGACGCCGTCGACGCCCAGGCCGTAGAAGAGCTCGTACTCGGCCTGGATGTCACCGCGGGCGATCGGGTCGGTGCCGATCCGGAAGTCGGCGGGTAGGAAGGCGTTCTCCGCCCGGAAGGTCCAGGCGTGCACGATCAGCTTCTTCCGGTGCGCGTCCCGGACCAGGGTGGTCGGGGCGAGCAGCTTACCGGCGGCATCCCGGGGAACGATCAGGTTCTTGTTCACGCCGATGCCGTCGGCGTACCGGGCGATCCACTTCAGGCCCGTCGGGGTGGCCAGGTCCTGGTAGGTGCGGGTGTCACCGGCGGCGGTGAAGTCGTACGGCCGGCCACCGGTGTGGAGCAGCTGGGCCAGCTTGACGTCGATGACCTTGTTCAGCTCGCGCAGGTTGGCGGTCTCGAAGGACTGGATGATGACCGGCGAGTTCCGGTGGGTGAGCTTGTTCCGCCGCAGCACCTCGACGAGGGGCTTCTCCAGCGGCAGACCGATCGAGGCGAAGTAGGTCGGGTGCTTGGTCTCCGGGTACACGCCGATCACCCGGCCCCGGGCCCGGCCCTCGGCTCGGGCCAGGTCGATGACCTCCTGAAGGGTGGGCACCTGGAACTGACCGTCGAAGGCGGTGTTCGCCACCCGGACCTGCGGCAGCCGCTCCTTGGCGCGCAGCGTCTTCAGCTCGGCGAGGGTGAAGTCCTCGGTGAACCAGCCGGTCACCGGCACACCGTCGATGGTTTTCGTCGTCTTCCGGTCGGCGAACTCCGGCCGGTCCGACACGTCGGTCGTACCACTGATCTCGTTCTCGTGCCGCGCGACCAGCATGCCGTCGCGAGTGGCGACCAGGTCCGGCTCGATGTAGTCAGCGCCCTGCCGGATCGCCAGCCGGTACGCCTCCAGCGTGTGCTCTGGCCGGTAGCCGCTCGCCCCGCGGTGGCCGATCACGATCGGCCGGTCGTGCCCGCGGGCCCGCTCGGCGGCCGGTGCCGATGCGGCGGAGGCGGTCACGGCTGGCACGGCCACCGCGGCCGCGAGCAGAACACCGGCCGCGCCGAGAGCATAGAGGGTACGTCGCAACGCCATCTCCTGTCGTTCGTCGGGACGGCCTCAGCAGAACCGCCCAGGTTGACGGCAGGATGGTCGCTTCCTGACCGCTGGGTGAACCCTCCGGGATGCCGTTTCCGCCACCGCCGGGTGCGAGAAACATGAAGATTGTCTGGTGCGCTGGCTGCTGCGTAACCCCGTCCGGCTGGTGCCGATCGGGTTCCTGGTGACGATCCTGGTCGGCACCGGTCTGCTCATGCTGCCGCAGGCAACCAATCAGCACCAGTACACCCCGTTCCTCGCCGCGCTCTTCACCGCGACCTCAGCGGTCTCGGTTACCGGCCTCGCGGTGGTGGACACCCCGAACTACTGGAACGAGTTCGGTCTCGCGATGATCACCGTGCTCACCCAGGTGGGCGGTCTCGGCATCCTGACCGGCGCCACGCTGGTCATCCTCGTGGTGGCCCGGCGGCTCGGGCTGCGCAACCGGCTGCTCGTGCAGGCCGAGACCGCCGAGTTCGGCGTCGGTGACGTCAGCCGGCTGCTGCTGCGGATCGCCGCCACCTCGCTGGCCTGCGAGACGGTGATCACCGTGATCCTGACCCTGCGGCTGTGGGGTGCTCACGACTACACCGCCGGCCAGGCGCTCTGGATCTCGGTCTTCCACGCCGTCCAGTCTTTCAACAACGGCGGCTTCTCCCTCTACACCGACGGCCTGATCGGCTTCTCCCGGGACCCGTGGGTGAATCTGCCGCTGGCCTTCGGTGCGATTGTTGGTGGGCTCGGCTTCCCGGCACTCTTCGAGGCCGTCCGCGAATGGCGGCACCCGGCCGGGTGGGCGGTCGCCACCAAGCTCACGGTCTGGGGCAGTGTGGTGCTGTTGCTGCTCGGCTTCGTCGCCCTGCTGCTCGCCGAGTGGTCCAACCCGTACACGCTCGGCATCTACCCCTGGCCGGAGAAGCTGCTCGTCGCGTTCACCCAGAACGCGTACATCCGCACCGGTGGCTTCAACGTGGTCGACATCGGCGCGCTCAGCACGGAGACCATTCCGATGGTCGTCGCGCTCATGTTCATCGGCGGCGGGAGCGCCAGTACGGCCGGCGGGATCAAGGTGAGCACGTTCTTCCTGCTCGGGTTCGTCATCTGGGCCGAGCTACGCGGCGAGCCGGACGTCACGGTCGGGCACCGCCGCGTCGCCACCGCCAGCCAGCGTCAGGCGGTCGCGGTGGCACTGCTCGGGGTGGCGATAATCGCCTCGGGCACGGTGCTGCTGATGCTGCTGACCGAGGGGATGTCGTTCGACGCGGCACTGTTCGAGGTGACCTCGGCCTTCACCACCGCCGGGTTGTCCCTCGGCGGCGCCACCGAGCTGCCCGACGGCGCGCAGCTCATGTTGATCGTCCTGATGTACATCGGCCGGGTCGGGCCGCTGACCCTCGGGTCGGCGCTCGCGCTGAACACCCGACGGCGGCTGTACCGATTCCCGGAGGAGCAACCCATTGTTGGCTAGGAGCACGAACCACGACGCCATCGTCGTGGTGGGACTCGGTCGCTTCGGCTGTCACGTCGCCGGCGCGCTGGTGCAGCTCGACCACGAAGTGCTGGCCGTCGACCACGACGCGGACCGGGTGCAGCGGTGGTCGACCCGGATCGACCGGGTCGTGCAGGCCGACGCCACCGAGGAGGGGGCGCTGAACCAGCTCGGTGTGGCGGACTTTCAGCGCGCTGTGGTGGCTATCGGCGCCTCGGTCGAGGCAAGTGTCCTCTCCGTCCTCGCCCTCGTGGAGCTGGGCGTGCCGCAGATCTGGGCCCGGGCCACCTCGGCGAACCACGCCAAGATCCTCGCCTCGGTGGGCGCGCACCACGTGATCTTCCCGGAGGCGGAGACCGGTGAACGGCTGGCGCACCTGATCGTCAGCCGGATGCTCGACTTCATCGAGTTCGGCGACGACTTCGCCATCGCCAAGGTTCGGACGCCGGAGAGCCTCACCGGCCGGCCGCTCACCGAGTTCGCTCCGGCGGACCGCTACGGCGTGCGGGTGGTCGGCGTGAAACCGCCCGGGGAGCGGTTCCGCTCGGCCAGCGACGAGACTGTGCTGGCGCCGGGCAGCATGCTGATCGTGGAGGGCAGCATCGAGCAGGTGCAGCAGTTCGCCGCGCTCAGCTGAGCGTCTCGCGATCAGTCGTCGTCATCGTCGCCCCCGCCCGCCGCCCCGACCTTCTCGCCCCCGGTGGCGTCGGGCCGGCGCCGGCGCGGGCCGGGGCCTCGCATCGGACTCGCGCGAAGGTCTCACCCGGTCAGGCGGTGGCGAGCAGCTGGTCCACCGGGGCGTAGTCGTCGGTCAGCACGAGCGCGCCGTCGACGAACCCGGCCAGTGTCTCCTCGCTGAGCACGGTCACCGTCGGGTCTACCTGGTCGAGCCGGGCCCGCACCGCCGCCAGCGGCAGCGCGGCGTTCGAGGCGACGACGAGGAAGTTCGACCCCTCGGCGCCGGCGAGCGCGGCCGGCGGAGCGACGAGCGCGACGTGCCGGAACTCGGCCGCCACGGTGGCCACCTGGCTGCGGACGAAGCGCAGTGGCGGATAGTCGATCACGTTCTGCACGTACACGCCCCCGGGGCGGGTCACCCGGCTGATCTCGGCGGCCATCTCCCGGGTGGCGAGGTGCCAGGGCACCACCAGATGCCCGAACGCGTCCCCCACCACCAGGTCACGGCTGTCCGTGGGCTCGTCCGCGGCCAGCATCCGGGCATCGCCCACCACCGCGCGCAGATCCGGCCCCTGCCGTACGCCGAGCTTCTCCTCGCCCAGCTCGACCAGCCCGCCGTCGATCTCGAACACCACGTTGTCGGTACCCGGCCGGGTGGCGGTCAGGTACCGGGGCACGGTGAAGCCGCCTCCGCCCAGGTGCAGCGCGTCCAGCCGCCGCCCCGCCGGCGCGGCCACGTCGGCCACCGCGCCGATCCACTTCGTGTACGCGTACTCCAGGTGGGTCGGGTCGGCCAGGTCCACGTACGAGTGCTGCGCCGAGTTGAGTAGCAGCGTCCGCCCGCTCTCCCGACCCGGGTCGGCCTCGACCCGGGCGCAGTGGTAGGCCGTCTCGATGTCGCACGGGTTCGGCGCGACGGTGGTCAGTCCGGCACCGACCAGGCCGAGCACCGCCAGCGTCGCCTTCACGCGGGCCGGGCCGGGTAGCCGTGCGCCGGCGCCCCGGCGCAGCCACCCACCGAGGACCAGCCCGGTGACCCCGAGCGACACCGCCAAGCCGAGCAGAATTCCAGTGCTGGGCAGGGCCGCCACCAGCACGAAGCCGGTGACCAGGGTGGCCGTCACGGCCCCCAGCGTGCCGATCGAGGACAGCCGGCCGACGACCTGGCCGGTGCGGCGCAGGTCGGCGAGCTGAAGCTTGACCACCATCGGGGTGACCGCCGACAGCAGCATCGCCGGCACGAACACCGCGAGCGCCACCAGCAGCAAGATCGCGCTGGCCGCCCCGCCCCGCAGTACCTCGCCCGCGTACCGGACCACGGGCAGGGTCACCGCGGTGGCGATGCCGGCCAGGACCAGCGCCGGAGCCAACAGGGTGCGCGGGTCCCGTCGGTCGGCGAGCCACCCGCCGGCCCACGCCCCGTACGCGATGGCGGCCAGCGCGATGCCGATGACCGAGCTGGTCACCTGGAGGGTCACCCCGACGTACGGGCCGACCAGGCGCAGCGCGGCGGTCTCCAGCACCAGGACCGAGCCGCTGGAGAAGAAGACCAGGAACGCGGCGAGGCCGGTGGGCAGGGCCCGGCCGGCTGCCCGCCCGAGTTGGGTCGGCGGGGCCGTGACGTCGGACGATGCAGGGTTCACCCGCGCGATGGTACGCAGTGAACCCGACCGGCGACGTCAGGACATCGAAACATGAACATGATTCGTATGGTCTGCGGCGGGGCTCCCGCCACCGCTGTACGACCGCCAGCCGGTGCTCGGCATCCAGATCTGCCGGTACCAGATCACGTACATCACCCCGAGCCGGCTGGCGTTGCTCTTGAGATAGTTGGCCAGGCTGTCACCGTACGCCTTGTCGCCGCCGGACGCGGAGACGTTCTCGAACCCCCCGGTGGCGGCGGCGAAGTCGCAGGCCCGCCCCTTCGGGTGCTCGCCGTCGCCACCACTGCGGTGACAGGAGACGTACCGCTTGTAGTTGGCCGCCTGGGCCTGCTGGAGCATGTGCAGGGTGCGCGGGGTGATGCAGCCCGAGGTGGTCGGATCCTTCACCGAGCAGGACTCCGCCGGCCAGGAGCCGTCCGAGTTGCGCGGCGCGGGTTTGGCGGTCGTCGACAGGCCGCTGAAGCCGGAGCTGCTCCCCGAGCTGACCGCGGCGAGCGCCGCCTCGGCCGCCTTCTTGTTCTTCGCCAGCACGGCAACCTGCTTCGCCTGCTCGCGGACCTCGGTGTCGATGGCGATCTTGGCATCCCGCTTCGCCTGCCGGGCGTCGGTCAGCTCGCGCACCGTCCGACCGTCACGCTGGGCCATCGTGTCCAGGCTCACCACCCGCTCCAGGAACGCCTCCGGCGACGTGCTCTCCAGCAGCATCGCCGCCGAGGTGAGCCGGCCCAGCCGATACGACTGCGCCGCCACCTCGCCGACCTGGCTGGTCAGGTCCACCAGGCGCACCTCGACGGCCTTCAGCTCGGCGCCCAGCGCCTGCTGCCGGCGCTTGGAGTTGTCCAGCTTCGCCGTCGCGTCGATGTGCGCCTTGGCGGTGGCCGCCAGGGCATCCCGTAGCTTCTTGCTGCCCCCCTCGTTGGGTTCGGCGTACGCGGGGGCGGCACCGAAGCCGAACAGCAACGCCACGGCGACGAGGACGACGATCAGCGGGCCACGACGCCCGCGGGGCAGGGACGAACGCACGGTGCATCCTTCCGATCGGCCGCCGGCCCCCCGTCGGTGCCACAGCGCGGCGGCGGCTCCACCGGCGCCGGACGGCGGCCTGCTGGTGAAGACCGCCGGACACGATACCCGACCTGGTGCCGGCGACCAGGCCCCGTAACCCCGCGAACCATCGATCATCGACGCTCGGTTGCTCCGCTGTCACGCTGCGCCGAGCAACGCCTCCCGCACCTGCGCCCAGACCCGCTCGTTGGCCGCCACCAGCAGGCCGTGCCCGTCGTCGGCCGGGTGGTAGTCGGAGCCGTCGAACCGCCGGGCGACCCCGCCGGCCGCCCGCACCAGCAGGGTGCCGGGGGCGTGGTCCCACGGCAGGGTGCGCCAGAAGAGCACGAACTGCTGGGCGCCGGTGAGCAGGTCCAGGTACTCCCGACCGGCGCAGTGCTGACCGGGGAGCAGCTCGCCCAGCCGCTCGCCGCCGGCATTGACACGCGCTCGGGCCGACGGCGGCAGGTAGCGGGACATCGCCGCGCCGCGCAGCCCGCCGGGCGCGGCGGAGACCTCGGTCATGCGCACCGGCCGCCCGTCGAGGTACGTCCGGTCGCCCACACGCGCCGCCGCCAGCGTCCCGGCGAGCGGATCGAGTACCCACCCGGCGTACGGCTCCCCGTCGGTCAGCAAGGCGACCATCACCGCGAACGGCTGTCGTCCGGCGGCGAAGTTCGCCGTGCCGTCGACCGGGTCCACCAGCCACACGTCACCCGACCCCTGCAGGTGCCGCAGCAGCCCCGGGTCGTCGGCCACCGCCTCCTCGCCGACGACCACCGAACCCGGCCGAAGCCGGCGCAGGCCGGCCGAGATCAGCTCCTCGGCCTGGCGGTCGGCCACGGTGACCAGGTCGCCGGGGGCCTTCTCGGCGACGTCGTCGTCGTCGAGCTTCCCGAACAGCGGCAGCACGGCCTGGTCGGCCGCCTCGCGAAGCAGCCCGCCGACGTCGTCGAGCAGTGTGTCAGCCACGCGGCGGAAGCTTGACCACGCTGACGAAGAACTCGTCGATCTGCCGCACCACCGAGATGAACCGCTCGAAGTCCACCGGCTTGGTGACGTACGCGTTGGCGTGGAGTTGGTAGCTGCGCAGGATGTCCTCGTCCGCCTGGGATGTGGTCAGCACCACCACGGGGATGCGACAGAGCTGCTCGTCCTTCTTGATCTCCTCAAGCACCTCCCGCCCGTCACGCCGAGGAAGGTTCAGGTCGAGCAGGATCAGATCCGGCAGCACCACGTCCGCGTATGGTTCCTCGCGCCGCAGATACGCCAGGGCCTCGGCACCGTCGGACACCACGGTCAGGCGGTTGCGAAGCTTGTGCTCCTCGAACGCCTCCTGGGTCATCAGCACGTCACCCGGATCGTCCTCGACCAGCAGGACCTCGATCGGGCTGTTGCCGTCCGCCGGAACGGTCATCCCACCGCCTCCCTCATGCCACCTGTTCTATCGCCTCCTGACACCCCACCGGGGCTGTCCGGGCCATCCGTGGCCCCGACACCGCCGGCGGTCTCGCCGCCGTCCGCCCGTCCGCCGTCCGCCCGGACGGTCGTCGTGTCCTCGGCAGCGTCGACCTGCTCGGGCAGTGCCGGCACGGTGAACCGGATCGCCGTCCCCCCGGAAACGCTCGTATCCACCCAGACCCGGCCATCGTGATACTCCACGATCTTCTTGACGATCGCCAGTCCGATGCCGGTGCCCGGGTAGGCGTCCCTGGCGTGCAGCCGCTGGAAGATGACGAAGATCTTGTCGGTGAACTCCGGCTCGATCCCGATGCCGTTGTCCTCGCAGCTGATCTCCCACTCGGCACCGACCAGCCGGGCCGACACCCGAACCTTCGGCGGCACTCCCGCGCGGCGGAACTTGACCGAGTTTCCGACCAGGTTGGCCAGCAAGTTCGTCAGCAGTGGCGCCTCGCCCCGGATCACCGGCAGCTCGCCCCAGGTCAGCTCCGCATCGGCGTACTGCCGGGCGGCCTCGGTCTGCGCCGCCACGTCACCCATCACCTTGTTGAGGTCGACCTCGGTGAAACCGGTGGTGAGCCGGCCGATCCGGGAGAAGGCGAGCAGGTCGTTGATGAGCCGCTGCATCCGCTGCGCCCCGTCCACCGCGAAGGCGATGTACTGGTCGGCCCGCTCGTCGAGCTGCCCGGCGTACCGGCGCTGCAGTAGCTGGCAGAAGCTGGCCACCTTGCGCAGCGGTTCCTGGAGGTCGTGCGAGGCGACGTAGGCGAACTGCTCCAGGTCCCGGTTGGAGCGGGTCAGCTCCTCGGCCTGTCGCTGGAGCTGGCCGTTGACCCACCCGATCCGCTCGCGCGCCTCCCGCACCTCGTCGAGGTCCTCGGCGATCTTCCGCCGCATCGCGTCGACGTCCGCCGCGAGGCGCTGGAACTCGGGCGGCCCGCTACCCGCGATGACATGCCGGTAGTCGCCCCCGGCCACCTGGCGCACCTGAGCGGCCACACCGATCAGCGGACGGACCACGATCCGGTCCAGCGAGACCAGCAGCACCACCCCGGCGACCACCACCACCAGCACCGCCGCGATCAACAGCACGACCAGCAGGCTGCTGGTGCGGTAGATGCGCCCGGCGCCCCGCTCACGCTCGGCCAGGATCCCGTCCTGGAGGGCGTCGAGGGAGGCCCGGATGCCGTCGAAACGCAGCCGGCTCTGGTCGCTGACCAGCGCCTGCCCGGCCGCCGTGCCGTCGCGGGCGGTGACCTCGATGATCGGCTCGGCGACGGTGGCACGCCACTCGCCCGCCTGCGCCTCCACCGTGTCCAGCTGGCCGGCCAAATCCGGGTAGGGGCCGATCAGCGACCGCATCCCCTGGTAGAGCTGCCGTTCCCGGTCCCGGCCCTGGTGGTACGGGGTCAGGTTGTCCGGATCGCCGGTCACGGCGTAGCCGCGGACCGCGGTCTCCTGATCCACCAGGACACCGAGCAGTTCCTGGGACTGCGCCCGCAGCGGACCCGAACGGTCCAGCACGTTGTGGGTGTACTGACGGTTCTGCGCCGCCACCACGATGACCGCGGCGACCAGGATACCCAGCAACACGCCGACGACGGTGAGCAGCGCGACCACGCGGAGGCGAAGCGTCCAGCCCCGCACACCCGTCATCACCGACCACCGCCCCGGGTGACCAGCAGCATGGCGACGTCGTCGGCGAGCGGGCCGCCGTTGAGCTGCTCAGCCTGCCCGACCAGCCACGCGGGCAGCTCGGGCAGCGGCACCCCGGCGGCGACCGGATCGGTGAGCAGACCGGTCAGGCCGGCCACGTCCAGGCGCTCGTCACCCTCGTCCACGCGTCCCTCGATCAGGCCGTCGGTGTACATCAACAAGGACCAGTCCTCGGTGTCGAACGTCAGGTCGTACGCGACCGGCCGGCGCGGCTGCACCCCGAGCAGCAGCCCGCCGGGCGCCGGGACGGGCGCGACCCGCCCCCCGGCGAGCAGCAGCGGCGGCGGATGCCCGGCCAGCCGGACCGTGGCCCGGTTGGTGTCCAGGTGCAGCCGGGTGGTGGCGACCGTCGCGAATATTTCCTGGAGCCGGCGCTCGCTCGTCAGCACCTGCTCCAGCGCCGGCAGCACCTCGTCGTCGGGCACGCCGGCGAGGATCAGCGCCCGCCAGGCGACCCGCAGTTCGACGCCGAGCGCCGCCTCGTCCACCCCGTGTCCGCAGACGTCGCCGACGATCAGGTCCACCCGGTCGGGCCGGGTCTGTACCACGTCGAAGAAGTCACCGCCGATCAGGGCGGCGTGCCGGCCGGGCCGGTAGAAGGTGTGCACCGCGACCTGATCGGTCGTCATCAGCGGTTGCGGCAGCAGCCCACGCTCCAGGCGGGCCGACTCGGCCTGACGCAGCTCCACCTCGCGCAGCCGGCGGGCGTTCTCGTCGGCGCGCTTGCGCTCGACCGCGTACCGCAGCGCGCGGGTCAGCAGCACCCCGTCGACCTGCCCCTTGACCAGATAGTCCTGCGCGCCCTTGGCGACCGCGACGATGCCGAGGTGCTCGTCGGATCGGCCGGTGAGCACGCACACGGCCGCGCCGCTGGCCATCTCCAGCACCTGGCGCAGCCCGTCGAGGCCCTGCGCGTCGGGCAGCCCGAGGTCGAGCAGGACGCAGTCCACGCCCACCACGCGCTGGCGTGCCTCGTACAGGCTCGCCGCCACCAGCAGGTCGATGCCCGAGTTGGTCTCGGCGAGCAGCTCGCCGACCAGGAATGCGTCGCCCTCGTCGTCCTCGACCAGGAGCACCCGCAGCTGCTCGGCCGGCGGCAGGCCGGGGTGCTGCCCCCGGCCCTCCAGCGGGTCGGGGCGGGACGCGACGGACCGACCGGCCAGGCCGGTCGCCCGGTGCGGCCGGGGCACCGCCGCCGCGAGGCGCGGGAGATCGCTGGTGATGTCGGCTCCTTCCGAGTGCCCTGCTGATCCTGTATCAGACAACGGTCCCATACAACACGACGACCCCGGCCCGGCCCTCGATGCCCGACTCAGGGGGAACAGCAAGGAACTAGAAGGACAATTCGGCTGGTGGCCCGCCGATTCGCCGTGGCGCACGTCTCACCGCCGGCCGGCGGGGGTGCAGGATGATGCCACCCCACCCGAGGAGTCACCGTGGCCGAACCTCCCACCCCGACCGTGGACCACGCGCCGGCCGGCGCACCGCCGCGCGTACCCGCCACCGACCGCACGCTCACCCGGCCCCGCCGGCGCCTCGTGGCCGCCGCGGCCACGCTGGTCGCGCTCGTCGCCGTCGGCGCCGCCGCCCTGATCGACCTGCGCACCCCCGCGCCACGGCCGCCCGACGCGCCGCCGGGCGAGTTCAGCGCCGCCCGGGCGTACGCGCACGTACAGGTCATCGCCGCCGGCGCCCACGTGGCCGGCAGCCCCGCCAACGACCAGGTCCGCGAGCACCTACTCGGGGTGCTGCGCGGTCTCGGCATGGAGACCGAGGTGCAGGACACCGTCGCCGCGGAGGCCGGCCAGCTCAGCGGGGCGGCCGGCGGCACCACCCTGGCCCGGGTGCGCAACGTGGTGGCCCGGCTGCCCGGCACCGACCCGACCGGGAAGGTCTTCCTCGTCGCCCACTACGACTCCGTGCAGTCCGGGCCCGGCGGCAACGACGACGCCGCGGGCACCTCGACGATCCTCGAAGTGGCCCGCGCGCTCACCGCCGGCCCGCCGCCCCGCAACGACGTCGTCTTCGTGTTCACCGACGCCGAGGAGGCGTGCCTGTGCGGCGCGTCCGCGTTCGCGTCGAGCCATCCACTGGCCGCGGGCGGCGGAGTCGTGCTCAACCTGGAGGCGCGCGGCAGCACCGGGCCGGTGATCATGTTCGAGACGTCCGAGCGGAACGCCGCACTCGTGGCGGCCTTCGGCAGGGCCGCGCCGCACCCGGTGGGCACCTCGTTCGCGGTCGAGATCTACCGTGCCCTGCCGAACGACACCGACTTCACCGCCTTCCTCGACGAGGCCGGCTTCGCCGGGCTGAACTCGGCCTACATCGACGGCGGGGCGATCTACCACACCCCGCTGGACGCCCCGGCCACGGTGGACCGGGGGAGCCTCCAGCACCACGGCGACAACACTCTCGCGCTGACCCGCGAGTTCGGCCGGGTCGACCTGGCCACCCTCGACGCCGGGCACGACGCCACCTACTTCCCCGTCCCCGGGGGACTGGTCCGCTACCCAGGCTGGCTGACGCTGCCGCTGGCGCTGATCGCGCTCGGTGGCGTTGTCGCGCTCGGCTGGCTCGCCCGGCGTCGGGGCCGGGCGACCGCCGGCCGGCTCGTCGCCGGCTTCGGACTGGCGCTGGTGCCGCTCGTGGTCGCTCCGCTCGCCGCCACCCTGCTCTGGGCCGGGGTCACCGCGGTGCGCCCCGGCTACGCCGGACTGCTCGACCCGTACCGGCCGACGTGGTATCGGCTCGCCGTGGTGGCACTCGCCGCCGCCGTCCTGTTCACCTGGTACGCGCTGACCCGCCGTCGGGTCGGTCCGGCCGCGCTGGCGATCGGCGCGCTCGGCTGGCTGGCCCTGTTCGGGGTGCTGCTCGCCGTGCTGGTGCCCGGCGGGGCGTACCTCGCGACCCTGCCGGCGCTGGCCGGCGCGCTGGCCGGGCTGGTCGCACTGGCCACCCGGATCGACGGCCCGTGGCCGGTGGTCGCGCAGACCCTGGCCGGCGCGGTGGCGGTGGTGCTCCTGCTGCCCACCGTCGTCCTGCTCTTCCCCGCGCTCGGTATGGACCTCGGCGGCGTCGCCGCGCTGGTCACGGTGCTCCTCGGCCTGGCCGCACTACCCGTGGTCGACCTGCTGCACCCGCCGGCCGACGGGCAGCATGGGCCGGTGGCCGTCCGGGCCCGCCGGCTGGGCGGGCTGCCGGCCGCCGCCGCGACGCTGGCGACGGTGGTGTTCGCCGGGATCGGGCTCGCCGTCGACCGGTTCGACGCCGGGCACCCCGTGCCCACCCACCTGATGTACGCACTCGACACCGACACCGGCCAGGCCCGCTGGCTCAGCCACGAGGCCGAGCCGCAGCCGTGGACGGACGGGTACGTCGACGGCCCGGTCTCGCTCGCCGCGGACTTCCCGATCTTCGGGGACGAGGAGTTGCTGGCCGGCCCGGCCCAGCCGGCCGACCTGCCCGCGCCGGCGCTGGACGTGCTGGCCGACACCACCGCCGGCAGCGAACGCACGCTGCGGCTGCGGCTCGCCCCGCAGCGCGCGGTCCGCCTGGCCACCCTGCACGTGGACACCGGCACGGCAACGGTCCTGCGCGCCGAGGTGGCCGGCCGGTCCGTACCGGTCGAGCCACGCGCCGGTCGCTGGGGTTTCGGGGTGGTCTTCCACGCCCCGCCGGCCGAGGGCGTCGAGGTGACGCTGACGGTGATCCCGCGGGCGGATCGGGTGGCGCTGCGGGTGATGGACGCCAGCGACGGTCTGGCCGCCCTTCCCGGCTTCCGCCCCCGCCCGCCCGACGTCAGCGTCGCGGGATCGCACAGCTCCGAGTTGCTCGCGGTCGCCCGCACCTACTCGCTCTGACCCCATTCCTGACCCCGCGATCACGTACCTTTTGCCTGGAACAGAACGGGGCCAAAGGGCGCGAACCGTAGAAACCACACGCGTGATCGCGGGGCCGGCGCTACTTCCAGCGGAAGTGGACGAAGAGTCGGCCGAAGTTCTTCGAGTCCTTCTCGACCCGGTGGTAGAGCTGCTTGACGTCCTTCTGCTCCAGGAACCGCAGCACCCGTTTCTTCAGCTGGCCGGAACCCTTGCCGGGGATGATCTCCACAAGAGTGGCCTTCTTCGCCACCGCCTCGTCCATGATCTCGCGCAGGGCGCGGTCGATGTCGCTGCCCTTGTTGTAGATGTCGTGCAGGTCCAGCTTGAGCTTCATCGCCGGGCCTCCACCGGGTCGGGTTCCATGGCTGCCCATGGTAGGCGGCCCGCCGTCCGGAGGGCCTAATACTGCAACGGCGGGTCGTGACTTATGGCGGTTTGAGTCGTTTGCGGTAGTGGGCGGCTCGGGCTTGTTCCTGGCGGCGACGGCGGAAGTCGGACCAGCGCAGGATGTGGTCGGCTCGACGGCGGGTGGTCAGGACGAGGTGGGCGAACAGGCGGCGGATTTCGTTGCTGCTCAGCGGGATCTGGCTGCGCTCGTTTGCGGTGGTGCCCCCTTTGCGGCTTCGAGGGCGCGGGTGACGACGAGGAACGCGGCGGCGGCCATCGCGAGGGTGATGTGGGCGTACCAGGCGTCGTAGCGGCGGACCTGGTACTGGTCCAGGCCGACCTCGTTCTTCGCGGTCTGGAACGATTCCTCCACCGACCAACGGCTACCGGCGACCCGCACCAGGTCGCGTAGTCGGGTGCCGCGGGGGCCGAAGCAGACGTAGTAGGCGATGTCGCCGGGATCCGTGATCGAGCGTCGGGCCAGGACCCAGCCGCGGCGGCCGTGGGCAAAGGTGCGGCGGATCGGCAGCCGAGCCCAGTCGTAGCGGCGCGGCCCGTGCGCGCCGTCACCACACGACAGTCGTTGCCACGCGCCCGCACGCACCCTGCCGATCAGCTCGTCGACACCGGTGGTGGTGTGCAGCCCGGAGGGCACCCGATCGTCGCGTCGGGTGGCCATCACGTACGCGATGTCCCGATCCTCCAACCAGCCCCGCAGGCCAGGGTTCTGCCCGTAGGCCTCATCGGCCGTGAACCACGAAAACGGCACCCCCGCGGTGACCGCCCGCTCCAGCATGGCCTGCGCCTGCTGCGGCTTGGTCGCGAACCCGACGGCGTCCGGGATCGCCGAGCGCCGGCACCGGTCCCGATCACCGGTCCACGACTTGGGCAGGTACAACTCCCGATCGATCAACGCCCGACCCCGCGGCGTGGCGTAGCACAGGAACGTGCCGATCTGGCAGTTCTCGGTCTTGCCCGCCGTACCCGAATACTGCCGTTGGACCCCCGCCGACGCACGGCCCTTCTTGACGAACCCCGTCTCGTCAGCGATGAGCACCCCGGCCGCATCGCCGATCTGGTCCACCACGTAATCGCGCACGTCATCGCGGACCGCGTCCCGATCCCACGCCGCGCTGCACAACATGCCCTGCAACCCGTCCGGCGACACATGCCCAGCCTGCTCCGCGAGGGTCCAGCCGTTACGCCGCTCCAACGGTGCCAGTAGCCCCCGCACATACGCCCATGCCCGCCGCCGCGGCTCCACCCGCTCAAACCGATGCGCGAACCGGAAGAACAACTCCTCCAACCCGGCATCCCACGACCCGACCACCCGCGCATCCACCACAACCAACCAACGAATGATCAGCACCCGAAGCTACGACCCGCCGTTGCAGTACTAACCGCGGCCGGCGCAGGGCTGTCCTGCGGCAAACCGGTGCCCGTCACCGGGATCGAGCTGTCCCACCCGATGATCGACAGACTGGCGGGATCGAGTCACCTGCTTCCGCAACGCAGCTCGGCACCTGCTGCCCGGCGGGCCGCCCCGCCCCGGGCAGCGCGACAGGGCAGCCCGCACGGGCTGCCCTGTCGCGCGCTCAGCGGCCGACCCGAGCCTCCACCCGACGCAGCGCCGCCTGGTAGTCGTCGTTGCCGTGGTACATGGCCGCCGCGATGCGCAGGTGCCGCAGCGCGTCGACCGGCCGGTTCAGTCGCTCCAGCGTCCGGCCCAGCACATGGTGGGCGTAGTGGTCGCTGGGGTCCCGGTCGACCAGTTCACGAAGCTGCTCCTCGGCCCGGCGCAGCTGCGCCGACTGGAAGTACGCCCGGGCCAGCAACTGCCGCACCGCGCTGTTGCCGGGCTCGGCCTCGACGATCGGCTCGAGCAGCCGGGCCGCCCCGCTCGGGTCACCGGCCTCGAAGAACAGAGTCGCCCGCCGGTACTCGGCCAGAAGATCCATTCGACCCACCCCTCGTGTCCCGTCGCCATTCCCCGACGCTGGCACAACATCAGCCGTACCGCGACTGTTCCCCGGCGAAGGTCGGGTGGTCAGCCGGACCGCGCAGCGGTGAGGTCCCAGGCGCGGACGCCGCCGACGATGCCCGCCGTGTTCGGTACCACCACGACGTCGTCACCCATCCGGGCCAACTGCTCCGGCCGAACCAGCCGGGAGTTGCCCCCGCCCAGGTAGAGCCGGTCCCAGCGGAACACCGGCCGCAACCCCTCCACCACCTGCCGGACCCGGCGGGACCAGAACGCGTCGCCCAGGCGGCGCCGCTCCACCTCGCCGACGTACGTGTCGTACGTCGTGCCCCAGCGCACCGGCGCGTGGGACAACTCGAGGTGCGGGGCGAGCACCCCGCCGTCGAAGAGGGCGCTGCCCAGGCCGGTTCCGAGGGTCAGCACCAGCTCGCATCCGGTGCCGGCGACCACCCCGGCCCCGTGTACCTCCGCGTCGTTGAGCACCAGCGCCGGCACGTCGAAGGCGTCGGCGAGGGCGCTGCGTGCGTCGTACCCCGACCACTCGGCGACCAGTTCCGGGTCCACCCGGCTACGCGGGCCGGAGCGGGTCACGTAGTGGGGTGTCGCCACCACGACCCCGTGCCGGATCATGCCCGGCATTCCCACGGTCAGGCGGTCCGCGGCCGGCAGCCGCGACCCCAGGTCGCGCAGCGTCTTGACGAAGAGCGCGGGCGACAGCGGGTACGGGGTCGCTACCCGCAAGGGCCGCGCCCGCATCGTCCCCGCCGCGTCGAGCACCGACGCCTTGATCCCGCCGCCACCGCAGTCGAACGCCAGAGTCGTCACCACGACTTGTGAGTCTGCCGCCCACTCCGCGCACCTACCCCTCGGGTCCGCAGAAACCCGCGAGGTCCGGAGAAACCCGCGAGGTCCGGAGAAACCCGCGAGGTCCGCGGGAGAGCGGCACCATGGAAGCCCTTCCACCACTCCAGGCGATGATCGGGGGCCTTCCTACCGCGGATAGGGTCGGGTGCGATGGGTGAGACGGTGGTTGTCAAGGGGCTGGGCGCCGGACACGGGGAGCGGCAGCTGTTCTCGGGATTGGACCTGGTGGTCGGTCCCGGGGACGTGGTCGGGCTGGTCGGGCCGAACGGCGCGGGCAAGTCGACGCTGCTGCGTGTCCTCGCCGGGCTGCTGCCGGCGGAGGCCGGGACTGTCACGCTGAGCCCGCCCACCGCGACCGTCGGGCACCTGCCGCAGGAACCCGAGCGGCGGGCCGGCGAGCGTGTCCGCGACTTCCTCTCCCGGCGGACCGGGGTGGCCGGAGCACAGGCTGACCTGGATGCGGCCACGGAAGCGCTGAGTGCCGGCGCACCCGGCGCCGACGACGCCTACACCGAGGCGCTGGACCGCTGGCTCGCCCTCGGCGGCGCGGACCTGGACGACCGTGCTGAGCAGGTCGCCGCCGATCTCGGCCTCGCCGTCTCCCTCGACGCGGAGATGACCGGCCTCTCCGGCGGTCAGGCCGCCCGGGCGGGCCTGGCGTCGCTGCTGCTCAGCCGGTACGACGTCTTCCTCCTCGACGAGCCGACCAACGACCTCGACCTGGCCGGGCTGGAGCGGCTCGAGCAGTTCGTCACCGGGCTGCGCGCCGGCACGGTGCTGGTCAGCCACGACCGGGAGTTCCTGACCCGCACGGTGACCCGGGTGCTGGAGCTGGACCTGCACCAAGGCCAGATCAACCACTACGGCGGTGGCTACACCGCGTACCTGGAGGAGCGGGAGGTGGCGCGGCGACACGCCCGCGCTGACTACGAGGAGTTTGCGCAGACCCGCGCCGAGCTGGAGGCACGGGCGCGGACGCAGCGGTCGTGGATGGAGAAGGGCGTCCGCAACGCCCGCCGGAAGGCGACCGACAACGACAAGATCGGCCGCAGGTTCCGCTCCGAGTCGACCGAGAAGCAGGCGGCCAAGGCCCGGCAGACCGAGCGGCTGATCGAACGGCTGGAGACGGTCGAGGAGCCGCGCAAGGAGTGGGAACTGCGGATGGAGATCGCCGCCGCTCCCCGCGCCGGCGCGGTCGTGGCCACGCTCCACGAGGCGGTGGTACGCCGTGGCGCCTTCACCCTCGGACCGGTGAACCTCCAGATCGACTGGGCCGACCGAGTGGCCGTCACCGGCGCGAACGGGTCCGGTAAGTCGACCCTGCTGGCCGCCTTGCTGGGCCGGCTGCCGCTGGACGCCGGACGGTCGTCGCTCGGGCCTGGTGTCGTCGTCGGCGAGGTGGACCAGGCGCGCGGCCTCTTCCTCGGCGAGGTACCACTGCTCAACGCGTTCCGGCTGGCCGTACCCGACCTGTCGCCGGCGGACGCGCGGACCCTGCTGGCCAAGTTCGGCCTGCGCGCGGCGCACGTGCTGCGGCCGGCGGCGACCCTCTCCCCCGGCGAACGCACCCGGGCGGCGCTGGCGCTGTTGCAGGGACGCGGGGTGAACCTGCTGGTGCTCGACGAGCCGACCAACCACCTCGACCTGCCGGCGATCGAGCAGTTGGAGTCCGCGCTGGCCAGCTACCCGGGGACGCTGCTGCTGGTCACCCACGACCGGCGGATGCTCGACGCGGTCAGCGTCAACCGGCGGCTGCGCGTGACGGCCGGCCGGATCGCCGAGGACTGATCCACCGGAGGCTGGCCGTACGGGCGGGGCATACCGGGCGGGGATGTGGGTAACGGGCGGCCGGAGGTGGGCCGATGGTCGCGTTGGTGATGACCCAGTCCTCGGCCGAGCGGCTGCGGGCGGTCGACGAGTTTCTCGCCGAGGCGTGGACGGATCAGGCCCGGCACGACGACCGCCTGCGGGACCTCGCCGTCGAGGTGCGCTTCGACCGGGGCGTGGCCCACCTGACCGGGGAGGTCGGCGAGCCGGACGACCTGCGTCTGGTGCGGGACCGTGTCGGCCGGCTCGCCGGCGTCCTGGCGGTGTGGTGTCGGGTCCGCGTCGGCGGACGGGATCCGGTGGTCGTCGACCTGGGCTGCGGGGCAACCAAGCAGTGGCCGGGCAACCTGGGACTGGACATCTTCCCGGCGCTGGGCGTAGACGCCGTCGCGGATCTGTCGAGCACGCTGCCGCTGGCCGACGACTCGGTGGACGTGCTCTTCACCGTCCACATCCTGGAGCACCTGATCGACTTCCTGCCGCTGGTCGACGAGGCGCACCGGGTGCTGCGGCCGGGCGGCGTCCTGCACGTGATGAGCCCCTGGTGGGGGCATGTCAACGCGGTCGCCGACCCTACCCACGTCCGGCTGCTCGACGTCCAGACCATCAAGGGCATCTGCTTCCTGCGTCCCCCGGGTGCGCCGCGCTGGTACCCGCTGCACACCGGCTGCGACGGCGCCAGCATCTTCGCCGATCTCACCCCTCTGCTCCCCGACGCCGAGCCGCCACGCCCCGCCCACCTGGCCCGCTTCTTCACCTGACACCGCCCACCCGCCGCCGCGTCGACCACCGGGGTTTGCCGGCGGCCTCTCCCGCGTCTTTCCGCCACCCCCGCCCGCGTCGATCGGAGAGTTCCCGGCCCGGGAGCGCGTCCGCCGGCAGGGGCTGGACCGGCCGGCGGGGACGGGCGCGAGGCGGAACAGCCCGCTGCTCAGCCGCGCTCCGGGTGCGTGGCGGACGCACCGGTGGGCTGGCCGGTGGCGGGCCGGGCGGCACCAACGACGAACCTGGTCGAATCCGCCGCCAGGTCTGGGTGCTCGACGTCGAGCGCCAGCGCCGCCGCCTCCTCCAGCCCCAACGCCACGCCCTCGGCGTACGCGCCGTCGAAGGCCCCATCGCCCACCACCTGGCGGACCTCCCCCTGCCGCTGCGTCCAGTACGCGCCGTAGATCCCCGGCGAGGAACGCAGCCGCGCCCGCGTCGCCTGCGCCGCGCCGAAGAGCCGCGCGGCGGTCAGCGGGTCCCCCCCGGCGGCGCACCGCACCGCGATCGCGTGCAGCGTGTCGCAGGCACGCCCGTGGAAACCGTGGGCCATCCGGGAGCGGAACGCCACCAACAGGTGCTCGTGCGCCGCGATCAGATCCCCTCGGCCCAGCGCGACCAGACCCAGCAGCATGTCGACCGAGCGGCGCCCGCGCTCCACCGGGCGAGCCGCCTCCACCGGGCGGGCCGCACCGAGCAACTCGGCCGCCTCGTCCAGCGCGCCCCGCCGCCAGAGCAGGTCGGCGAGGCTGAACACGGCGAACAGGGCGTCCCCCAACACGTCCTGCCGGTGCGCCCAGTCGATCACCTCCTGGCACACCCGCTCGGCCTCGGCGAACTGTCCCATGTCGACCAGCGGAGCAGCCCGACCGGCCAGGACCCGGGCCAACAGGCCGGCGTCCCCGGCCTGCCGCGCCGCCTCCTCCGCCCGCTGCGAGAAACGCAGTTCCTCGGCGAACTCACCGTCGGCGCCGGCGTGCAGCGAATGCATGTGGTACGCCGCCGCCAGGTCCGCCTCCGGGATCCGCTCCCCCGTCTCGGCGATGCGTCCGTACAGGCGGGACAACCAGAGCCGACCCTCCCGGGCCAACCCCCGCTCCCGCCACCACTCGTCCAGCCCGCCGGCCAGGCCGAGCCCCGCCCGGGCACTGCCGCCGTTGGCGCACCACCGCAGCGCGGCACGCAGCTCTCCGGCCAGCGGGTCGAGCGCGTACAGCGAGAGGGTGACCGGCTGGCCCTCCGGGCCGAGGTGCACCCGCTGGAGCGCGTGGGCGGACCAGGCCACGTGCCGGTTGCGCGCGGCCCGCTCCTCCCCCGCCTGCACCAGCCGTCGGGCCGCGTAGGCACGGATCGGGTCGAGCATCCGGTAGGTGCAGCCGGAGGCGTGCGGCTCCGCCAGCACCATCGACTTGTCCACCAGCACCGACAGCGGGTCGAGCGGGTCGTCCCCGAGCAGCCAGGTCACGGTCGGCAGGTCCACCGGCCCGGCGAAGACCGCCAGCCAGCGCAGCAGGCGGGCGGCGCGCGGCCCGAGCGTCCGGTATGACCAGGTGACGGTGGCCTGCATGGTGAGGTGCCGCTCCACGGCCGACCGCTGCACCGCCCGGACGGCCGGGCTGGGCGGACTCGCCCCGGCCGCCGCCGCGACCAGATCCACGGTGTCCTGCTGGTTGCCTGCCCACCCGGGGGCGGCCGGCGACGGCTCGTGGTCCCGGCCCGCGTCGAGGGTGCCGAGTACGTCGTCGAGGCGTTCGGCGAGCTGCCCGACGGAGAGCACCCGCAGCCGGGCCGCGGCCAGCTCGATGGCGAGCGGCAGGCCGTCCAGCCGCCGCACCACCCGGCGCAGGTCCGCCGACTCCTCGGGGGCGGGCGGCAGCCCGCCCCGGGCCGCGGCCGTCCGATCCAGCAGCAGGGCGACCGCGTCGCTCTCCACGCCGTCGGCGGACGGGTCGACCGACAGTGGGGGAATCCGCCACACCACCTCACCGGGCAACCCGAACGACTCCCGGCTGGTGGCGAGCACCCGCACCCCCGTGCCACCGGCGAGCAGCCGGGAGATCACCTCGGCCGATGCCGCCGGCTGGGCGTCACAGGTGTCCAGGAGAACGAGCATCCGGCGGGCGGCCACGTACTCCACCAGGGTGTCCACCATCGGGCGACCGGGCTCCGGGCGGAGGCCCAGCACGGCGGCTACGGAGAATGCCACCAACCCCGGATCGGTGACGGTGGCGACGTCGACGAACCAGGCCCCGTCCGGATAGGACTCCACCAGGTCGGCGGCGAGTTCCACGGCGAGTCGGGTCTTGCCGGCTCCCCCCGCGCCCAGCACCGTGACCAGCCGGTGCCCGTCCACCAGCCGCCGCAGCTCAGCCCGTTCGTCCTGTCGGCCGACGAACGAGGTGACCTGGGTCGGCAGGTTGTGTGTCACCGTGTCGGCGGTACGCGGCCGTGGAAACTGCCGCTCCAGGCCCGGGGCGACCAGTTGGAACAGCCGCTCCCGGCCGTCGAAGCCGCGCAGCCGGTGCAGGCCCAGGTCGAGCAGGGACGCTCCGGAGGGCAACGGGTCGGCGTGCCGCGCGGTCGTCGCGGAGCAGAGCACCTGCCCGCCGTGAGCGGCGGCGGTGACCCGGGCGGCCCGGTGCACCTCTGGAGTCGCGTACTCGCCGTCGCGCGGCTCGGCCCACCCGGTGTGCAGACCCATCCGCACCCGGGGCGCCGCCTCCCCGGCGGGCCAGTCGTGGCCGGCCAGGGCCCGCTGGGCGGTCAGGCAGGCGGTCAGCGCGGCGGACGCGTCCCCGAAGGCCAGGAAGAACGAGTCCCCCTCGGTGAGCAGCTCGGCGCCCTCGGTGGCGGCGATGGTCCGGCGCAGCAGCCGCCGATGTTCCCACAGCACCCGCCGGTAGTCGGCCCCGAGTAACTGGGCCAGCCTGGTCGAGCCCTCGATGTCGGTGAAGACGAAGGTCACCCACCCGGTCGGGAGGTGGATCCGTGGCGACATGCGTGGAACCTCCGCCCCGTGACGTACGGTTCATGCTGCCCGAACACAGGCCGTTACGCATCGTGAGAACGGCCGGCCCGGCTCCGCCCCAACGTGCCACTGCGGCTCCGCGCCGGCAAGCACGGCGGCCCGGGGCTGCCGGACGGGGCTCGGCTCAGCAACCGCAGCCACCGCCGCAGCAGCCGCCGCCCCTCGGCGTCGACCCACCCGGGCCACCGCGGCCGGTCACCGCCACCGTGGACAGCAGCTTCACCGTGTCGTCGTGCCCCAGTGGGCAGGGCGCGGGCTCGGCGGCGCGGGCCATCGGACGGTTGACCTCGAAGGTGTCACCGCAGGCGCGGCAACGGAACTCGTACCGGGGCATGACACAAGCGTACGACCGCTCCCGACGCCGTCCGGGGCATGGGTGATACTCGACGGGTGGTGGACGGCAAGGATACGACGACCCTTCGGCCCCTCCGACCGGCCGCGCCGTCCGACGGGCCGCCCGCGGAGTCGGGCGCAGCCCCCGAGGCACCGGCCATGTCGGTGCCTCGTCCCCGGCGACCGTGGCTGCGACCGCAGACGCCACCCACCGACGATGCGCCGAGGCGGAGCACCGGCCAGCCGGCACGGCAGGATGAGCCGCAGGACCGGCACAAGCCGGACGACCGGCACGGGCCGGCGAGGGCCGACGACGACCCGGCCGCGACCCGCGTCGACCCACCGACCAGGACCCGCCCGGCCGCCCCCGACAAGCCAGCGGGAGCCCGGCGACGGCGGATCCCGTTCGCGCACGCCGTACGCACGCCGCCGGGGCGGGTGGCGGCCGGTGCCGCCCGAGCGGCCCGCGACTGGTCGCGGCGCCCGAGCGGCCGGCTGACCCTGCCCGGCGTCTTCCTGCTGTTCCTGGTCGCCGCGACCGCCGCGGCCGGCGGCCTGCTGGTGCCCGCGGCCCTAAGCTCCCGACCGGTCGCCGTCGACGCCTCCGCCAGTGCGCCGGCGACCGCCGTGGACCCGGCCCTGGGGGCGGGCGCGGCGGTGCCCACCCCCACCGTGCCGCCGCCCGGCGGCCCCTCGGTCGCGGCACCCACCGGCGGTGCGGTCCTCGTCCCCACGTCCGGCACCGGCCGGCCCGCCGACGCCCTCGCCGCCTGGGCCGCCCAGGTCGGCCCGAAGGTGGGCATCGACCCGGTGGCCGTGCAGGCGTACGGCTACGCCGAGCTGGTCCTCGCCCAGACCAACCGCAGCTGCGGGCTGAGCTGGACCACGCTGGCCGCGATCGGGCACGTCGAGTCCGCACACGGGCAGGCCAACGGCGCCCGGCTCGGCCCCGACGGCCGGGCCGCCCCCGAGATCATCGGTCTTCCGCTGGACGGGCAGGACGGCCGGATGCTGATCCGCGACACCGACGGCGGGCAGCTCGACCGGGACACGACCTACGACAGGGCGATCGGGCCGATGCAGTTCATCCCGACCACCTGGCAGGAGGTCGGCGCCGACGCGGACAACGACGGCCGCAAGGACCCGCACGACATCGACGACGCCGCTTTGGCCGCCGCGAGCTACCTGTGCAAGAACGGCCGGAACCTGACCATCGCCGGTGACTGGTGGAACGCCATCCTGTCGTACAACGACGTCCGGCGGTACGCGCAGGATGTCTTCGACAAGGCCAACCAGTACGGTCAGGCCAGCCGTACGTGAAGTGATCGTCCGCATACATTGGAGAACTGGACACTTCCCCCCGGCAGCCGTTGGCGGCAAGCTAGACGGGTGATGGTGCGCGAGTGGGACCCCAGGACCGCGTCGTCCGCCGAGATCGCGTCGCTGCTGGACACGCTGAACGCGGTCTTCGCGGCCGACCTTCCGCGTGATCCGCCGTGGCGGGAGAGTTCCCTGCGGGAATACCTGGCCGAGGTGATGCCGGGTGAACGACGGCTCTCCTGGATCGCGCAGGCCGAGCCGGCCGCCGACGGCACCCCGGGGGCGATCCTGGGACACATTCACGTGCTGCTACTCGGCGACATCGGCGTGCTGGAGGTGCTGGTGCACCCGTCCGCGCGCCGCGGTGGCCTCGGCCGTCACCTGGTCCTGACCGCCGCCCGCCGGGTCTACCAGGAGGGATTCCAGTCGATCGGCGTGGAGGTGGTCGGCGACACGCCGGCTGTGGGCTTCTACCAGGCGCTCGGCTTCGCCCGGGAGTACGTCGAGACCCGCAGCGTGCTCGACCTGTCCGCGGTGGACTGGGCGGAACTGGGCGAGATGGCCGGCGGCGTCGGCGCGGGCTACCACCTGGAGTTCCACCCCGGCGGGCCACCCGACCATCTGATCGAGGCGTACGCGCGGGCCAAGGCAGAGCTCCGCGACATCGAGGACGGCGAGCTGCGCCCCAGCTCGTACGACCCGCAGCGGCTGCGCGACAGCCTGGACTGCCTGCACCGGCGGGGCATGAAGCCGTACATCGTGCTCACGCTGCACGAGCAGACCGGTGAGGTGGCCGGGCTGACCGAGGTGGTCGTCCCGGCGCAGCACCCGACGCGGGCCGACCAGTACGACACGATCGTCGTCCAGGACCACCGTGGTTACGGCATCGACCGGGCGATCAAGGCGCGCATGCTGCAGGAGTTGCGCGCGGCCGAGCCGCAGCTCACCGAGGTGCAGACCTGGAACGCCCAGGCCAACGAGGCGATGCTCAAGGTGAACGCCGAGCTGGGGTACCGCCCCGACCGCGAGTGGTGCGAGTACAGCGTCGACGTGGCCGACCTGGTGCACCGGCTCGACCCCACCCGCTGAGAAAAGTTCACTGGGCCGTACGTTCGAGGATGGACGGCGGTCAACAGCGCGTCTTAGCGTACGTTGGTTCCCGTCCACCCACCGTGGAGGCCCCATGCGCCCGCGCCGCACCCTCGCCGCGCTCGCGACCGCCACCGCCGCCGCCGTGACCGTCACGGCCGTCGGCGTCGCGCCCACCGCGGCCAGCGCCGCGCCCACCGACCTGTTCATTTCGGAGTATGTCGAAGGCTCGTCGAACAACAAGGCGATCGAGCTCTTCAACGGCACCGGCACGCCGGTAGACCTGGCCGCCGGCGGTTACCAGCTCCAGGTGTACTTCAACGGTTCCACCTCGCCGACGACCTTCGCACTGGGCGGCACGGTAGTGGCCGGCGACGTCTTCGTCTTCGCCCACTCGTCGGCGAACGCCACGATCCTCGCCCAGGCTGACCAGACCACCGGCGCCGGCCTGTTCAACGGCGACGACGCGGTCGTGCTGCGGCGCGGTGACAGTGTGCTCGACTCGATCGGCCAGGTGGGCGTCGACCCAGGATCCCAATGGGGCACCGGGGCGACCAGTACCGCGAACAGCACACTGCGCCGCCTCGGCGGCGTCACCGCGGGCGACACCGACCCCACCGACGCCTTCGACCCGGCCACCCAGTGGGCGGGCTTTGCGGTCGACACCGTCGACGGGCTGGGCGCGCACACCGTCGACGGGGGCGGCCCGGTCGACGCGCCGGCCACCGTCACCTGCGGCGCCGCCCTGGTCACCCCGGCCGGCACCGCGGCGGCCCGTGAGGTCACCGCCACCGACCCCGACGACCGGATCGTCGACCTGGCGGTCACGTCCGTCACCCCGGCACCGGACACCGGCTCGATCAGCCGTACGGCCGTCACCCCGGCCGATGCGGTCGGCGGCACCGCGCGGGCGACGGTCACCGCCAGCGCCGACCTGGCCGCCGGGGCGTACACCGTGGTGCTGACCGCGACCGACGCGGACGGCGCCACCGCCACCTGCGCGTTGGCGGTGCAGGTGGCCAGGGAGTTGGCCGTCGGCGAGGTACAGGGCCCGACCACCGACGGCGAGTCCGGCCCGGCTGACCGTTCCCCGCTCGCACCGGCCAGCGGCAACGGCACGAGTGGCACGCTGTACGACGTCCGCGGCGTGATCACCCAACGCACTCTGGCCCGGGACTCGTCGGGCCGGGACCAGCACGGCTTCTTCCTGCAGAGCCGCGCCGACGCCGCCGACGGCGACCCGACCAGTTCCGACGGCATCTTCGTCTTCATGGGCTCGTTCACGTCGCTGATCGGCGGCTACGTACCCACCGTCGGGGACGAGGTGGTGCTCCGCGCCCGGGTCTCCGAGTACTACAACATGACCCAGCTCTCCAGCGCCTCGCTGGTCCGCAGGCTCGCCACCGGTCTCGACGTGGACAGCGTGGTGGCGGTGACCGACGCGGTCCCGCCGGCCGATCTGGCGGACGCGCAGCGCTTCTGGGAGCGGCACGAGGGGGCCCGGCTCCGGATCCGCTCGGGCAGCGCCGCGGTCAGCGGACGGAACGTCTTCGCCTCCACGGCCGACGCCGAGACCTGGGTCGTCGACCGGGACGACCCGCTGCTCGACCGCGCCGACCGGTACGCCCGGCGGGTGTTCCGCGACGCGCACCCGCTGGACAACGACCCGACCCGCACCTTCGACGACGGCAACGGCCAGCGGATCATGTTGGGCAGCATGGGCGTCAAGGCCGCGGCCGGTGACAACACGGCGCTGCTGCCGCCGGCGCGCACCTTCGACACCCTGACCGGCGACGCGGTGGGTGGCCTGTACTACTCCTACGCGAAGTACGGCGTCCAGGTCGAGGCCGCCACCTTCGCCGGCGGAGCCGACCCGGCGAAGAACCACCCGCCGCAGCCGGCGAAGCGGTCGACGGAGTTCGCGGTCGCGACCTACAACGTGGAAAACCTGTACGACTTCCGCGACGACCCGTTCGACGGCTGCGACTTCGCCGGCAACGCCGGCTGCGCCGGGGTCCGCCCGCCGTTCAACTACGTGCCGGGCAGCGAGCAGGAGTACCAGGAGCAGCTGACCGCGCTCGCCGACCAGATCACCACCGACCTGCACTCGCCCGACCTGATCCTCGTCCAGGAGGCAGAGGACCAGGACATCTGCACCGTCGACGGCACGGCGCTGGTCTGCGGTGCCACGGACGACGCCGACGGCGCCCCGGACACCCTCCAGGAGCTGGCGCTGACCATCGCGGCGAACGGCGGCCCGGCATACCTGGCCGCCTACGACCGCACCGGCGCGGACGCCCGGGGCATCACGTCGGCGTTCCTGTACCGCACCGACCGGGTCGCGCTGGCCAAGGCGACCGCCGACGACCCGCTGCTGGGCTCGTCGCCGGCCGTCGAGTACCGGTCGGCGGGGCTGCCGTCCAACGCGGACGTGCAAAACCCGAAGGCGCTCAACGCGCTGCTGCCGGCGGACGTCGACACCTCCACCGGCAAGGACGGTGACAACGTCTTCACCCGGGCGCCGCAGCTCGGCAGGTTCACGGTGGCCGCCGCGCCCGGTTCGAGGGAACGGTTCACCGTGTGGGCGGCGAGCAACCACTACTCGTCCGGCCCGGACCGCCGCGTCGGACAGCGCCGGGAGCAGGCCGCGTACGGGGCGGCGATCGTCACCGCGATCGAGGCGGCGGACCCGCACGCACGGGTGGTGTACGGCGGGGACCTGAACGTCTTCCCCCGCCCCGACGACCCGATCGCCACTGCCGCCGACCCCACCCCCTCCGACCAACTCGGCCCGCTGTACGACGCCGGACTACGCAACCTCTGGGAGGACCTGCTCGCCGACGCGCCGTCGTCCGCGTACTCGTACAGCTTCGAGGGGCAGGCGCAGACCCTGGACCACCTCTTCGTGAACGAGGCGCTGCACGGCGACCTGGTGCGAATGCGGGCCGCGCACATCAACGCCGACTGGCCGGCCGAGCATGCCGGGGACGGCACCCGCGGCTCCAGCGACCACGATCCGCAGGTGGCCCGGTTCCGTTCCCGCGCGTCGCTGGCGGTGGCGGACGCGTCGGTGGTCGAGGGCGATCGGGGCACCACCCAGCTCGCCTTCCCGGTCACCGTCTCCCGGCCGTTGTCCCAGCCGGTCCTGGTCTGCGCCGCCAGCTACGGCACGACGGCTCGGGCCGGCTCCGACTACCGGCCGTACGTCGGCTGCCAGCGCCTGGCGGCCGGCCAGACGACCCTCACCTTTGCGGTGACCGTGCGCGGTGACCGCAAGCGGGAGGCCGACGAAAGGGTGACGCTGCTGGTGGCCGGCGTGCCGGGGCTCCGCCTCGCCGACCCGCTCGGCACCGGCACCATCGTCAACGACGACTGACCTCGTCCGCTCCGCGACGGCCCGTCGGCCAGGCCCCGCCTGGCCGGCGGGCCGTCAGCCGTGCCGGTGGCCCCCCACCTGCCCCACCGACGTTGCTCCGCTTCGACCGGCGCGGGCCGGCCGCCGCCCCAGCGCGGGCCAGCCGACGGACCAGCACGGGCCGGCCGGCTGGCGATGTCAGTAGCGCTGGCGGAGCAGTCGGGCGGCCTCGACCGCCCAGTAGGTGAGGATGATCTGCGCGCCGGCGCGGCGGATCGAGGTGAGCGTCTCCAGCATCACCCGCTCGCGGTCGATCCAGCCGTTCGCGGCGGCCGCCTCGACCATCGCGTACTCGCCGGAGACCTGGTACGCGGCGACCGGGACGTCCACCGCGGCCCGGACCGCCGACACCAGGTCGAGGTACGGCAGCGCCGGTTTGACCATCACGATGTCGGCCCCCTCGGCGACGTCCAGCTCGACCTCGCGGAGCGACTCCCGCAGGTTCGCCGGGTCCTGCTGGTAGGTGCGGCGGTCCCCTTCCAGCGCCGACTCGACGGCGTCCCGGAAGGGGCCGTAGAAGGCGGAGGCATACTTCGCCGCGTACGCCAGGACGGCCACGTCCTGGTGGCCGGCGGCGTCGAGGGCCCGCCGGACCACGCCGACCTGGCCGTCCATCATCCCGGACGGGCCGACCATGCCGACCCCGGCTTCGGCCTGCGCCACCGCCATCTCGGCGTACGCGGCGAGCGTGCCGTCGTTGTCCACCGTGCCGTCCGGGGCGAGCAGGCCGCAATGCCCGTGCGAGGTGAACTCGTCCAGGCAGAGGTCGCTCATCACCACGGTGGCGTCGCCCACCTCGGACGTCACGTCCCGAATGGCGACGTTGAGGATGCCGTTCGGGTCGGTTCCGCCCGAGCCGCGCTCGTCCCGCGACTCCGGCACGCCGAAGAGCATGATCCCACCGACCCCGGCCTGGACCGCCTCGGCCGCGGCCTTTCGCAGCGAGTCCCGGGAGTGCTGGAGCACCCCCGGGAGCGACGCCACGGCGCGCGGCTCGGTCAGCCCCTCCTTGACGAACATCGGCACGACCAGCTCGGCCGGGTCGACGCGTGTCTCGGAGACCAGCCGCCGCACGGCGGCGTTGCGGCGCAGCCGGCGGGGCCGGATCTCGGGATACGGCACGGGAGCCTCCTGCTCAGCGGAACCTCAGGGCGGTCGGCCCCTGCACCTTCGAGCCGCGGCGCTGCTTCGCCGGCATGGCGGCGAGCTTCTCCCGCAGCTCGACGGCGTAGGCGGCCAGCGCCTCCACCAGGTCGGGGACCGAGGCGTGCGGCGGCTGCACGTCGACCCGCAGGCCGAACTCGGTGGCGGTCTCCGCCGTCTTGGGCCCGATGACTGCAACAACGGTACGCGCGTGCGGCTTCCCAGCGATACCGACCAGGTTCCGGACCGTGGACGACGAGGTGAAGAGCACCGCGTCGAACCCGCCCGACTTGATGGCGTCGCGGATCTCGGCCGGCGGCGGCGCCGCCCGGACCGTCCGGTACGCCGTCACGTCGTCGACCTCCCAGCCCCGCTCGGTGAGCCCGGCGGCGAGCGTCTCGGTGGCGATGTCGGCCCGCGGCAACAGCACCCGGCCGACCGGGTCGAGCACCTCGTCGTGCGGTGAGAACTCGGCGAGCAGCCCCTCCGAGGACTGCTCCCCGGACGGGATCAACTCCGGCTGGATGCCGAACGCTCGGACGGCGTCGGCGGTTGCCTCGCCGATGCAGGCGATCTTGACGCCACCGAAGTGTCGGGCGTCGAGGCCATGCTCCGCGAACTTCTCCCACACCGCCCGGACCGCGTTCACCGAGGTGAAGATAACCCAGGCGTACCGTCCGTCGACCAGGCCCTTGACCGCCCGCTCCATCTGGGCGGGGGTGCGCGGCGGCTCGACCGCGATCGTCGGCACCTCACACGGGATCGCCCCGTATGCCCGCAGCCGCGCGCTCATCGCGCCGGCCTGCTCCTTGGTCCGGGGGACGAGCACCTTCCAGCCGTACAGCGGGCGGTTCTCCCACCAGCTGAGCTTGTCCCGCTGGGGGACGCCGTCACCGACGGTGAGCACGACCCGGCCGGTGAACCCGAGCGCCGCCGCGACGAACGAGTCGACGGTTGACGTGGTGGTGTACTGGGTCTCGCCGGTGCCGTCGCCGGTCACCGCGACAGCGGTGGCGCCGTCCATCCCGGCGGCGAGCAGCCCGTCCCGGAGCACGGCGAGGTCGCCGGCGTCCACCGCCAGCGCCAGCGGTCCCCGGGCGACGACGGCGGCCAGCGCCTCGAAGTCCAGCGTGGTGACGTCTTCGACGTCGGCCGCCGTGCGTACGCCCGGCAGCGGCACGCCCGCGTAGGTGGCCACGCCCTCGGCCTGCCCCACGCCCGGGACCACCTCGAAGTGCGCGGCGGTACGCGCGACCGCCTGCACCTCCTTGACCACGGAGTCGTGGCCGAACGGGTCACCGGCGACCAGGTGCACCGCGTTCAACCCGGAACGCGCCGCCGAGATGAGCACCTTCGCCACGTCTCCCGGCGCGCCCTCGGCCGGGGTGAACTGGGCGTCCTCCTTCGCCTCGGCACGGACGACGTCGAGCAGCGACTGGGGAACCCCCCGTCGTACACCACCTGGTCGGCGTCGACCAGGGCGTCGTGCGCCCGGCGGGTCAGCAGGCCCGGATCGCCGGGACCGGCCCCGACGAACGCGATACGGCCTACGGGCATACGGGTGCGGGTCATTCTGTGCTCCCAAATTGCTGGGTCCCCGGTCCGGGGTGTCCTTCCTGGCCGAGGATCGAGTCGGCGCCGAGGTCGAGGAGGTCGGCGGCCAGTGCCTTACCGATCTCCACCACGTCGGCGGGCGTTCCGGTGCGGGACAGTCGGAGGTCACGGGTGCCATCCGGGCTGGTCACCGCCCCGCGCAGGTAGATCTCTTCACCGGCGTCGCCCTCGGCGAGTTCGGCGTAGGCGGCGACCGGTGCGCTGCACCCGGCCTCCAGGGTGGCCAGCAGCGCCCGCTCCGCGACGACCGCGGCGCGGGACGGTGCGTGGTCGAGCACCGCGAGCAGCTCCACCAGGTCCGGGTCGTCGACCCGGCACTCCACGGCCAACGCCCCCTGTGCGGGCGCCGGCAGCATCAACATCGGATCGAGCGTTTCGGTGATCACGTCGGTCCGGCCCAGCCGGGCCAGCCCCGCCCGGGCCAGGACCACGGCGTCCAGGTCGGCCTCGGGCCCGAGTACCCGCGCCAGACGGGTGTCGACATTGCCCCGGATCGGCTGCACGTCCAGCTGCAACCCGAGCGCGTGCAGCTGGGCGATCCGCCGCAGCGCGCCGGTGCCGATCCGTGCGCCGGGCGGCAGCTCGGCGAGCGTACGGCCGTCCCGGGCGACGAGTGCGTCGCGCGGGTCCTGCCGGGGCGGGACCGCCGCGACGTGCAGGCCAGGGGCCGCCGCCGTGGGCAGATCCTTGTAGGAGTGCACGGCGACGTCGATGGTGCGGGCAGCCAGCGCGTCGCGCAGCGCCGACACGAACACGCCGACGCCGAGCCGGTGGACGGGGGCCGACGAGCGGTCCCCGGCGGTGACCACCTCGACCAATTCCACCGGGCGCCCGGTGGCGGCGGTCAGCGCCTCGGCAACGTGCCCGGACTGTGCCATCGCCAGGGCGCTGCCCCGGGTGCCGAGGCGTAGGGGGATGCTCATCGCTCACCTCCGGTGGGTGGCGCGTCGGTGGCGCCGTCGAGCGGCGGGACGGCCTCGGGTGCCATCACGTCGGGAACGGTGTCGACCGGTGAGGTCTGCGGTACCTGGAGGTCGAACAGCTCGCGCAGCAGTGCCGCGTACTGGTCGCCACCGGGCTCGGCGGCGAGCTGGCGGACCCGCACGGTCGGCTGGTGCAGCAGGCGCTGGACGACACGGTGCACCGTCCGGGCCACCTCGGACCGTTGCTCGTCGGTGAGGTCGGGACGACGCTGGGCGAGTCGGCGCAGCTCGGCGCCGACCACGTCGTCGGCGCGGCCCCGGAGGGCGGCCACGGTCGGTGCGACGTCGGTGCCCCGCAGCCAGGTGAGGAAGGTGTCGACCTCGCCGACGACGATCCGCTCCACGGCGGCGGCGTCGGTGGCGGCCGGACCGTCGGCGAGCATGGCCGCCATCCGGTCGATGTCGATCACCTCGACGCCGGACAGCTCGGCGACGCCGGGCCCGACGTCGCGCGGCACGGCCAGATCGAGCAGGACCAGTGGGCCGCGGGCCGGATCCCGGTCGGCGAGCGCCTGGGACACCACCTCGCGGGTGAGGACCGACTCCGTGGCGGCGGTGGCGGCCACTACGATGTCCACTGTGCAGAGTGTTGCGGTCAGCGCGGCCATCGGCGCGGCGGCGGCGCCGTACGACTCGGCCAGCCGCACCGCCCGGTCGGCGCCCCGGTTGGTCACGGTGACCGGCCCGGCGCCCAGCCGGGAGAGGGTCGCCACGCCCAGTGAGCCCATGGCCCCCGCCCCGACGACCAGCGCCGGGCGGCCGGTCAGATCGCCGTCGAGCAGTTCGGCGGCGAGGTCGAGCGCAGCGGTGACCACGCTCTGCCCGGCCCGGTCGATGCCGGTCTCGGAGTGAGCGCGCTTACCCACCCGCAGTGCCTGCTGCATCAGCTCGTGCAGCAACCGCCCGACGGTGTCGGCGCCGGAGGCCCAGTGGTACGCGTCCCGGAGCTGGCCGAGGATCTGCGCCTCGCCCACGACCATCGAGTCCAGGCCGGCCGCAACCCGGAAGACGTGGTCGACGGCGGCAGCGTCGAAGTGGACGTAGAGGTGGTTGGCGAGCGCCGCGGGCGGACAGCCGGCCTGCTCGGCCAGGACGGCGCAGATGTCGCCGAGGCCGCCGTGGAAGCCGGACACCGCGGCGTAGACCTCCACCCGGTTGCAGGTGGAGACGAGTACCGCCTCGGTGACGTACGGCTGCGCGACCAAGCGGTCCAGGGTGCGGGTGAGTTCGGCGGGCGCGACCGCGAG